>NZ_JBEXUR010000019.1:0-112992 GCF_040614415.1 Micromonospora sp. NPDC005979 | reverse complement strand
ATTATCCACCCATGGGCCCCCGCCCGGGGGGCTCCCCCCACCCACACCCCACCGCCCAGGGGGCGCACCGCCCGGCCGACCGGCCGACCGCGGGGGCGGCCGACCGGTCGGCCGCCCGGTCGATCCCGGGACCGAAAACGGCCCGCGCCCTATACGGGCGCGGGCCGGGTGAACCTGCTTCGTCCTACTTGGACGGCTCGGGCAGCTTACAGTCGATCTTGGGGTTGGCCCCGATGTAGTTCAACGGTCCGGCCACGATCGTGACCAGGATCGTGCCCGCCTCGGCGCAGTTGGTGTCGTCGCCGCTGTAGTAGCCCCGCTGGCCGGCGGCGACCGCGCCGATCACCAGCCAGATAACGACGATGACTCCGAGTATCGAGGTGCCGCGCATCGCTGCCTCCTGAAGGAATGTGGTGGAGCTGAGGTGCACGCGTTGTACCCAATCGGGTCGCGCCGCTAACGGTGGACGCGTCGCACCCCCGCCGCATCGTCCGTCCGGCCGATGCCGGCATCGGCCGCCCGCACGAGGTCTCCCCGCGCGGCTATCGGATCGCCGACCGACCCGGCCGCCGCGCGGGGCATCGGACGTAGAACTGCTTCACGGCCCGCCGAGGAGGACCCATGGACGTCCCGACACCATCGCTCTACGTCGACCGCCCCGACGACGTCGCGGTCGCCGCCCGCGCGCTCGCCCGAGGCGCGGTCGTCGCGGTGGCGTTCGCCAACGTCTACGCCCTCGTCGCCCGCCCGGACCCGGCCACCGTCCGCCGGGTGAACCTGGCCAAGGGCCGGGCCGTCGACCAGGTCGGCAGCATCACCACCGCGATCGGACGTATCCCGGGGATGTTCGACTGGTCCCGCATCTCGCCCCGGTTGCCGGTCGGCCGGGTACGGGCCCTGATGGACGCCCTCTACGGTGCCGGACCGTTCGGCTTCCGGGGTCCGGCCGCCGAGCGGCTGCCCGACCACCTCACCCAGGTCGACTGCGGACTGCGGACCGCCCAGGTCATCGCTCCCGGCCTCACCTGCCCGTCCAACATGTTCTTCGAGCGGGCGCTCGCCGAGGCCGGCACCGACCACCTCTACATCACGTCGGCGAACCGGTCCCGGCACCACACCGGCGCCGCCGACGAGCCGGCCCACTGGAAGGCCGGCGCGCTCGCCGCCGACTTCGCCCACCTGCGCGACCTGGTGGTGCTCGCCCACCCGGACGAGGCGGTGGCCCGCGCCGCCTACCCGGGCTACCTCACCACCTCGGTGACCCTGCTCTCCTTCCACGCGCCGGTCGGTGAGCTGGAGGAGCCGCCGGTGCTGACCGTGGACCGGCACGGCTCGCTGCACGTCGACGACGTACGCCGGGCCGCCGTGCCGCTGGGCCTCCAGGTGCGCCTCGGCAACACCGCCGGGCAGCGGCTACAGGCCCGGGGGTACGCGGGCGCGCTGGTGTGACCGCCCGCCGCGTCAGTGCGGCGGTCGTGGGGACTCCGGCGGTTTGCCGTGGCTCCGGAGATGGTCCGCGTAGGCGACCCCGGCCAGCACCAGCATCGCGCCGAACGAGGCGGCCAGCGGTGGCAGGTACATCACCGCGGGCGCGATCGTCAGCAACGCGAGGAGCCCGCCGGCCCGTGACGGCGACACCCGGCTGAACACCTCGTACTCGAACGAGGACCGGCCGACCAGGAACAGCGCAGGGCCGCCGAGGATCACCGCCACCCAGGCCGGCGGCGTACGTCCCGGGTGGTCGTGCAGCACCAGGTCGAACCCGGAGGCCGTGGTCACCACCCCGGCGATCATCAGCAGGTGGGTGTAGGGGGCGGTGAACAGGAACTTGCCCGGCGCGCCGGACATCTTGATGGCCGCCGGCAACAGTTGGCCGGACTTGTGGACGTAGATCCGCCAGAGCAGCAGGGTGGTCCCGAACGCCACCGCGAACGAGGCGATGTTCTGGGCCTCGGTGTGCGCCAGGTCGAACATGGTGCCGATGGTCAGGACGGCGTCGCCGAGCGCGATGATGAAGAACTGCTGGTACCGCTCGGACAGGTGCTCGGCCGTGACGTTGCGCTGAGGCTCCGGCACCACCCCGAGCCCCGGCACCGGGTACGCGAGCCGGAAGCCGGTGTAGTCGATGGCCAGCGCGATGGCCCAGCACGCCAGCCGGGCGTCACCGGCGACGAACGCGCCGATGATCCAGGGGATCGCCGACACGACGAACCAGGTGAAGATGCGCAACGCCCGGCGCTGGGTCTGTGGTTGGCGACGCACGGCCGGCATCAGGAACAGCCCGCGCCCCAGGTGGATGGCCACGTACGTGCCGGCGAAGACGATGCCGCGCGCGTTGAAAGCCTCCGGGATCGCGGTGGTCATCAGCAGCGCGCCGAACATGACCGAGGCGATCAGCAGCTTGATCTCGGTCCGTTCCGGGTCGTACAGATCGGTGACGAGGGTGGTGATCGCCCACGTCCACCAGACGGCGGCCAGCAGGATCAACGCCTGTCCGGCGCGGTGCCAGTCGAGCTGGTCGACCATGCCGCGCGAGATGAGCGCGAGCGCGACCACGAACACCAGGTCGAAGAAGAGTTCGAGCAGCGTCACCCGGCGGGGGGAATCCGGGTCGCGTACCGGTGGTCGCGTCTTGCCCGGCCCGGGCTCCGGCGCGGAGAACTGCACGCTCGCTCCTGCGGTGCCGGTCGACTCGGCGGGCCGTCCGGCCCACCTCGACCGACGCTAGCCAGCGACCCACCCCGCCACCTCGGGATTCGTGCCACCGTCCCCCGACCGGGCGGTCGGTCGACCCGCGTCCCGGCCTCCGTCGGCGCTCGGAACGAGCGAACCCCCGGACGTCCGCGCGGACGTCCGGGGGTTCACGGTGGTGCGTCAGCCCTGGTCGCCGCCGGGCAGGACGGCGCTCGCCGCGTCGCCGGCGCCGGCCAGCACCCGAGCCTGCTGGGGCCAGGTGGCCAGCGCGGGCGCGGCGCGCAGGCCGGCGGTCCGGATCAGGTCGCGCAGCGCCGGCTCGTCCAGCTCGCCGAGCTGGCGGTAGGTGCGCACTCCGGCCGCCTGCAACGCGGCCGCCATCTTCGGCCCCACGCCCTGGATCCGGCGGAAGTCGTCCGCCGGGCCCGTCGGGTCGGTGTCCGCCGTGGCCGCCGGGATCGGCGGGGCGTCGGCCGCGCGGACCGGCGGCGTGGCCCGCGCCGGCTCGGCCTCGTCGACGTCCGCCGCCGGCAGGCCGGCCGCGACCGCCGGGGTCGTGTCGGCCGGCGTCGTTCCGGTGTACGCGCTCTCGGCGGCATCGGCGTCGGCCTGCTCGTCCGGCGCGGCCGGGACGGTCTCGGCCGGGGTGGCGTCAGTGGCGGTCGGCGTGGCGTCGATCGGCTCGACCGGCGTGGTGTCGACCGGCTCGATCGGGGTGGTGTCGACCGGCGTGGTGTCGATCGGCTCGACCGGCGTGGTGTCGATCGGCTCTGCGGCGGTGGGCTCGTCCGACGGAGTGTCGGTGCGGTCGTCCAGCGGCTGGCGCGGGGCGACCACCGTCGCCGGGGCGGGCTGCTCGTCGACCGCGTCGGTCCGGTCGTCGGCCGGAACGGCCGGCGGGGCTTCGGTGAGGGCCATGTCGCCGGGGTCGACGGCGTCCGGCGCGGAATCGTCCGACGTGGTCACGGTGGCCGGCGCGCTGACCGTGTCGACCGGGGTCGGCTCGTCGGCGACCGCCACGGGAGCGGGGTCGATGGTCGCCGCCGTCCGTGCCTCGTCGGTCGTGGCCGGCGGCTCCGGGCTGGTGACCACGGCCAGACCGGCGACGGGATCACCGTCCACGATGGGCTGTGCGGCGGCCCCCGCGCCCTGCCGGCCGCGCAGCAACCATCCGGCGGCCAGGCCCAGCAACACCGCCACGACCACTATCAGCGAGTGTCCGATAGACCACTCCACGGCGAACCTCCTTCTCACCTCGTCGAGAAAGTCACGAGAAAAACTCGCCGCAGCTTCGCACACGCGATCGGACGACGACAGACAGGACCGGTCGTACGGCCCGCGTCGACGTCCACCACCTCGCGGGGTGCCTGACGGGTGACGCAGCGTCGCGCCCACCAGCGCCGACGTCGCGGCCGGCACGAGGCGACCCGGGTACGACGCTCGCACGTCGTACCCGGGTCGGTGGGTGCCGCGGTCAGTCCTCGTCGCCCTCGTAGGTGTGGAAGTCGTCGACGAAACGGCGTCGCAGAGGCGGCACCCGACTGGTCACTCCGAAGTAGCCGCGCGCGCCGAGCAGGGCGAGACGGCCCACCACCGGGCGGTACATCCGGTCCTCGCCGTTGGTGCCGCTGCGGTTCAGCGATTCGGCGACCCGGGCGAAGCCGTACGGCACCATGGTGGCTTCGTAGTCCGCCACGGCCTGCACGAGCGTCTTGTCCCCGGCGGCGGCGCCGGTGAGCTGCTGGCAGAGCAGGCGGGCGTCGCGTAGCGCGGTGTTCGCCCCCACCCCGCGCCCCGGGGTCATCGTGTGGATGGCGTCCCCGAGCAGGGTGACGGTGCTGCTCTTCCAGGGTGGCGTCGGCTCGGACGTGCTCACCCTGATCGGCAGGACACTGCCCGGATCGCTGATCCGCAACAGTTCCCGCAGGTCCGGGTGCCAGTTCGGGGTCAGGTCCAGCGCGACCCGCTTCAGGTCCTCGCCCCGGCGTTCCAGGACGTCGGACGGGAACCGACGGGCGGTGCTCCAGATGATGAGGTTGATGTAGTCGGCGCTGGTGTGCTCGGACAGGCCGGACCAGGCCCGCAGCAGGGCCGCGTCGTCGTCGCCGACGCCGGGCTTGATCGTCCGGTTCGCGTCCCACTTGAACTCCATCACGTGCAGCACGCCCATCGTGCCGCCGGCGCCGAAGATCAGCGAGATGCCCTTGGCGACGCGCTCGGGCACGAGACCGTGGGTCTGCGCGGTCAGCGGGATGCGGGTGGCGATGTTGATCGTTCCGGCGTCCCGGATGACCGCGTGTGGCAGGTACTGGCGGCGTACCGCCGAGTGCGTGCCGTCCGCCGCCACCAGCACGTCGCCGGTGGCGGTGGTCCCGTCGGCGAAGTGGGCGGTGACCGTGCCGTCGTCGTGCTGCTCGTACCGGACGAAGGTCTTGTCGAAGTGCACCACGTCGGCCAGGCCGGTCAACAGCACCTGGCGCAGCACCATCCGGGCCACCGAGTGTTCCGTCCGCACGGGATCGACGGCCGGTCGCAGCTCGAACGACGCGGTCTCGCGCAGCCGCTGCGTGACGACGTTGAAGTAGCTCGGCGGCCGCGCGCAGGTCGCCAGGAACGTGGCGAACAGTTGGGGTGGCAGGCAGTCGCGCAGTGCCCGGCTGCCGGTGGGACCGATGCCTACCCGGTATCCGAGCAGCCCTTCTCCGCTGTGCCGGTGCCGCTCGTAGACGGCGACGCTGATGCCGGCGCGGCGCAGCCCGTGCGCCAGGCACAGGCCGCCGGTGCCGGCGCCGATGACCAGGACGTGCGGTCCGGTGGTGGACATGTCAGCCGGCCGGGTGGGGCGCCGCCACGTCGGCCGCGTCCCAGCGGTAGAAGCACTCGGCGATGGCGTCCTTCGGGGAGCGCCAGGTCGACAGGTACGGCGAGGTGTGCGCCGCGAGCCTTTCGTTGACCTGCTGGAACAGCGGATGGTTCCGGGCGGCGGCGAGGGCGCCCGGATTGACGTCCGAGGTCTCGATGAGGTGCACGAACACGTCGTGCAGGCCGTACAGGGACCGGTGCGTGACGCCGGTGAGGCCGGGCAGTTCGGTGGCGTCGGACTCGGCGAAGATCTGGGCGACCCGCCCCTCCGCGCCCGGGATGATCCGGCTGACGATCAGTAGACGACTCATGGGACCCCTTCCGCCGGTGGCCGATCCCGACCCGCAGGCCGGTGGTCACGTGCTCGATGCGGTCACCGTGCCGCAGGCCGTGTCACGTCACCGTCACGTGCGCCGACCGGCCGGTGACGGCCGTACGGTGGTGTCCCGGCCGACGGCGGGGCGGGTGGCCGCCCGGATCGGGGCGAGCGTGTCGTCGAGCAGGGCGCTCATCGCCGGGCTGGGTTCGAGGCGCAGCTCGCGGCGCAGCAGGTCCCGGTAGACGTAGAAGGCGTGCACGGCCTCGAAGGCGTTGCCCTCGGCGAGGTGGATGCGGACCACCAGCCGGTGCGGTGTCTCGCGCAGCGGTTCGGCGGCCATCGCCTCCAACGCGGCCTCCAACGCCTCGCCGTGCCGCCCCGCGGCGAGGTGCTGGGCGGACACCTGCTCCAGCATGTGCAGACGCAGTTGCCGTAGCCGTTCCCGGTCCAGCAACACCCAGTCGTCGTACCAGCCGGGCAGCAGGTCGTGCCGGCCGGCGACGAGCGCCCCGGCGGTGGTCCGCGGGTCGTCGCCGTTGCGGACGCGCTCGGCCGTCCCGACGAGGTCGTCCACGTCGAGACGGACGGCCGGGGACAGCCGGACGGTGTCGCCGGCCACCACCATCGGGCAGCACGGGTCCTGCCGCAGCCGCCACAGCGCGGTCCGCAGCGACGACAGCGCCCGCTCCTCCGACACGTCGGGCCAGAGCAGTCCGGCGAGCTGGCTGCGGGTGGCGCCGGGGCGCAGCCCGATCAGGGCGATCACCCGTTGCAGTCCGCGCGGCACCACGATGTGCGCGGTGGCGTGCAGGAGGCGGAAGCCACCGAGCAGGTGCAGCGAGAGGTCGCCCTCGCCGGGACCCTCGACGGTCGGCACGGACGGATCAGCGGCCACGGCGGCACCCCCTGTGGAACGCTCGTCCCGACTGTCTGCTGTGTCCCGGATCGGCTGCCCGCGTCGCCACCGTCGGCTCCGTCGATGGAATCCGACCACGGCTGTCCAGGCGCGGCGCCACCCGCCGGGCTGACCACCGTGAAGATTATCAATTACGGTCACGGTGAGTCAACGCCCGCGTTGGCCCTATCTCGCCCATGAAATCGCTTCTGAACTGCAAAAACGTCGATCCTTCGAGCCGTGTCGCACAAGGGACGCATAGCTCATACACAGGTTGCGTCAACGCAGCGTCACCGTTGGGCGTCGCCGGTCGATCCGTCGCGGTGACGCCGCCGTGACGACGACTGCCGCATCGTGGCGGCAGTCGTCCAGCGCGTCCGAGCCTCATTCGGCCGACCCGGACGCCGTGGGGGGAGGCCCAGTCATGGACCGATCGCTGATCATCGCGAAGGTCGTACCGACCGCGCAGGCGCAGGTCGCCGAAATCTTCGCCGAGTCGGACGCGACCGAGCTGCCGCGCCTGGTCGGCGTCCGGCACCGCGCGCTGTACCGGCTGCACGACCTCTACGTGCACCTGCTCGAGACCGAGCAGCCGGCGCAGCCCGCGGTGGAGGCCGCCCGGGGCCACCCCGAGTTCATCCGGGTCAGCGACCGGCTCCGGCCGTACGTCTCGCCGTACCTGCCGACCTGGCGCTCCCCGCGCGACGCGATGGCGCGCTGCTTCTACCGGTTCGACGCCCCGGACGCCGGAGGGCGCTCGTGACCGCCGCCGCGGGGCAGGAGGAGCAACTCTGGTCCCGGTGCGCCGGCTGCGCGAGCCTGCTCTACCGCAAGCGGCTCCGTCGCAACCTGGACGTCTGCCCGGAGTGCGGTGAGCACTCCCGACTCGGCGCGCCGGAGCGGCTGCGGCAACTCGTCGACCCGGGCTCCCTGCGCCTGCTGCCCGACCGGATACCCGAGGCGGACCCGCTGAACTTCGTCGACGTGCTCCCGTACCCGCACCGGCTCACCGCCGCGCGGGCCGCCACCGGCCTGCCCGAGGCTGTCCTCTGCGGCACCGCCACCATCGGCGGGCACCCGGCCGCCCTGGCGGTGATGGACTTCCGCTTCCTCGGCGGCAGCCTCGGCGCCGCGGTGGGCGAGCTGATCACCCGCACCGCCGAGCGGGCGCTCGACGACCGGGTGCCGCTCATCCTGGTCACCGCGTCCGGCGGCGCACGGATGCAGGAGGGCGCCCTGTCGCTGATGCAGATGGCCACGGTCAGCCAGGCGATCGCCGCCCTGCGCGAGGCGGGCCTGCTCACCGTCAGCGTGCTCACCGACCCGACCTACGGCGGTGTGGCGGCGTCCTTCGCCACCAACACCGACCTGGTGCTCGCCGAGAGCGGCGCCCGGATGGGCTTCGCCGGTCCACGGGTGATCCGTCAGATCACCGGTCGGGCCCTGCCGGAGGGGTTCCAGACCGCCGACTTCCTGCTGCGCCACGGGCAGGTCGACATGGTGGTGCAGCGCCGGTCGCTACGCGGTCGACTGGCGGCGCTGCTGGCCGCGGCCCGCACCCGCCGTCCGGCGCGGGCGTCCGTACCCCGGCAGGAGCCGGCGCGACACCACGAGCGTCTGGCGGACGCGGTCCCGCCGGCGGTGGCCGACGGGCAGCGACCGCCCGCGGCGGCGGCCGACGACGGCACGCAGCCGGCGGTACGCGACGCGTGGGACACCGTGCGCACGGCCCGCCATCCCGGCCGACCCACCACCCTGGACTACCTGGACTCGGTCTTTGACGGGTTCGTCGAGTTGCACGGCGACCGGCTCGGCGGGGACTGCCCGGCCATCGTGGGCGGGATCGCCCGGCTGGCCGGGCGGCACGTGATGGTGATCGGCCACCAGAAGGGGCACACCACCGCCGAACTGGTCGCCCGCAACTTCGGCATGGCCAGCCCGGCCGGGCACCGCAAGGCGTTGCGGCTGATGCGTCTCGCCGCACGACTCGGCCTGCCGGTGGTCACCCTCGTCGACACGCCCGGCGCGGACCCGGGGATCAGCGCCGAGGAGCAGGGGCAGGCGGCGGCGATCGCGGAGAACATCCTCACTCTCACCGTGCTGCCGACCCCCGTCGTCACGGTGATCACCGGCGAGGGCGGCAGCGGCGGCGCGCTGGCCCTCGGCGTCGCCGACCGGGTGCTGATGCTCCAACACGCCGTCTACTCGGTGATCAGCCCGGAGGGCTGCGCCGCCATCCTCTGGCCGGACCGCTCCGCCGCCCCGCAGGCGGCCCGCGCGCTGCGGCTGACCGCGCCCGACCTGTGTCGCCTCGGCGTCGTCGACGAGATCGTCCCCGAGCCGGCGACGGCAGCCCACGACGACCCGGCCGAGACCGCCCGGCGGCTGCGCGCCGCCCTGCTGGCCAATCTGGTGCCGCTGCTGGACGTGCCGCCCGCGATGCTGGTCCGCCTGCGACGGCAGCGCTTCCGTCGGTTCGGCGGCACCCGCGCCGGCACCCAGGCGGGTGCCCGATGACGGCCGGCGCGACGGTGTCCACCGCCGACGGCCCGAACGGCCGGGCGGACGTCGACGGGCGCCTCCCGGCGGACGGGCTCGACGCGGACGGCGAGGAGGTGCTGGCCGGGCTACGCCGACAGGCCCGGCACCTGCTCGCCGAGCTGGCCGGGCCGGTACGTCGGATCCGGCTGCGCAGCGGGGCGACCGTGCTCGAGATCGAGTGGCATCCGGACGAGCCGGCCGGCGGCTCGGTCGTACCTCCGGCTCTGCCGGCGACGGCCGCCACGCCGCCGCCGAGCGCGGCCGCGCCCGGTCCGCCGGCCGCGCTGATCCGCCCCCCGGTTCCTGGCCGCGCCGCGATCCGGGCGCCGATCGTCGGCACGTTCTACCGCGCGCCGGAGCCGGGCGCGCGGCCGTTCGTCGCGGTCGGCGACCTGGTTCGCCCCGGTCAGCCGGTGGCGATCGTCGAGGCCATGAAGTTGATGAACGAGGTGAGCGCCGACCGGGCCGGCCGGGTGGTCGCGATCCTCGTCGAGGACGGTCAGCCGGTGGAGTACGACCAGCCACTGGTCGAACTGGATCCGGCCTGACGGCGGGGATGGCCATGTTCGAGACCGTCCTGATCGCCAACCGGGGCGAGATCGCCCTGCGGGTGTTGCGGGCCTGCCGGGAACTCGGCGTCCGTACCGCGGTGGTCTACTCCGCCGCCGACGCGGACTCCGCGGCCGTCCGCCTCGCCGACCAGGCCGTCCGGATCGGACCGGCGTCCAGTCGGCGCAGCTACCTCAACGCCGCCGCGATCGTGGAGGCCGCCCGCCAGGTGGGCGCGCAGGCCGTCCACCCCGGGTACGGGTTCCTCTCCGAGGACGCCGACTTCGCCGAGATCTGCGCGGACAACGGCCTGACGTTCATCGGCCCACCGCCGGCGGTGATGGCGGCACTGGCCGACAAGTCCTCGGCCCGGGCCCTGATGAGCCGGGCCGGACTGCCGCTGCCGGCGGGCAGCGTCGCGCCGGTGGCCACCGCCGCGGCGGCGGCCGAGGTCGCCGACTCCGTCGGCTACCCGGTGATCGTCAAGGCCGCCGCCGGGGGCGGCGGCCGGGGGATGACCGTGGTACGCCGTCCGGCCGAGCTGGCCCGGGCGTACGCGCGGACGCGGGCCGCCGCCCAGGCCGCCTTCGGCGACGACCGGGTGTACGTCGAGCGCTACCTCACCGAGGCCCGGCACGTCGAGGTGCAGGTGCTCTGCGACGCCCACGGCAACGGCGTGCACCTGGGCACCCGGGACTGCTCGGTGCAGCGCCGGCACCAGAAACTCGTCGAGGAGGCCCCCGCCCCCGCGTTGTCCGCCGGGACGCTCGACTCCATCGCCGAGACCGCGCTGCGGGGCGCGCTGGAAGTGGGCTTCGTCGGCGCCGGCACCCTGGAGTTCCTGGTCGACGCCGAGGAACGCTTCCACTTCCTGGAGATCAACTGTCGGATCCAGGTGGAGCACCCGGTCACCGAGATGGTCACCGGGATCGACCTGGTGCACGAGCAACTGCACATCGCGGCCGGCGTGCCGCTTCGGTGGCGGCAGGAGGAGATACAACTGCGCGGCGTCTCCGTGGAGTGCCGCGTGAACACCGAGGACCCGTCACGCGGCTTCGCCCCCACCCCCGGACGGCTCGAGCGGTTCACCCCGCCGGGCGGCCCGTTCACCCGGGTGGACACCCACGCCCGCGCCGGCTACCTGGTCGGCCCCTGGTACGACTCCCTGCTGGCCAAGGTCGTGGTCTGGGCGCCGGACCGGGAGTCGGCGCTCAACCGGCTGGAACGCGCCCTGTACGAGTTCGACATCGCCGGTCCGGGTGTGCACACCACCATCCCGTTCGTCCGGCGGGTGCTCGACGACGCCGGGTTCCGCAAGGGCCGCTACACCACCGGACTCGTGGACCGCCTGCTCGCCGCGCCCGCGTCGCGGCCGGCGGCCACCCCCACACCCCGCGCCGCGCCCGCCGCGGAGCCCGACGTAACCCACAGGAGGACCCGATGACCGTCACCCATGGTCGCCCGATGACCGCCGAGATCACCGACATCCTGGTGGCGCACTGCGGCCTGGACGCCGAGGCCGCGGCCCGCACGCCCGCCGCGTCGCTGGAGGAACTCGGCATGGACTCGCTCGCCCTGCTGGAACTCTCGGCGGTCGTCGCCGACCGGTGGCAGGTGAGCATCCCCGAGCAGGCCGGGCAACTGAGCATCGCGGCGGTGGCCGACCTGGTCGCCCGCCGTACCGACCCGCCCGGACACACCGAGAACACCGTGGTCATCGACGCGCCGCTCCCGCTGGTCTGGGACGTCACCAACGACGTGGCGAACTGGACCGAGCTGTTCACCGAGTACGCCGTGGTGGAGATCCTGCACCGCGACGGGCTCACCGTACGGTTCCGGCTCACCATGTACCCGGACGAGAACGGGGTGGCGTGGAGCTGGGTCAGCGAGCGTACGGCCGACCCGGTGAGCCGTCAGGTACGGGCGCACCGGGTGGAGACCGGGCCGTTCGAGTACATGCGGATCCACTGGCGCTACGCCGAGGAGACCGGCGGCACCCGGATGACCTGGACGCAGGACTTCGCCATGAAGCCGACCGCGCCCGTCGACAACGCCGCCATGACCGAGCGGATCAACACCAACAGCGTCATCCAACTCGCGGTCATCAAGGACCGGGTGGAGCGGATCGCCCGGGACCGCGCCGGCCAGAGCGGCCCGCTCGGCGGCTCGGTTCCGGCGCAGGCCGGACCCGTCGACGGCGACGCCTCGACGCAGGCCGGTTCCGCCGCGGGGGAGGCCGGCGATGAGTGACCTGGGCACCCGGCTGATAGCGGCGTCGGACGTACCGGCGGACCGGCGACGCGGCGGTGAGTTGCGGGTGCTGTTGGGCCCCCGCACCGTCGGCAGCACCTCCGGCTTCCTCGGGGTGGCGACCCTCGCGCCCGGCGAGCGGATCGCCGAGCACTACCACCCCTACAGCGAGGAGTTCCTGTACGTGGCTCGCGGCGCGATCACGGTGGACCTGGACGACCAGCCCACGCAGGTGGCCACCGGCGAGGCGCTGTTCGTACCGGTCAACGTGCGGCACCGGCTTCGCAACACCGGCACGGAGCCGGCCGAGGTGGTCTTCCACCTGGGCCCGCTGGCCCCGCGCCCCGAGCTGGGGCACGTCGACACCGAACTCGTCGAACAGCGGGGCGGATCATGACCGGGCGTCGCACCGTGGTGACCGGCGTGGGCGTCGTCGCTCCCGGCGGCGCCAGCCGGGACCGGTTCTGGAAGACCATCACCGAGGGGCGTACGGCCACCCGGCGGATCAGCTTCTTCGACCCGTCGCCGTTCCGCTCGCAGATCGCCGCCGAGTGTGACTTCGACCCGGTCGCCGCCGGGCTCACCGACGCCGAGCGGCGGCGCGCCGACCGCTACGTGCAGTTCGCGCTGGCCTGCTCCACCGAGGCCATCGCGGACGCCGGCCTGGTGCTCGACGACGCCGAGCGGGACCGCGCCGGGGTGGTGCTCGGCACCGCCGTGGGCGGCACGATGGCCCTGGAAGAGGAGTACGTGCGGGTGAGCGAGCACGGTCGACGGTGGCTGGTGGACGCGGCGCTCGGCGGCCCGTACCTGTACCAGGCACTGGTGCCCAGCAGCCTGGCCGCCGACGTGGCCTGCCGGCACGGCCTGCACGGCCCCGCGCAGGTCGTCTCCACCGGCTGCACGTCCGGTATCGACGCCATCGGCTACGCCCACCAGATGATCGTGGACGGCGAGGCGGACATCGTGCTGGCCGGCGCGGCCGACTCGCCGATCTCACCGGTCACCGTCGCCTCGTTCGACGCGATCAAGGCGACCAGTCCCGACAATGACGACCCGGCGCACGCCTCCCGCCCGTTCGACGCCGACCGGCACGGATTCGTGCTGGCCGAGGGCGCGGCCGTGCTGGTGCTCGAGGAGGCCGAGCACGCCCGACGGCGGGCCGCCCACGTCTACTGCGAGGTCGCCGGCTACGCCAGCCGCAGCAACGGATTCCACATGACCGGACTGCGCCCCGACGGGCTGGAGATGGGCCTCGCCGTCAGCGACGCGCTGCGGCAGGGCCGGATCATCCCCGAGCAGGTCTCCTACATCAGCGCGCACGGCTCGGGCACCCGGCAGAACGACCGGCACGAGACGGCCGCGTTCAAGCGGGCGCTGGGCGAGGCCGCGTACCGGGTGCCGATCAGCTCCATCAAGTCGATGGTCGGGCACTCACTCGGGGCGATCGGGTCGATCGAGATGGCCGCCTGCGCTCTCGCGATCGAGTTCGGGGTGGTGCCGCCGACGGCCAACTGGAGCACCCGTGACCCCGAGTGCGACCTGGACTACGTACCCAACGAGGCGCGGGAGGTGCCGGTGAACGTGGCGCTGTCGGTGGGCAGCGGGTTCGGTGGCTTCCAGTCGGCGATGGTGTTCCGCCGACTTCCGGCGGCGGCGTGAGCACCGCCCGGGCGGTCGTCACCGGCATCGGTGTGGTCGCGCCCAGCGGCGTCGGCGCGGACGCGCACTGGCGTACCGTCCTGGCCGGCACCCGGCGCACCGGGCCGATCACGCTCTTCGACCCGGCCGGCTACCCCACCCGCCTGGGCGGCGAGGTGCCTGACTTCGCGGCCGAGTCCTACGCCGAGAGCCGGCAACTGGTCCAGACCGACCGATGGACACACCTCGGCTTCGCCGCCACCCGCCTCGCGCTGGCCGACGCCGGGCTGCCCGAGCGGGCGCCCGACCCGTACGGCTACGCGGTGGCCCTGGCCAGCTCGTCCGGGGGCAACCTGTTCGGGCAGCGGGAACTGCAACGGCTCTGGGGTGGGCCGTCGCGCACCGTCGGCGCGTACCAGTCGATCGCCTGGTTCTACGCGGCGAGCGTCGGACAGCTCTCCATCCACCACCAGTTCAAGGGGCCGAGCGGCGTGCTGGTCGCGGAGGCGGCCGGCGGGCTGGACAGCCTCGCGCACGCCGCCCGCGCGGTGCGCCGGGGGACGCCGGTGGTCATCGCCGGGGCGACCGAGTGTCCACTGAGCCCGTACGCCCTGGCCTGCCAGTTGCGCTCCGGGCTGCTCAGCGACGTCGCCGACCCGGAGCGGGCGTACCGGCCGTTCGACGCGACGGCCAGCGGCTACCTGCCGGCCGAGGGCGGCGCGGTGTTCGTGGTGGAGGAGTTGGGACACGCGGTGGCCCGGGGGGCCCGGATCTACGGCGAGGTCAGCGGTTGGGGGGCCACCCACGACGCCGCGCACACCACGGTCGACAGCGCCGGCGACCCGATCCAGTACGCGCGGGCGATGCGGTTGGCCCTCGACCGGGCGGGCGTCGCGTCGAGCGGCATCGACGTGGTGCTGCCCGACGCCCTCGGCGTGCCCCGCTACGACCGCAGCGAGGCCGCGGCGCTGCGCGCCGTGTTCGCCGACCGGCCGCCCCCGGTCACCACCCAGAAGCCGCTGACCGGCCGGGCCCACCAGGGCGGCTCGGCGCTGGACGTGGCCACCGCCCTGCTCGCGTTCGCGCACGACACGTTGCCCGCCTCGGCCGGCCCCGACGAGGTCGCCGACGGGTGCGAGCTGGACTTCCTGCGTGAGCATCGCCGGCCGCGCAGCCGGCTGGCGCTGGTCTGCGCGCGGGGCTTCGACGGGTTCAACAGCGCGCTGGTCCTGCGGGGCGCCGCGCCGACGGAAGGAGAGACGCCGTGAGCGAAGAGCGGGCCCGAGTGGTCTTCCTGGTCCGAGTGCCGGCGCCGCGCACGGAGGCGTTTCTGGCCGCGTACGAGCAGATCCGGCACCTGGTCGCCGACGGCGTGCCGGGGCACCTGGTGGACCAGGTGTGCCGCTCGTCGACCGACCCGGAGCAGTGGCTGATCACGAGCGAGTGGGCGAGCCTCGCCGACTTCGAGGCGTGGGAGCGCACCGAGGAGCACCGCGACCTGGTGCGGCCGATGCGGGAGTGCTTCACCGACGCCCGCTCGCTGCGCTTCCACATCCACGCCCAGACCCCGCAAGGCCTGCCGGACGAGACGCCTCTCGCGGCCGTTTGACTCCACACCAGGTCGCCGATGTGGGGGTATCCGAGCGCGCGGACGCCCCCACATCGGCGACCTGCAGACGATCAACTCGACCACCGCCGTGACCACCGGGAGCACGTAGGGTCCCAGGGCCATGAAGGTACTGATCTCCGTCGACCTGGAGGGCGTCTCAGGGATCGTGCACCCCACCGAGACGAATCCCGATCGGTACGACTACGAGCGCGGCCGGGCACTCATGACGGCCGAGGCGAACGCGGTGATCGCGGGCGTCCTCGATGCCGCACCCGACGCCGTGGTGTGGGTCGCCGACGCGCACGGGTCGTTCCGCAACATCCTGCCGGAGGACCTCGACCGCCGTGCCCACCTCGTGCGCGGCCAACCCCGGCCGCTGGGCATGCTGGCCGGCCTGGACGAGCACACGGATGCCGTCATGTTCATCGGTCATCACGCTCGTGCCGGTGCCGGCCCTGCCGTGTTGGCCCACACGATGAGTGCCGCCATCCTCGACGTACGCGTCGCGGGCCGGTCGCTGGGCGAGATCGGTCTCAACGCCGCGATGGCCGGACACGTGGACGCTCCGGTCGTCCTGCTCAGCGGGGACGACGCTGCCTGCGCCGAGTTCGGTGAACTGGTGCCCTCGGCGGTCACCGTCCCCGTCAAGCAGACCCTGAGCCAGGCCGCCGCGGTGGCCCTGCATCCGCAGGAGGCGCGCGAGCGGCTGCGTCGCGCTGCCGCCGATGCCGTCACCCGCCGCGCCTCGATTCCCCCGTGGACGATGGCCGGGCCGTTGGACGTGGAAGTCGATCTGTACGGCCCGTACATGGTCGACCTCGCGGTTCTGGTGCCGGGTGTGACCCGGGTCAGCGGCGGCCGGACGGTCGCCTTCCGTGCCGCTGACGTCGCCGAGGCGTACCGGCTTATGCACCTGCTCGTCCAGCTCGCCAGCATCACGCCGGGCTAAGGCGTGTTGCATGACCCGGTCAGAGCCACTCGGTGATGATCGTTATCGTGAGGACGGCTTGGAAGCGGACCCGCTCCTTCTGCCGATGCCCGTCGGTGCGAGCGCCGGCGGGTGCTGGTGGGCGCGGCTGGTCATCGAGTCCACGCTCACCGTCCAACCGATACGGCCAGTCGCGTCGCCGGCCGCCTGCAACGCCGACAGGATCTTGTCCCAGGTCCCGTCGCGCTGGTGGGTGAGTCGGAGTCCGAGCTGCCGGTAGGCCTCGGCCTTGTCGTCGGGGTCGATGGGGGCTTTCGCCTCTGCGGACAACTCGGGTCGCTTCTTCCGCCGGTCTCCTTATTCAACGTCGCGGTCATCAAGGCACCGCCTCACCAGGCACATCGGCCGGTGGGTCAGGTTGGAAGCCCGCCTGGATCCACAGGCCCGATTGAGCAATGCCTCTAGCAATCCCCCGACCCGTGATCATCGATATCCGTCCAGCTGATGATGACAACTCACTTTTGTAGTTCCCTGATCAACACTCTGTATAAATCTAGGAGGTTCAGTGGAACGAAGAAGATCCGTGTGGGCCCCGGTGTCTCGGATCCCGCGCCTGTCGCGTAGGCCCGCCGGGCGGATGCTTGCCGCCGGTTTGTCGTTGGTGTTGGCGGCGACGATGGCGGACTGGGTGGCCGCGCAGCCGGTCGCTGCGGCTCCGCAGCCGGCCGAGCGTGCTCAGGCCGAGCCGCAGGTGTTGGAGCGGCCGGATGAGGCGGCGGCGCTGGCGACGGCGCGGTTGACCAACAAGAAGGTCCAGATCACTGGGATGACGTCCGAGACGTCCGAGTTCTGGGCGTTGCCGAATGGGCGGGTGGAGGCGGAGGTCCACCTTGCCCCGGTGCGGATGCGGCGGAGCGGCGACTGGATTCCGGTGGACCTGGCCATGGCCGCCCAGCCGGACGGTTCGGTGGCACCGAAAGCCCATCCGGGCGACCTGCGGCTGTCTGGAGCACGGCCTGCCTCGTCCAATGGAGAACTGGCCTCGTTGGAGACCGGTAACGGTCGGATGGCTCTCGGTTGGAGCGGACGTCTCCCGGTGCCGATCATCGAGGGCGCGAAGGCTAAGTACCCCGAGGTGTTCCCTGGCGTGGACCTCGTGGTGGAGGCTACTCGGACCGGTGTCGAGACGTTCCTGGTGGTGAAGTCTCGCGAAGCGGCGGCTCACGTCGCTCAGGTGAGCATGCCCGTCACCGGTGAGGGACTGAAGTCGCTTGCTCGGGAAGCAAACGGCAACATCAAGTTCCGGGACAGCCGGGGTCGGCAGATCGCGTCATCCGCCGCCCCGGAGATGTGGGACGCCCACGTCGACGCGGGGGGCCAGCCAGCCGCGCGGAAGGTGGTCTCTGCCCAGGTCGGTGCCTTGACTGAGGTCAAGCACCAGGGTCGTCGTGCCGACTTCGGCCTGCGCCCGGACATGAAATGGCTGACCGCTCCCGAGCGGCAGTACCCGGTGGTCATCGACCCGCAGCTCAACCCGGTGTTGACGACGTTCGACACGTATGTGAAGCAGAACGACGGCGTCGACCGGGGTGGCGCCAACGACCTGCAATTGGGCCGTTCCTCGGACGGCCTCATCGCTCGCGCCCTGGCCCGCTGGGACACCACGGCCCTGGTGGGCAAGAAAATCAACTCCGCGACCATGTATTTCTGGAATTTCTGGTCGGGGACCTGCTCGGCGCGGTCGTGGGAACTCTGGTCGGTCGGGCCCGTCTCCGATGGGGTGCTCTGGGGCACCCAGCCGGCGTGGAACTACCGGGAGGCTACGTCGACGGCTACCAAGGGTCTCAACGCGACCTGCGACGACGGCTGGTCGTCCATCGTGGCTACGAGCTTCTTCCAACGCGCGGCTAATGTCGGTGACACGCGGGCCGATATGGGCATCCGGGCCACTTCGGAAACCGACACCACCGCCTTCAAGCAGTTCCGGTCTCGTAACGCGGTAGAGCCGGCCGAGGTGCCGTACGCGGTCGTCAACTACGACTCGTACACGACGGTCACTGCGCGGGCGACGGTGCCGTCGGTACCGTGTGCGACCGGGTCCAGCACCCCCTACGTGAACACGAGGACACCGCAGCTCCGGGCGCAGATCACCAGCCCCGGCGGGGGGCAGGTGAAGGCCGAGTTCGAGTGGCTGACCGGCGGTGGCACCCGGGTCGGTGGTGCGATCGTCGGGCCGGGCGCGTCGGGCTCGTGGCTGTCTGCCTCGGTGCCGGCCGGCGTCTTCGGCGAGGGTGGAACATATTCGTGGCGGGTCCGCGGGACCGACGGCTCGGTCGACGGGCCGTGGAGCGGGTACTGCGCGATGATCGTGGATACCGTCGCGCCGTCGGCGGCACCGTCAGTGGCGTCGACGACGTACCCACAGGGGCAGTGGGCCGGAGCGGCTGGGACGGCGGGTGACTTCACCTTCGGCGCCTCCGGTGTGGGCGACGTCGCCGCCTACGAGTACGGCCTGAACGTCAACCCGCCGAATCAGACCGTCAACGCGGCCAGCGTCGGCGCCAGCGCGACCGCCTCGATCACCCCGACCGCCGATGGGCCGCAGACGCTGTACGTGCGCTCGCGTGACCGCGCGGGCAACCAGTCGGCGATCCAGGCGTACACCTTCAGCGTCGGCTCCGGTGCGGTGACCTCGCCGAAGGAAGGCGACATCAGTGCGGCAAAGGTGGCCATCACTGGCGTGGGCCAAGCGGCCGCCACCGGTGTGACGTACCAGTGGCGGCGCGGCGACGCCGACGCGTGGGTGAACATCCCGTCCGGGCACGTCACCGTCGCTGCGGGCGGGGGCGCGGTGACCTGGCCGCTGCCGACCAGCGGCGGAGGTAACTTCCCCAAACTCAACTGGAACCTCGAGGCCACCCTCGCGGCGGCCGACGCGGAATCCATCCCCCGTAGTGGTCCGCTCCAGCTGCGCGGCACCTTCACCGGTGGCAGCGGAGGCACCTCCAGTACGGTGAAGATCAGTTTCGACCGGGACCAGGCGTCGGCGGCGGCCGAGGAGATCGGGCCTGGCTCGGTCAACCTCATCACCGGCAACTACACGGTGTCCGACACCGACGTCTCCGTCGACTCGTTCGGCAGCGACCTGACGCTCACCCGCTCGTACAACACGCGGCGGGCGGGCGAGACGGACGCGGCGAACATGTTCGGACCTGGATGGGTGTCCGGGGCCGTGGTCGAGGAGGCGGCGTCGCCCTACACGTCACTGACCGTGTACGGCTCACTGGTGCAGGTCGGTCTGCCGGAGGGTGACACGATCGGCTTCACCAAACGTAACGCCACCGTGTTCGATCCCGAGGTCGGGATGGAGTTCCTCAAACTGACCTACAACTCCACCGGCGACTCGTACGCGATGACGGACGAGGACGGCAACTCGGTGTTGTTCACCAGGGTCCCCGGGAGTGCTGCGGGCAAGTACTTCCCGACTTCGGTGACCGTGCCGGGCAGCAACCAGACCACGACGCTGGGCTGGGAGAAGGCCACCGTCGCCGGCAAGGAGGTCGTCCGGCCGACCCGGATGCTGGCTCCGGTGCAGGATGGGATCAACTGCACGACGTTGACCCGCGGCTGCCGGGCACTGACGTTCACCTACGCCACGACGACGACGGCGACCGGCACCGCTGAGCCGGCATGGGGCGACCACACCGGCCGGGTGAAGGAAATCTCCTTCACCGCCTGGGACCCGGACCTGGCCACACCCGCGATGCGTACCGTGCCGATGGCCCGGTACGCCTACGACAACGCTGGTCGGCTACGAGCGATGTGGGATCCGAGGCTCGACTGGAACGACGCCGGCACCCTACGGCAGCTGCGGGAGACCTACGACTACAACGCCGACGGGATCCTCAGCGTCATCAAGCCGGTCGCCGAGGAGCCGTGGCAGCTCAGCTATACCACCATCCCGGGCGACCCGGGGCTGGGCCGGCTGCACAAGGTGACCCGCTCGGCGCTCACCGCCGGAACCGCCATACAAACGGTGGTCTACAAGATTCCGGTGTTCGGCACCGGGGCGCCCTATGACCTCTCACCAGTACAGACCATCCGGTGGGCGCAGGCCGAAGCACCAACCGACGCCACCGCAATCTTCCCGGCCAACCAGGTACCGGACGGTAACCCGGCAGCGGGCAGCCTGCCGTCGTCGTACGAACGGGCGACGGTGACCTACCTCGATGCCAACGCCCGGGAAGTCAACACCGCCTCACCAGGGGGGCACATCGGTGCCACCTGGTACGACCAGTGGGGCAACACCATCCGCACACTGACCGCCGGCAACCGGGTCCGGGCCCTCAACACCGCCTCGTCGGACGACGCTGCGGCGGAGAGCCTACTCGCGCGTCGCTACTCCACCCTCAACATCTACTCCTCTGACGGGCAACGGCTCACCAGCACACAGGAGCCCGAGCACGACGTCATGCTGGCAAACGGCACCACCGTGCGTGGACGCAAGCACACCATGAGCACCTACGACCAGGGCGCACCGACCACGGGCGGCCCGTACAACCTGGTGACTACCCGAGTCGTCGCCGCCCGGATCTGGGACAGCAACGGCATCGAGACCGACGCCGACCAGAGGACCACCACCACCGCGTATGACTGGGCACTGCGCGACCCGACCGTGGTGACGGTGGACCCGGCTGGGCTGGCCCAGACCACGCGCACGACGTACGACCCGATCACCGCCCTGGTCACCTCGACCACGGCTCCGGCAGGCGGTGCCACGACCAACACGCCCGCCACCCAGATGACCATCTACTACCGGGCTACCTCCGGTTCCGGCTACAGCGAGTGTGACCTCAAGCCGGAGTGGTCCAACCTGCCCTGCCGGGTGCAGCCCGGCGGCCAAGCCGCCAGCGGGCCGGAACTACCGGCGACCACCACGACCTACGACATGTTGAACCAGCCGAGGGTGGTCACCGAGAAGACCAGCGCCGGCACGTTACGGACCACCACCACGACCTACGACAGCGCGGGCCGGGCGTACGAGACGAGCGTGGCCGCCGCCGGCTTGGGCACGGCAGTACCCATCAGCCGGAACGTCTACGAACCCGCAACCGGCCGCCTGCTGCGCAGGCAGCAGGTGGTCGGCGGACTGGCGACCGCCCAGGTGGAGAAGGGGTACGACAGCCTGGGCCGACAGACGTCGTACACCGACGCCGACGGAGTCACCTCGATCACCACGTATGACCTGCCCGGGCGGGTGGCGACCAGCAACGACGGCAAGGTCACCCGGACCTACACCTATGACGGTGGCGCCGAGCGGCGCGGCCTGCTCACCTCGGTCAACGACACGCAGGCCGGCGTCTTTTCCGGCAGCTACGACGCCGACGGCACACTGACAGCGGAGACCTGGCCGAACGGCGTTCAGGTGACCACGCAGACCGACGAGACGGGCACCCCGGTCGGCCTGACGTATGTCAAGCCGGGCTGCGCGGCCACCGACTGCACCCTGCATACCGAGTCGGTGGTGGAGTCGATGCACGGCCAATGGCGAGACCGGTCGTCCAGCCTTTCCAAGCAAAACTACAGCTACGACCAGGCTGGCCGGCTCGCTTCGATCCGGGACACCATCGGCGGGCAGTGCACCACCCGGTCGTACGGGCTCAGCACCTCGTCGAACCGCATGTCGATGAGCACCTACGGCCCAGGCGCAGACGGTGCCTGCCAGGCGACGACCCCGGCGTCGTCGCGAACGTGGACCTACGACACGGCAGACCGGGTCAACACCGCCGGTTACGTGTACGACGCGCTCGGCCGGACCACGACGCTGCCAGCGATCGACACGGCCATCTCCTCGGGTGGGAACGTAAGCCTCACGTATCACTCGACGGACCTGGTGGACACGATCACCCAGGGCGGACGAACGACCGATTACGTCCTGGACGTGACCGGTGAGCGAGTCCGTTCGTGGACCGACAACGCCAGCGGCACTGCCGTGCAATCGGTGCACCACTACGATGGAGACGAAGACAACCCGTCGTGGACGCAGGAGACCGCTGACCGGTTCACCCGACCCGTGTCGGGCCTGTCAGCGATGGCCGGCGTCTTCGACAGCGAGAGCGCCAAGGTCGACTGGCAGATCACCAACCTGCACGGAGACCTGGTCGCGACGATTCACGCCGACGACGAGGGTCTGTCGCGCACCAGCGAGGCCGACGAATACGGCACGCCGCGTAATCCAGACGACGTCGGGTCGAAGCGGTACGGCTGGCTCGGCGCCAAGCAGCGAGCAGCGGACACACCGTCAGGCATCGTCCTCATGGGCGTCCGCCTCTACAATCCGACCACCGGCCGCTTCCTCCAAGTCGACCCCGTTTACGGCGGCAGCGCCAACCCCTACGAATACTGCGGAGCCGACCCGGTCAACTGCTTCGACCTTGACGGAAAGCGAGCAGAATGCGGCTGTAGTAGCGACTACGGCTGGAAGAGGCCAGTAAAACGTTGGCTTCAGCGTGTGATCGATGGTGCCAAGCGCCTTAATAACAAAGTCACCAGATGGCAGGCCAAAACTGCGGCGCGAGGATTCCTTCGCGGGGCGAAGGGGGTCAGGTCAGCCTGGTCAGCCGCCGGACGAAGACTCTGGTCAAGCAAGTTCTTTGGTGTGCGAAGCAAGTGGTTCGGCAATCAGGGCGCCGGAAAGGGAGCGCGTGCAGGTCGCTTCAACGGACCTGGCAAGAAGGGCTGGCGTGTGGGGTGGAGTGTAAAGCCACGTGGGAACGGAGAATATGGCTGGATCTTCCGTGTCCGCACTGGCGGTGGGCGGAAGTGGGACATCATTAATGGACCGCGAACGTAGGAAATGGCATGGAAAAGTTTTTGCAGAGCATGATTGCAAACATTAATGATTCAGCAAATATCAGGTGGGATATTGATCGAGGCGGGGTTTCAACGTTATTTGTGGAGCCGATCAACGCCGGGCCCTGTCCATTCAGTGTGGCCTGGAGTGCGCACGAGACTGTTGTCGGTTTCGCGCTCAACTCTCGCATAGAATTTGGGCCGGGCGACGAGGACCTACCGCTCATTGCGAAAGTAATCGGCGCGTGCATCGATGGGCGGGTGGCACTGGTTAATTCGGGCCGGCGGGGCGGCGCGGCGATCGAACTCGATGATGGCTCGGTTGTAGGTGACTCCGGCGCAGTTCGCAGGACGAACATTGAACGACGATTTTCCTACCAGCCCTACCAGCGGACCGAACGTAATTGACTGAGCTCGGGGGCTTGCGGACTTAGCGCCCGCAAGCCCCCGAACCGTCTTGATCGGTTGCTTCCGGTCGGGTCCGCTTACGCGGCGCTACGTCCGCGACGGTTCCCCGTCGGCGCCGAGCAGGCACGATCACCGCGAACATGGGTGGGCTTCGCGGACGTCCGCACGGCTGACCCATGTTGACCGGTGCGACGACCGGCGGGCTACTCGCACCCTTCCGACGGCGCACCACACCGCGTTCGGCCCAGCGTTGTGCTGCACGCCCGCTTCCTCGCCGCGTTGCGCCTCGGCGACACCGATCTGGCCCTGCGCCACCACCGGACCGCCGTCCGCCGCGACGACTGGTCCCTGCTGCCCGCCGAGCACCGGGCGGCGCACCCTCGTCGACGCTGCCCGCGCCCACCTCGACAGCGGCGACTTCACCGGGGCCGGGTGCGCGCTGGCCGACCTGATCGACCCCGGCGTCCCGGAAAGTGCGGTATCCGATCGCGCCGGACAGCCCGGCTTCCAGGAAGCCGAGTCGATCATGGCCAGCAGGTGGGAACGGGTGGTGGGCGGCGGTATGCGGCAATCGGTCCGGGCGCTCAAATTGACCTAGCCATTTGCATCTAGCGATGCTCAACGCGGCTGTCGTAGGGTTCCGGCAGCACCTCGAAAGATGCCGGAAATTGGCTCCTATGCCCTACTTTGCGCTGCGCGTCGAATGGTGGGGGCAATGACGCAATTCGCCGAAGACCTTACGGTAGATGACCCCGGCTGGGTGGACGAAGTCCTGTTCGCCGGCCGTCCGACCGATGTTTGTCTCCGCCTGCCGGAACCGATCGACCGGGCCACCCTGCACCGGTTGGTGACCGCCGCGCAGGACCGGCTGACCGCTGCCGGACTACGTGCCGGTGGCGCCGTGGCGCTGCGGTTGCCGCCGTCGCTGGCGTACGTCGTCAACCTGCTCGCCGCCTGGCGGGCGGGAGCGCAGGCGATCCTGCTCGACCACCGGCTCACCGACCACGAGGTGGACCGGGCGCTGACCCGGCTCACCCCGCAGGTGGTCGTCGCGCCGCTGCGGACCGGCGGGGGCGCGTTGAAGGTGTTCGTCGACGTCACCGAGAGCGTCACCCGGTACGCGGACGGCCCAGCGGTCAGCGGCCACGCCGTGATCCAGCTCAGCTCCGGCTCGACCGGCCCGTCCAAGGTGATCGGCCGTACGGCCGCGGCCCTGGTCGCCGAGGTGCGCCGCTACACCCGTATCGACGGGGTGGCGCTGCCCGGCGAGCGGATCATCCTGCTGCCCTCCATGGTGCACGTGCTCGGCCTGGTCGGGGGCCTGCTCTACGGTCTGCACGCCGGTGTGGAGCTGGTACCGCCGCAGCGGCTCAGCGGCGACGCCGTGCTGGCCGCCATCGCCGCCCAGGCCACGCCGGCCACGGTGCTGGGCGTGCCGTTCCACATCGGTCTGCTCGCCTCCAGCCGGCCGACCGGTCCGCTGCCGCAGTTCCGCCGGATGACCACCGGCGGCGAGCTGGTCCCGGCCGCGGTGGCCCGGGCCTTCACCGACCGGTACGGGGTCCCACTGGGCAACATGTACGGGATGACCGAGGTCGGGGTCATCGGCACCGACCTGTACGGCGCGCACCGCCCGTCGATCGCCCCCGCGCCCGGCATCGAGGTCCGCGAGTCCGGCGGTGAGCTGTGGGTGTCCTGCCCGGCGTCGCCGTACGTCGGGTTGAGCGACCCCACCCGCTGGGCCGACGGCTGGCTGCACACCCGCGACGCCGGCACCGTCGACGCCGACAGCGGCCTGGTCACCGTGCGCGGCCGCCTCGACTCGCAGGTCTCCGTGGGCGGGATGAAGGTCGACCTCACCGAGGTGGAGGCGACCGTCGCCGAGCTGCCCGGCGTGGCCGCCGCCGTGGTGGTGTGGGACGACGGCATCACCGCCTACGTCCAGCCCGACGGCCCGCTGTCCGAGGAGATCCTGGACAAGCTCCTCGCTGAGCGGTTGGCCGGCTACAAGCGACCACGGGTGGTGCGCCTGCTCGAGGCCTTGCCCCGTACCACCACCGGCAAGCTGGTCCGCTCCACCGACGCGTTGCGCTCGGCGGTGACGTCGTGACCGGCCCGCTGCGCCACCTCGACGCCGACCCCCGCGCCGCCAAGCGCGCCGACTACCGCGCCGCCACCCGCGCGCGGCGATCGTACGGCGGGATCCGGCCGACCGCCGGTGTCCCGACCGCCCCAGACCCATTCGGTGTCCCGATCGGACACCGTCACGTGGCTTACGCAGAGAGGGTATCCATGAGAGCCGAGGTCCGCGCCTTCGTCGTCGAGCAGCTCGTCGACATGAACTACGACGTCGAGGGGCTCGACGACGACACCACGCTCGGCCCGTCCGGCGTCGACCTGGAATCTCTGGCCCTGTCCGATCTGGCCGTCCGCGTCGAGGACCAGTTCGGCCTGACGTTCGCCGACGACGAGTCGGAGAAGCTCGCGCTGATGACGGTCGGCGAGTTCACCACGATGGTCGCCGACCGCGTCGCCGAGGCGAAGCGCGACGACGCCTGATGACCGGTCAGCCCGACCTGGGGCGAGCTGACCTGCTGAGCATGCTCGCCGAACCCACCGCGAAACCCGCCGACGAGGTCCCGGACCGGGTCGGCTCGATGGAACTGGCCTGGCTCGTGCACCTCGTCGAGCAGCGCTACCAGCGTGAGCTGGACCTCACCGAGGACGACCTGGCCGGCATCCGTACCGTCGACGACGCCCTGGCGGTCCTGCGGGCGTCGTTGACCGCTCCCGCAGATGGCTGAGCCGCCCGTCGTCCAGCTCACCGGTGTGCACGCGGTCAGCGCCCTGGGGCGGGGCGCCGAGGCGCAGCTCGCCGCCACGCCGGCCTTCGGACCGATCCGTCGCTTCGACACGAGCGCACGCCGGGTCACCGTGGCGGCCACCCTGTCCGAGGTCGGCACCCTCGCCGACGAGCTGGCCGACGCGATCGACGCGGCCTGCCGGACGGCCGGCCTGGTCCGCGCCCGGCGCGCGGGGTGTGCGCTGCTGCTCGCCGTGCACGGCGGCCCGGCCGCCGGCGTGGAGCCGGTCCCGTCCGCGCTCGCCGGTCAACTCGCCGCCGGGTGTGGGCTGTCCGGTCACACCCGGGTCTACACCAGCGCGTGCGTGTCGGCGAGCACGGCGGTGGCCGACGCCGCCACCCTGATCAGCCGGGGTGATCTGGACCGGGTGGTGGTGGCCGCCGGTTATCTCGTCGAGCCGGACCAGTTCGCGCTCTTCGACGCCGGCCGTGCCCTCGCCGACGACGGCGCGGTGCGCCCGTTCAGCGCCGGCCGCCGGGGGTTGCTGCTCGGTGACGGCGTGGCCGCCGTGGTGGTCGAGTCAAGCGCCGAGGCGCGGCGGGGCGTGGAGCCGGTGGCGACCGTCGCGGGCTGGGGCCGCGCCGGGGACGCGTACCACCCGTGCCAGCCGGACCCGACCGGCGCCGGGCTGGCCCGCGCGGCCAGCGCCGCGCTGCGCCGGGCCGGGCTGCCGCCGCAGGCGATCGGGTACGTCAACGCCAACGCCACCGGCACCGCCCAGAGCGACGCCGCCGAGGCCGCGGCGCTGCGGCGGGCCCTCGACGGGTACGCCACCGACGTGCCGGTCAGCTCCACGAAGGGGTTGCACGGGCACGCGTTGGAGGCGTCCGGGCTGCTCGAACTGGTGGTCACGGCGATGGCGCTGCGGGCCGGCGAGTTGCCGGTCAACGCCGGCTGGCAGGCCCCCGACGAGGCGTGTCCCGTCAACGTCATCACGGCGGCGTCGCGCCGTGCGCCGGTGACCCACGCGCTGACCCTCAACTCCGCGTTCGGCGGAGCCAACACCGCGCTCCTGGTCGGCGCGCCATGACCACTCCGACCTCCCCGCGATCTTGCACTTTCTGTGGTGACGAATCCGGCGAAGAACGCGAATCCACAACAGAAACCGCAAGATCGCGGGAGGTAGGGGTGGGGGAGGCAGGGGTGCGGGAGCTCGCGCGGGCGCGTTGGCCCGAGCCCGGGGACGGGGGCGTGCCGGGGGTGCCGGGGTTCGTGCACTCGACGTTCGCGCCCACGGTCGTGGCGGTCGGCGAGCGGTGCCTGCGGCGGCGGTACGGGGACCAGCCGGTGCCGGAGGAGGTGCGCACCGCGATCGTGCTGGTCAGCGCCAGCGGTGACCGGGCCAGCGCCGACCACGTACGCGTGACCGTCGAGGCTGGCGGCCGGATCGGGCCGCTGTTCTTCTACCAGTCCGTGCCCAACAGCGTCGCCGGGCACCTCGCCGCCCGCTGGGGACTGCGCGGCCCGGTGGTCTGCCTCAGCCCGACCGGCGACCCGTGCGCCGAGGGCACCGCGCAGGCGGCCCTGCTGCGCGACGACGGCGACGCCGACGAGGTGTTGCTGATCCTGATCGAACAGACGCCCGACCTGTCCACCGAGGCGGTCGCGGTGCTGCTGGGGGGAGGAGCACGACCATGAGGACACCGGGACTGCGCGGCCGGTTGGCCGCCGACACCGAACTGGGCGCGGGCAACATGCTGGCCCGCGTGCTGGCGCACGGCGCCGACCCGGACGGGCCGGCGCTGACCTTCGACACCGCCGTCGACGGGCATCCGGCGCAGGCGCCGCTCACGCTGGGCCAGCTCGACGAACGGGTCGCCGCCCGCGCCGCGTGGCTGCACGAGCAGGGGGTACGCCCCCGCGACCCGGTGGCCGTCTGGGCCACCGCCGCCGCCGACATGGTGCTGAGCTTCCTGGCGCTGGCCCGGCTCGGCGCGATCCCGGCGCTGATGAACGGCAAGCTCCGTCCGGAGATCGCCGCCGAGTACATCCGTCGGCTGCGCGGTGTCGGGGTGCTCGCTGACGACGCGCACACCGCGCTGCTGGCCGGGCACGAGCTGGGCGTACCGGTGCTGGGCACGCCCGCGCGGGCCGGCACCGGCGACCCGGCGGCGGCCCCGCCGCACTACCGGCACCACCCGGACGACCCGATCGTGATCACCCACACCTCCGGGACGACCGGGGTGCCCAAGGCGGTGCTGCACTCCCACGCCAGCCTCTTCGCGGCCACCCGGCACCTGCTGAGCATGCCGCAGGCGCAGGGCACCAGCCGGATCCTCAACGCGCTGCCCGCGCCGCACACCGCGACCGTGCTGATGGTCAACCAGGCGCTCGGCAACCGCGCGGAGATGTTCCTGCTCTCCGAGCAGGGCGGCGAGCGGGTCCTCGACGCGATCCAACGCTGGCGTCCCGACGGGGTGTTCGGTTTCTCGGTCACCTGGGCCGAGCTGGCCCGGTTCGACCTGTCCGGGTACGACCTGGACTCGGTGCGGCTGTGGTTCAACACCGGCGACTGCTCGCACGAGCCGCACATCCGCCGCCTCGTCGCGGTCGGTTGGCACGACACCGTCACCCGCGACGGGGTGGCGCGGGTGCCCGGCTCACTCTTCATCGACGGGCTGGGCTCCAGCGAGATGGGGCACTCGATGTTCCACATCACCCACCGCGCCGACACCGACCGGTACGGCCGCTGCATCGGCCGGCCGTACCAGTTCACCAAGGTCGCGGTGCTGGACGCCGACGGCGAGCCGGTGCCGGTCGGCGAGGTGGGTTTCCTGGGCGTCGACTCGCCGTCGCTGTTCCGGGGCTACTGGAACGACTCGGCCACCACCTACCGGTTCCGCCAGCGCGGCTGGTACCTCACGGGCGACCTGGTGCGCGCCGACGCCGAGGGCCGGTACTACCACCTGGACCGCGCGGTCGACTCGGTCGACGCCGGGGACGGACGGCGGTTCTTCACCGCGCTGTCCGAGGAGCGGATCCTCGCCACCTGCCCGGACGTCACCGACTGCACGGTGGTGATCGTCGCCGAGGACGGGCGGGTGGTGACCGACGTGCTGCTGGAGCTGGCCGCCGGCGCCGACGAGGCCGAGGACCGCACCGAACGGGTCCGCGCCGCTCTCGGCGCGGACGTCGGCGCCACGCTGCGCCGGGTCGTGCCGGTACGCTCCGACGACATCCCGGTGACCGTGACCGGCAAGGTCCGCAAGGTGGCCCTGCGGGAGCGTTACCTCACCGAGGCCGCGTCGTGAGCGGGCGGGTCGGAGCGCCGGCGTGAGCGAGCGGAGCGAGCGAACCAAGCAGCTCAGCCGCTCGGAGTCTCGCGCCGGCGCGGAGCGAAGCGGAGTGCCGGCGTGAGCGCGCTGATCACCGGGATGGGCCTGTTCAGTCCGGTCGGGCGGGGCGTCGAGGAGACCTTCGACGCGTTGACGACCGGGCGGTCCGGGCTGACCCGCCCACCCGAGGGCCATCCGGCGTCGGGTTCGCTGGACGTCGCCGGTCTGCTGCCCGACATCGACCCGCGCAGCGTCCTGCCGGGGCCGGAGAGCCGGGTGTTGGACCGGACCGTGGTCCTGGCGCTGCTCACCGCCGCCGACGCGCTCGCCGACGCCGGCATCGAGGTGGGCCGCGACGTCGACCCCTCCCGGATCGGCGTGATCGTCGGGGGTGTCGGCGGGATGGCCACCCTGGAGTCGCAGGTGCTGGCCCGGGCGGCGCGGGGACGGTCGGCCGTCAGCCCGTACCTGCTCACGGGCATCCTGCCGAACATGCCGGCGGCGCGGATCGCCATCGCGTACGGCATCCGGGGTTACAGCTCGTCGGTCGGCACGGCCTGCGCCTCCGGGGCCCAGGCGGTCGCCGACGCGGTCCGGCTGATCCGGTGCGGGGAGGCCGACGTGGTGGTCTGCGGGGCCAGTGAGGCGCCGCTCTTCCCGACCTTCACCGACACGTTCGGCAACGCGCGGGCACTGGCCCGCGCCGGAGGCGATCCGACCCGGGCGAGCCGGCCGTTCGACACCTCCCGCAGCGGGTTCGTGCTGGCCGAGGGGGCGGCGCTGCTGGTCCTCGAACGCGCCGAGCACGCCGCCGCGCGTGGCGCCCGGGGGTACGCCGAGGTGGCCGGCTACGGCGCGACCACCGACGCGTACCACCCGACCGCCCCGCGCCCGGACGGCGCGGGCGCGGCGGCGTGCATCCGGGGCGCGCTGCGCAGCTCGGGAGTGCCCGCGGCGGCGGTCGGCTACGTCAACGCGCACGGCACCGGTACGAAGCTCGGCGACATCGCGGAGACCACGGCCCTCGCGGACGTGTTCGGCGACGGCGGTGTGCCGGTCAGCTCCACCAAGGCGCTCACCGGTCACCTGCTCGGCGCGTCCGGGGTGTTGGAGACGGCGGCCACCGCGCTGGCACTCGGTCGGGGGTTGCTGCCGCCGACGTACCACCTCGACGACCTGGACCCGGCCTGCCCGGGCGACCACATCCGGGGGGCGCCCCGCCGGACCGATGCGGAGTACGCGCTGACCAACTCGTTCGGGTTCGGCGGCCAGAACGTGAGCCTGGTGCTCGCGCGGGTCGCCGAGCCGAGGAGGTGAGCGACGCGCATCCCGGGCTGGGGGCGTCCGGAGGGCAACACGGGCGAAGCATGGGGAAGGGCACGTGACGACATGGACATCCGTGGTATCGACCACATCGAACTCTACGTAGGCGACGCCCGACAGGCGGCGTTCTGGTTCAGCACCGCCGTCGGTTTCCAGCTCTGCGGGCAGGGCGGCCCGGAGACCGGGCTGACCGGGCAGCGCTCGCTGCTGCTTCGCCACGGCGACATCCGACTGCTGCTCACCTCGGGGCTGAGCGTCGACCATCCGGCGGCCCGGTACGTGCAAAGGCACGGCGACGGCATCGCGGTCGTCGCCGTCGAGGTCGACGACGTCGTCGGCGCGTACGCCGAGCTGCTGGCCCGGGGTGCGACGGGCGTGACGCCGCCGACCACCCGCACCGGCGCGGACGCCGAGGTGGTGACCGCCGAGGTGGAGGGCTTCGCCGACGTGCGGCACCGCCTGGTGCAGCGTCGGGGGAGTCGAAGCGAGTTCCTGCCCGGGGTGATCACGCCGACGCCGCCGGCGAACGAGGAGGAACCCGTCCTCGCCGAGGTCGACCACCTGGCGGTGTGCGTGCCGCCCGGGGAACTCGACGGGACCGTCCGGCACTTCGAGGAGTTGTTCGGCTTCGCGCAGATCTTCGAGGAGCACGTCGAGGTCGCCGGCCAGGGGATGAACTCGAAGGTGGTGCAGAGCCCGTCCGGGCGCGTGACCGTGGTGCTGCTGGAGCCGGACCGCACGCGCCGGCCCGGACAGATCGACGCGTTCCTCGACCAGCACGCCGGTGGGGGAGTGCAGCACCTGGGGCTGCGCACCGACGACATCGTGGCGGCCGTGGAGTCCCTCGGCCGGCGGGGGGTGCGTTTCGCCGGGACCCCCGGTGCCTACTACGACACCCTCCAGGCGCGGGTCGGTCGGGTGGACGCGCCGCTGCACCGGCTGCGTGAGCTGGGGGTGCTCGTCGACTCCGACCACGGTGGACAGTTGTTGCAGATCTTCGCCGAGTCGATGCACGTACGCCGCACGCTGTTCCTGGAGCTGATCGAGCGGCGGGGCGCGAGCGGCTTCGGCAGCGGCAACATCAAGGCGCTCTACGAGGCCAAGGAGCGGGAACTGGCCGCGCAGGCGGTGGGCGCGTGAGCACGCTGACCGCCGCCGAACAGGCGCTGCTGCCCTCCGACGAGGACGTGCGGCACTACGCCGAACACGGCTGGTACCTGTCGCAGAAGATCTTCACCGACGACGAGGTGGACGCGCTCGCCGCCGCCGCGCGGCGCTACTACGACGGCGAGCGGGATCGCCGCCTGCCGGTACGCCCACCGAAGCTCGCCTACTGGGAGCCGTCGAACGGGCCGGTGCAGCGGCACAACGACTACGTCCACCACGAACACGACGGGCTCGGCGCGATCCTGCGCAAGCCGCTGCTCGGCGCGGTGGCCGCCCGCCTGGCGCAGGCCGACGAGATCCGCGTCTTCCAGTCCACCCTGATCCTCAAGCCACCGATCGAGGGCGAGCCGAGCAACATCGTGCCCTGGCACTTCGACAAGCACTATTGGGCGTCCTCGTCGTCGGAGAAGATGCTCACCGCGTTCATCCCCTTGCACGACTGCGGGGAGGAGATGGGCACCATCACGATGGTCGACGGCTCGCACCTGTGGAAGGAGATCGGCGCGGACGACACCGTGGTACGGCACTTCGCCGACCGCGACCGAAGTCAGCTCGAGGAGATGCTGGCCGAGAACGCCGCGTACAACGGCGCGGAGATCCGGAAGATCCCCATGGTCATCCCCCGGGGACACGTGAGCTTCCACCACTGCCGTACCTACCACGGCAGCGGCCCCAACGTCAGCGGTCGTCCCCGACAGGCGATCTCGCTGCACCTGCAGGACGGCGACAACGCCTGGCGGGAGTATCCCCTCTCGGACGGCACGCTCGCCGCGTACAACCACGACGTGCTGGTCCGCCGCACCCACGAGGGGCGGCCGGACTACGCGGACCCCGACTACTGCCCGGTCATCTGGCGCGACCGCGCCCAGCAGGGAGGCTGACATGTCACGGTACGACTGGGGTAGGACGCACCCGGGCATCGAGCGGTTGGAGGCGGCGGTGACCGAGCGGCGCGACGCCGTGGTCAAGCACCCGCTCTACGCCAACCTGGACACCCACGAGGCGCTGGTCACCTTCATGGAGCACCACGTCTTCGCGGTCTGGGACTTCATGTCGCTGTTGAAGTCGTTGCAGCGGCAGCTGACCTGCGTGAGCGTGCCGTGGATCCCGACCGGCCCGACCGGCAGCCGTCGGCTCATCAACGACATCGTGATGGTCGAGGAGAGCGACGAGCTGGGCGAGGGCTACATCAGCCACTTCGAGCTGTACGTGCGGGGCATGGCCGAGGCCGGCGCGGACACCACCGCCGTGAACGCCCTCGTCGACCTGCTGCGCGCGGGCCGGCCGGTGACCGACGCGCTCGCCGAGGCGGGGGCGCCGGCCGCGTCCGCCCGGTTCGCCGCGACCACCTGGCAGATCATCGAGTCGACCCCGGTGCACTGCCAGGCGGCGGCGTTCGCGTTCGGTCGCGAGGACCTGATCCCCGACATGTTCACCCAGGTCGTGACCGTCAACGAGCGCAGTAACCGGCTGCACACGTTCGTCGACTACCTGGAACGGCACATCGAGGTCGACGGCGAGCAGCACACGCCGATGGCCATGCAGATGCTCGCCGACCTGTGCGGCGACGACGACGCCAAGTGGCAGGAGTGCGCCGACACGGTCAACACCGCCCTCGCCGCCCGCGCCCGGCTCTGGGACGACATCCTGGCCGCCGTCAAGGCCCCGGCGTGAGCGACGCCGACCCGGTCCGGCTCTACCGCACGGTCCGGCTGATCCGCCGGTTCGAGGAGCGGGCGGTGGAGCTGGTCCACGGCGGGCAGATCGCTGGCGGCATCCACCCGTACCTCGGTCAGGAGGGAATCGCCGCCGGCGTCTGCGCCACGCTGGGCGTCGACGACGTGCTCGCCGGCACCCATCGCGGGCACGGGCACGTGCTGGCCCGGGGCGCGGACCCGGCGCGGATGCTCGCCGAGCTGTGCGGCCGGGTCACCGGCCTCAACGCCGGCCGGGGCGGCTCGATGCACGCCGCCGACCTGAGTATCGGCGTTCTCGGCGCCAACGCCATCGTCGGCGCGTCCGGGGCGATCATCACCGGCGCGGTCTGGGCCCGCCGCCGGCAGGGCCGGGACACGATCGGGGTGAGCTTCTTCGGCGACGGCGCGGTCAACGAGGGGATGCTGCTGGAGGCGTTCAACCTGGCCGCGCTCTGGCGGGTGCCCGTGCTGTTCGTCTGCGAGAACAACGGCTACGCCACCACCATGCCGGTCGCCGGCGCGGTCGCCGGCAGTATCGCCGGGCGCGCCGCCGCCTTCGGCATCCCCGCCGTCGAGGTCGACGGCCAGGACCCCGAGACGGTACGCGCCGCCGCGTCCGCCGCCGTCGCGCGGATGCGCGCCGGCGGCGGCCCGGAGCTGATCGAGGCCCGTACCTATCGCTTCGACGTCCACCACACCTTCGAACACGGGGTACGCCTCGACTACCGCCCGCCCGACGAGGTGTCCCGGGGTCGGTCCCGGGACCCGGTGGACATCCAGGGCGCACGACTCACCGACGCCGACCGGGCAGCCGTGGACGCCGAGATCGAGGCGACCCTCGACGAGGCCGTGCGCTTCGCCCTGGCCAGCGCGCACCCCGAGCCGGCCGACGCGCTCGCGTACCTGTACGCCAGCGGCCTGACCGCCCGCACCGGAGGTGGCTGAGGTGCCCCGACTGTCGTACCGGCGGGCGTTGACCCGGGCCCTCGCCGACGAGCTGGCCCGCGACGAGGCGGTGTTCGTGCTCGGCGAGGACGTCCAGGTCGGCGCGTCGCTGGTGACCACCGGACTGGCCAAGCGGTTCGGGACCGACCGGGTGCGCGACACGCCGCTGTCCGAGCAGGCGTTCACCAGCTTCGCCACCGGAGCGGCGCTGGCCGGACTCCGGCCGGTGATCGAGTTCCAGATCCCGTCGCTGCTGTTCCTCGTCTTCGAGCAGATCGTCAACCACGCGCACAAGTTCCCGCTGATGACCGGCGGGCAGTGCGCGGTGCCGGTCACCTACCTGGTGCCCGGCTCCGGGTCGCGCACCGGCTGGGCCGGGCAGCACTCCGACCACCCGTACAGCCTCTTCGCGCACGTCGGGGTGGTCACCGTCGTACCGGCCACCCCGGCCGACGCGTACGGGTTGCTGGTCACCGCGATCCGGCACGACGACCCGGTGGTCGTGTTCGCGCCGGCCGGTGCGATGGACGTCCGGGACGACGTCGCCGAGCTGGAGCCGGTGCCGCTGGGTCGGGGTCGCGTGCATCGGCGCGGCGACGACGTCACCGTGGTCGCGGTCGGGCACCTCGTGCACGACGCGCTCGCCGTGGCCGAGGAATTGGCCGACGAGGTGTCGGTGGAGGTCTTCGACCCGCGCACCCTCTATCCGTTCGACATCGACGGTCTCACCGAGTCGGTGGCGCGTACCGGCCGCCTCATCGTCATCGACGACGCCAACCGCTCCTGCGGCATCGCCGCCGAGATCATCGCCTCGGTCGTGGAACGGGTGCGGCTGCTCGCCCCTCCGCGCCGGGTGACCCGACCCGACGGCGCGGTGCTGCCGTTCGCCCCCGCCCTGGACCGGGCCGTGCAGCCCGGTCGGGAGCAGCTCGCCACCGCCATCCACCTGACCATGAAGGACGGCTCATGATCGACCCGAACTATCCCTGGCCGTCGGCCGACGGAGCGTGGACGGACCTACCCGAGCCCGCCCGCCGGGCCATGGTGGCCACCGGCGCCGCCGCCTGGGACCGTGTCTTTCACGGCCGGGCCACCTACAACAAGCAGTGGCGGCTGGCCCGCCCCCCGGTGCTGGCCGCCGACACCTGGCGGGAGCTGAACGACGTCTGCGACCGGCTGGCCCAACTCATCCTGGATGCCTGCCGCCGTCGGGTGGACACCGCCGGTGAGCTGCGCCGGCTGCTCGGCGTCCCGGCGGGGGAGACCCGCCTGCTGGACGAGTCGGAGCCGCTGACCGAGGCGCTGCTGGCCGCTTACCGGCCGGACGTCATCTTCACCGACGGCGTGCCGAAGTTCGTCGAGTACAACATCGACAGCAGCCTCGGGGGAGGGTTCGACGCCGACACCGTCATCCAGCGGTTCGCGCAGCTCTACACCGAGCACGGGCTCCTCGACGACCTGCCGCTACGGGCCGCGCCGTCCCTGCTGGACCAACGGTTCGTGGCGATCCGCGACGAACTCGACCTGCCCGAGGGCGCCCGGCTGGCCCTGTTGATGGACTTCGACGCCGACTACCCCGGCCTGGACGACCCGGAGACGTTCATCCGGATCCTCAGCCCGCTCGCCGTCCGGGCCCGGGACTTCGGCATCGACCTGGTCATCGCGCCGCTGTCGAGCGCCACCCTGGACGCCGGCAACCGCCTCGTCGTGGACGGTGCGCCGGTCGACGCGCTGTTCCGGCTGTTCGTGCCCAACCGGGTCACCCCCACCGCCGGTCTGGACGCGGTGGCCGGCGCCCTGGCCGCCGGCACGCTGCCGATGTACGTGTCGACGGCGGCCTGGCTGCTCGGCAACAAGACCACCTTCGCCTGGCTCTGGGAGGACGTCGACACCCTCCCCGCCGACGACCAGACGCTGATTCGCCGGCACGTCCCGTACACGGTGCCGTTGACCGTCGCGCTGCTCGACCGGGCGATCGCCGAGCAGGCCTCGCTGGTGGCGAAGCCGGCGGACGGCTCGGCCGGGCACGGCGTGCTGATCGGCCCCGAGCTGAGCCCGTCGGACTGGGTCGAGGGCCTGCGCGCGGCCGTCGACCGGGGCGGGGCGATCCTTCAGCAGTACCTGCCGGCCGACCGGGTGCCGATGGACTTCGTGCAGATCGAGACCGGCGAGACGGTCACGGCGGACGTCCCGTACAGCCTGGCCCCGTACCTGTTCGGCCGAACGGCCTCCGGCGGCCTGGCGCGGGTCGGCTACCCCGGCGGCGACGGCATCCTCAACCTGGCCCACGGAGTCCTCCTAACCGGAATCCTCCTGCACAACTGACCAGCCCTCCTCCGCGTTGATCATGAACGCCGGAGGTGGCGGGACAGGGCGCGGAGGGTTTCGGCTGTCGCGATGGCGTCGCTGCGGCCGCTGCCGTGGCGGCCGTCGGTGCTGTAGAGGGTCGCGTCGGCCGTGAGCGGATGGTCGGTGAGGTGTACGTGGATTGTTCCGAGGTGTTCGGCCAGCCGCGCGGTGTGGGCGGAGAGGCGGCGCATCCGCTCGCCGAGGCCGGCCCGCATGTGCTCGGGCACGCCCGGGCTGTGCGACACGTCGAACATGCCGATGGTGATCACGTCCGCGCCCGCGTCCCGCAATGCTTCGATCATCGCGGTCAGCTCGACGTCGACCGCGTCCGCGTCGTACGCGGGATGAAAGGCGTCGTTGCCGCCGCAGACCACCAGCGCGAGGTCCGGTTCGGCGGCGAGCGCCGGGGCGAGCTGAGTGGCCCGCACCTGGTGCGCGCGCCGGCCGCGCCGGCCGAGATTCACGTACGTCAGCTCGGGGCGTACGGCCCTCAGCTCGGCGGCGAGCCGGTCGACCCACTGCACGTCCGGGTAGCCCGGCGTCGGCTCGCACATGCCCTCCACGACGCTGTCGCCGAGCGCCACGAACCGCCGCCACGGGTGCGCGCGCAGCAGCTCGGTGGCCTCGCCGGGACGCAGACAGTACGGGTCCGTCGATTCGCTCAGCGTCGATGGCATGCCGGCACGCTAGCCGACCGCCGCCTCCTCAGCCAGGCTCACCTCGGCCAGGTAGACGCAGGTCCGCTCCTCGTGCGAGGAGTAGTAGCTGACCCACAGCATGTCGTCGTGCCACACCAGACCGGGGTAGCTGGTGTCGCCCCCGGAGGGCAGTGCGACCAGTTCGGTCAGCGCGCCTCGCTCGGGGTCGACAGCGCAGATCGCGGTCCGGACGTCGCCGTCGAGCAGGCGTACCCCGGCGATCAGCCGCCCGTCGGGCAGCCGCAGTAGCGCCGGGCCGCCCACCCGCACGCCAAGGTCGCTCCACGTCCACTCGCGGTACGGCGGGTGCGCCCGCCCGAGCTGCGCGGTGGCGCTGTCGCCGTCGCGGCGCAGCAGACAGTGCGCGGTGCCGTCCGGGGCGAAGACCAACCCGGACTCGTTGGGGTAGCCGCCCTCGAACAGCGTCGGCACCCACGGCCGCAGGTCGAGTCCGTCCACGCTGCGGTAGAGCCGGGCGAGCCGCGGCCCCCGGGTGGAGTAGCCGACGCCGTACATGGCGTCGTCGTGCCAGGCTGCCTGCCACACCCACACGTCCGGCTCGCCCACCGGCGTCGGGTCACCCCAGGCGCGGCCGTCGTCGGAGATCCAGGACAGTGTGGTGAACGTCGCGGTCCGGGCCGCGGCCAGCAGTTGCAGCCGCCCGTCCGGGCGTGCCACGAACCGTGGGTCGCGCAGGTCGCCGGCCACCTGGATGACGGCCGCGGACCTCCACGCCCGTCCGTCCGTCGAGACCAACACCCGGATCACGCCGTCGTCGGAGAGGTGGCCGTCGGCCTCGCGAAAGGCACAGAACCACGTCCCGGCGTGCCGGACGAGGTCGGTGAACGCGCTGTGCGGCGCGCTGTCACCGATCCGGCGTACGGCGACGACCTCGGCGCTGGTGCGACGGGTGGATGACGACGTCATGCGCGACGGGCCTCCTGGCGCTGGTGGGCGGAACGTCCCGGTGACGACCGACGACGCTAGCCGCCGCCGTCGACGCCCGGACGGCCGTGCGGAGAACGGAGGACGAACGATGTCCTGTCGCAAGGGCGTCGTTCACGGCGCCGGCTGCGGTGCCCGCGCTGCCACACCGAACACGCCACCTCGGCGGCGGCCGGCCGCTGACGGCTCAGCGGTGTTCGTCGAGCAGCTCGTCGATGACGCGCCGGGAACCGGCGGGGTCGGGACCGTCCAGGGTGATCAGCGCCTTCCACAGTGCCCAGCCGCGTCCGCGCGCCCAGGTGCCCGCGTCGACGTCGAGCGCGTCGCGGAACGCGGCCCGGCTGTCGCCGTGCAGCAGGGTCCAGGCGATCACCGTGTCGCAGGCGGGATCGCCGACGCCGCAGCAGCCGAAGTCGATGACGGCGGCGAGCCGGCCGTCGCGCACCAGCAGATTGGCGTACGCGACGTCGCCGTGGAACCACACCGGCGGGCCCGACCAGGTGGCATCGAGAGCGTCCTGCCAGACGGCGGTGACCGCGTCGACGTCGAGCCGGTCGCGGTGTGTCTCGATCGCCGCCCGGGTCTCGGCGTCGTAGGTGGACAGCGGTCCTCCCCGCCAGAAGCTGTGCGGGCCGGCCGCGGGGCCGTCGGTGGCGTCGACGGCGCGTAGGGCCCGCAGGAAGGCGGCGAGGTCCGTCGCGAACCGGGTCAAATCGTCGATCCGCTCTGAGCGTGCGGTGTGCCCGTCGATCCAGCGGTAGACCGACCAGGGGTACGGGTAGCCCGCTCCCGGTCGGCCCTGGGCCAGCGGCACGGGGATCTCCCAGGAAAGCCGCTCGCCGAGTACCGGCAGCCACCGCTGCTCCTTGGCGACCTGGGGCACGTACCCCTCGGCGCTGGGCAGCCGCACGGTCATCTCGTCGCCCAGGTGGAAGGTGCGGTTGTCCCAGCCGCTCACCTCGACGGGGCGGACGGGCAGGTCGGCCCAGCGCGGGAACTGCTCGGCGACCAGTCGGCGGACCAGGCCCACGTCGATGCGCTCGGCTGTCGTCTCGTCAATCTGCGGCACGTCGGGTGCGGGCTGTGCGTTCATCCGCCCGAGCGTGCGGGCGCCGCCGGCCGCCCGCAACCGATTTGCGCCGACAGTGGGACAGGCCGGGTCAGCGCTCGGGACAGGTGTCCGGGAGGTGCGGGCCTGGCCGTACCTCAACTGCCGCCTTTGCTCTGCTTCAACCGGGGCAACACCGATGCCCCGAAAGTGTTGCCTGGGTTGAAGCAGAGCAAAGGGGGCGCACGAGACGGTTGCGAGCCGCTGGGCAGCGGGACATCAGGCGGCGGCGGCAGGCGTGGGCCGCGTCGGCGCCTTCGGGTTGGACCCCCTGGCCACCAGCGGAAATGTGGTGACGAGGAGGCAGGCCGCCGCCATGAGCAGCAGCGCTGGGGTGAGGCCGAACGCGTCCACCGACCAGCCGCCGAGGAGCGCGCCGACCGGCAGGCCGACGAAGGCCAGCGAACCGGCGATGCCGAGCACCCGGGTCTGCAGGTCCGGTGGCACCCGCTCGTAGAGCGCCACCCCGAGCAGCGGGTTGACCGCCGCGATTCCGATCCCGGACAGGAAGGTCACCACGAGGACGACCGGCAGCTCGTCGCTGATCGCCAGGGCGACCAGTCGGGGTGTGCCGGCGACCGTCGCCCCGATGAGGAACGTCAGCCGGCCGGGCAGCCGGGGCCCGAGCGCGGTGAACGCCACGTTGCCCAGCAGCGCGCCCGCCGAGAAGGCCGCGAGCACGAGCCCGAGCCCGCTCGGACCGTGCAGTTCGCGGGCGACCCAGAACGGGATGTAGACGGCCACGCTCGCGTTGGCCACCATGTTCAGCGCCGAGACGACCACCAGCATGCCCAGCAGCGGCCGGTCCCGACCGAGGTAGCCGAAGCCGTCCCGCAGCGCGCGAAGGTAGCCCACCGGCGCGGTGGGCGTCGCCGGGGCGGCCGGCGGGCGGACCAGGAGGCCGATGAGCAGCGCACAGATCGCGAAGCTGGCCGCGTCGATGAGAATCGCCTGGGTCACCCCGAACGCGGCGATCAGCACACCGCCCACGGCCGCGCCGAACAGGGTCACCACCCGGGTCAACCCGTCGTACGCCGAGGTGAGGCGGATCAGGGGCACCCCGGCGGCCTCGGCGACCGGCCGGAACATGACGTGCTTGACCCGGTCCCCGATGCCGCGCAGCGCCCCGGCGACCGCGACCAGCGCCACCAGGGGAGCGAAGCCCAGCCACGGGGTGAGCGCGACGACGACCATCGCCAGGGCGCTGCCCGCGTCACAGAGGATCGACGTCCGGCGCAGGCCGATCCGGTCCGCCCAGGGCGTGCCGAGGGCACTGGACAGCAGGTACGGCAGGGTCTCGGCGAACGCGACCAGACCCATCTTGGTCGGACTGCCGGTGGTGACCAGCACCAGCCAGGGGATGGTCACCACCGAGATGCGGGTGCCCAGGTTGGAGATCAGGTCCGCGCCGACCAGGACGACCAACTGCCGGCGGGGGTTCACGCCCCGACCGCCGCCGCCCGCCGCGCGGCATACTCGGCGCGCAACGCCCGCTTGTCCACCTTGACCGACCGGTTCACCGGTAACCGGTCGACGAACTCCACCCCGACCGGTGCCCACATCTCGTTCAGCTCGGCGGTCACCAGGTCGATCAACTCCGTCGCCGTGACCGTCGCGCCCGGCGCGGGCACCACGTACGCGTACGGCGCCTCGCCGACCTCGTCGTCCGGCACGCCGATCACGGCGGCCGCCCGCACCTGCGGGTGTCCGGCCAGCACGTCCTCGATGGGGCGGCAGAAGATGGCCCAGTTCCGTCGGTGCGTGACGATCATGTCGTGCGCCCGGTCGACCAGGTAGAGGTAGCCGTCCTCGTCGAGGTGGCCGATGTCGCGGGTGCGGACCCAGCCGTCGACGAGCGTCTGCGCGGTCAGCTCGGGCTGCCCGTGGTAGCCGGCGAAGCTCAGCCGGCTGCGCACCCACACCTCGCCGTCCTGGCCCGGCGGCAGCACGACGCCGTCGTCGTCGCGGATCTCGATCCGCACGTCCCCGTAGGGACGCCCGCAGGAGCGCAGCCGCTCCGGGTGCTCCGCATCGTCGGTCAGCCCAGGCAGCGCGGTGATCACGACGGCCTCGCTGAGGCCGTACACGATGCGCAGCACCGGGCCGAACCGCGCGATGGCCTGGCGCAGCCGGGCGGGCGCGGCGGGCCCGGCGCCCACGTTGAACATGAACATGGCCGAGAAGTCGGCGCCTGCCAGCGCCGGATGGTCCAGCAGCTCGTAGAGCATCGGCGGGGTCACGAAGGTGGAGTTGATCCGCTCCCGTTGCACGGTGGCCACGAACGCCGTGGGGTCCCAGTCGTCGCGCAGGAACAGCACCCCGCCCGTGAACAGGTTGAACAGGGTGGTGATCTGGCCGCTGGCCAGCCACATGGGCGAGTGCGACAGGTGCCGCAGCAAGGGGAACCCGGCGGCGCGGAAGTCGGCCGCGAGGGTGAGGATCTGGGCGTAGAAGCTCTCGGTGTGGTGCACCAGCTTCGGGGCGCCGGTGGTGCCGCTGGTCTGCAGGAACGACTCCGGCGCGGGGACCGTCGTCGGCAGCGCCACTGGCTCCGCCTTGCCCGCGGTGAGGTCCGGGCCCGCGCCGCCGGGGCCCAGGCAGCACACCGGTACGCCGGTCAGCGCGGCGGCCAGCTCCGGCCCCAGGCTCGCCGGGTCGCGGGCGTCGTAGACCAGGGCGTCGGGGCGGGCCAGCCGGACGAACTCGTCAACCTCCCGGCGGGCGGTGACCGGGGCGACCCACATCGTCCGGCACCCGAGCCGGTGCAGCGCGAGCTGGAGCAGCGGCCCCTCGACGGCGTTGGCCATGGTCACCAGCACCGCCGCGCCCGGCCCTACGCCGTGCCGGGTCAGCGCCCCGGCCATCGCGCGTACCGACTCGGCGGCCTCGGTGTAGGTCAGGCGGCGGCCACCGCCGACCAGCGCCTCCCGATCGCCGAAGTCGGCGAACAGGTCCAACGCCCTGTCCACATAGGTCGCATGCCCGGGTCCGTCAGTCATCCGGCAAACCCCCATCGCAGGAGAGCGGCGGTCTCCGGGTCGGTTCCCGGTGACGTCGCGGGCGGTGAGGCGCGCGTTCGGGCGACCGCACCGCCGCCGCCTGCGAGCCTAGGCCGACGGGGACGCGCCGGGACCGGGCCGAAGGGCGAAACCGCAGGCCCGGAGGACATTTGATCGTGTCGATCAGTTGATTGACGCCCGTCATCGGCGGCGGCTAGGTTTCTGGACCATCGTCCAGGCGGGAGCCGTCAGCGGACGGCCCTGGGCTGCCACACGATGGAGGTTCCATGTCGACCCCGAAGAGATGGCATGTCGTCACCGCCCTCGCGGCGCTACTGGTCACCGCGACACCCGCCGTCGTCGCCAGCGCCGGCGGATCCGCCACCCTCGCCGGCCGGGCCGACCGGGGCGAGTGGGCGGGCAGTTGGGCGGCGGCGGTCACCCGGGGCAACTCGGTCGGGCTGACCAACACCGGCCTGAACGACCAGAGTGTCCGGATGGTCGTGCACGTCTCGGTGGGCGGCCCGGCGCTGCGCGTACGACTGAGCAACCTCTACGGCGAGCAGGCCGTCCGGGTGGGTCGCGCCACCGTCGCCCGCCCGAACACCGCCACCGTCGACGACGTCTCCGACATCGACCCGGCCTCGCTGCGCCCGCTGACCTTCACCGGCGCCGCCTCGGCGACCATGAACCGGGGCGCCGAGCTGCTCAGCGACCCGCTGACCTTCGCCGTCGCCGACGACAGCGACCTGGTGATCACCCTGCACTTCCCGACGCCGACCGGGCCGACCACCTTCCACGGGCAGTCCCAGCAGACGAACTTCATCGGCGCGGGTGATCTGACCGGGGCCGCCGACGGGGCCGGTTTCACCATCCGACCGAACTGCTGCTGGTTCTTCCTGTCCGGCGTCGACGTGCAGCGCAAGGGCACCCCCGGGGCGCTGGTCGTGCTCGGTGACTCCATCGGGGACAGCAACGGCAGTACCGTCAACGCCAACCGGCGCTGGCCCGACCTGCTCGCCGACCGGCTGCTCGCCGACCGGCCCGACCGCCGCACGCCCGGCGTGCTCAACCTGAGCCTGGCCGGCAACCGCCTCAACCACGAGGGCACCGAGCCGGGCGCGGGCGACTACCCCGGCTACTTCCAACTCGGCCCGAACGCGGCGGCCCGCCTCAACGAGGACGTCTTCGCCCAGACCGGGGTGCGTACCGTCGTCACCCACCTCGGCATCAACGACATCTGGATGTCCAACGACTCGTCCGAGGCGATCATCGCCACCCTGCGGCAGATCAACCAGCAGCTCCAGCAGCGCGGCCTGACCAGCCTGGTGGCCACGCTGACGCCGTACGAGGGGCACGGCGCGCCGACGGTGTGGACGCCGGAGAAGGAGGCCACCCGGCAGGCCGTGAACGCGTACCTGCGCGGCAGCCGGGAGTTCGACGGGCTGCTCGACTTCGACCGGGTGCTGCGGGACCCGGCCAGGCCCAGCCAGTTGCTGCCCGCGTACGACTCGGGGGACCACATCCACCCGAACGACGCCGGCAACAAGGCGATGGCCGACGCCGTGCCGTTACGGCTGCTCGGTCTGTGACACCGCCGGGGGCGGCGGGTCACCGCGCCGCCCCCGGAGCACCGACATCCTGGGGAGGAGTACGTCGTGACGGTGCAGGACCTGCTCACCGGCCTCTACAGCGAAGAGGGCCGCCAGAATCCGTACCCGTGGTACGCCCGCCTGCACCGGCTCGGGCCGGTCAGCGCGGTGCCGCCGCGCGCCGAGCACCGCACCGTGGCGGCGGTGGCGGTCGGCTACGACCTGATCGATCAGATGCTGCGCGATCCACGGTGGACCAAGCAGCCACCGCCCGGCTGGGAGGAGCACGAGATCCTGCGCACCTTCCAGACGTCGATGATGTTCATCAACCCGCCCGACCACACCCGGATGCGGCACGTCTTCTCGCGTACCTTCACGCCCCGTCGCCTCGGCGCGCTGGAGCCGGTGATCCTGCGCGTCGTCGACGACCTGCTGGACAGGATGGCCGACGCCGGTGACCGCGTCGTCGACTTCGTGGCCGACTTCGCGTACCCCATTCCGGCGCTGGTCATGGCCGAGTTCATCGGTATCCCGGCGGGGGAGTTGCCCTGGTACCGCGATCGGGTCGAGCGCATCGACGAGTTCCTGGACGTGGCCGGCAAGACCCCGCAGCGGCTGGCCGCCGCGAACACCGCGGCGCAGGAGCTGCGGGCGTTCTACCGGGAGCTGCTGGCGCACCGCCGCCGCACGCCCGGGGAGGACCTGATCAGCGCCCTGGTCGAGGCGGTTGGGTCGGGCGAGGTGGAGCTGACCGAGGAGGAGCTGATCAGCAACCTGATCGTGCTGTTCAACGCCAGCTTCGTCACCACCGTCTACATGTTCAGCAACGGCCTGCCGCTGCTGCTGGCCCACCCGGGGGCGGTCACCGCGCTGCCCACCGACGACGCCCTCGCCGCCGGGTGTGTCGACGAGGTGCTGCGCCTGCAGAGCCCGGTGCACTTCCTCGCCCGGGCCGCGCCGGAGGACACCGTGCTGGCCGGCGTGCCGGTCACCGAGGGGGACAACGTCCTCATCATCATCGGAGCGGCCAACCGGGACCCGGCGCGCTTCCCCGACCCGGACGCCTTCGACCCGACCCGCGCCGGCCCGCCGTCCCTGGCCTTCGGGGTGGGCCTGCACTTCTGCCTCGGCGCGGCGGTGTCCCGGCTGGAGGGACGCCTCGCGCTGCCCCGCCTGTTCGCCCGGTTCCCCCGGCTCGCGGTCACCGAGACCCCCACGTACAGCGGCAGTCTCTTCCTGCGTGGCATCGACAAGCTGCTGGTCAGCACCGGCGGATAGGAGATCAGCATGGCCCTGCACCCGGAGGTGGCGGCCTACCGCGCCGCCCGCGCCGCGGCGGGCACGCCGCCGCTGTACACGCAGACCCTCGCCGAGGCGCGCGCCGCGGACCTGGCCGCGATCCGCGCCGGCGGCGGCGCGGTCGAGCAGGTCGCCGAGGTACGCGACGAGCACATCCCCGGTCCGGGTGGTGACCTGCCCATCCGGGTCTACCGGCCGGCCGGGTCGGGTCCGCTGCCCACCCTGCTGTACTTCTTCGGCGGCGGCTGGACCCTCGGCAGCATCGACACCGCCGACGGGATCTGCCGTCGGCTGGCCAACGCGGTGCCCTGCCAGGTGGTGACCGTCGGCTACCGGCTCGCCCCGGAGCACCCCTTCCCGGCCGCCGTGCACGACTGCCACGCCGCGACCGTCTGGATCGCCGAGAACGCCGCCCGGTTCGGTGTGGACCCCACGCGGCTGGCGGTGGGTGGGGACAGCGCGGGTGGGAACCTCGCCGCCGCCGTGACGCTGCTCTGCCGCACGGAGGGTCCGGCGCTGGCCGCGCAACTGCTCGTCTACCCGAACACCGACATCGGCGGCGACCCGTCCGGTCCGGTCGGCGACGACCCGACCCTGTTCAACCGCCACTCGGTGGCCTGGTACCGCACGCACTACCTCACCGACGCCGAGCGGGCGCGGGACCCGCTGGCGTCGCCGCTGCGCGCCGACGACCTGTCCGGCCTGCCGGCGGCTCTGGTGATCACCGCCGAGCTGGACCCGCTGTGCGCCGAGGGGCAGCGCTACGCCGAGCGGTTGGACGGCGCCGGCGTGCCCGTCCGTGCCGACCACTACCCGGGGATGATCCACGGGTTCTTCGCCATGCCCGGCGTGTTCACCGACGGCCGGCGCGCCCAGGACAGCGCCGCGGCGTTCCTGCGGGACCGGTTCGGTGTGTCGTCGGATCGGGAGGCGGCGCCGGCCCAGCCGGAGGGCACGGGGGTACGTGGTGGTTGAGCGGGTGCTGGCCGACCGGCCGGTGACGTTCGCCGACTACGGGGAACAGGCGCGGGCGGTGCTGGCCCCGGACGTGTGGGACTACGTCGCCGGCGGTGGCGCGGCCGAGGTGACCCTGGCCGCCAACCGGACCGCGCTGGACCGGGTCGCCGTGCTGCCCCGGGTGCTGCGCGGCAGGGATGCGGTGGACACCGGCGTACGACTGCTCGGTGAGCCGTACGCGCTGCCGGTCGGGGTGGCGCCGATGGCCTACCAGCGGCTCGTACACCCGGACGGCGAGGCGGGTCTCGCGGCGGCGGCCGGCGGGGCCGGCGTGCCGTTCGTGGCGAGCACGCTGAGCAGCACACCGATCGAACAGATCACCGCGACCGGCGCCCACGTCTGGTTCCAGCTCTACTGGCTGCGCGACCGGGCTCTGGTCCGCGACCTGCTGGCCCGGATCGTGGCGGCGGGCTGCCGTGCCCTGGTCGTCACCGTGGACGTCCCGGTGCTCGGCCGACGCCCCCGCGACCTGCGCAACGCGTTCCGGCTGCCGCCCGACGTGGTCGCCGCGAACCTGCCGTACGGCAGGGACACGCTCGCCCACGCGGGCGTCCCCGGCGTCTCGGCGATCGCCGCGCACACCGACGCGTCGTTCGAATCGGCTCTGCGCTGGGCGGATCTGGCCTGGCTGCGCGAGCACGTCGACCTGCCGCTGGTCGTCAAGGGGGTGCTGGACCCCCGTGACGCGGTCGAGGCGGTACGGGTCGGCGCGGACGCCGTGGTGGTGTCGAACCACGGGGGCCGGCAGTTGGACGGCGCCCCGGCCAGCGTCACGATGCTGCCGGAGGTCGTCGACGCGGTCGGCGACGGTTGTCAGGTGCTGCTGGACAGCGGCATCCGGGGCGGCACCGACGTGCTGCGGGCGCTGGCGCTGGGCGCGGCGGGCGTCCTGGTCGGTCGACCGCTGCTCTGGGCGCTGGCCGTCGGCGGGCGACGTGGCGCGCAGGACGCGTTGGCGCTGCTCGCCGCCGAGGTGCGGGACGCGCTCACCCTCGCCGGCTGCGCCGACCCGGCGGCGGCGGCCGGGCTGCGGACCCTCCGGACGGGCTGAGCCGGTGGACGCCACCGAATCGGCCGACCTCACCGTCGCCGATCTGCACCCCGCGCTCGGCGACCCGGCGCTGACCTCGATGAACTTCCTCAACGAGGTGTCCGAACGGTATCCGGAAGCGGTGTCGCTCGCGGCCGGCCGCCCGTACGAGGAGTTCCTCGACGTCGCCGCGGTGCACCGGCACCTGGACACGTTCCACCGGCACCTCGTCAACGAGCGGGGGCACTCGCCCGAGCAGGCACGCCGGTTGCTGATGCAGTACGGCCGGACCAAGGGCATCGTGCACCACCTGGTCGCCCGTAACCTCGCCCTCGACGAGGGGATCACGGTCGACCCGGAGGCCGTCGTGGTGACCGTCGGGTGTCAGGAGGCCATGTTCCTGGTGCTGCGGGCGTTACGGACCGGCCCGACGGACGTGCTGCTGGCGGTCGCGCCGACCTACGTCGGGCTGACCGGGGCGGCCCGGCTGGTCGACCTGCCGGTGTGGCCGGTCGCCGGTGGACCGTCCGGCGTGGACCTCGCCGACCTGCGGGCCCAGGCGCGTAAGGCCCGAGAGGCGGGCCTGCGGCCGCGGGCCTGCTACGTGATGCCGGACTTCGCCAACCCGTCCGGGACCAGCATCGACGTCGCCGACCGGCAGCGGCTGCTGGCGCTGGCCGCCGAGGAGGACCTGCTGCTGCTGGAGGACAACCCGTACGGGCTGTTCGCCGTCGCCGACGGGCCGCGTCCGCCCACGCTGAAGGCGCTGGACACCGACCGGAGGGTGGTCTACCTCGGCTCCTTCGCCAAGACGGTGCTGCCCGGGGCCCGGGTCGGTTACGTGGTCGCCGACCAGCGGGTGGCCGGACCGGACGGCCGCGTCGGGCCGCTCGCCGACCAACTCGCCATGATCAAGAGCATGGTCACCGTGAACACCTCACCGCTCGCGCAGGCGGTGATCGGTGGGCGGCTGTTGGAGCACGGGTGCAGCCTGGTGCCCGCGAACACCCGGGAGCGGGCCGCGTACGCCCGCAACCTGCGCCACCTGGTGGCCGGCCTGGCCCGGCGTTTCGCGGACCGGCCGGAGGTGCGCTGGACGGTGCCGGCCGGCGGGTTCTTCGTGGTGGTGACCGTGCCGTTCATCGTCGACGACGCGTTGCTGGACATCTCGGGGCGGGACTACGGCGTCCTGTGGACGCCGATGGCGCACTTCTACGACGACACCGCGCCGGTGCGCGCGCTGCGGCTGTCGGTCAGCGCGGTGACGCCGGAGCAGATCGACGTCGGGTTGGACCGACTCGCCGCCCTCGTCACCGACGAGCTCCTGCGTGGACGGTCATAATGGGCCGCATGGTTGCCTGGGAGTACGCCCTGCTCGTTCGTCGCTATCAGGGACAGGGTCGCAATTTCACCGTCTCGTTCGTCTGGTACGGCCCGGACGGGTCCCGTAAGGACATCACCGCCTACGGCGACACGGCCATCGCACACCTCAATCGCGCCGGCCGCGAGGGCTGGGAGCTGGTCTCAGCGGCCGAGGACGTCAACAACGTCCAGGGCAGCACCGAAGTCCACCGCTACCACCTAAAACGCCCCCTGAACTAACCCCACCCCACCCCACCCCACCCCACCCCACCCCGCCCCCGCCCCCCCGTCCGCCCGTCCGCGTCGATCATGAAGTTGTGGTGGTGGACGAAGGTCGCCACTCGCCCTGATTCGGGCACCACGACTCCATGATCGACGCGGTCGTCCGCAGCGGGGGAGGGGGAGGAGGAGGGAGGGGACCGTCAGGTTAGGTCGACGGCGGGGTAGAGGGGGTGGGGCGCCAGGAGGTCGGCGGCCTGGCGGGAAATCTTGTCGGCCAGGTCGGCGTCGAGCGTGTACTTCGCCTTGGACGGGGTGCCGTCGGCGTTCGCGCCGGCTGTGGTCTGGGTCAGCACGGTGTGGATCAGCTCCGCCGTCTGATCCATCTCGGCGGTGCCCAGCCCGCGCGTGGTCAGCGCCGGGGTGCCGATCCGGATGCCGGACGTGTACCAGGCGCCGTTCGGGTCCTGCGGGACCGAGTTGCGGTTGGTGACGATGCCCGAGTCGAGCAGGGCCTGCTCGGCCTGCCGGCCGGTGAGCCCGTACCCGGACACGTCGATCAGCACCAGGTGGTTGTCGGTGCCACCGGTGACGAGCTTCGCGCCCCGGCGCAGCAGCCCGTCGGCGAGGGCCTGCGCGTTGTCCACGATCCGCTGGGCGTAGTCGGCGAAGTCGGGGCGGCGGGCCTCGGCCAGGGCGACGGCCTTGGCGGCCATCACGTGCGGCAGCGGACCGCCGAGCACCATCGGGCACCCCCGGTCCACCTGGTCGGCCAGCTCCGGCTGGCAGAGCACCATGCCGCCGCGCGGGCCGCGCAGCGACTTGTGGGTGGTGGTGGTGACGATGTGCGCGTGCGGCACCGGGTCGAAGTCGCCGGTGAACACCTTGCCCGCCACCAGACCGGCGAAGTGCGCCATGTCGACCATGAAGGTCGCGCCCACCGAGTCGGCGATCTCGCGCAGGATCCGGAAATTCACCTTCCGGGGGTACGCCGAGTAGCCGCCCACCAGGATCAGCGGCTTGAACTCGCGGGCGGCCTCGGCCACCCGGTCGTAGTCGATCAGCCCGGTGGCCGGGTCGGTGCCGTAGCTGCGCTGGTCGAACATCTTGCCGGAGATGTTCGGCCGGAACCCGTGGGTGAGGTGACCGCCGGCGTCCAGGGACATGCCGAGCATCCGCTGGTTGCCCAGCTCGCGGCGCAGCTCGAACCAGTCGGCCTCGGTGAGGTCGTTGACCTGGCGTACCTGGGCCTTCTTCAGGGCGGGGGACTCCACCCGGTCGGCGAGCACCGCCCAGAAGGCGACCAGGTTGGCGTCGATGCCCGAGTGCGGCTGCACGTACGCGTGCGCGGCACCGAACAGTTCCCGGGCGTGCTCGGCGGCGAGCGCCTCGACGGTGTCGACGTTCTGGCAGCCGGCGTAGAAGCGGCGGCCGACGGTGCCCTCGGCGTACTTGTCGCTGAACCAGTTGCCCATGGCCAGCAGCGTGGCCGGGGAGGCGTAGTTCTCGCTGGCGATGAGCTTGAGCGACTCCCGCTGGTCGGTCAGCTCGGCGCCGATGGCGTCGGCCACCCGCGGTTCGACAGCCCGGATCACCTCGAGGGCGCTCCGGAATGCGGTGGACTCGGCGTTGCGCGACATGCGACCTCCTACGAATGTGCGGAAGGCCCAGGCGCACGGCAAACGTCCTTGTGACGGGGCCGCTCCCCGATGGTTCTCCATCCCAACGCGCCAGTAACGGCCCGCGCCGATCCTACCGGGCCGGCGCCGGCCGACCCGGCCGACCTCCCGACGGGCGGTTGAACCGCCCCCGCCCCGCCTCCCGCGATCTTGCACTTTCTGTCGCGCCAAAACTCCACGAAACGTCGCTAATCGGCCACAGAAAGTGCAAGATCGCGGGCCGGGGGCCGGGGGCCGGGGGCCGGGGGGCGGGGGCGGGGGGCCGGGACGGGGGCGGGGGAGCCGGCCGGGCCGGCGGGCCGGGGGCGGGGGCGGCACGACGAGGGGCCCGGCGGTGTGCCGGGCCCCTCGGTGCGAACGCGTCGCCTCAGGCGGTCACCGCGTCGCGCGCCTTCTTGATCGCCTTCGGCTGGGTGGGGGTACGCGGCGCGTCCGCGCGCAGCGCGATCATCTGCTCGCCGATCTCCTGGAGCTGCTTACGGCCCAACGCCTCGCGGACCTTGGGGAACCACTCCTCCTCTTCCTCCTCGACGTGGTGCGTGACGTTCTCGATCAGCACCGTCGTCTTGGCGGTGAAGCGCTCGTCCTTGGCGTCCATGCTGGCCAGTTCGAGGCAGAGCAGGTCGGCCACGTGGTGCTCCTCGTACGACTCGAGGATGTCGTCCTCCAGGTCGGGCAGGAGCCGGCGGACCTCCGGGTACATCACCTCGTTCTCCAGGTAGGTGTGCACCGTCAGGGCCTCCAGGATCTGGTCCACCAGCTTCTGCCGCTGGCTCGCCGGTCCCTCCTCGGCATCCTGGAAGGCCTTGAACAGACGGCGCATCTCCTTGTGGTCCTCTTTGAGCAGGACGATGGCATCGGTCGACACCGGTGTGCCCCCTTGTTCGGTAGCTCGGCTGGTGTCGATCCGGTACCCCGAGCCGGAGTGGGGAAACAGGCGAATCCGGCTCACCTCGCCTGGTCAGACGGTGGCCAGGGTGCGCGGGATCTCGTCGAGCAGTTCCCGGGCCAGAAAACCGATCCGGCCGTACCGCGGAATCAGCCGCTGGCCGCTCACGGCGTGCGCGAACGCACCCCAGCAGGCGGCCTGCGCCGGGTCGGCGCCCCGGGACAGGAGCCCGGCCAGCAGCCCGGCGAGCACGTCCCCACTGCCGGACGTGCCGAGGCCGGCGTCGCCGCTCTCCTCCCGCCAGCCACGCCCGTCCGGGGCGGCCACGTGCCCGTAGAGCGAGACCACCGCCTCGTACCGTCGCGCCAGCTCGGCGGCCTCGGCGCTCAGTTCGTCGCCCGGGTCACGGCCGAGCAGGTGGCCGGCCTCGGTGACGTTGGGGGTGAGCACCACCGGGCGGCCGGAGCCGACCAGCAGCTTCGGCTCGTGGCTGAGCGCGCCCAGGGCGTACGCGTCCAGGACCAGCGGGGTCTGCGGCCCGGTCGCCTCCAGGACGAGGTCGAGCAGCCGGCCGGTCTCGTCGATGCCGGTCAACCCCGGACCCAGGGCCACCACGTCGGCCGCGCCGGCCAACTCGCGGAGCTGGCCGGCCCGATCGGCGGCGACCGTGCCGTCGGACGTCTCCGGCAGTCCCACCACGAGCGCCTCGGGCACCTGGATGCTCAGCGTGGCGGCGGTCGACTCGGCCAGGGCGAGCTGCAGGACCCCGGCGCCGGCGCGTAGCGCGGCCACTCCGGCGAGCAGGACCGCCCCGGGGGTGAAGCGGGAGCCGCCGATCACCAGCACGGTGCCCCGGCTCTCCTTGCCCCCGGCCGGCACCGGCAGCGCCCAGTCCCGCAGCAGCGCCGGCGTGATCACCTTCACCTCAGACCGGTTCGGCATGGATCTCGTCCTCCCTGGTCGCCTCGGCGCCCTGCCGGTGCAGGTGGCCGACCTCGTTGAAACCGCCCAGCCGCAGGCGGCCCTGCTCGTCCGCGGACCAGTCGGTGACCGAGCAGTTGGCGATCACGTGTTCGCGGGTCAGCGCCATCAGCTCCGGCTCGGTCAATCCCTCGATGAGGTAGCGCAGCAGGAAGACCAGCGCGTCGTGGCCGAACAGCAGCACCCGCTGGCCCTCGTGGTCGCGGCGCAGGTCACCGAGGAGCGTCCGCAGGCGCAGCGCCACGTCGGTCCAGGCCTCACCCCCGGGCGGCCGGTAGTAGAACTTGCCCAGCCGGTCACGCCGCTTCGCCTCGTCGGGAAAACGCTGGCGCACCCCGTGCCCGGTCAGGCCGTCGAGGATGCCCAGCTCCCGGTCGCGCAGCCGCTCGTCGCGGCTCACCGGAATCCCGGTGCCGCGCAGCGCCAGCTTCGCCGTGGACACCGCCCGCAGGTACGGCGACACCACCGCGACGTCGGGTCGCCGGTCCTCGGGCAGCCCCGCGAGCCAGCGGCCGGTCGCCCGCGCCTGCTCCTCGCCGGTGTCCGAGAGCGGTACGTCGGCGTCGCGGTGGCTCAGGGCGATCACGTCCGCGCCGGTCTCCTCGGCCCGGGTGGCCGCCACGTTCGCGGTGCTCTCCCCGTGCCGGATGATCCAGAGCGTCGACAGTTCCGCCATGCCGACCCCGGTACCCGGGCTCGGCACGGGGTAACCGTGCCGGCGCCGGGCCGGGTGTCGACTCAGCCGCGCCGTTGCAGCAGGGCCACGGTCAGCCCGGTCACGTGCGTGACGCGGACCACCTCGTACCGTTCGGCGAGTGCGGCGGACTGCTTCTTCGGCAGGCCGGCCAGCGGCGCGTCGGTGACCGTCGGCAACAGCACCCACAGTCGCGGCTCGTCCCGCAGGCAGCGGGCCGGAGTCGGGCAGTCCGCGCCGAACAGCTCGTCGCGCTGGGCCGCCGACCGCTGCTGGAAGACGTTGCGCGGCGAGATGTCGGCGGGAAGGTAGTAGCGCACACCGGGCTCGTGCATCCACCACCACGGGCCACCCGCGACCAGGCCGTCGCCGGGCTGGTAGCCGGCCTCGATGACCCGAGCCGCCTGCGAGTAGGACAGCGGCGCGAACGCGCGCTTCTGCGGGTACGTGTACCAGCCGTGCGAGTACTCCCCGCGCAGCGCGAGCTGACCGGGCACGCTCAGGGCGGCCAGCGCCACCACTGCCACCGCGACCAGCGGCGCGCGGCGCAGCGCGGCGGCGGCGCCTCCGGCGAGCACCGCCCACGCCGGCACGAGGAAGAGCAGGTACTTGGAGAAGAAGTAGTTGATGTCGCCGGTGGAGGCCACCAGGATCACCGGCAGCGGCAGCGCGGCGATCACCGCGGCGGCGGCCGTCCGCGCGGCCACGTCGCGGCGCAGGTGGGTCAGCACCCCGACCACGGCCAGCGCGGTGATCGCGGCGGCGAGCAGCACCGACCCGAAGACCTGTTCCCAGACCGTCCACGGCGCGCTGTCCGGGATCCAGCTGATCTGCCGTCCCGCCTGCTTCATGCCGCGCAGGACCACCGGGGCGGCGATCCCCACCCCGGCGGCGGTGGCGAGCACGAACCAGGCCAGCGACCACCAGCGGCGCTCCCGCCAGGCGTGGATCAGGACGGCGACACCGTGCCCGAGCAGCAGCGTGAGCGCCACCACGTTCACCAGGCCGATGCCGGCCACGGCGAGCGCGTACGCGATCCAGCGCAGCCACCCCGGGCGCTGCAACGCCCGGAGCAGGAACAGCGTGGCCGCCGCCGCGGCCAGGACCACGAAGGCGTACGACCGGGTCTCCTGCCCGAAGCGGGTGACGGTGGGCACGAGGGCGAAGACGAAGCCGGCGGCGACACCCGCCGTCCGGTCGAAGATCCGACGTCCGACCAGCGCCACGCACGTGGTCGCCAGGACCATCGCCAGCGCCGACGGCAGCCGTACGACGGCCGCGTCGGTGCCGAACAGGCTCGTCCAGCCGTGCATGAAGAGGTAGTACGCCCCGTGTACGGCGTCGACGTTCGCCAGCATCCCCAGGATCTGCCCGGTCGAGCGGGTCGCCACGTCGACGGTGACCAACTCGTCGTGCCACATCTCCGGGCTGCCGAGACGCCAGCCGACCGCGAGGGCCGCGAACGCCGTGGGCCAGAACCAGACACTGAGCACGAGTCGGCGGGCGAGGGGGAGTCGCCGTCCCTCCGACTCGGTGGCGGGCGGGGGCGGCCCCGCGTCGGTGGGCGCGGGAGGCGCGTCCGTGGTGACGGCGCGGTCTGGCATCGGCGTCCGATCGGGGGGCGAGCGGGGAGTGGGCGCGACGATGATAGCCGTCGGCGTGGTCGCCGGAGGACCCGTCGTCCGGTCACCGCCGGTGGTGGCGACGGCGAGCCCCGGGGCCGGATCGCCGGTACTGGATTCGGACGCCGTGCCTGATAATGTGGCCCGCGCCCGTCGCGCACGTCCACCACGCAGAGTAAGGCCCGGGGAACCGATGATTGTCGACATCATGTTGCCGTACTACGGGAGTGTGCCCCTCATGCAGGCGGCGGTGCGCAGCGTGATGGCACAGAGTGATCCGGGTTGGCGTCTGACCGTGGTCGACGACGGCACCGAGCCGGGCGTGCCGGAGTGGTTCGCGCAGATCTCCGACGAGCGGGTCCGCTACCAGCGCAACGAGCGCAACCTCGGCATCACCAACAACTACCGCAAGTGCGTCGGCCTCGCCGAGCACGAGTACCTGGTGATGATGGGCACGGACGACATCATGCACCCCAACTACGTCGCGACCGTGCGATCGGTGATCGAGCAGTACCCGGGCGTCGGTATGGTGCAGCCGGGAGTCGAGATCATCGACGCCGACGGCACGGTGGTCAACACCATCGTCGACGAGGCCAAGCGTCGGCTCTACGCCCCGCGCGTGGAGTCCCGGACGCTGATGGGTGGCGAGGACCTGGCGGCCAGCCTGCTGCGCGGCTGCTGGTTCTACTTCCCGTCGATCTGCTGGCGGACGGACGCCCTCAAGGCCGTCGACTTCCGCGAGGAGTTCCAGGTCATCCAGGACCTCGCGCTGGTGATCGACCTGATCCAGCGCGGCGAGCAGATGGCGATCGACAACACCCTGTGCTTCCAGTACCGGCGACACGCGGTGAGCAAGTCCGCCGCCGACGCGATCACCGGCACCCGGTTCACCGAGGCGCGGGCGTACTTCGTCCAGGTCGCCCGGCGGATGGACGAGCAGGGCTGGCCCCGGGCGGCACGGGCGGCCCGCCGCTACATGTCGTCCCGGCTGCACGCCATCACGCTGCTGCCGACGGCTGTGCTCGCCGGCCGGATGACCGGTGTGAAGAGCCTGTCGCGGCACGCGTTCGGGCCGGGCCGATGAGCGACCACAGCCAGGGAGAAGCCATGATCGTCGAGCAGCGGCAGCCGGCGCCGGAGGGCGACGGGCGGCGGGTGGTGGTGCTCGGCGGCACCGGCTTCCTGGGCCGTCCGATCTGCCGGGCGCTGGCCGACGCGGGGCACACCGTCATCGCCGTCGCCCGTACGCCGCGCGACATCGGGCCGGGCGTCGCCGTCCGTGCTCTGGACCTCGCCGCAGCCGACGTGGACGAGATCACCGCCCTGCTGCGCGACCTCGAACCGGACGTGGTCGTCAACTCCGCGGGCGGCATGTGGGGGCTCAACGACGCGCAGATGCTCGCCGTCAACGTGACCCTGGTCGAGCGCCTCATCGAGGCCGCCGGCCGGCTGCCCGGACGGGTCCGGGTGGTCCAGCTGGGCAGCGTGCACGAGTACGGGCTGGTGCCGGTCGACACGTCGATGGCCGAAGGGCTCCGGCCCGCGCCGGTGATGCCGTACGGCGAGTTCAAGCTCCGCTGCACCACCGCGGTCGCCGAGGCCGACCGGGCGGGCCTGATCGAGGGCGTGACGCTGCGGGTCGGCAACGTGATCGGCGCCGGCCAGCCCGGGCACAGCCTGCTCGGGGTGGTCGCGGGTCGGCTGCGCGACGCCCAGCGCGCCGGCGAGCGGGCCCGGCTGGAGCTGGCTCCGCTGGGCTCGCGGCGGGACTTCGTGGGCCTGAGCGACGTGGTGGCCGCCGTGCTGCTGGCCACGACCCGACCCGCGGCGGCCGGCCACGTGATCAACATCGGTCGCGGAGTCGCCGCCAGCGCCCGTGATATGGTCCAGCTCCTCATCGACGTCAGTGAGGTGCCGACCGATCTGGTCGAGGCCGAGCACACCGGCCCGGCCGAGACGAGCTGGCAGCGGCTGGACGTCGGGCTCGCCGCCGAGGTGCTCGGCTGGTCGCCGGGCGACGATCTGCACACCGAAATGAAGCAGTTGTGGGAGCACGCCGGCGCCGAGGTGCCCGCCTGATGGTCGAGAGGTCCTGACCGCATGACTACCCCCGCCCTCGTCCGCTCCCGTGGCACGCTCGCCGACCTGCTCTCCGGCCGCAGCAACGGCATCGGGCTCATCCGGCTCTGCCTCGCGGTCGGCGTGGTGTTGTCGCACTCCAAGCCGCTCGGCTTCGGCGCCAACGACCTCGGCTACCACCTGACCGGCCGGCAGACCAACGTCGGCACCATGGCGGTGTACGGCTTCTTCGTGCTCTCCGGCCTGCTGATCACCCGCAGCGCCCGGCGTACCGGCATCATCCGCTACGCCTGGCACCGCGCGCTGCGCATCTTCCCCGGCCTCTGGGTGTGCCTGCTGATCACCGCGCTGGTGGTGGCCCCGCTGGTGGCCCTGCGCGAGCACGGGACCACGGCCGGCTTCTTCGAGAACGCCTGGGACCGGGGCGGCCCGCTGGCCTACCTACAGGCCAACTGGTGGACCGGTGTCCGTCAGTACGGCATTCAGGACCTGCTCAAGGCGACCACCCCGTGGGGTGAGAAGAGCGGCTCCAGCGTCTTCAACGGCGCCCTGTGGTCACTCAAGTACGAGATGTTCTGCTACGTCGTGGTGGGTGTCCTGGCCATCACCGCGGTGCTGCGCAACGCCCGCCGGTTCGTGCTGTTCCTGACCGTCGCGCTCTACCTGAGCATCCTGCAGGACTGGGTGAGCTCCGGGCAGTTCAGCGGGCCGGCGTCCACGGCGAGCTGGTCGTTCGACTCGCCCCTGGTGGGCGTGATGAGCTTCCACTACATCGTCTACCTGGGCTTCCTGTTCGCGTTCGGCGCGACCCTGGACCTCTACCGGGAGCGGGTGCCGATCAACGACGCGCTGGGCATCGGCTCGGCCGTGGCGCTGGGACTGTCCCTGCTCTTCGGCGGGTTCTTCGCCATCGGGCTGCCGGCGTTCGCGTACCTGCTGGTGTGGCTGTCGGTGCGGATGCCCCGCCAGCTGCACTGGGTGGGCCGTAAGAACGACTACTCGTACGGCATCTACATCTACGGGTTCGTCGGCCAGCAGGTGATGGCGAGTCTGGGTTGGAGCCGCTGGGGGTACGTCCCGTTCGCCGCGATGTCGCTCGCGGTCGCCTTCGTCGCCGCGTTCGTCTCGTGGAAGCTCGTCGAGCGCCCGGCGCTGCGATTGAAGGACTGGACGCCGGGCTTCGTGGCCCGCCGGTCGGCGCAGACGCTACCGGTCGAGCAGCAGACCGCCGTGGCCGAGGAGCCGCCCGGGACGACGCAGCCGGCGTCGGTCGGCGGCCCGACCGAGGAACTGCCGCAGCAGCACGCCACGCTGGTCACCGGCCGGTAGCCCACCGGGTCCGCCCCCACGTCGTACCCTCGGGGGCATGGCCACGGCGGCGGAGGAGATCCGGGTGGGGGAGCGGCTGGTCCGCGTCTCCAGCCCCGACAAGCCGTACTTCCCGGAACGTGGGCTGACCAAGCTGGACGTGGTCCGCTACTTCCTGGCGGTCGGCGACGGGATCCTGCGGGCGCTGCGCGACCGGCCGACCATGTTGGAACGCTGGCCGCGCGGCGTCTTCGAGGGCGCGACGATCGCGACCCGGCAGACCAACCGCGGCGACGCGTTCTACCAGAAGCGGCTGCCGGCGGGCGCGCCCGAGTGGGTGCGCACCGCGCACATCACGTTCCCGAGCGGCCGGACGGCCGACGAGGTCGCGCCGAGCGAGCTGGCCGTGGTGATCTGGGCGGCCAACCTGGGCACCCTGCGGTTCCATCCGTGGCCGGTCTCCGCCCGCGACGTGGAGCGCCCCGACCAGTTGCGCATCGACCTCGACCCGCTGCCGGGCGTCGGCTTCGAGCAGGTGGTGCCGGTGGCCCGGGAGGTACGCGCGTTCCTCGCCGAGCTGGGCATGACGGGCTACCCGAAGACGACCGGCGGGCGGGGCCTGCACGTGTACCTGTCGATCGAGCCGCGGTGGAGTTTCGGCGAGTGCCGCCGGGCGGTGCTCGCGCTGGGACGGGAGATGCAGCGTCGGCTGCCGGACCTGGTCACCACCACCTGGTGGCGGGACCAGCGGGACCGGCCGGTCTTCGTCGACTACAACCAGATGTCCCGCGACCACACCATGGCGTCGGCGTACTCGATCCGGCCGACGCCGCAGGCGTTGGTGTCGGCGCCGTTGGACTGGGCGGAGCTGGACGACGCCCGTCCGGAGGACTTCGATGTGCTCACCATGCCGGCCCGGTTCGCCGAGCGCGGCGACCCGCACGCCGGCCTGGACGGCGACCGGCACTCGCTGGAGCCGTTGCTGGAACTGGCCGACCGCGAAGGCCTGGAGGCCCCGCCTGAGGTGTAAGGAAGGGCCCCTTATTAGACACCAGGCGGTAATAGGGGGCCCTTCCTTACACCTCAGGCCCACGGGCTCTGCGTGCCCTCGAACTCCTCGAAGACCAGCCACGACCGCGTCGACAGCACCCCGGAGATGCGCTGCACCCGGTCGAGTACGACGTCCCGCAGGGCGGCGTTGTCCGGCGCCCGGACCAGGGCCAGCACGTCGTGCTCGCCGCTGAGCAGTGCGACGTGCTCGACGTAGCGCACCTGGGCCAGCTCGGCCGACACCTCCCGCCAGGTGTTCTGCTCGATCGTCAACGCCATGTACGCCGAGGTGCCCAGACCGGCCGCCTCCGGCGCGACCTGTGCCCGGAACCCCGTGATCACGCCGTCGCGCACCAGGCGCTCGACCCGGGCGTACGCGTTGGTGCGCGAGATGTGGATCCGTTCGGCCAGCGTGCGCACCGACGTACGCCCGTCGCGGACCAGTTCGTCCACGATCCGCCGGTCGACCTCGTCCAAGGCTCGGGCCGATCGTCCCGCTCCGGCCGCCCGGCCCACCCCGTCTTCGGTCTCCTGGCTCACCGATCTGCCTCCCGCATGCCAGACGTCCCGCCTTCTTCGTGGATCTTGAGTCAATCATCCGTCAGGCGGAAGCATAGGCTCACCACACGTCCCAGGAGGTCCCGCCGTGACGACCACACCCCAGGCGGTCCGCAGGGCATCCCCGCGCGCCCGTCGGACGGTCACCCCGCCCGACCCGGCGCGTTCGCTGCTGCCGGACGCCGAACCGGTCCGCCTGCTCGACGAGACCGGCACGCCGCTGCCGGCCCGCACCGACTACCCGGAGCCGCCCGTCGAGGCGCTGCGGGAGCTGTACCGCCGGATGGTGCTCGGCCGCCGGTTCGACACCCAGGCGACCGCGCTGACCAAGCAGGGCCGCCTCGCCGTCTACCCGTCGTCCCGGGGCCAGGAGGCGTGCCAGGTGGCCGCCACGCTCGCCGTCCGCGACACCGACTGGGTGTTCCCCACCTACCGCGAATCGATGGCGCTGGTTGCCCGAGGCATCGATCCGGTCGAGGTTCTCACCCTGCTGCGCGGCGACTGGCACTGCGGCTACGACCCGACCCGGGTGCACACCGCGCCGCAGTGCACCCCGCTCGCCACCCAGTGCGTGCACGCCGCCGGCCTCGCCCACGGTGAGGCGTACCAGGGCCGCGACACCGTGGCGCTGGCCTTCATCGGCGACGGGGCGACCAGCGAGGGCGACTTCCACGAGGGCGTCAACTTCGCCGCCGTGTTCAAAGCCCCGGTCGTCTACTTCGTGCAGAACAACAGGTACGCCATCAGCGTCCCGCTGTCCCGGCAGACCGCCGCGCCCTCCTTGGCGTACAAGGGCGTCGGCTACGGCGTACCCAGTGAGCAGGTCGACGGCAACGACCCGGTCGCCGTGCTCGCCGTGCTGACCCGCGCGGTCGCGCACGCCCGCGCCGGCAACGGGCCGTTCCTGGTGGAGGCGCACACCTACCGGATGGAGCCGCACACCAACGCCGACGACGCCAGCCGCTACCGCGACGGCGCGGAGGTCGACGCCTGGCGGGACCGCGACCCGGTCGCCCGCCTCCAGGCCTACCTGCGCGCCCGTGGGGTGCTCGACGACGCGGCGGTCGCCGAGATCGCCGAGCAGGCCGAGGCGTACGCGGCGGACCTGCGGACCCGGATGAACAGCCAGCCCACGGTCGACCCGCTGAGCCTGTTCGACCACGTCTACGCCGAGCCCACCCCGCAGCTCGTCGAGCAGCGCGAACTCATCCGCGCCGAGCTGGCCGCCGTGCACGACCAGGAGGGTGACGCCTGATGGCCACCACCATGGCGAAGGCCCTCAACACCGCCCTCGCCGACGCGCTCGCCGCCGACGAGAAGGTCGTCGTCTTCGGCGAGGACGTCGGGCAGCTCGGCGGCGTCTTCCGGATCACCGACGGCCTCCAGGCACGCTTCGGCGAATCCCGCTGCTTCGACACGCCCCTGGCCGAGGCCGGCATCGTCGGCTTCGCCGTCGGCCTCGCCATGTCCGGGCTGCGGCCGGTCGTCGAGATGCAGTTCGACGCGTTCGCGTACCCGGCGTTCGAGCAGATCGCCTCGCACGTGGCGAAGCTGCGCAACCGCACCCGGGGGGCGCTCAGCGTGCCCATCGTCATCCGGGTGCCGTACGCGGGCGGGATCGGCGGGGTCGAGCACCACTGCGACTCGTCCGAGGCGTACTACGCGCACACGCCCGGCCTCAAAGTCGTCACCCCGGCGACCGTCGACGACGCGTACTCCCTGCTGCGGGAGGCGATCGACGACCCCGACCCGGTGGTCTTCATGGAGCCCAAGAAGCTCTACTTCGCCAGCGCCGACGCGGCCCTGCCGACGCGGACCGAGCCGTTCGGCCGGGCCGTCGTGCGCCGGCCCGGCCGCGACGCGACCCTGGTGGCGTACGGACCGGCGGTGCCGGTCGCTCTGGAGGCCGCCGAGGCCGCGCGCGAGGAGGGCTGGGACCTGGAGGTCGTGGACGTGCGCACCATCGTGCCGTTCGACGACGCCACCATCACCGCCTCGGTCCGGCGCACCGGTCGGTGCGTCGTCATCCAGGAGGCGCCCGGCTTCGCGGGCGTCGGCGCGGAGATTGCCGCCCGGGTGCAGGAGCGCTGCTTCCACGCGCTGCACGCTCCCGTGCTGCGGGTGGCCGGGCTGGACATCCCGTACCCGGCGCCGATGCTGGAACACACCCACCTGCCCGGCGTGGACCGCGTCCTCGACGCGGTCGCCCGCCTGCAGTGGGACGACCAGCCCGACGCGCGCTGGGCGGCGGCATGACCACCGTCGAGCGGACCCAGGTCTTCCTCCTGCCCGACCTGGGCGAGGGGCTGAGCGAGGCCGAGATCGTCGAGTGGCGGGTCGCCGTCGGTGACGTCGTCGAGGTGGACCAGAGCGTGGTCGAGGTGGAGACCGCCAAGGCGGTCGTCGACGTGCCCTGCCCGTACGCCGGACGGGTCGTGACCCTGCACGGCGCGGCCGGCGAGGTCCGCCCGGTCGGCCAGCCGTTGATCACCATCGCGCCGCTGGACGGCGACGGTGGCGAGCCCGCCGGGCACGCCACCTACCGCGAGGAGGAGCGGGCCGGCTCCGGCAACGTCCTGATCGGGTACGGGACGGGCCACGGCGGCGCGACCCGCCGTCGCCGCCGGCCGCGCCTGACCCTCGCCCCCGACCCGACCGACGCCGCGCCGACCGCCCCCGGCCCGACCGGCGTTGGCGCGACCGGCGCGGGCTCGGCTGCCGCCGGTCCGGCCGCCATTGGCTCGGCCGCCATTGGCTCGGCCGCCACGGGCTCGGCCGGTACCGGCGCGGTCGGGGTCGACCGGCCCGGCGCGATTCCGGCCTCGCACTCCGCTGCCGCCGAGGGCGGCGCGACGGTTGGTGCCCAGTCGCCGAGTGCCCTGGTCATCTCGCCGATCGTCCGTCGGCTGGCCCGCGAGCGCGGCGTCGACCTGAGCGCGGTGCGGGGCACCGGACCCGGCGGGGTGATCCGCCGCGCCGACGTGGAGGCGGCCTCGACCGCGCCCCGGCTCGCCGCCGTGCCGGAGCCCCACGTCGCCCTGGCCCCGACCGGGGACGGCGACGTGGTCATCCCGCTCACCGGCATCCGCAAGGTCATCGCCGACAAGCTCTCCCGCAGCCGGCGGGAGATCCCCGAGGTGACCATCTGGGTCGACGTGGACGCCACCGGGCTGCTGGAGACCCGTGCGGCCATCAACGCGGCGACGCCCGACGCCCCGGTGAGCATCCTGGCCCTGCTGGCCCGGATCTGCCTCAGCGGCCTGCGCCGGTACCCGCAGCTCAACGCCCGTGTCGACACCGAGGGCCAGCGGATCGTCCAGTCCGCCGGCGTGCACCTGGGTATCGCCGCGCAGACGGACCGGGGCCTGCTGGTGCCGGTGCTGCGGGACGCCCAGCGGCTCACCACGGCCGAACTGGCCGCCGCGCTGGCGGAGACCACGGCCGCGGCGCGGGCCGGGACGCTCGCGCCGGCCCGGCTCACCGGCGGCACCTTCACCCTCAACAACTACGGGGTGTTCGGCGTGGACGGCTCCACGCCGATCATCAACCACCCCGAGGCGGCGCTCCTCGGCGTGGGGCGGATCGTGGACAAGCCATGGGTGGTCGACGGGCAGTTGGCCGTCCGCAAGGTCACCCAGTTGAGCCTCACCTTCGACCACCGGGTCTGTGACGGCGGGGTGGCCGGTGGCTTCCTGCGACACGTCGCCGACTGCGTGGAGCGCCCGGCGCTGCTGATCGCCGCCGTCTGACGCGTACCCCCTGAGGCCCCGACGCCGCTTGCGCGGCGTCGGGGCCGGCGCGCGGCCTGGGGTTTCCCGGCCGTGTCACCGGGAAGTCGGCCCCGCCGGTACGCGCCGGACGCGTCGAAGGGAGCCGACAGGTGGCCGTGGCGAACGAGCTGCTACTCAACTCGATCCGCGTGCGGCGGCCTGCGGCGGCCGGCGCGCCGCTCTACTGCGACGCCCGGGAGTACGGCCTGACCGGTGACGGCGCGACCAACGACCAGCCGGCGCTGGCCGCCCTCGTGGACCGCCTCGGTGCGGGGTACGCCTCGGACGGCCGGGCCCGCGTCATCTACTGCCCGCCCGGCATCTACTCGATCCGCGACGCCGGAACGGTGTGGCGCAGCGGCGTCTCGCTGGTCGGCGCCGGTCCGGCGGCGACCCGGTTCATGCTCAGCAACGAGGGCAACCGCGCCGACCCGACCCCACTGGCCTTCTGGACCACCGTGCAGCACGGCGCCGACCGGGACCGCCACATCGCCGACTGCACCTTCGCCGACTTCCAGATCGACGGCTCGGGCGTCGCGATGGCCGAGTACAACTACCTCGCCAAGGGGCTGGGCCTGCAGTACGTGGTGCGCGGCGTGTTCCGCAACCTCTACATCCACCACACCGCCGCCACCGGGCTGGGCTGCGACTTCCTACAGGACTCGCTGATCGACGGCGTGGTCGTGGTCGGCTGCGGCCGACTGGACAACGGCGAGCAGATCGGCGGCGCCGGGATCGGCGTGGGCATCGGCGGGTGGGGGCCGATGGAACGCCTCACCATCGCCAACTGCACCACCCTCGCCAACGGCACCAACGGGATCTTCCTCGAACTGCAGAAGGACTACTGGACTCCGCCGCGCGGTTACCGCATCGTCGGCTGCCACAGCCAGGGCAACCGGTTCGGCATCTCCGACTGGGGCGCCGACGGTCTCATCGTCTCCGCCTGCACGATGGCCGGCAACCTGGAGGCCGGCTTCGACATCTCCGCCCAGGGCACCGCCGCGGTGGCCGGGCGCGGCGGGCTGGTCGCCGACTGCGTCATCGACGGCAACATCCGCGACGGGGTCAGCCTCGGCAACACCCCAGGCCCGTACACCATCCGGGGCAACCGGATCAGCGGCAACGGTCAGCACGGCTACCACGCGCACGACCTCGGGCGGGGCTACCAGGGCCCGATGCGGGACGTGGTGATCGAGAGCAACGACTTCTGGGGCAACGGGCTGGACGCCATCCGGATCGACCACCAGATGACCGACGCGGTGTTGCTCAACAACCGGATCCGCAACAACGGCCGACAGTACGCGCAGGCCGCCAGCGGTAGCGGCGAGACCGTCCGCTACGCCGAACGGTCCGTGGTGGACCGGTCCGCGAACTGGCCGCGCGACGGTCACCGCGGCAAGGTCCTGCGGGTGGGGCGGGCCGTGGCCATGGTCGCCGCGAACACCGGCGACGAACTCGTCCTGGCGCCGGTCCGGCCCGACGGCATCAGCGCGTGGAGTGGGGACGTACCGCCGCCGGGCTGCGGGTACGAGCTGTCCGCGGCGCCCGAGCGGCGGGCCGGCATCACCATCGACGCGGCGTTCGACTCGGCCACCATCCGCGGCAACCGGATCTGGGACAACCACGAGGACCGGACCCAGACCCACGGCCTGTGGATCACCGGGCGGGGAAGCTGCGTGGACTGCCGGGTCGAGGACAACGACCTGGCCGGCAACGCCGACGACGGGATGCGCCTGGACACCCCGCCGGTGGGCGGACGCTGGCGCGATAACCACGTCGACAACGACTGGAGCTGACCGGCGCTCGCGTCGACCGGATCAAGGTGACCTCCGGCTGGCAGGCCCCGGGCCGCGACGCGAGGCGGCGGCGACCGGAAGAAACTCCGGTCGCCGCCGCCGCTGTCGGTACGGGTTCGTGCTGGTGTCGCGGCCCGTCAGCCGGCCAGGCCGGCCACCGGTGTCGGATCGAGCACGACCGTCGCCGAGGCCGTCTGCGGCGGCACGCCGGGCTCCGTCGGCGCGTCGGTGTACTCCGCGACGAACACCGCGGTCAGGTTGTCCGCGCCGCTGTGCCCACCGTCGAGGAAGGTGGGGATGGTGCCGGAGCAGCCGGTCGCGGTGGAGAGCGGGTGCCCGTGCTCATCGTGGCCGAGCACGTAGGTGACCTTCACCCGCGAGCAGTCCACCGGCAGGTCGTCGGTGACCTTGACCTCGTACGCGACCGTCTGCCCGAACTGGAAGGGCTGCCCGGCCACCGGGGCGACGAACTCGATGACCGGCGCGGTCGGCCCGACCACCAACGGCAGGGTCGCCGAGGCCGAGCGTCCGGTGCGGTCCGTCACCTTGAGCGTCGGCGTGTACGAGCCGTTCTCCTGGAACGTCCACGTCGGATTGGGGTTGGTGCTGTCCACCGAGCCGTCCGCGTCGAAGTCCCACGCGTAGCTCAGCTTGTCGCCGTCCGGGTCGGTGGTGCCGGCGCTGGAGAACGCCACGGTCAGCGGGGCCTGCCCGACGGTCGGCGTACCGCTGATCTTCGGGATCGGCGTCCGGTTGCCCCGGACGAAGTCGATCCGCGACAACTGCGCGTCCGGGTTCTCGGCGAAGTACCCGTCGCCGTACTCCAGAACGTAGAGCGCGCCGTCCGGACCGAACTCCATGTCCATCGGGTTGTCCACCACGATCGACGGCGCCACCGGCCGGATGTCCGTGACGTCGCCGTCGGCGTCGAGGCGGAACTCCTTGATGTAGTCCCGGGTCCACTCGTAGAACAGCGGCACCCCGTCGTAGTACGCCGGCCAGCGGGTACGCGACGTGCTGGTCCCGTCGTAGTCGTACGCCGGGCCGCCCATCGGGGCGATGCCACCTGTGCCGAGCTGCGGGAACTCGGCCGAGGTGGCCGCCGAATACCAGACCTGCGGGGCCTCGACCGGCGGCAGCACCCGCTTGCCGGTGTTGTGCGGTGAGTCGTTGACCGGGCGCGCGCAGTTGAACTTCGGACCGGACTCGCCGGTGGCGAAGTCGTAGTCGCGGTAGGCGATGGTCCGCGTCACGCAGTACGGCCAGCCGTAGTTCGCCGGCTTGTCGACCACCATCCACCGGCCGTGTCCGGCCGGCCCGCGCTGCGGGTTCGCCGTGGAGGCGTCGGGGGAGTAGTCGCCCACGTACACGTCGTCGGTGCGCCGGTCGACGACGAACCGGAACGCGTTGCGCAGCCCCATCGCGTAGATCTCCGGTCGGGTCTGCGCGGTGCCCGGCTTGAACAGGTTGCCCGCCGGCACCGTGTACCCGCCACCGGCCTTCACCTTGATGCGCAGGAGCTTGCCGCGCAGGTCGTTGGTGTTGGCCGCGGTGCGCTGGGCATCGTACGCCGGGTTCCGGTCGGCCCGCTCGTCGATCGGGACGTAGCCGTCGGAGGCGAACGGGTTGGTGTCGTCACCCGTCGACAGGTACAGGTTGCCCTTGCTGTCGAAGTCGACCTGACCGCCGACATGGCAGCAGATGCCCCGGTCGGTCGGCACGTCGATGATCTGCTGCTCGCTGGCGAGGTTGAGTTTCATCCCCTCCAGCTTGAACCGGGACAGCCGCAGCGCGCCCTTGAACCGCTGCCAGTCGGCCTCGGTGCCGGTCTCCGGCGCGTCTCCCTCGTTGACACCCGGGGTGGCCGGGTCGTCCACCGGAGTGTCCATCGGCGGCGAGTAGTACAGGTACACCCACTTGTTCTGGGCGAAGTTCGGGTCGATCGCGATGCCCTGCAGCCCCTCCTCGTCGTGCTGGTACACGTCGATGTCGGCGGCGAGGGTGTTGAGCCCGGTGCGCGGGTCGTGGATGCGTACCTCGCCGGTCCGGGAGGTGTGCAGCACCCGCAGGTCGGGCAGGACGGCGAGGCTCATCGGCTCGCCCGGGAAGTCGTTGAGCGTCACCTTCTGGAAGCTGCTGTCCGGTGGCGGAGCCGGCGCGGCGGTCGCCGCCGTCGTCGGCGCGACCAGCCCGGCGGTCACCAGGAGCAGGGCGGACGCGAATGCGGTTCTGTTCATCAAATAGCCCTTCACGGTGCTCAGTACCGGAGCGAGGCGAGATAGTCGAAGCCGACCCGGGCGGTCTCGAGGGCGTCGGCCGGCACCCGCGGCGAGGTGCCCGCGTCGTCGCGCTCCACGATGTACTCCTCGATGCCCGCCTCGCGCTCGTGGGCGAAGATGCGACCGAAGTCGATGACGCCGTTGCCGAGATCGGCGAAGCCACCCTCGACGTCCAGGTCCTTGACGTGCACCTGACGGATTCGCCCGCGGTTCTCCCGGATCACGTCGACCGGGTCGTGTGCTCCCCGCCAGGTCCAGTAGAGGTCCAGCTCGAAGTGGACCAGCCGGGGATCGGTCTGCCCGGTGAGGATCTCGAAGCCGGTCGACCCGTCGGTCAGCGGCACGAACTCCAGTTGGTGGTTGTGGTAGCCGAAGTCGAGGCCCGCACGCTCGGCGAGCCGGCCGGCCTGGTTGAGGTCCCGGGCCAGGGCGCGGTAGATGGCCGGGTCCCGGTACGGGCGGCCCTCGGCGTCCCTACCGAAGTACGGGTGCACGATCTTGCTGGAGCCCAGCGTGTTCGCGTCGGCGAGGGCGCGTTCCCAGGTGGCGGCGTCGAACGGCTGGGGGATACCGGTGTGCCCGGAGGTGGCCCGCAACCCGGCGGCGTCGAGCGCGGCGCGGAACTCCGCGGCCGTACGCCCGACGAAGCCGGCGTGCTCCACCCGCCGGTAGCCGATGCGACGCAGGGCGGCGAGGGTGCCCGGCAGGTCGGCGGCGAGTTGGTCGCGCAGGGTGTAGAGCTGGATGCTGATGCGGTCCACCGGCACCCGACGCCGGCCGTGGGACTGACCCGCGGCGGCGGTGTCACCGGCAGGCGCCGCGTTGGCCGGGCCGGCGAAAAGCCCGGCAGCGCCGACAGCGGCGGCGGAGACGGTCGCGGCGCGGAGCAACCCTCGCCGACTGACCGACTCGGACGCCCCGATCGACTCCGAGCGGTTGGCCTGGTGATCCATGGTGGTGGTTCCTTCCTGACGGATGGCGTGCCGTCGGCAGCGGTCAACCGGCTGCCCGTACCGGGACGCGCCGAACCGGCCGGAGATGTGCTCCGGCGTGGACGGTGTGGACGACGCGTTGTTCCGCGGTCGGGGACCCTGTGGGCGGACCGCGGCCGACCCCGGCAGGGGCGGCAGGCAGGCTGATCGACGAATGGGCAACCCTCTATCTGGAAAGCGACCCTACCCTTGACTATGGACAAAGGCAAAGCTCCCTCGCGATCAGCAGAAGTTTCGCTCCACCTGACAAAAGTCCGCCCACCAGGTGCGGGACCGCGGGAGGCGCGGGGCCTTGCCTCTTGTCACGCCCGGCCCGCCGCCGCGCGCCCCGCAACTGCCTTGTGTGCCCCGCGCCCGCGCCTGCCACGTGCGCCGTGATCTTGAGACCTATGAGGCGGACCCTCGTCCCTCGCGCAGGGTCGATCGCTGCTCGTGGGGTCGAGGGCGCGCCAAGATCCACGCAACATCGGGGATCTTGCTGCCTCCCGCGCGTCGGAGGCAGCAACATCGGGGAAACTGCGCGGATCTTGCCCAGCCCAGTCCAGTCCAGCCCAGCCCGGCCCCGGCCCGGGCCGGGCCCGGCCCGGCCCGGCTGAGCCCAGCCCGGCCGGTCCTGTGCTTGCTGCGTCAGTCGTGCACCTAGGGCGATAGGTGCGGGAGTGGCGGCGGCGTGGTCGGACGGGACGTTGCGGGTCGGCGGGCGTGCGGACGGCCGGAGACTACCCACAACCGGCAGAGGTGCGCTTTCTCGGCAAGCGGCTCAGCGGCGGAAAATGCGTCGATAAATGCGCTCGCGATTATCTCCGAATGCCCTGAATGCTCCTGTCGAGGCGGCCAGAATATGAGCGAGGGAAGCCGAAAACGGGGGGACTGAACATGACGTCTAGGCGGCGATTGACGCTGTTGGCGGTAACTGTCGCGGCCGCACCGCTCATGTTGGGCGGGTGCACGATCGGTGGGGATCCGGCGGCCGGGCCGGCCAAGCGGCACGCCGCGCCGCCGGAACTCACCGTCACGCCGGGCGACAAGACCCGCGAGATCCCGGTCAGCGCCGAGGTCGGCACGGTGGTCAAGGGCGGACGGGTCACCGCCGTCCGACTCACCGACGACAAGGGCACGCAGGTCAAGGCGGAGCCACGTGAGGACGGCTCGGGTTGGGTGCCGAGCAAGCCGCTGCAGCCTCGGCGCACGTACACCGCGGAGGTGACGGCCACCGGCGACTCGGGCGCGACGACCACGCGGACCACCACGTTCACCACGATGGCCACGTCCACGAAGCCGCAGGTGACCAGCACGCTCTATTTCGTCGGCAACCGGACGTACGGTACTGCCATGCCGGTAACGGTGGCGTTCGACCCGGCAATTCCGAAAGAGGCCAGGGCGGATGTGCAGCGCCGGTTGTTCGTGAAGACGAATCCGCCGCAGCCGGGCACCTGGTCGTGGCTGGACGACGGGAGTCAGGTCTATTACCGGGCACCCGATTTCTGGCAACCGGGGACGACGATCAGCGTCCGGGCCGGCCTCCAGGGCCTGCCGATCGGCAAGAAGTTGATGGGGGACGCCGAGCGGACCGCGACGTCGAAGATCGGCAAGCAGGTCTCCTTGGAGATCGACAACGCCACGAAGCAGATGTCGGTGCTGCGCGACGGCAAGCTGGTCCGCCGGATCCCGGTCAGCCTGGGCAAGCCGAGCACGCCGAGTTCCAGCGGCAAGATGGTGATCATGGAGAAGCACGAGCGGACCACCTTCGACACCCGGGGCGAGCCGAACGGCGGCTACGTGGTCGACGTCGACGACGCCCAGCGGCTCACCTGGGGCGGCGAGTTCATCCACTCGGCCCCCTGGTCGGAGGGCGAGCAGGGCTACACCAACACCTCGCACGGCTGCGCGAACGTGTCGGCCACGGCCGCGGACTGGCTGATGGGCGTGACCCAGGTCGGCGACCTGGTCACCGTCAAGGGCACCGAGGTCGAGTTGCAGCCCGGCAACGGCTGGACGGCGTGGAACGTGAGCTGGGACGAGTTCGTCAAGGGCAGCGCGCTACCGGTACCTCCGGGGCTCAAGCCCGCGCCGGCCGCCCCGGCGCACCCGGGCGCGGTCGCCGGTGGGTCGCCGGCCCCGGCGCCCTCGGTGAGCGGCCGCTGACACCCGCCCTCCGGGCCGGTCCACCCACGCGGTGGGCCGGCCCGTCCGCCTTCGCGGGGGGCGGGACACCCGCCGTCGGGGCCGGCCGCCGCCCGGGGGCGTGGGGCGCGGGCCAGGCTCTTCACCCCAGGGGTACGCGGGCCACACCGGATCCGGTCAGGCTGCCCAACCACAGGTGGTCGCCGTGCTGTCGTACCCCGGTGATCATTGAGTAGTGCCCGGTCGGGCCGTGCAGCGTACGACGGACCGTGCCCTCGCCGTCGACGAGCGCGACCAGCCCGTAGCGGCGTGGCTGCGGCTGCATGGCGTCGGGCAGCAGCGCGGCGAGCTGGCGCAGCCGGGGGTGCGGCAGCAGCCGTTCGGCGATGGGCACGCGGGGGCTGGGCAGGGCGATCCAGTACGTCCCGTCGCCCACGGCGCAGAGATTGTCCGGGTACGCGGGCAGGTCGGCGAGCACCCGCACCCCGCCGCCCAGCTCGACGCGGAGCAGCCGGTGGGTGGTCGTCTCCACCAGCATCAACGCCGACTCGTCGGGCGTCAGGGCGATGCCGTTCGGGAAGTACAGCCCCTCGGCCACGACCTCGGTACGCCCACTGCCCGGGTGGTGGGCCAGCACCCGGCCGTTGGGGCGGTGCTCCAGCAGGTCCCGTTTCCAGTGCGAGACCGGGAAGCGGTCCGACGAGTCGGTGAAGTAGACGGTGCCGTCGCGGGCCACCGTCGCGTTGTTGGCCAGGTGCACGGGCGGCGCCGTCCCGGTCAGCTCGCGGACCGTTCCGTCCGGCGTGACCCGCAGCAGCCCCCGGTACGCGTCGCAGACGACCAGAGCCTCCCCGGACGGGTCCAGCTCGATCCCGAGCGGTCGGCCGCCGGTCTCGGCCAGGAGCCGTCCTCGGGTGCCGGCCGGCGCGTCGACCGGCCACCACCAGAGATTGCCGTCCTCGTCGCCGCTCACGACCCGACCGGCCGGGTCGACGAGCACGTCCTCGGGCCCGACGGCCCCCTCGGGAAGGGGCAGGAGGTCGACCTGGTCGAGGCGGCGATCGGTGGCCGCCCACACGCCGCGAAGCGGAGGCGGGACGGTGGCCGGTTCGCGGACGGGCCGGATCAACCGTGGCGGCCGGGGTCGGGGGATCACCATCGGCTCATTCTCCAACGCCGATGTGGGTCGTCCCGGATCCGGCGCGCCACCTGGCCGTTCGGCCGACCCCGAGGCCCTGACCTCCATCCTCGGGCGGATGAGGGGAAGCCTGGGGGATGACCCTGGACGTACCCGGAATCACTCCCCGGACGGGCGAAACTGTCGGTGGTGGGGGCTAGATTTCAGGGCATGGAAGAGCGCAGCGACCGGATCGACGTGCAGGTCAGCGTGGGTGACCAGGTGGTCCAGGTGCGGGTGACCGGTGAGGTCGACATCGCCACCGTGGCCGCGTTCCGGTCCGCGCTGTGGTCCGCGCCGGCGCGTCCCGTCGTCCAGCTCGATCTGTCCGGGCTCCGGTTGCTCTCCGCCGCCGGGGTGCGAGCCCTGCTGGCCGCGCATCTGCGTGTCCGGGCGCGGGGCGGCGAGCTGGTCGTGGTCGATCCGACGCCGACGGTGGCCCGCGTGTTGCGCGCCACCGGCCTGCACCGGGTGGTGCCGATCCTCGAGCCCGCCCGGGTGGTCGAGGCCGCCCGTCGGGGGACGCCGGCCGACCTGGTCGTGCCCGTCCGCCGTCCACCGGCCGCGTCCGGTGACCTGGTGCTGGCGGCCTGACTCTCACGTGGCCGAGGGCCGCTGAGGTGTCGAGGTGCGGCGCCGCCTGACTGGACATGCCGCGACCGACGGCCGGGGACGCTGAGGTGCTGCGGAGCGACGCCGACCTTCTGCCGCCGGGCCTGACGTGCGAAGGGGCCGCCCGGCGTCGAGCCGGACGACCCCCACGCCGTGTCGGTCAGCGCACGCCGAGCAGGTCGACGATGAAGATCAGCGTCTCGCCCGGCTTGATGACGCCAGCGGCACCGCAGTCGCCGTACCCCAGGTGCGGCGGGATGGTGAGACGCCGCCGGCCGCCGACGCGCATGCCGGCCACGCCCTGGTCCCAGCCGGCGATGACCTGACCGCCGCCGAGCGGGAACTCGAACGCCTCGCCCCGGTTCCACGACGAGTCGAACTCGCCGCCCGTGGAGTGCGACACGCCGACGTAGTGGACGCTCACCAACTGGCCGGGCTCGGCCTGCGGGCCGTCGCCGACGGTGATGTCCTCGATCACGAGGTCGGCCGGCGGCGCACCCTCGATCGGGCCCACCTCGGGCTTGCCCGATCGGGCGCCTGCTGCCTGGTTCATGCGGGATCTCCTGCCGTGTTGCGGTGATGTGTCCGGTCACCGTCGATCCTGCCGGATCGCCGACGGCCGATGCACGCCACACCCGTGAACCGACCGCGGATGATCGACACCGGTTCGGGCCCACGGGCGCACGCGTACGTTCGCGGGCGTCACCCCCGGGGGTGACGCCCGCGTCGGAAGGGCTCACCGGAGCCAGGGCGCCTGCCGGACGATCGGCAGCCTCGCCCACACCTTCCCGAGGCCCCAGGTGTCGCCGGCGTCGACCAGCGCCAGGACGGCCAGCACCGCGGCGTAGATCAGGTGGTCGTCCATGAAGAGGTTGTTCTCCGGGGGCAGGACGGCGGTCCACATGAGGACCAGCAGCAGTCCGCCGGCCACGGCCGCGACCCGCATGCCGACACCGAGCAGGAGCGCGACGCCGATCCCGGCGAGGCCGACCATGAACAGCCAGTCCGCCCAGGCGGCGCCGGCGATGTTCGTGTACAGGTCCTTGAACGGCCCGGCGACCCCGAAGGTGAGGAAGCCCTTGGTGGGGCTGCCCCCGTTGATCCAGGCGTTCTTCGACCCGGTCTCGTGGCCGAGGCCGAACAGCTTGTCGAGGAACGCCCAGAGGAAGATCCAGCCGAGCGCCATCCGGGTGCCCGCCAGGACGTACCGGGCGGCCCTCTCTCGGGTGGTGCCGGCCGCCGGAGCGGTGGTCTCGGCGGTGGTCCGCTCGATCGTCGCGGTCATGGTGTCCACGTCCCTTCTCAGCCTCGCACCGCGCTTCCCGGTGGCATCTCCAGTGGACGCCCTCCGCCCCGGGGGGCGGCAGGGCCGACCGGACCGCACCGGCCCGGGACCTTGGACCCCTGACGGCTGGGCCTGGTGGCACCGCGCGGGGTGTCGACTTCGCCGGAGCGCCGACGGCGGGTGAGCCGCTCGCATAGGCTCGGGAGCGCCGGCCGGCGGGGGCAGCGGGCGGTGCGCCGTGGTCGATGCGGAGGGCACCGGTGGCAGAGGCGACGGTCACGGTGCCGCTGTGGGCCTGGGCGGCGGTCGGCGGTCTGCTCGCCGTGCTGCTGGCGATCGACGTGGTGGCGCACCGGGACAACCACGTCATCGAGCTGCGCGAGGCGTTGCTCTGGAGCGCCGTCTGGATCGGCGCGGGTCTTGCATTCGGGTTGGTCGTCTGGTGGGCGCTCGGCGGCGACCCGGCCGTCGCGTACTTCTCCGGCTATCTGCTGGAAAAGGCGCTCTCGGTGGACAACGTCTTCGTCTTCGCCCTGCTCTTCGGTTATTTCCGGGTGCCGGCGCGCTACCAGCACAAGGTGCTGTTCTGGGGTGTCGTCGGCGCGCTCGCCTTTCGCCTGGTGTTCGTCCTCGCCGGTGCCGAGCTACTGGCCCGGCTCGCCTGGGCCGGGTTCGTGCTCGGCGCGTTCCTGATCTGGACCGGCTGGCGGCTGGCCGTACGGGGGGAACCGGACGTCGACCCGGACCGCGTCCTCGCCGTCCGGCTGTTCCGTCGGGTCGTGCCGACCGACGCCAGCTACCACGGTGACCGCTTCACCGCCCGGGTCGGCGGCCGTCGGGTGGCGACGTTGCTGCTCGTGGCGCTGGTCGCCATCGAGGCCACCGACGTGGTGTTCGCCGTCGACTCGGTGGCGGCGATCCTCGCCATCACCACCAACACGTTCCTCGTGTGGACGGCCGTCGCGTTCGCCGTTCTCGGGCTGCGCAGCCTCTACTTCTGCCTCGCGGGCCTGCTGCGGCACTTCGGTCACCTGCGGTACGGGCTGGCGCTGCTGCTGGCGTTCGCGGGGGTGAAGCTGCTCCTCGCCGAGACGCCGGTGGGCAAGCTGCCGGTCTGGCTGACGCTCGCCGTGGTGCTGTTGACCCTGGCGGTCGCCATCTCGTCGAGCGTCGTGGCCGGCCGTCGGGCCGCGCGCTGACCCGTACGGACGCTCGGCTCACGGCCGGTCCGGCTCGACCCGGGCCGTCACGTCGAGGTGTGCGGGTGCGCAGCCGGCCGTCGTGGCGAACCGGTGGACGGCGGCATGGACGTGCTCGCGGACCCGCGCGGCGGGGGCGTCACTGGTCAGGTCCACCTGGACCCACACGTCGGGTCGCGGTGGCGCGCCGGTGAGCACGACCCGGGCGCGGCGTACCCCGGCCGTCCGGACCAGGTCGCGTTCCAGGGCACAGACGAGCACCTCGGTGGCCAGCCGGGTGCGACCGGGACGGTTCCCGGCGTGGCTCAGCATGCCCCGCAGGGGCCGGTCGGGTCGGCGTACCGCCCGGTGCAGCAGGCGCTGGCCGGCGACGGCGGTCAGCAGCCCGGCCACCGCGGCGGCCAGGGTGCTCCAGGGCGTCGCCAGCCGCCACGCGTCGACCAGGCCGCCGCCGAGCAGGACCAGGTCGGGGCCGCCGCCCGACAGCGCGCCGGCGCCGATCGCCAGCGCGGTCGCCCCACCGGCCACCAACAGCAGCGCGACGATCGTCCACAGCAGGCGGTGCGCGGCGTCGGTCATGCCGGTCCCCGGGAGGGCAGCAGTCGGATCTCGACACGGTCGACGTGTGGCCGGGCGAGCCGGCGCAGCTCCTGGCGCACGGCGAACTCGACCTCGGCGCGGGCCGCGGGGTCGCCGGTGGCGTGCAGCCGGGGTCGCCACCGGTCACCGTGGCGACGGACGCGCGCTCTCGTCCGGCGTACGCCCGGCACGGTGTCCACCGCCTCGGTCAGTCGACGTTCCACACACCGGCGGCGCAGGTGCCAGCCGTCGCGTTCGTCGACCCGCAGCCGGACCGGCGTCCACCGGCGCAGTTGAGCGGCCAGGACGACGAGGCCCAGCAGGACGGCGGCGCCGGCCGCCGCCCGGACGCCCGGATCGGCCCAGCGGGTGCTGGTCAGCGCCTCGTACCAGCCGGGGCGGACGAGCGGTGGCGTCGGGACGTCGAGCGTCACCAGCAGCGCCTGCGCGGCCAGCAGGGCGCCGCCGGCCAGCAGGGCCACACCGAGCAGGAATGAGGCCGCCCGGTTGACGGTCGCCATGGTCAGCTCTCCCCGCGTGGTCGGGCGGCGGAGAGCGGCCTCGTCCGAGCCGGGCACCACGAGATCCCGCACCGTGATCGTCACCGCGACGACGGTGTGGCCGGTGTCGGCGTACACCCGGTCGGCGACCGCGCGCCGGACCGCGTCGGCGACGGCGGGCACGGTGTGTCCGTACTCGGTGATGAGGTCGAGGTCGAGGCCCACGGTCCGGTCGTCCACGCGGACGGTGACCGGGCGGACGTCGCGGATGCCCGGCACCCGGCCGGCGGCGGCGACGGCGCTCCGACCGATCTGCGCTGCCGTGCCGGTGTCGCGGCGCGGTGGTTCGGCGCCCGGCGGCGGGCCGGCGGCCGGCGTGGCACGGGTGGGAGGGGGCGGCCCGGGAAGCCGGTGGTGTCGTTCCGCCCGATCCGTGCTCGGTCGACGGCGGATGGTCGGCTCGCCGGCCGGTCGCGGGTGCCGGGGCCGGCGCGGGTGCTCTCCCTCGCGTCGGCGGGGACGCGGCCCGCTCGGGGCGAGGGCGCCGAACCGCAGCTGTCGCGACATGCTCCGACCTCCCAGCCGATCCGCCTTCGGGCGACCTCGCTGGATACACCCTGGCAGGTCGACTGGAACGCAACAGCAGTGTGATACGGGTCACAGAAGGTTGGCCGGCGCTGGCGCGGCTCGGCGTTCCTCGGCTCGCTTCTACAACGTTGTAATAGGTGCCTGAGGGGTCGCCGTGCGCCCTCCCTCGGCCCGGCCGGCGGCGTGGAGTTGACGTCGACACCTTCGCCTCGGGGGGCGACGTAGCCCTGCGCGCCTTGACGTCCGACACCGGCCGGGACGACGATTCCAGTGACGAATATCGATGACGGGGGTCGTTGATGAGGAATCGGATCGTCTTGCTGGCCGTCGTGGCGCTCGTCGCCGTCACGGGTGCTCTCGCCGTGGTTCTCCCGGCCGCCGCCGCCAGCGGGTGCGCGGCGGAGCTCCTGGTCCACGCCCGGTACTCGTCGATGCTGCGCGGCGAACTCAGGGTGCACAGTTTCGGTCAGCCCCTCGCGGAGTGGACGCTGCGGTTCCCGCTGCGCTACCCGACCGAGCAGATCAAGAACGTCGACGGCGTGCGCTGGGAACAGCACGGCGCGCAGGTCACGATCCGTAACCTGCCCGGCGTCACGCTGCCGGCCGACCAGACGGTGTCCTTCCCGTACGCCATGACGCACGGGGTGGTCTGGACCAACCAGCCGCAGGGCTTCACGCTCAACGGCGTCACCTGCACGACCTCCGTGCCCGCGCCTCCGCCCCCGTCGAGCCCACCGCCGACCTCGCCGAGTCCGCGGCCGAGCGGGTCGCCCAGCCCCACCCCCGACCCGAACCGTCCGTCTGTGCGGATCACCAAGCCCGAGGAGGGCGACCACTTCTTCGCTCCGGCCACCATCACCGTGGAAGCCGCCGCCACGGCCGCGCCCGGCCGACGGATCACCCGCGTCGAATTCTTCGGCTGGGACAACTGGTCGGACAGGATCTCGCTCGGCACCGACACCACCGCGCCGTACACCGCCCGCTGGCGTGATCTGCCGGCCGGCCTCTACACCGTGAATGCCCAGGTGTACGACGACCAGGGCGCGACGCTGAGCAGCGAGAAGAGCATTTCCGTACGGGTGTTGACACCGGGTGAGGAGCGGCAGGCGCCGTACGTCAGCGTGGTGCGTGACCAGCTCTGGGGCATCTCCCCGGTCATCGACACGGCGGCGCCCCGACGCCTGACGCCGCTCGCGCGCACCGGAGCGGAGGCCCGTTGCGTGCAGGGGCGCGGCATCTGGGACGGCCCGGTCGACGCCACCGCCGTGGCCGGGCTCGCCGCACGCGGCGTGCAGGCGGTGTACATCCCGCTCAACGAGGCCTGTTGGCTGGGCCTGTCGTATGTCGACCCCCGCTACGGCGGAGAGCCGTACCGGCAGGAGATCGTGGCGTACACGCAACGGCTGACGACCGCCGGCATCACGCCCATCGTCGCGCTCGCGTGGAGCCACGGCCGCTACACCGGGCCGGGGGCGACCTGCCGGGACGAACGGGCCGTCTGCGCCAAGCCGATGCCGGATGCCGCGTACGCGATCGACTTCTGGGAGAGCGTCGGTCAGAGCATCTTCGGTGAGACGGTGGTGTTCGACCTGTTTACGGCCCCGTACCCGGATCGGGCCATCGCCGACCCGGCACTTGCCTGGACGTGCTGGCGCTGGGGCGACCAGGCATGCGCCGCGCTCGGCTACCCGACGGTCGGCATGCTGCAGTTGCTGGCCGCGCTCCGCAGCGGTTCCCGGGGCGTGGTGCTGGCCAGTGGCCTGAACGGCGGCAACGACCTGTCCCAATGGGCCGCGTACGTGCCGGACGACTGGTTTTACAACGTCGCGGCGGCGTGGCGGCCGACAGCGCCCGGGGGCTGCCACCCGCCGACCCTGTCGCAGGCGCCCGTCGTCGTCACGGCCGTCTGCCGCTAGCGCGGCGGCCGGCGGGCCGCGCCACCGGAACGGGTGATCGACCGCCTAGACTCGGCGCGGTTCGACCGACCGGCGGATGGATCAGGCAGATGACGAGCACCGACGAGCGCGGCTGGCTGCGGGCGTTGCCCGCCGATTCTGGACGCGACGCGCTGTTCAGCCGCGCCGGCCACCGGGTGTACGGGACGCGTCGGCTCAGCGAACTGGTGCAGGGGCGTCCGCCGGGTGTCACGGGCAGCCAGTGGGGCTCGGCCAGCCGGACGGCGTTCGACCTCGTGGTCTGCGCGCCCGACACCCAGCGGCCGGTCGTCGCCGTGACGATCGGACCGGTCCCGCTGCCCGGGTCGGCCGAGCAGCGCGCCGAGCGGCTCGCCGACGCCGTGGGCGCGGCCGTCGGCCTGCCCGTCCTGCGCATCGGTTCGCCGACGCTGCGGGCCGCCGAGCACGGCCGGCGCCTGATCGAGTACGTGCTCGACGCGCGCGCCTACGCGGCGGGCGGCACCGGGGACGAGCCCGCCCCGGTGGGGTTCCGCGACATCCTCGGTCGGATGCCGGACGGGCGGACCGGCCCGGTGAACGACCTCGGCGCGTTGGCCCGGGCGGCGGCCGTCGAGGCGTACGTGGCCGGGCAGCTCGCCGACCCGATCGTGCGTGGGCTGCACGTGCGCTGGACCGAGGGCCCGGCGCAGGGGTGGAGCTGGGTCCAGCCACGCCTGGACGGCTGCCTCGTCGAGCGGGTGTCGATCACCGCGCAGCGCTTCTCCTGCGGTGTCGACGAGGCCCGTCTGGCCGAGGACCTCGCGACCGTCGCGATCGGTGAGCGGCTGCGCGTCGCCCGGCCGGAGGACCCGGATCTGCTCGCGCGTGCGGACCTCACCGCCGAGATCGCCGCGTTGAGCCGCCGCCGCGACGAACTGGTGGGCGGTTTCGCCTTCGATCACCTCTGCGTGGACTGACCGGCGACTCTCCGCTGCCCAAGACCGCTCGGCTCCCGATCCGTTTCGGGTGCCGAGCATTTTTCTGTGGGGTGGTTGAACCTTCCCCGTCGCCGTCCCGTACTCCTGCGCGAATGAAGAGGATCTCCCCAACCGCGTCGATCGGGCGCGGGCGACGGTGCGGAAAGGGCATCGTCGGCCGTCGACACGTTACCGGGTAGGTCGCGGTGGCCGCCACCGTGGCGTGCCATCTCACATCCGTCGGTCCGCCGAGGGCAGGAATCCACTACCGGATCGAGAAGGAGAGCAATTCGATGCGCAGGTCCACTCGGGCGCGCCGGTCACCCGGCATCGCGCGGAGCAAGCGTCTGCTGGCCGTTGTCGGCACGCTGGTGGTCTTCGGTGGAGTAGTCGCCGTCACCCAGATTTCGTCGGCCCAGGACCGGCGGACGAACAAGCCTCGGCCCGCCGCCGGGCAATGCGTGGAACCGAGCCCCGGCTCGACCGCGCCGAGCGGCACCTCGACCAGCCGTACGTGGCAGAACGGTCGGTGGGTGCGCAACCACTGGGGTGACGGTCAGGAGTCGGTCGCGGAGTGCGAGGACGGAAAGGACGGCACGGTCGGCACCGGCTCGGCCATCGCCTGTCCGGATGTCCTGTCCAAGCTGCCGCAGGTGCCGGAGCGGGCGCGCGCCGAGGTCGACCGTAACCTCGCGCAGCTGCAGACCCAGATCGCCGAGGCCGACCGCCGGCTCGCCGCCGAGGGCAACAAGGGTCAGGCGTTCATCAACAACGCGATTCTGCGGCCGTTGGCCGACAAGCGTAAGGCGGTTCTGGACCGCATCACGACCGCCATCGACCGGGTCGGGCCCCGCCCCCAGGGCCTGGCGCAACTCGCCCAGTGTCAGGTGCAGCCGACCGGTAACAACAACGGTGGCGGCAACAATGGCGGGAACACCGGCGGCGGTACCAACAACGGTGGGAACACCGGCGGGAACACCGGCGGTGGCAACACCGGTGGGAACAACAACGGTGGGAACAACGGCGGCAACGCCCCCGGCGCTGGCCTCGGTGTGCTGGCCAATAACTGCGACGAGAGCAAGTTGGAGCCGCACAACGGTTTCCAGCTCGGCAACCGTTGTGTGAGCACCGAGTTCGGTGAGGTCGGCGCCGCCGCCAACAACCCGTCGCTGCTGATCACCCAGTTCCCGCAGCAGGTCGGCCGCAACCAGCCCTTCACCCTGCGGGTCAGCACCAAGAACCTGGTCCGGGACCGGTTCCTGGCGGCCGGCCAGGGTGGCTACTACGTGGAGAGCTCGCTGCTCAACGACCAGGGCCTGGTCCGGGGTCACTTCCACACCGCCTGCCGGATGCTGGACAGCCTGACCGCTCCGCCCGAGCCGCAGGAGGTGCCGGCGTTCTTCGTCGCCACCGAGGACGGCCGCGGTGGCGCCCAGCCGGACGAGGTGACCATCCAGATCCCGGGTCTGCCGGAGTCGGGCACCGCGCAGTGCTCGGTCTGGGCCGGTGACGGCTCGCACCGTCTGCCCATGATGGAGCGGGCGAACCAGACCCCGGCATTCGACTCGATCCGCGTCACCGTCAACTGACCGGTCGATGAGTGGCCGGCCACCCGGGTGGACAGCACCCCGGGTGGCCGGCCACGCACACAGCGACGGGGTCCCGCCGTTTCGGCGGGACCCCGTCGCTGTGCCGCGTGTCAGCGGTTTTTGTACGCCTCGACGACCTCGACCGGGATCCGGCCACGCTCGGAAATCTTGTAGCCGTTCTTGACGGCCCATTCCCGGATCGCCCGGTTTTGTTCGCGGTCCATTCCCGCGCCGGTGGGTCGCCCCGGCCGCCGAACTGTCCGCGCGTTCTCCGCCGGGCCTCGGCCGATCCGCCGGCCCGCATTGATGTATGGGTCCAGCGCCTTACGCAGGACACCCGCATTCTCGTCCGAGACGTCGATGGTATACGCGACGCCGTCGAGACTGAACTCGACCGTCCGATCGGCCTTCCCGCCGTCGAGGTCGTCGGTCAGCACCGTGATTACTTTTCTCGCCATTGCCGATTACTCCCTGTGTGTGGCGGGATGTTTCCAAAGTCTGACCTATCACCCGGGGAATCCGCAACAATGTGCGTGCCATTCATTTCGGCGCGTCGCGATTCAGCGGGGCACAAAACAGCGGACTGGCCGTAATCGCAGGTCGCGGTGCGGTGTCAATCGGTGAGCAGACCGGCGTGGCCGGCCACCGCCGCCGCCTCCGCCCGGTTGGAGACCCGCAGCTTGCGCAGCAGAGAGGCGGTCATTCGTTTCACCGTCCGTTCCGACACGTGCAGTTCCTCGGCGATGTCGACGGTGCTGCGCCCGGTCGCGATCGCCCGCAGCAGACGGCGCTCCTCGGCGTCGAGGTCGACGGACGCCGCCCGGGCGGGTCCGAGCAGGGCGCGCAGCAGTTCCGCCGGCAGGACCGCCCACCCGTCGAGGATGGCCAGCAGCGGGGGTAGCAGCTCCTCCGGTTCGCTGGTCTTCGGCAGGAACCCCTCCGCGCCGGCCCGTAGCGCCTCCAGTGCGGGCGCTGGGTCGGTCGAGCCCGACATGGCGACCACCCGTACGCGGGGGGTGGTCCGCCGGATGGCCGCCACCGCCCGGACGCCGCCGGGTGGTGGCATGTGCAGGTCGACCAGCGCGAGGTCGGGATGGCAACGACTGATCATGCTGGCTGCCGCGGCGGCGTCCCCGGTCGAGCCGACCACCTCGGCGCGTCCGTCGGTGGTCACCGGAAGCAGCAGCTCCAAGCCACGGACGAACAGGGGATGATCGTCCACGACAGCGAGTCTGAGGTTGGGGGCGTCCGGCATGTCTGGGCCGTTCCCCAGCGGGTACCGATCATGCGGGTACGCACCGATCGGGGGGAGTCGGATGGATGCGCGCACGCCAGGGGTGGCAGGGCTGGTTGCGAGGATTGCGACGTACCGGGTCCGGACCGGGCATCGCACCCTCCCCGGCGGTCGACGCGGACCTGCTGCTGCGGGTGATGTGTCACGAGTTCCGTACCCCGGTCAGCGCGCTGACGTCGTTGACGCGGGCGCTGGCCGATGACCACCGGCCGCTGACCGGCGCGGACCGGCGGGCGGTCAGCGCGCTGGCCCGCGACCAGGCCGTCCACCTGCAGGGCCTGCTGCGCGACGCGACGGCCGGCGCCGGCGTGCTGACGCCGATGGCCGATCCGGAGGCGACCGTGCCCCTGGCCGGCCTCCTGCGTGAGGCGGCCGCGCTCGTGCCGGCGGGCCGGCGTCGGGTCCGCGCCACCCGACGGGCGGCCTCCTGGCCGGTGCCGGCCGGTCGCACCCGGCAGGTGCTGGGAAACCTGGTGGAGAACGCGCTGCGGCACGGGCCGGCCGGCGGGCACGTCGGGCTCTACGCCGCGCTGCGCGGCCCCGGCCTCAGCATCGTGGTCACCAACGAGGGGCGGGTGGACGACGGGCTGCTGGTGGCGCTGCGCCGTCCGGCCCCCGTGGTCGGGATGTCCGGTCTGGGGTTGTGGATCGTGCGGCACCTGGTGGCCGCCGACGGGGGAGCGCTGCGGGCGCACCGGTTGCGCCCGCGGGGCGTGGCGCTGGAGGTGCTGCTGCCGGCAGTCGGTCCGCTGCGCTGACCCGAGCGGGACACGCATTGGCCCGGCCGGGTCAGCGGGATGGGAATCGTCCTTGACGCCAGCCAGCCGGTGCCGAGGAGGTCGCATGTTCAGCCACGTCAAGGACCTGCAGTTCGAGGCCAAGCCGGACGCTCCGGACGCCGCGTTCGCCCGCCGTCTGCAGGAGGTGCTGGGCGGCAAGTGGGGCGAGATGACCGTCGCCAACCAGTACCTCTTCCAGGGCTGGAACTGCCGACTCCCCGGTAAGTACAAGGACCTGCTGCTCGACGTCGGCACCGAGGAGGTCGGCCACGTCGAGATGCTCGTGACGATGATCAGCCGGTTGCTGGACAGCGCGCCGCTGGCGCTGTCGGAGGCCATCGCGGACAACCCCGGGGGCGGGGCGGTCTACGCCGGGTCGAACCCGGCGCACTTCATCCACGGCGGGGGCGGGGCGCTGCCCGTCGACGCCAGCGGGGTGCCCTGGAACGGCTCGTACGTCACCGCGAGCGGCAACCTCCTGGCCGACTTCCAGCTCAACGTCACCGCCGAGGCGCAGGGCCGGTTGCAGGTCGCCCGGCTGTTCAACATGACCGACGACCCCGGGGTCAAGCAGATGCTGCGCTTCCTGCTGGCCCGCGACACCATGCACCAGAACATGTGGCTGGCGGCCATCGAGCAGCTGAAGGAGGACGGCCTGGAGGAGATGCCGGTGCCGGACGCCTTTCCGGACTCGGAGGAGTTCACCAACGAGTTCGGCTACACCTACCTGGGCTTCTCCTCGGGCACCGACGCCGCCCAGGGGCGGTGGGCGTCCGGGCCCGCGCCGGACGGCAAGCGTGAGTTCCGGTACGACGACAACCCGCGCGCGAACGCCCCGGAGCCGGTGCTGCCACCCGGTGACCCGCGGCTGTACGGCACCAACCCGGGCGGCTCGGCCGGGTCGTGAACACCGTCACGAGGTCGACCGGTGTCGGACCGGCCGTCCCATGCGGGACGGCCCGGCGGCACCGGATCTGTCGGTCGACGAAGGAGGAGAAGCGAATGTCTGTCGTCGCGCCCGCCCGCGAGTCCGCAGCGGTCCCGCTGTCGCGTACCCGGGTGAAGTTGGTCGTCTGCACGGTGCTGACGGCGCTCGCCGTGGGGGTCGGGTTGCCCGCCCGGGTGGTCCTCGCGCTGGCGCTGACCAGCCTGGCCATCCCCGTCGCCGTGGCGCTGGCCGGAGGCGGCCGGGCGGTGCGGGAGCTGCTGCTGCCGGGTCACCGCCGGGCCCCGGACAGTGGCCTGGGTCACACACCGGAACAAGGGGAACGCTTTGTTACTTGAGTGAGACACGCTCAACTCAATGGATAGCAGGTGTTCGATGGCAACTCTTCCGGTTCTGCCCCTGACCGACGCCGTGCTGCTGCCCGGCATGGTCATCCCGGTGACCCTCGACCCGACCACCCAGGCCGCCATCGACGCGGCACGGGCGACCGGCGACCGCAAGCTGCTGGCCGTCCCGCGGATCGACGGCGAGTACGGCCCGATCGGCGTGGTCGCCACCATCGAGAAGGTCGGCCGGCTCCCCGACGGTGAGCCCGCCGCAGTCGTCCGTGGGCTGTCCCGCGCGCGCATCGGCTCCGGCGTGCCCGGTCCCGGCGCGGCGCTCTGGGTCGAGGCGACCGAACTCGACGAACCCGCTCCCGCCGGCCGCGCACGTGAGCTCGCCCGCGAGTACCGCGCCCTGGTGACCTCCGTGCTCCAGCAGCGGGGCGCCTGGCAGGTCATCGACGCCGTGGAGCGGATGACCGACCTCTCCGAGCTGGCCGACTCGGCGGGCTACGCGCCGTGGTTGACCCTGGAGCAGAAGACCGAACTGCTCGCCGGGCCGGACGTCACCGCCCGGCTGGAGCTGCTGGTCGGCTGGGTGAAGGACTACCTGGCCGAGCAGGAGGTCACCGAGCAGATCAACAGCGACGTCCGCGAGGGCCTGGAGAAGTCGCAGCGGGAGTTCCTGCTGCGCCAGCAGCTCGCCGCGATCCGCAAGGAACTGGGCGAGGACGAGCCGGACGGCTCCGCCGACTACCGCTCCCGGGTGGAGAGCGCCGAGCTGCCGGACAAGGTCCGCGAGGCGGCCCTGCGCGAGGTCGGCAAGCTCGAGCGGGCCAGTGACGCCTCCCCGGAGGCCGGCTGGATCCGTACTTGGCTGGACACCGTGCTCGAGATGCCGTGGAGCACGCGTACCCAGGACAACACCGACCTGGCCGCGGCCCGGGAGGTGCTCGACGCCGACCACGCCGGTCTGTCCGACGTGAAGGACCGCATCCTGGAGTACCTGGCCGTGCGCAACCGGCGTGCCGAGCGCAACCTCGGCGTGGTCGGCGGTCGCGGCTCCGGCGCGGTGCTCGCCCTCGCCGGCCCTCCCGGGGTCGGCAAGACCAGCCTCGGCGAGTCCGTGGCGCGGGCCCTCGGGCGTAACTTCGTCCGGGTGTCGCTCGGCGGCGTCCGCGACGAGGCGGAGATCCGCGGCCACCGGCGCACCTACGTGGGCGCGCTGCCCGGCCGGATCGTCCGGGCCCTGCGCGAAGCCGGCTCGATGAACCCGGTCGTGCTCCTCGACGAGGTGGACAAGCTGGCCGCCGGCTACGCCGGTGACCCGGCCGCCGCCCTGCTGGAGGTGCTCGACCCGGCCCAGAACCACACCTTCCGGGACCACTACCTGGAGGTCGACCTGGACCTGTCCGACGTGCTCTTCCTCGCCACCGCCAACGTGGTGGAGTCCATCCCCGGCCCGCTGCTGGACCGGATGGAGCTGGTCATGCTGGACGGGTACACCGAGGACGAGAAGGTCTCCATCGCCCGTGACCACCTGCTGCCCCGGCAGCGGGAGCGGGCCGGGCTGACCGACGACGAGGTGACCGTCGCCGACGAGGCGCTCGCGCTGATCGCGGGGGAGTACACCCGCGAGGCCGGTGTCCGGCAGCTCGAACGGGCCCTGGCCAAGATCCTGCGCAAGGTGACGGTGACGCTGGCGACCGACCCGTCGCCGGTACGCGTCGACACCGACAACCTCAGCGGCTATCTGGGGCGGCCGAAGTTCACCCCGGAGTCGGCCGAGCGTACGGCGGTTCCCGGTGTCGCCACCGGGCTCGCGGTGACCGGCGCCGGCGGCGACGTCCTCTTCATCGAGGCGACGAGCATGGAGGGCGAGCCGGGGCTGACCCTGACCGGTCAGCTCGGCGACGTGATGAAGGAGTCGGCGCAGATCGCGCTCTCCTACCTGCGCTCCAACGGGCGGCGGTTCGGCATCGACCCGAACGCCCTGGCCGGACGCCGGATCCACGTCCACTTCCCGGCGGGCGCGGTGCCCAAGGACGGCCCGAGCGCCGGCATCACCATGGTCACCGCCCTGGCGTCGCTGGTCACCGGCCGGCCGGTCCGTCCCGAGTTCGGGATGACCGGTGAGGTGACCCTCTCCGGTCGGGTGCTGCCGATCGGTGGGGTGAAGCAGAAGCTGCTCGCCGCGCACCGGGCCGGCCTCACCGAGGTGATCATCCCGGCGCGCAACGAGCCGGACCTGGACGACCTGCCGGCCGAGGTGCGCGAGGCGCTGACCGTGCACACCCTGGCCGACGTGGCCGACGTGCTCGCCCTGGCGCTGCGCCCGGCCGACGTCCAGGCGTTGGACGGACCGGCGCTCTTCACGGTCTGACGCTCCACCACGATGACCCCCGCCGTCCGTCGACGGCGGGGGTCATCGGCGTCCGTGCATCGAGGGCTAGTGTCTGTTCCGCTCGATGCGTCGACCACCTCTCCGCCGCGAGGCGGTGCCCCCGGAGGTAACCCCCGTGAACCTGGTGCTCTGGATCATCCAGATCCTGCTCGCCGTCGTCTTCGCCGGCGCCGGCCTGGCCAAGCTGACCCAACCCAAGGACAAGTTGCGCGACCTGATGCGGTGGGTGGACCCGGTCCCGCCGTCGCAGGTCAAGGCTCTCGGCGCGGTCGAGGTGGCGGCCGCCCTCGGGCTCGTGCTGCCCGCGCTCACCGGCATCGCCACCGTGCTCACGCCGCTGGCCGCCGTTGGGCTGGTCATCGTCATGATCGGCGGCGTCCTCGTGCACCTGCGCGACCGGAAGAAGCGCGACACGGCGGCCGAGCGTCGGCTGGAGATCCAGGGCGCCATCACCTGCGCGGTGCTGCTCGTCCTCGCCGCCGTGGTGGCGTGGGGACGGTTCGGCCCGTACTCCTTCTGAAAAGCCCGTCGGCGACCGCCGTACCCGGCGGTCGCCGACGGCTCGGCTCAGCGCTCGTCGCGTCCGCGGTCGCGGCGCACGGTCGCCTTGCGGCCCTTGATCGTGCTCTGGCGCAACCCGGAGATCACCTCGTCGGCGACGCCCTGCGGCACCTCGACCAGGGAGAACCGGTCGGCGATCTCGATCGAGCCGATGTCCCGGCCACGGATGCCGGTCTCGCCGGTGATGGCCCCGACCAGGTCCTGGGGACGTACGCCCGCCCGCCGGCCCAGGCCGACGAAGACCTGGACGGTGTTGCCGCCCCCGGGGCGCGGCCGGCCGGCGCCCCCGCGCCGATCGCCGCCCCGCCCGCCGAACTCCGCGCGACCCTCGCGCGGGGCGCGGACCGGAACCTGCGGAATCTCCTCCTCGTCGTCGGAGCCCGGCGACGTCACCTCGTGGGCCAGCTTCACGGCGGCGAGGGCGACCTCCATCAGGTCGAACTCGTCGGTCAGCGTCTCCACGATCACCCGGTACGGGTCGAGGTCGTCCTCCAGCAGGCTCTCCCGCAGCGCCGCCTGCGTCAGCTCCAGCCGGCGGGTCCGCATGTCCGCCACGGTCGGGATCTTGTCGATGGTGATCCGCTGGCCGGTCACCCGCTCGATGGTCTTGAGCATCCGGTGCTCGCGCGGCTCGGCGAGGGTGATCGCCACGCCCTCGCGTCCGGCCCGGCCCACCCGACCGATGCGGTGCACGTACGACTCGGGCGCCGACGGCACGTCGTAGTTGACCACGTGGGTGAGCTGTTCGACGTCGAGTCCACGGGCCGCCACGTCGGTCGCCACCAGCAGATCCGCCGTGCCGGCCCGCAGCCGGCCCATCACCCGGTCCCGCTGTTCCTGGCTCATCCCGCCGTGCAGCGCCTCGGAGCGGTAACCCCGGCCGTTCATCGTCTCGGTGAGCCGGTCCACCTCCTCGCGGCTGCGGCAGAACACGATCGCCGCCGTGGGCGACTCCACGTCGAGGACCCGGCCCAGCGCGGCCGGCTTGTGCGCGCGGGTCACGATGTACGCGCTCTGCCGGACCCGGGGCGCCTCGCCCGCCACCGGCTGCTCCCGGCCGATCTCGATGCGGACCGGCTCGGTCAGGTGCTGGCGCGCCATCCCGTCGATCCGTGACGGCATGGTGGCCGAGAAGAGGACCGTCTGCCGCTCGGCGGGCGCGTGCTCCAGGATCGCCTCGATGTCCTCGGCGAAGCCCATGTCGAGCATCTCGTCGGCCTCGTCCAGCACCACGGTGGCCAGGCCGCTCAGGCGCAGCGTGCCTCGGGCGATGTGGTCCAGCGCGCGCCCGGGGGTGGCCACGACCACGTCGACGCCGCTGTCCAGCGCCCGCAACTGCCGGCCGATCGGCTGCCCGCCGTAGATCGGCAGCACCCGCGCGCCCAGGTCCTTGCCGTACCGGTGGAACGCCTCGGACACCTGCACCGCCAGTTCCCGGGTCGGCACCAGGACCAGCGCCACCGGGTCCCCGCCGTCGCGGTGGGGGGACATCCGGTGCAGCAGCGGCAGCGCGAACGCCGCCGTCTTGCCGGTGCCGGTGGCGGCCTGACCCAGCAGGTCCCGACCCTCGATCAGCGGTGGGATGGCCTCCCGCTGGATCGGCGTCGGCTCCTCGTAACCGAGGGCGGACAACGCGCCCAGCAGTTCGTCGCGCAGCCCCAGGTCCGTGAACGCGGTCACCTCGGGCTCGCTGGCGGTCGGTGCGTCGTGCTGTGCAGGTGCGGAACTCATGTGCCAAGCCTTTCATCACCCCGTCGGGGCCGCTGCGCCGACCGGCACAACACCGCTCGCGACCGTCCGGGCGCCCCGGTGATCAAGAGGTTCGCGTCAGGAATCGTGGTCAGCCTGACGCGAACCTCTTGATCACCGCAGGTGGGTGGCGGGGGGCGGATCGTGCGTCGGTCACCTGTACGGCCGGGGCCGGTGACGCGTTCGGGCTAGCGTGTCTGCGTGCGTACGGTGGAACTGGTCTGCTCGCCCGGGTTGGACGCCGCGGTCCGCACGGCCTGGGCGCGGTTGGCGGCCGCCGGACTGCCGAGCCTGGCCCGCAACATCCACCCGACGAACCGGCCCCACCTGACCCTGGCGGCCGTGGACGAGTTCCCGTCCGGCGTCGAGCAGCAACTGTCCGACCTGTTCGACACCGCGCTGCCACTGCCGGTGACCCTCGACCGGGTCGTCGTCCTGGACGGCAGCGCCCCGCTGGTCTGGCTCGTCCGGCCCACGCCGGCGTTGACGGCGTTGCACGCCGCCGTCTGGGACGTCCTCGACCGGGCCGCCGGACACCGTCCCTGGCACGCCCCGGGCGCGTGGGTGCCGCACCTCAGCCTGGCGCTGCGGTTCCGTGACGCGGACCTGCGAATGGCCCGCGCCGTGACCGGCGGACAGCGCCCGAACGGCACGTTCGACGCGGCGCGCAGCTACGACGGCACCGACCGGACGGTCACTCCACTCTCCCTTCTGCCGTGAGTTGGGCTGGACCACGCCGGACGCCTGCCTCCACCCCGCGCCGTGTGCCGACGGACGCCAGCCGGCGCACGTGGCGCTGGGCGGCGCCATCGGTCGGTTTGCCCCTTTGCCCCACTGCGGCGGAGTGGGCGCTCGGCTTGGCCACTGGTCGGCTTGCCTCCTTTGCTCTGCTTCAACGGAGGAAACAGTCGGTGACCGATTATCGGACGTCAGGTGTTTCCTGGGTTGAAGCAGAGCAAAGGGCCGGCCGAGCATCGGCGCTGCCCGGCTGCTCCGTGCCGAGCCGGTGCGGTCGGCAAGCGCAGGCCGCCTCCCTTCGGAGTAGATAGGAGGATTGTTCGGTCTGTACCCGGTCTTGGTGATTACGGTGTTTTTCAGGGCGATCCACCCAGTGCCGTGACCGGAGAAGGGACCCCGTCATGCGAGTGCCCAGCCGTAGTCCGGGACAGCAGCCCGCGTCGCCCACCGCCCCACCTCGCCGCCGACCCTCCGGCGCCGCCGCCCGTCGCCCGTCGCCTGCCGCCACCCCCGACCTCGCCGCCTACCGGGCGGCCGTGGCCGACCTGCTCGTCGAGGTGGGAGCGCTGGCCGACGCCACCAGCACCCGGGCACGTCAGGTGCTCGTCGACGAGCGGCTCCGCGAACCGGCTCTGGCGGCCGTGCTCGACGCCACCCCGCAGGGCCTGCTCGGCGCGCGCGAGACGCTGCTGCTGGAGATGGCCCGTTACCAGCCGAACGAGCGCACCTCGGCACGCGACCTCACCGCGCTGGTTCGGATCTACCTGCTCTCCCGCATCGACGTGCTGTGGTGGCAGGACGCCCCCGTGTTCCGTACCGACGACCAGGTCAACGGCAGCGCGGAACTGGTCGATCTGGAGTGGCTGCGCCGCCGGGACCTGCTGCGCTTTCGCTACCAGGAGCAACCCGCGACCGTGCTGGGCCGGGCCGCGCGCGGACTACGCCGGCGGCTGCGCCCCGACGTGACCCCGCGCACCGCCGGTCTGCTGTTCCGTCGCGCCCGCCGGGAGGTGGTGGCGCTGCTCAACGAACTGGCCCGGGAGTTCGCCGCCGCCGCGCCCGCGGGCACCCCGCCGCTCTGGGTGACGAGCCTGGTCCGGAGCACCGAGCACCAGTACCGGCTGCGCCGCCTGGGTTACGCGGCGATGCTGCCCAGCGGCCACTGCCTCGGCTACTCGGTCGACGTCGAGCTGGCCTGGTTCACGCGGTTCGGCGCGCGCGACGCCCTCGCGGAGCTGCTGCTGGCCCGCCAGGAGGCCGGCGACCTGAACGTGATCGATGAGGGGCAGGCCTGGCACCTGTGCCTCGCGCCCACCGCCCGGCATCGCCTGCGCCGGGCGTACGAGGCCGAGATGGGGGTCTGAGACCGTGTGCGGCATCGCGCTCAGCATCGGCCCCGAGGCCGACCCGGCGACGTTCCGACGGATGCTCGCCCTTCTCGCCCCGCGCGGTGAGGTCACCGAGACCCGCTGTGAGACGGGACTGCTCGCCGGCACCCGCCGGCTTCGGGTCGTCGACCGCGACCGGGCCGTGCAGCCCTGGACGTCGACCGACGAGCGGTGGCTGCTCTGTTTCAACGGCGAGATCTTCAACCACGGTGAGCTGCGCGCCCAGCTCACCCGCCTCGGGCAGGTGTTCCGCACCGACAGCGACACCGAGGTGCTGTTGGCGGCGTTCCAGCAGTGGGGCGAGTCGGCGGTGACCCGCCTGCGCGGCGAGTACGCCTTCGCGGTCGTCGAACGCGCCACCGGCCGGGCGTACCTGGCCCGCGACCCGCTCGGCGTGAAACCGCTGTACTGGTCCCGACGGCCGGGCTGCCTGCACCTCGCCTCCGAGGTCAAGGCGCTCGTCGGGCACCACGCTCCGGTCAGCGAGGTGCCTCCCGGGCACCACGGTTGGGCGGAGCCGGACGGGTCCGTGCGACTCCGCCCGTACGTCGACCTGCTCACCCTCGGCGAGGGCCTGCCGGTCATCGACGACCCGGACGAGGCCACCCTGCTCGTCCGGGCCGCCCTGACCGACGCCATCCGGATGCGGGTGGACACCGACCTGACCGTCGGCGTCGTCCTCTCCGGTGGGCTGGACAGCTCCTTGACGCTGCGGCAGGTACGCGACATCCACCCGGACTGCGTGGCGGTGACGGTCGGCGTGCCGGACAGCCCCGACGTCGCGTACGCCCGTCGGCTCGCCGCCGACCTCGACGTGCCGCACGTCGTGGTCGAGCTGCGCCCGCGCGACATCCGGCTGGCCGACGTCCGGGAGGCCATCCGGATCTGCGAGCTGACCGAGTACGGCGACATCATCAACGCCGTCGTGTCGGTGCCGATCTTCCGGCGGCTGCGCGACCTGGGCGTCAAGGTGGTGCTCACCGGCGACGGCTCCGACGAGCTGTTCGGCGGGTACCCGATGTACCGCCAGGTCGACCCGATCGCGTCCCGCCGGCTGTTCCTGCACCGGATCCGCAACCTCTGCCGTACCGAGTTGCAGCGCGTCGACCGGGCCGCCATGGCTCACGGCGTGGAGGCGCGGGTGCCGTTCCTCGACTTGAGCGTCGTGGAGCTGGCGATGCGGCTGCCCCTGAACCTCAAGGTGCGTGACGGCCAGGAGAAGTGGATCGTGCGGCGGGCGTTCGCCGACGTGCTGCCCGACTACGTCGTGCGGCGGCCGAAGCACCCCATGTCGTACTCCTCCGGTCTGCACGAGCGGGTGCGGCTCTACAAGCCGCTCTTCGCCCGGATGCACCGGTCGTTCGGCTACGACCTGCTGGAGCCGGTCCGCCGCGACTTCGACACCGTGCTCAGCGGGTGCGGCAACGACCTGGACCGGGCCATCGCCGACGGGATGAACCGACCCGACTACACGGTCCTGGAGCACGCCCGTGACCTGGTCGGGGCCGCGAAGTGGAACGCCGCGCCGATGGTCCGCCGACTGGTCGGACCCCGCCCGTCCCGCCGCTCACCGGTGGGCTGACCCCCGCCCGACGCTTGACTCTGACACCGTGTCAGGGACCAGCGTGAGGGGATCATGTTCACCATCGGAGACTTCGCTCGACTGGGCCGCGTGTCGGTGCGGATGCTGCGTCACTACGACAGCATCGGCCTGCTTCACCCGGCCAGCGTCGATCCGCACACCGGCTACCGCTCCTACCGGGCCGAGCAGTTGCGTCGGCTCAACCGGGTGATCGCCCTCAAGGACCTGGGGCTCACCCTGGAGCAGGTGCGGGCGATCCTGGACGAGACGGTCGACACCGCCGAGCTGCGCGGCATGCTGCGGCTGCGTCGCAGCGAGCTGGCCAGCCGGTTGGCCGCCGACACGGCCCGGCTCGCGGCGGTCGAGGCGAGGCTCCGGATGATCGAATCGGAGGGTCGGATGACCGACCAGGACGTCGTACTCAAGCAGATCGCGCCGGTGCGCGTGGCGGAGCTGACCGCCGTCGCGCCCAGCTACCAGAGTCAGGACATCGGTCCGGTGATCCAGCCGCTCTATCCGGAGCTGTTCCGCCGGCTCGACGCCGCCGGGATCACCCCGTCCGGGCCGGCCATCGCCTGGTACGAGCCGGCCTACGACGAGGACGAGGCGGTGGTGGTGCACGCCGGGGTGAGCGTCGGCGGCGGTGTCGTGGCGGTTCCCGACGTGACGGTGCGGGACCTGCCGGCGGTCGGGACGGCCGCGACGATCGTGCACCGCGGCTCGATGGACGACGCCGACCGGAGCGTCCAGGCGCTCGCCCGGTGGATCGAGGACAACGGGTACCGCCCGGACGGGTTCGCCCGCGAGGTGTACCTGGAGTACTCCCAAGACGCGCCGGAGCGGGGCGTCACCGAACTCCAGCTCGCCGTCCACCGGGGCTGATTCCTCGCGGCGGTCGGCGCTCAACTCACCAGGAGCAGCGCGCCGACCGCCGCGAGCGTGCCGACGACGGCGAGCAGGGCGCTGGTCAGCACGAACCGTCGCACCGGCACCGTCACCCCGGCCGCCCGGCAGCGCTCGAACCACAGCAGGGTGGCCAGAGACGCCCAGGGCGCGGCCAGCGGGCCGACGTTCGTGCCGATCAGCAGGGCCAGCAGGCGGGTGTGGTCGACGGTCGGCAGCACCGACTCACCCGCCAGGTACGCCGGCAGGTTGTTGACCGCGTTCGCCAGCAGCGCCCCGGTGCCCCCGGCACGCAGCGCGCCGACCGCCCCGCCGTCGGTCCCGACCAGGCCGGCGACCAGGTCGTCGAGCCCGTGCCGGCCGAGGGTCTGCACCACCAGGAACAGGCCGACGACGAAGAGCAGCAGTCGTACCGGCACCAGTTGAACGCGCAGCGTCGCGGGGGAGCGGACCACGAAGCCGACCAGCACCAGCGCGAGGGCGACGGTGGAGGCGAGCCCGATCTCCACCCCGGCGAGGATGCCGGCGACGAAGAGCAGACAACCGGCGAGGGCGGTGCGGTGCAGCACCGGATCGGCCGGCACGTGCGGGGCCGGCGGAACGAAGCGTCCGCCGTCCGGCCGTTCCCGCCGCCACCAGGCGTACCAGAGCAGCGCCATGGTGGCCGTCACGGCGGCGAGCTGCGGCAGCGCCATGCGCTCGGCGTACGCCAGTGGGGTGAGGCCGACCCGGTCGGCGGCCAGCAGGTTCGTCAGGTTCGACACCGGCAGCAGCAGGCTGGCGGTGTTCGCCAGCCAGACCGTGGTGACCGCGAGCGGCCCGGCGGGGACGCGCAGGCTGCGGGCCAGGGCGAGCAGCACCGGGGTGAGCAGCACGGCCGTGGTGTCGAGGTTGAGCACGAGGGTGGTCACCGTGGCCAGCCCGCCGCAGAGCAGGAACAGCGCCGCCCAGCGGCCCCGGGCGGCGATGGCCAGCCGGCTGGCGAGCACGTCGAAGACGCCGGCGACGGCGGTCAGCTCGGCCAACACGATGACGGTGCCGAGGAAGAGCAGCAGCGGCAGGATGCGGTGCAGGGTGCCCGTGGTCTCGGCGCGGGGGAGCAGCCCGGTCAGCGCGCAGACCGCGCCGGCCACCGCGAGGACGACGGCCACCACGTCGAGCGGGTGGGGACGCCAGCGCGCGGTCGGCTCGGGCGGGGCCGGCGGCGCGCCGGCGGCAGACTTCACAGGTGACCACGTTGACACAGCGCCCGGTCAGGCGCTCGTCGACCCCGGCCCGGGTGACCGGGCCCACCTGACGTGGCCGGGCCCGGCCTCTCGAGAAGAGGCCGGGCCCGGTTCGCGCGTCGGTTCTACCAGCTCAGGTAACCGGGCTGGGTCTGCACGTTCAACTCCTTGAACCGGGTCAGGTTCGCCGACCAGGTCCGCCAGTCGTTCAGCTCCAGGACGTCCAGGCCCTTCTGGATGTCGTTGGAGTAGATGTTGCCGTTGTAGTAGTACGTCGACCAGGCGCCGCCGGTGAGGGCCTGGGTGTCGGAGAGCGGGCCGCGCTCCCAGTAGGCGATCTCCTTGGGGTGGCGCGAGTCGGTGAAGTCCCAGACCGAGATGCCGCCCTGGTACCACGCCTGCACCATGATGTCCCGCCCGAGCACCGGGACCAGCGAGCCGTTGTGCGCCACGCAGTTCTCGGTGTCGCCGTTGGTCCGGGGGATCTTGTAGTAGCTGCGGAACTCCAGCTTGCGCGCGTTACCGCGGCCGGTGATGTCGTAGACGGCGTCCGCGCCCCGGTTGGGGCCGACGGTCTCGTTGCAGGTGGCCGCGCCGCCGCCGCCCAGCTCGTCGGTGAAGACGACCTTGGTGCCGGCGTTGTTGAAGGTGGCCGAGTGCCAGAACGCGAAGTTCACCGTGTCCCGGACCTGGGTGATCAGCCGGGGCGCTTCGCGGTTCTTGATGTCGAGCAGGATGCCGTCACCCATGCAGGCCCCGGCGGCCAGGTCCTTCGCCGGGTACGCGGTGATGTCGTGGCAGCCGGTGGTCGCCGAGCCGGTCTCGCTGCCCGGGAAACCGCCGTCCGGGAAGAGGTTCGGCGTCGAGATGACGGCCGCCTCGGTGGGCTTCTTCACCGGCACCTTGACGATGGAGATCGAGTCGTGCGGCGGCTGGCAGTCGGGGAACTCGGCCCGCGGGCTGTACGACGAGACGTACAGGTAGACGTTCTTGCGGTCCTTGCCCGGCACCAGCGTGTGGGTGTGCGACCCGCAGGCGGTCTCGACGGACTTGATGTAGCGCGGGTTGGCCTTGTCGCTGATGTCGAAGACCTTGATGCCCTCCCACGACTCCTTCACCGACGCCGGCTGCGCGACGCTCGCACACGAGTCGTCGCTGCGCGACGAGTCGGTGGAGACGAACAGCAGGTTGCCGTAGACGGAGATGTCGTTCTGCGAGCCCGGGCAGTTGACCTGCGCGGTGATCGTGGGCGCGCTGGGCCGGGAGATGTCGTAGATGACGAACCCGTTGTAGTTGCCGGCGAAGGCGTACTTGCCCTGGAACGCCATGTCGCTGTTGAGCGCGGCCGTCGTGTCGAACGGCGCCTGCTTGGGGAGGTTGGCGATCTGCCGCAGGTTGGGGCTGCTGCGGATCTCGTCGACGCCCGGGATGTCGCTGGCGGCGGCGGCCGGTGCGGCCGGTGCGGCCTCCTGCGCGCTGCTCGGTGTCGCCAGGACGACGCTGGTCAGCAGCAGGCCGGTCGCGGCCAGGCTGATGATGCGGAGTTGTCGGAGCCGTGCGGTGGCCAACTTGATCATTGGCGGCGCCCTTCGAAAGGGGGGATGACGTTGTCGGTACCTTACCGAGCCTCGGAGATCATCGATGTGATCCGGGTCACATATACGTGGACTCTTCAATGGATAGGATCGCTGCGACCTCGACCTGAGGGGAGTGCGGCATGACTGTCCGACGTGGTCGGTTACTCGCCGTCGTCATAGCGGCGGCCATCGTCCTGGTGTTGGTGGTGCTGGCCGTCCGCGCCGCCGGTGATCCCGGCCGGCCGGCCGCCGCGCCCGCTTCGGCGTCAGCCGCGCCGACGACGGCCGGCCCGACCGGCCCACCACCGCCGCCGGTCCTGGTGCCCGGCCGCCCGGGTGAGCCGGCCGTCGCCCGGTCCGCGCACGAGCTGCGCGACGACAGCCCACCCCGCTACAACGGCCTGGACACCGTCTACGTCCAGATGATGATTCCGCACCACGAGCAGGCGCTGGAGATGAGCACGCTGGCGACGGACCGCGCGGCCGATCCGCGGATCCGCGCGTACGCCGACCGGATCCGCGCCGGCCAGGGCCCCGAGATCAAGGTCCTGCGCGGCTGGCTCGCCACCCGTGGGCTGCCCGAGACGGCGCCCGGCCACGACCACGCCGGCATGCGCGGCATGCAGTCCCCCGACGCGATGCGGCGACTGGCCGCCGCCCGGGGCGTCGAGTTCGACAGGCTCTTCATCACGATGATGACCGACCACCATCAGGGCGCCGTGACCATGGCCACCGATCTGTTGTCGGTCGGGGCCGACGCGACCCTCAACGAGCTGGCCACCTCACTCGCCACCGAACAGGCCATCGAGATCAACCGCCTACGCGAGCTGACGCCGCCCTGAGGTGTCGACGACCCGTACGCTGGGTGACCGTGAGACGCACGCTGTTCGGCCGCCCCCTGCGCGGCGTCGCCTTCGACGTGGCCGTCACCGGCGTGGTGGCGTTCGTCGGTCTCGCCTCGGCGGTGTCGCAACCCGGCGGCTGGGCCGCCGCCGGCGTCGGCCTGGGCATGGCGGTGGCGCTGCTGTTCCGCCGCACCCATCCGAGCGCGGTGACCGTCGTCGTGGCGGTGCTCGCCCTGGTCCAGGTGATCGCCGGTTGGGGTCCGCAAGCCTTCGACGTCGCCGTCCTGATCGCGCTCTACAGCGTCGTGAAGTACGGCCGGCGGCTGCGGGACGGCGTGCTGGCCGGCGCGGTCGCGGCCGTGGGCGTGCTGCTCGCCGCCGCGCAGACCCCCGGCGTCATCACGTGGTGGGTGACCGCGCTGTGGTACGCGCTGGTCACCGGCGCGGTCTGGCTCGTCGCGTTGAACGTGCGGACCCGCCGCCTGTACGTGCTGAGCCTCGAGGAGCGCGCCACCACCCTGGAACGCGAGCGGGAGGCCGAGTCGCGGGCGGCGGTCGCCGAGGAGCGCACCCGCATCGCCCGCGAGCTGCACGACGTGGTGGCGCACAGCATGGCGGTGATGATCGTCCAGGCGGACGGCGCCCGGTTCATGCTCGACCGCGACCCCGAGCAGGCGCGCGCCGCCGTGAAGGTGGTCGCCGACACCGGCCGCTCCGCGCTGGAGGAGATGCGCCGGCTCGTCGGGGTCCTGCGCGACGCGGGCCCGGCCGGCGCGGACGTCGTCGCCGCCGACCCGGAGCACCGCCGGTTGGCCCTGGCCGAGCTACCCGACCTGCTGGCCCGCTTCCGCGACGCCGGACTGCGCGTCCGGGACGCCGTCAGCGGCGAGCCACCGGCCCTGCCGCCGGGCCTGGAACTGACCGTCTACCGCGTGGTGCAGGAGGCGCTGACCAACGCGCTCAAGCACGCCGGCGTCGGCGCAACCGTCGACCTGCGGATGACGTACTCCGCCGACGCCGTCGAGGTCCGGGTCGTCGACGACGGTCGAGGCCGCCCGGTCGTCAGTCCGACGCCGCCCGGCGGTCACGGACTGCTCGGCATGCGCGAGCGCGTGACGGTGTACGACGGCAGCCTCACCGCCGGCCCCCGGCCGACCGGGGGCTGGCAGGTGCGGGTACGGCTCCCGCTACCGTCGGAGCCCTCAGCGGAGGTGATCGCGGCATGACGGTCCGGGTGGTGATCGTGGACGACCAGGCGCTGGTGCGCGCCGGATTCAGGATGGTGCTGGACTCGCAGCCCGACCTGACGGTGGTCGGGGAGGCCATCGACGGCGCCGACGCCCTGCGCGTGCTGGCCCGCACCGAGGCGGACGTCGTGGTGATGGACATCCGGATGCCGACCATGGACGGGGTGGAGGCCACCCGCCGGATCTGCGCCGACCGGCCGTCGGGTCCGCCCCGGGTGCTGGTGTTGACCACCTTCGACACCGAGGCCGACGCGTTCGCCGCGCTGCGGGCCGGCGCGAGCGGTTTCCTGCTCAAGAACGTTCCGCCGGAGGAACTGCTGGACGCCATCCGCGTGGTCGCGCGGGGCGACTCGGTGGTCGCCCCGTCGATCACGCGGCGGCTGCTGGACCGCTTCGCCGGCCAACTCGGCGTCACCCCGACCGCCGACCCCCGGCTGGCCCAGCTCACCGAGCGGGAGCGGGAGGTCCTGTTGCTGGTCGCGCAGGGACTGTCGAATGCCGAGATCGCCGTCAAGGCGCACGTGGCCGAGGCGACGGTGAAGACCCACGTCGGGCGGATCCTGGCGAAGCTGCACCTGCGCGACCGGGTGCAGGCGGTCGTGTTGGCGTACGAGAGCGGCCTGGTCACACCCGGGCGCTGACCCGCCGTACGACCGCGGTCGTACGGCCGGCGTGTCCGTGCGCCACCTGCGGCGTACGCGGGTCGAGAGCGCAGGTGGAGATCGATCCGTCCGAACCGGCCATAGCGTCGGAGGGGTCCGATCCGCGCCGGCACCGGGAGCCCGCACATGATCCGCCTGACCCTGCGTACGCTGCGCGCCGAGGCGCTGCGCATGCTGCTGTCCGCGCTCGCCGTCGTGCTCGGCGTCGCCTTCGTCGCCGGCACGCTGATCGTCGTGGACGGGATGCGCGCGGGCGCGTACCAGCGGGCCGGCGCCTTCGACCGGCACACCGACCTCGGCGTCTACCCCGACGGCCACCAGCCGCTCCCAGCGGGGCTCGTCGACGACGTCCGTACGGTCGACGGGGTGGCCGCCGCAGCCGGTGAGCTGCTCGGCGCAGGTGGGCTCCTCGGCGCGGACGGGCGACCGGTGCTCGGCTACGCCGTGCTCGCCGCCATCCCCACCGAGACGGCCCTGCGCTCGTACGACGTGGTCGCCGGTCGCCTCCCCGACCGCGCGGGCGAGGTGGTGCTCGACGCGCCGACCGTGGCGGAGGAAGGCTTCACCCTCGGCGCTCCGGTTCTCGTCGGCGGGACCGGCGGGGCGGCCCGTCCGTACACCCTGGTCGGCACGGTCGACGTGGCGGGCAGCGTCCGCGATGTCGGCGGCCCGTTCATCGGTCTGGTCGGCGCGGACGCGCTCGCGGTCACCGGCGGGCGTGGCTACGACCGGATCCTGGTGGCGGCCCGGCCGGGAACGGCCCAGGCGGAGTTGGCCGACCGGCTACGCGCCGCCGTCGGGAGCGCCGACATCCACGTGAAGGGCCGCCAGCAGATCCTCGACGAGGCCGTCGAGGACGCCGTCCGCAACCTGAACCAGTTCCTGATGCTGCTGCTCATCTTCGTCGGGGTCGCGGTGGTGGTGGCCGGCTTCGTGATCGCCAACACCTTCGCGATCGTGCTGGCGCAGCGCACCCGCCGCACCGCGCTGCTGCGCCTGGTGGGCGCGACGCGGGGGCAGGTCTTCCGGGCGGCGCTGCTGGAGTCGGCGCTGCTCGGCCTCGTCGCCTCCGCTCTCGGCGTGGTGCTCGGGGTGGCACTCGCCGGCGGACTCCGGCTGCTGATGTCTCGACTCGACGTGCCGCTCTCCGGCGGGTTGACCGTCGCCGGCTCGACCGTGCTGACGAGCCTGCTGCTCGGTACCGGGCTCACCGTCGCCGCCGCCCTGCTGCCGGCCTGGCGGGGTACCCGGGTCGCACCGGTGGCCGCGCTGACCGACGCCGCCGTGCAGCCCGCCCGGGGAGCGGGCCGGGCGCGCCTCGCCCTCGGCGCGGTGGTGCTGGGCGCGGGAGTCGCGGCGCTGGCCGGCGCGGCCGACGCCGGTCAGGTGCTCCTCGTGGCCGTGGGCGGTGTGCTGGCCTTCTTCGGCATCGTGCTGTTCGGTCCGGTGCTCGTCCCGGCGCTGGTCCGGCTGATCGGCTGGCCGGCCCGCCGGATGTTCGGTATGACCGTCGGGCTGGCGGTGGCGAACGCGGTTCGCAACCCGCGTCGGATCGCCGCGACGGCGACCGCCCTGGTCATCGGAATCGGGTTGGTGTCGGCGTTCGTGGTGGGCGCGCGCAGCACCAAGGACGGCATCGAACGCAGCGTCGACGCCGAGATCGGGACGGACTTCGTGGTCAGCGGCATCGGCCAGAATCTGCCCGCCGCGCTCGCCGGTGAGCTGGCCGCACGCCCCGAGCTGGGCGTGGTGCACGAGCAGCGCAGCGTCGTGACCGGCGACATCGAGGTCCGGGCCGCCCACCCGGCGCTGGTCGGCCGGACGTTGTCCGGCGTGGTGGCCGGCGACGAAGACCGACTCGGGCCGGGGCAGGTGCTGGTGCACCAGGAGTTGGCGCGGGCGCACGGCTGGCAGGTCGGTTCCGCCGTCACCATCCAGGGGCGGGCGTTCCGGGTGGCCGCGGTGGTCGCCGACGACGCGCCGGCCATGGTCTCCAGCGCCGCGCCCGAGGGACACGTCATCGAGCTCGACGACCGGGACTTCGCGGTGCTCTTTCCCCGCGAACGGGGTTTCCTGGCCGAGATCGACCCGGCCGACGGCGTGAGCGCCGAACGGGCCCGCGCCGCGATCGAGGCCGTGCTCGCCCGCTATCCGACGGCGAACCTCATGGACCAGGGCGCGTACAAGAAGATGCTCACCGGCACGGTGGACATGCTGTTGGCCTCCGTCACCGCGCTGCTCGGCCTGGCCGTCGTGATCGCCCTCGTCGGCGTGGCCAACACGCTGAGCCTGTCGGTGGTCGAGCGCACCCGGGAGAACGGCGTCCTGCGGGCGGTCGGGCTGTCCCGCGGCCGGATGCGGGCCATGCTCGCGGTCGAGGCGATCCTCATGACGCTCGTCGGCGCGATCCTCGGCATCGGGTTGGGCACCGGCGTCAGCGCCGCCGGGATGGCGCTGCTGGCCCGCCTCGGCGGGGACTTCCACGTGGTGCTGCCACTCGGCCAGCTCTCCTCGATCCTCGGCGTGGCGGTGCTGGCCGCTCTGCTCGCCTCGGTGCTTCCGGCCCGCCGGGCGCTGTCGCGGCCCGTCGTCGAGGCGCTCGCCGACTAGGGCGCGTGTCGTCCAAGAGATGCGACATCCGCCGGCCGGCCCCGCCGTCTTCCCCGGCGGCGGGACCGGCCAGCGGTGCCGGGTCCGGGGCGCGCCCTACAGGCGCTCGACCACCTCGCCGGAGCACCGGTTGCGGGTGTCGAAGACGTAGCGGGCGTGCCGAACCACCAGGTCGTAGTCGAAGCAGTCGTGGTCGGTGACCACCACGACCGCGTCCGCGGCCCGTACCTCGCGCTCGGTGAGCCCGACGACCGCGACCCCGGCGGGGATCTGGTGGGCCTCCGCGTACGGCTCGACCGCGTACACCTCGGCGCCGAGTGCCTGCAGACGGCGGGCCACGTCGACGGCGGGGGAGTCCCGCATGTCACCGGTGTTCCGCTTGTACGCGAGCCCGAGCAGCAGCAGTCGCGCGCCGCTGACCGCCCGGCCGGCGCGGTTCAGCCCAGCCATGATGCGCTGGGTGACGTGCTCGGGCATCTCGTGGTTGATGTCGTTGGCCAGCTCGATGAACCGGAACTGCCGGCCGAGGCGTCGCTTGACCTGCCAGGACAGGTAGCACGGATCGATCGGCAGGCAGTGCCCGCCGACGCCCGGCCCGGGCCGGAACGGCAGGAACCCGAAGGGCTTGGTCGCGGCGGCGTCGATCGCCTGCCAGACGTCGATGTCGAGGTGGTGCGAGAGCATCGTGAGCTCGTTGATGAGTGCGATGTTGACCTGGCGGAACGTGTTCTCGATCAGCTTGGTCAACTCGGCCACCCGGGTGGAGTCGACGGGGACGGTGCGCTCCACGAGCCGCTGGTAGAACCCCTGCACCCGGTCCAGCGACGCCGCGTCGATCCCGGAGACCACCTTCGGGGTGTTCTCCAGTCGCCACGTCGGGTTGCCCGGGTCGATCCGCTCCGGGCTGTAGCCGAGGTGGAAGTCGCCGGGGCTGGTCAGCCCGCTGGCCGACTCCAACAGCGGCCGAAGCAGCTCCTCGGTGGTGCCGGGGTAGGTGGTCGACTCCAGGATGACCGTGCAGCCCGTCCGCACGTACGGGCCGACGCGGATACCGGCCTGCTCGACGAAGCTCAGGTCCGGGGTGCCGTCGCGCAGCGGGGTGGGCACGGTGATGACGCAGACGTCGAAGCCCTCGGCGTCGGTGTAGTCGGTGCTGGGGCGGTACCGGCCGCTGCCCAGCGCCCGGCCCAGCCGGTCGGTGGGGATGTCCTCGACGAACGACTCACCCGACGCGAGCCGCTTCACCCGGTCGGCGTCGACGTCCAGGCCGACGACGTCCAGGCCCGCCTCGACGGCACGCATGGCCAGCGGCAGTCCGACGTACCCCTGGCCGATCACGACCAGCTTCTCAGCGCTCACCCGGGCTCCCGCAGACGGTGGAAATGACCTGCGGAGAGCCTAGAGCGGTTTTCGGCGACGTAAGTCCGTTTTGGGGATATCGGTGCTGGTGGGACGGCTGGTCAGCCGCCTACCTCCCCGGAACCGGTCGACGGATCGGTGGAGGGGCTCGGGTCGGTCGCCGGCGAGTTGCTCGGCGACGACGGGGTCTTTGGGGGGTCGCTCGGCGGCGGCGCGGTGGTCGCGCTCGGCGTCGGCGATGGCGAGCTGGCGGACTGGCTGGGCTGCACGCTCGGCGTGGCGCTGACCGACGCGGACGTCGTGGTGTCCGGGACCGTCGGCCGGTTCGGCCGGCCCGGGTCGTTGGTCATCTGCTCGTTCGCCGCCGGCAACTCCACCTGCTCGGTCGGCCCCTGCGTCGGCGCGACCGTCGGCAGCTTGACGGCCGGATCGTTGCCGGTGTTGCGCGCCGCGCCCAGGGCCGCGCCGAGGCCGACCAGGGCGACCAGCATGGCCAGCGCCGCACCGACCAGCGGCCCGCGGCGTCGCGGGCGTCCCGCGTCGGTCGTGCCCGCCACCGCCGCGCCGACCGGCACGTCGGTGCGGGTGCCCGGGCCCGCCTCGCGCAGCGGCACCGACGACGCCAGCGCCGTCGGTGGTTCGCCGCCGGTCACCGCCGTGCGCGCCGCCTCCGCCATCGCCGAGCCGCTCGTGAAGCGGTCCAGCGGGTCCTTCGCGAGGGCCCGCGACACCAGGGCGCGGACTGCCTCCGGGATGTCGTGCGGCAGCTCCGGGGGCTCGTCGTCGAGGTGCCGGACGGCGACCTGGAGGGGGTTGTCACCGGTGAACGGCGGGCCGCCGGTGAGGCAGCAGTACGCGACCGCCCCGAGGGCGTAGATGTCGGTGGCGCCGCTGACCGGCCGGCCCGCGGCCTGTTCGGGCGCCATGTAGAGGGCGGTGCCGGGCACCGCGTTGGTGCTGGTGATGCTGGTGACGTTGGTGGAGCGGGCGACGCCGAAGTCGACCAGGACGACCGTGCCGTCCTCCTGCACCAGCAGGTTGCTGGGCTTGACGTCGCGGTGCACGATGCCGCCGCGATGCGCCGCGCCCAGCGCGTGCCCCGCCTGGGCGACGATCGACATCGTCTCGGCCACGTCGAGGCGGCCGGCGGCCTCGATCCGCTTGGACAGCGGTTCGCCCTCGACGAACTCCATGACCAGATAGTCGGCCCGGCCGCCGTCGGGCAGGTCGTCCTCCCCGCAGTCGTACACCTGCACGATGCCGGGGTGCCGCAACGCCGCCATGATCCGCGCCTCGGCACGGAAGCGGGCGATGAAGTCCGGGTCGGAGACCAGCGCCGGCAGCAGGACCTTGACCGCGACCTGTCGGCCGAGGACGAGGTCGGAGGCACGCCAGACGTCGCCCATGCCGCCCGTGGCGACACGTTCGTCCAGGCGGTACCGACCGCTGAGTACGACCTCCGATGACAACACAGCATTACCGTACCCAGAGTGGCGACCAACGGCTCGCTGTGGTGGACCCGGTGCGGGGCCGCACCCGTCGGTCCGCCGGGGGCGACCTCCGGCGGCCGGGCCGGTCTGTGACGCGTCGATGACGCCAGGTCACAAAAGCCGACACATTTCGGCGTACGCCCGCCTGGTCGGCGCCGAGGGCGCTCACCTGAGCCGGGGAGCGCCCGAGGGGCGTCGTCCGTTACGGCGGCACGCCGGTCGGACGGCTTGATAATTGTCACTCTTCTGTAATGCGATCCCAACTTGTCGCATGAAACGCCCCCTCCTACCGTTAGCCCGGCTCGGGCCGCCGACGGGCAGCCCGTTCCGGGCCATCGTCGGGTGTGCACACCCCGGCCGGCGCCGGGACGCGGGCCCAATCGAAATCGGCGGGGGGCGGTGCGGGTGCGGGAGCGGGTGGGGCCGACGGTTCACCGTGCGCGCACGACGCCGACGCGTGTCGCGCCGATCCGCTCCGTGCGGCCCGTGGGCCGCCGATGACGGGCGAACTGTCCGAGGCGGTCACCGCCGCGCAGTCCGGGGACGAGGACGCCTTCCGTTTCCTGTACCGCAGCCTCCAGCCGGGGCTGCTGCGGTACCTGACCGCCCTGGTTGGCGCGGACGCCGAGGACGTCGCGTCGGAGACCTGGTTACAGATCTCCCGAGACCTGCCCACCTTCACCGGCGGCGAGTTCCGCGCCTGGACGGTCACCATCGCCCGCAACCGCGCGATGGACCACCTGCGGCGGCTGCGGCGACGACCGTCGCTGCCGGTACCGGTGCAGGCGCTCACCGAGCTGGCCGGCGACGGCGACACCGCCGAGCGGGCCGACGAGACGATCAGCACCGAGGCGGCGCTGGCGCTCATCGCCACGCTGCCACCCCGCGAGGCCGAGGCGGTGCTGCTGCGGGCCGTGATCGGGCTCGACGCGGAGTCCGCCGGCCGGGTGCTCGGCCGCCGGGCCGGCGCCGTCCGGACCGCCGCGCACCGCGGTCTGCGGCGACTCGCCACCCTGCTGGACCGGCAGGCCGTACCGTCGCCGTCGCCGTCGCCGTCGGTCGACGGCGACGCCACCGCCCCGCTGCGCGCGCCCGACACGTCGAGCGCGCCGACCGACGGCGGCCCACCGGCGGTCGGCGCCGAGGTGGTTCCGCCCCCTCGTCGCCGGATCGGGCGTACCCGGCAGCAGACCTCACACGCCGAGCAGGCGGAGGGCTGACGTGAAGGGATTCCGGATGAACCCGCACCGGCCGGACCGGCGTGCCGGCCGTGCCGAGACCGAACGGCTGCTCGAGGCCGCCCGCATCGGCACGGCCCCCGCCCTCCCGTCGGACGTCGCCGACCCGGGTGCGGCGAGCGTCCCGGAGTCCGGGGCTTCGCCGGACTCCGGGACCGAGCCGCTGGCCCGGCTGCTCGCCGCTGCCGCTGGCCCGGCCCGGCCGACGGAGATGGCGGGCGAGGAGGCGGCGCTGTCCGCGTTCCGAGCCGCCCGCGCCGTCCCGACGCCCGCCGTGGCCCGACGGCCACGCCGTCTGCGGCTCACGACCAGCGCGGTGGCGTGGATCGGCGCGCTGGCGGCCACCGCCACCGCTGGCGTCGCATTCGCCGCGGCCGGGTTCGAGACGGCACCGGAACCGCCGCCGCCGGCACCGACTAGCGCGCCACCCACCGCCAGCGCGCACGTGACGACCGGGTCCGTCGCGCCGAGCGGGTCGACACCGCCCGGCCGCCCCTCGCTGTCCGGCTCGCCGTCGATCGGAGCGTCGCCGAACGGTCAGGTGCACGGTTTGTGCCAGGCCTGGCGGGCCAAGAAGCCCGAGCAACGGGAGAAGGCGCTGCGAACGCCGGCCTTCGAGCGGTTGGTGACGGCCGCCGGCGGGATCGGCGCGGTCGAGGAGTACTGCCAGCGGCTGGTGCCCGAGAAGAAGTCCCCGCCGCCCCCGTCCCCGTCCCCCTCCGCTCCGCCGCCACCGTCGCCGCCTGCGGAGCCGTCCGCCCGGGCGACGCCACCCGGTCAGGCGAAGGTCAAGCCCCCGCACCCGGCCGGCCCGGCCGGCGACTGAGCGTACGGGCGCGCGGTTCGTTCTGCCCTGCACCGGGAAACGCGTCTGTTAGACAGGGGTTGGTGGTGCCGTCGACGCTCGGAAAGGGAAGTGTCGGTGGTCGGGTCTACGGTGGCACCCGTGCTCCGGAGCTGGGGCACGGCGCACGCAGTCGTCGCACGACGAGGGAGGCTGCACCGATGGTGACGTCGCCGGAGCTGGACCAGGGCGAGATCCTGCGTGAGTCCGCCGCCGCGAGCCGATACCTCGCGCGCATCTGCTTCAAGACCGGCCCGCCCACCTACACGGGCGTCGAACTGGAATGGACCGTGCACGACGCCGCCGACCCCGCCCGAGGAGTCGACCCGGCGCGGCTGCGGACGGCGCTGGGGCGGCACAGCCCCGTCACGCTGGATCCGGCGAGCCCCGCCGAGCCGCTGCGACACGGCGGCACGGTGACCCTCGAACCGGGCGGCCAGCTGGAGATCTCCACCCCGCCGCGCACCTCGACCGGCGCGTTGATCCAGGCCACCGAGGCGGACATCGCCCAGGTCACCGGCCTGCTGGCCGCCGCCGGGCTGACCCTGGGGCGCAGCGGCATCGACCCGCACCGTCGGCCCCGCCCGGTGTTGGACACTCCCCGCTACCGCGCCATGCGCCGCGTCTTCGACCGGCGCGGCCCGGCCGGCCGGACGATGATGTACAGCACCGCCGGCCTGCAGGTGTGCCTCGACATCGGCGAGCCGGACCAGGTCGCCCCGCGCTGGGCGGCGGCGCACGCCGTCGGCCCGCCGTTGCTCGCGGCGTTCGCCTCGGCGAGTCGGCACGCCGGGCGGCGCACCGGTTGGGCATCCGCGCGGATGGCCGCCTGGCTGGCGATCGATCCGGCGCGTACCCGGCCGGTGTGGGAACCCGAGCGCGCGGACGACGACCCGCCGGCCGCCTGGGCGCGCTACGTGCTCGCCGCGCCGCTGCTGTGCCTGCGCCGGCCCGGCCCGGACTGGGCCCCACCACCGGGTGTCACCTTCGCCGACTGGCTGGACGGCGCGGTGCCCCGCCCGCCGACCACCGACGACCTCGACTACCACGTCAGCACCCTCTTTCCGCCGGTGCGCCCGCGCGGCTACCTGGAGCTGCGGTACCTGGACGCCCAACCCGACCGGGACTGGCGGCTACCGCTGGCGGTGCTGAGCGCGCTGTTCACCGACCCGGGCACGGTCCGCGCGGCGTACACGATCGGCGCGCCGGTGGCGCACCGCTGGTCGGCCGCCGCCCGGCGCGGCCTCGCCGATCCGGCGCTGGCCGCCGCGGCGGCCGCGCTGCTCGACCTGGCGCTGGCCGCCCTGCCGCGCCTGGGCCTGCCGGCCGGCACCGACGACGACATCCAGGACGGCGTACGGCGGCGGCTCGCCGCCATCGCAAGGGCCGACCGGTGAGCGCGAGAGCGAGCCTCGAACGAAAGGTGCGTCGGGTGAGCGCGAGGAGTGAGCCGGGTTTGCGAGCCCCGCAGTCGCGAACGAAAGGTGTGACGGTGAGACCGAGTACGACGGAGCATGCCGACGGTGAGCTGTTGCGGGGGCGGATCGCACAGGAGTTGGCGCGCGCCCGCTCCCGCACGGCCCTGCTGACCGAGGCGGTCGACGACGCCGACCTGATGCGCCAGCACTCTCCGCTGATGTCGCCGTTGGTCTGGGACCTGGCGCACGTCGGCAACCAGGAGGAGCTGTGGCTGGTGCGCGACGTGGGCGGCCGTGAGCCGGTCCGCTGCGACATCGACGACCTGTACGACGCGTTCAAGCAGCCCCGCCGGGACCGTCCGCAGCTGCCCCTGTTGCCACCGGCGGAGGCGCGCGCCTACGTGGGCACGGTCCGCGACAAGGTGTACGACCTGCTCGACGCGGTGCGCTTCACCGACCGGCCGTTGGTCGCCGACGGGTTCGCCTTCGGCATGATCGTGCAGCACGAGCAGCAGCACGACGAGACGATGCTCGCGACCCACCAGCTGCGCGCGGGCGCGGCGGTGCTGCACGCCCCGCCGCCGCCCGAGCCGACCGTCCGGGTCGGCGGGGAGGTGCTGGTGCCGGCCGGCGAGTTCACGATGGGCACCGACACCGATCCCTGGGCCCTGGACAACGAACGGCCCGCGCACCAGGTCCACCTGCCGGCGTACGTCATCGACGCCGCACCGGTCAGCAACGGCGCGTACGAGGAGTTCATCGCCGACGGCGGCTACTCCGACCGGCGGTGGTGGAGCGCGGCGGGCTGGGAACACCGGGTGCGCGAGCGACTCGTCGCGCCGCTGCACTGGCGTCGCGACGGTGACGGGTGGGTGTACCGGCGGTTTGGCCGCTGGGACGCCGTACGCCCCGACGAGCCGGTGGTGCACGTGTGTTTCCACGAGGCGCAGGCGTACGCGACGTGGGCCGGTAAGCGTCTGCCGACCGAGGCGGAGTGGGAGAAGGCGGCGCGGTGGGACCCGGCGACCGGGCGGTCCCGCCGCTACCCGTGGGGCGACGACGACCCGACCGAGGCGCACGCCAACCTCGACCAACGTCACCTGCGGCCGGCGCCGGTGGGCGCGTACCCGGCCGGCGCCTCGCCGCTCGGCGTGCACCAGCTCATCGGGGACGTCTGGGAGTGGACGTCGACCCCGTTCAACGGTCATCCCGGCTTCGTCGCTTTCCCGTACCGCGAGTACTCCGAGGTGTTCTTCGGTGACGACCATCGGGTGCTGCGCGGTGGCTCGTTCGGCACGGACCGGTCGGCGTGCCGGGGGACGTTCCGCAACTGGGACTATCCGATCCGCCGGCAGATCTTCAGTGGCTTCCGCTGCGCCCGCGACGCCGGTCCGGACGAGTCGCCGCGGTGAGGCGCCCGACGCCACGCGGGGTGCGCTGATGTGCCGGCACCTGGTCTACCTCGGCCCACCGGTCACGTTGACCGCGTTGCTGTTCGAGCCGGCGTACGCGCTGGTCCGTCAGTCCTGGGCGCCGCGTGACATGCGCGGCGGCGGCACGATCAACGCCGACGGGTTCGGCGTCGGCTGGTATCCGGACGACGGTCCTCCGGTGCGGTACCGGCGTGCCCAGCCGATCTGGAGCGACCCGACGATCGCCGAGCTGGCGGCGGTGACCCGTGCCGGCGCGGTGCTCGCCGCGGTCCGGTCGGCCACCGTGGGGATGGCGGTGGTCGACGGCGCGGCCGCGCCGTTCGCGGAGGGCCGGTGGCTGTTCAGCCACAACGGTGTGATCCGGGGCTGGCCGGATTCGATGGTGCCGCTCGCCGCCGGCCTGCCGGTGCGGGACCTGCTGACCCTGGACGCGGCCACCGACTCGGCGTTGCTGTGGGCGCTGGTGCGGCATCGGCTGCGTGCGGGTGACGACCCGGCGGAGGCGGTCGGCCGGACGGTGGTCGAGGTCGCCGCGGCCGCTCCGGGGTCGCGGCTGAATCTGCTGCTCACCGACGGCCGGCGGGCGGTGGCCACCGCGGTCGGTCACGCGCTGTCGGTGCGCGCGGGGGCGGGCTCGGTGGTGGTGGCGTCCGAGCCGCACGACGACGACGCCGGGTGGCGGCCGGTGCCGCAGCAGCGCCTGGTCACCGCCACGGCGGACGAGGTGCGGGTGTGCGGGTTGCCGGCCGGGTGAGCGTTGCCGGCCGGGCTACGCGAGGTGTCTGACGACCACGAAAGAGGCGGGGGCGATGAGTGCGGAACCGTTGGAGATCTACCTCGAGCCGCAGGACCTGGAGAGTGGCCTGCGGGCGGACGTCCGGGCGGGGTTGACCGCCGAGGCGAAGTGGCTGCCGCCGAAGTGGTTCTACGACTCGCGGGGCAGCGAGCTGTTCGAGGAAATCACCCGGCTGCCCGAGTACTACCCGACCCGGGCCGAGCGGGCGGTGCTCGCCGCGCACGCCGACGACGTGGCGGCGCTGACCGGCGCGAAGACTTTGATCGAGCTGGGCTCCGGCTCGTCGGAGAAGACCCGGCTGCTGCTGGACGCGTTCACCCGCCGGGGAGGGCTCGGCACGTTCGTCCCGCTCGACGTCTCGGTCAGCGCCCTGCTCGGGTCGACGGCGCAGATTGCCGCCGAGTATCCGGGGCTGCGGGTCCGGGGGATCGTGGGCGACTTCACCCGCCAGCTGGACCGGCTGCCGACCGGCGGGCGGCGGCTGGTGGTGTTCCTGGGCGGCACGATCGGCAACCTGTTGCCGGCCGAGCGGGCGGGGTTCCTGACCGCGATGCGCGCCGCGCTGGAGGAGGGGGACTGGCTGCTGCTCGGCACCGACCTGGTGAAGGATCCGTCGGTGATCGTGCCCGCGTACGACGACGCGGCCGGGGTCACGGCCGAGTTCAACCGCAACGTGCTGTATGTGATCAACCGGGAGTTGGGGGCCGACTTCGACCCGGAGGCGTTCGCGCATGTCGCCCGGTGGGACCCGGAGCGAGAGTGGATCGAGATGCGTCTGCGGGCGACGCGTCCCCTGCGGGTCCGGGTGCTGGACCTCTCGGTGGCGTTCGACGAGGGAGAGGAGCTGCGGACGGAGGTGTCGGCGAAGTTCCGCCCGGAGGGGGTGGCCGCCGAACTGGGCGCCGCGGGCTTCGCGGCGTCGTACTTCTGGACCGACCCGGACGGGCTGTTCGGGGTGACGCTGGCGCGGGCGCGGTGAGCCTGTTCACCCGCGCCGTCCGGCTCGCTCGCTGATCGGTTAGGCTGGTCGCGCGAAGGGGAGTAGCCCCCAATGTCGTGGTCGACATACTGGTGCGTTCCGCATCCGGCCACGCGGCCCCGGTCTCCGGGGCGGGCGAGACCTTCGACTCAGGCTGTCGCAGCCGGGTCGAGGGCGCCCCCGCACCTCCTCCCGGTCTGAACGGGAAGGATGTCATGGAGGGATTCCTCGTCGCGCTGGTCGTCAGCTTCGGCGTCATCTTCGTCGCCGAGCTGGGAGACAAGTCCCAGTTGATGGCGCTGACGTTCGCCACGCGGTTCAAGCCGCTTCCGGTGCTGATCGGCATCACCGTCGCCACGGCGGTGGTGCACCTGGCGTCGGTCGCCATCGGTTCGGGTCTCGGCGCCGTGCTGCCCACCGAATGGATCTCGCTGGTGGCCGGTGTGGCCTTCCTCGGGTTCGGCGCGTGGACGCTGCGCGGTGACAAGCTCACCGAGGAGGAGAAGCGTAAGGCCGAGAAGACCAGCAAGACCGCGATCGTGGCGGTGTCGGTGGCGTTCTTCCTGGCCGAGCTGGGCGACAAGACGATGCTCGCGACGATCACGCTGGCCACCAAGTACGGCTGGTTCGGCACCTGGCTCGGCTCCACGGTGGGCATGGTGGCCGCGGACGCGCTGGCCATCCTGGTCGGCCGGATGCTCGGCCGCCGGCTGCCGGAGAGGACCATCAGGTACGGCGCCGCGGTGCTGTTCGCCATCAGTGGCCTCTGGCTGATCCTGGAGGCCGTGAACGAGCTGACCTGAGGGCGTAGGCCCTGTTTCATAAGAACTGGCCGGCCTGCGGCGGGCCCGAACGACGACCGGCGGCGTTGGGGGGGGGGGGGGGGGGGCCGCCGCCGTCCTCGCGTCACAACGCCCCGGCGCCCCGCCCCCCCCCCCCCCC
>NZ_JBEXUR010000018.1:116289-145465 GCF_040614415.1 Micromonospora sp. NPDC005979 | reverse complement strand
ACTGCACTCGTGAGGGTGTGGGAGAGTAGGACACCGCCGGACAATCTTCCAGAAATGGCCACCCCCGATCGGGGGTGGCCATTTCTGCATTCCCCCCTCGAAACTCCCCGGCCCCCGGCCCTTGCGTGCGGACCCCGCCCAGCGCCGGTGATCATGAAGTTATTGCCTCGCCACGCCAATGACAGTGGCAACAACTTCATGATCAACGCACCGAGGGCGGGGGTGCCGGGGCGACGCGGAGGGGCCTGGGGGCGGAGTGAGGGCTTCGGCGGCGGCGGCGGTGGTTGGTTACTGGGTTTAGGGTCGGGCTGTGGGGGACGTGCTGATTCTTCTCGTCTTTGGCTGTTGCGTGGGCGTCGTGCTGGCCGCGCTGTGGTGGCTGGGCGTGCGTGGTCGCCGCCGCGGTGTCGGGGGCGAGGTCATGGGGCCGTTCGAGGAGATGTGGCATCCGGCGGCGACGCGCTACCGCGCGGAGGTCCGCGTACAGGAGCGGCGCATGACGCCGAGGTCGTCTGCCGACGACACCGACGGGCGGGCTCAGGAGGGCTTGGGGCCGCAGACGTAGCGCGGCTCGGCGTCGTAGCGCCAGGTGAACTTCTCCCGTTTGACCACCACGCCGTCCTTCTTGATGACCCGGAAGGCGTCCTGGGTGAAGCCGTTGATGCCGTTGCTGGGAATGCACTTCGGGCCGGGTTCGAGGTGGATGAGCTTCGGCGTGGTGGTGTTGCGGCGCGGGCCGTACTCCGTCTTGACGCTGTCGTAGATCTTCGTGCTCCAGATGGAGACGGTCACCGAACTCGACGTGTACGACGTGTCGATGAGCAGGCCGTACTCGGTGTTGTTGCGGAACTTGAAGTCCAGGTTCGGCCAGAAGATGGTCGACTCGATGACGGCCGGGTACCTGTCGAACCAGTACGAGTGGGGTTTGTGCTCCACGTCCTGGAGGCCGGCGTAGTAGGTGGCGTTGAACAGGGTGGTCGTGAACTGCGACGTGCCACCCCCGACGCCGGGTACCAGCTTGCCGTCCAGGATGACCGGCGCGTCCTTGTAGCCCTGGGCGTAGCCCCGCTCGCCGGTGTGCCCGTTGAGGGAGAACGTCTTGCCGGGCAGCACGACCGTGCCGTCCACCTTCTTGGCGATGGTGGCGATGTTCTGGCTGCGCGACGAGGCCATCCCGCCGGTGAAGCGCGTGGTGAAGGTGGACACCCGTTCCTTGATGCCCAGACCGGCCAGCTTCTCCGCGGTCACCTCCGGCGGCGTCTCCTTCAGTTCTCCGGTCACCTCGCGTCCGTCGGGCTTCGGCAGCACCGCCAACAGGTCGCGGCTCAGTGTGCCGGTGTCGAGCTGCTGCCCGGCACGCCCGTCGACGACCTTGGGACGGCCGCCGGCGATAGTCATGGTGGCGTCCTTCGCCGGCACCTCGATCGCGTCCAGCTTGTCGCCGAGGGCCGTCCGCAGCCGTTTGACGTCCACCGCCGGAGTGAGCTTGCCGGCCTTGTCGGCGGTGAAGCGGAGGCTCTTCGCGATGACCGCCGGTGGCACCTGCACCGAACCCCGGTCGGTGCGCAGGGTGACCGGCGCGGAGACGGCCGGCCTGGCCAGTTCGCCGACCAGCCGGTCCACCTCCTCGGCGGTGGTCGCCGGCTGGCTCTCCACCAGTGGCACGGTGACCGGCGTGCCGGCGAGCCAGCCGGCCCGGACGGCGTCGACCGAGCGCTGCGGGTCGAAGGCGAGACCGGGCTTGGGGCGTACGACCTTGGGTGTGGTGCCCTGGTAGGAGATGGCCGGCATCGTCATCGGACGGACCTGGTCGCCGAGCGCCGTGCGCAGGGCCGCGTCCAGGCGGGGCGCGTCGACGGTGACGACCGGTTCGACGGTACGGGAGCCGACCAGCCGACTGACCGGGTGCGCCTGGGCCTCGGCCGCTGCCGCAACGGTGGCCGCCACGTCGACCGCCAGTCCCACGTCGGCCGGATTGATCTCGGCGGTGCGCTCCCCGACCGTGATCCGCAGGGGCGCGGCGAGGGCTGCGGCCCGCCTCTCCAGCTCTGCCCGCAACTCCCGGTCGGCCGCGCTGCGGCTCCGACCGCCCAGTTCGGTGCCGAGCACGCTGGTGCCCCGGGGCACGTCACCGGCGTACGCCCAGGCGCCGGCGCCCGCGACGGCGGCGAGGACGCCGCCGGTGATGCCCGCGCCGAGCAGCATCCGGACGCGGCGCGGGCGGCGGCCGCCGTCGTCCGGCTCGCCCGTGGCCGTGGCCATTGGCGGTGTGACAACGTCCGGCTCGTCGTCCGGCCAGGTGACCGCCGTGACCTGCACGGTGGGCCGATCGTCGACGGGTGGACGTTTGTCGCCGTACAGCGTCACTGCAACCTCGATCGCCAGGTGCCGCGGGAGGTCCCCCCTCCCGGAGGACACCACGGTAACCAATGGCCGGCCGTCCGCGCGGGCTGTGCCCGTTCGGTGCTGCTACCGCGTGTCGTCAGGCGTGTCGCGGGGGCGTGGGTCGGTGTCCGCGCTCGGGGACGGGCGTGGCACGGTGGCGGGGTGGACGCTGCGGAGCGGGTGTTGGCGTACGGCGGGGGTTGGTTGGACCGGGCGGGCGCGTTACGGACCGACCCGGCTCGGCTGGACGCGTTGCTCGACGACCCGGCGACGGTGGTGCTGCCGCTGTGGCGGGACCGCTGTCTCGTCGACGGAGACGGGCCGGTCCGGCTGACGGCCGACCGCGCGTCACTCGTCCGGTCGGCTGCCGCGGAGACCGTGTTCCTGGGGCTCGACGGGGACGTCGCGGTGTTCGCCGTGGACCTCTCCGGTCTCGGTGAGGCCGCCGCGGTCGAGATGGCGGGGGCGGCGCGGGCCGTCGACGTACGGGCGCTGGTCGGGCGGCTCGACCCGGCGGGCGCGGCGACCCAGGCGTACGCCCGGGGGTTGCTGCATTGGCACCGGCAGCAGCGTTACTGCGGCACGTGCGGTGCGGTGGCCGTCGCCGGTGGTGGTGGCCACGTGCGGACCTGTTCCGGCGCCGAGTGTGGTCGGTTGCTGTTTCCCCGCATCGAACCGGCGATCATCGTGCTGGTCGAGGCGCCCGGCTCGGCCGGGCGTTGCCTGCTGGCCCGGCACGCGGGTGCGGCCGAGGACTCCTACTCGACGTTGGCGGGCTTCGTGGAGGTGGGCGAGAGCCTGGAGGACGCGGTCCGCCGGGAGATGGCCGAGGAGGCCGGGATCACCGTCACCGACGTGACCTACCAGGGGTCGCAGGCGTGGCCGTTCCCCGCCGGGCTGATGGTGGGCTTCCGGGCCACGGCGACGTCCGACGAGGTACGCGTGGACGGCGTGGAGTTGCTCCAGGCGCGCTGGTTCACCCGAGAGGAGCTGCGGGAGCGGGTCGCGGCAGGCCGCCGGCTCGGCCGGGTGGATTCGATCGACCACCGGCTGCTGACCGACTGGTTCACCGAGGCGGGGTGACGTAGCAGGCTCAGCCGTACGGATGAGGCCAGGATCGTCTTCAGCGGCTTTTCAGCCCGGCGTTACGTAAATGTAACAATGCTGTGCAGCAACTACCGCTGGTGAAGATTCTGGAGTCATCCGCCCCATTTCCAATGGTTTGTAGCGGGAGTGGGGCGGCGCAGATCTGACCGACAGTGACGGTCGGAGATCTTGACGCGGAGCGCGGGTTACCGGCCAGTAGCAGCGCCCTTGTGAGGTACGTCGCTTCGCGAGAGCATCCAATCCGCACACTGCGCGATCCGCCGACCATCCCCCGGAGCGGGACGCTGCGGCCACGTGCTTTCCCGTAGTCCCGAGTCGCGACTGCGATCGGTGACCCCCGGTTCGAGGAGGACCCGTGAAGGATTCGGAAACCCGTCAGGCGCAGGGTGGCACCCGCTGGCGTCGCTTCGCCGCCATGATGGTTCCCGCTGCGGTCGCCGCCGGCGGCATCGTCTTCGGTATGGCCAACGGCGCCATCGCCGCCAACATCACCGTCGCCGGCAAGCCGTTCAAGATCTCCGCCTCCGAGCTCGACGGAGACGGCTTCAAGCAGTACGGCGGCATCGTGACCACCAAGGACGGCAAGATCGTCCCGGTGGCCATGTCGGAGATCGGCGAAGCTCACCTGACCAAGCTGTGCCAGTCGGTCGACGCCTCCATTCCCGGCCTGCCCAAGATCGTGCTGACCATCAACGCCGGCGACGCCCCCGGCAAGGAGGCCGTTGCCAAGAACCTGCTGATCGCGATGGAGTCGCTCGAGGGTGACGCCGAGTTCACCAACATCAACATCGGTAAGGACGCCAGTGACCTCGGCCCGGCTCCGGCCGGCTCGTTCGGCCAGGACGCCACGCACGTGAACATCAAGGACCTTGAGCAGGTCGCCCGCTACACCACCGCCGGCACCTTCACGCTGACCGGCCTCAAGTTGAAGGTCAACGTCGGCGCTGAGGCCAAGGAATGCTTCTGAGCTGACGCCGCCGAGGCTCGCGAGGGGCGCCCCTCGCGAGCCTCGGTCCTGCCCACCCCTTTCACCCCAGGAGGACGTACGTGTCGACCGCCACTCATCGCGCGCAGCCCGGCCGTGTCGGTCAGGCCTGGCGCGGTTTCCGCCGCTGGCGGCGGTCCCGGCCATTCTGGGGCGGCCTCTTCACCATCCTGGCCGGAGTGGAGATCCTCGGCACCACCAAGGTCAGCCTGGCCGGGCTGACCCTGCAGATGGGACCGACCGGCTTCCTGTCCTGGTTGATCCCCACCATCCTGGTCACCTGCGGCCTGCTGATGTGGCTCAGCCCCGCGCAGCGGATCTTCTATGCCATCGTCGGCGCGGTGACCGCGGTCTACTCGCTGATCGGAGTCAACCTCGGCGGGTTCTTCATCGGCATGTTGCTGGGCATGGTCGGTAGCGCGCTCGGCTTCGCCTGGGTGCCGGTCAAGAAGTCCGCGGCGGTGGCCCCGGCCGCCGAGGAGCCGGACGGCGAGCAGGCCGAGGACGGCGACACCGCCGACGAAGCGCCGCTCGTCGACGAGCTTCTGCCGGCGAGGGAACTCCAGGACGAGGTCACCGGGCCGCTCACCGACATCATCCCGCAGCCACGCAGCGTGCTGCGCGAGCCAGCCCCGAACCAGCAGACGGACGCGCGCGACACCGCTGAGCTACCGCCCGTCGTGGAGCCGGGACCGTCGCAGCCCCGGTCGACGGTGGCCCGCGACCCGAAGACGTACGTGGTGACGCTGCTCCTGATGAGCCTTGCCAGCGCGGGTCTGACGACGGTCGACGGCGCGTCGCCGGTGCGAGCGGCGGCGCCCTCCTGCCCAACCCCGACATCGTCGGCCCCGTCCACCACGCCGCCCGCCTCCCCGCCCAGCGCGAGCCCGAGTCCGAGCCCCAGCGCCACGACGGAGAAGCCGGACGGAAATCTGATCAGCAGCATCGTCGACGGGATCGGCGACCTGTTGACCGGCGGTGACGACGACAAGACGGAAACGTCCGGCAAGGCCGCCGCCACGGACGAGCCCACTAGCGGCACCGCCCGGGCCAGCGAGTCGGCCACCCCGAGCGCCAAGCCCACGCGTAGCGCCACGCCCGACTCCACCCGGACGGCGACCCCCACCCGCGTCCCCGACGCTCCGTGTGTCAGCCCGAAGCCGACCAAGCCCGCGCCCGTCGAGCCCGGCAAGCCGCTGCCGAAGTTGGCGGCCGATCCGGACATGCCCAAGGTCGCCGCCATCCCGGCGAAACTGACCGGCTCCAAGGTGGTGATGACGAACCTGCGTTTTCGGGGCGTCGAGCCGTTGCGCACCGCCAAGGGCGAGATGCGGGCGTTGAAGTTCACCATGAGCAGGGCGGTGACCAGCGACTTCGCGTTGCTGGTCACGGGGCCTTCGAGCGGCTCGCTGTTGAGCGAGACCGACCAGCTGACGATCGACGGTGACGTGACCTTCTACGCGACCCGGTTCGTCGGCCGGTTCCTGGGCATCAAGGTCACCCTGACTCCGGACCTGCCCTTCCCCGACGGCATCCCGGTCACCTCGCCGCTGCCGCTCACCTTCACCGACCCGCAGATCGACCTGGCCTTCATCTCCTGCGACACGTTGACCGGCCGACCCAGCCTCAAGCAGACGCAGCAGTGACCCCAGCGTGGAACGGCGTCCGGGTCGGGACGCCGTTCCACGAGCTGAACACCGGTCAGAGTCGGGCCAGCGCCTTGCGCAGCGGGTCGAGGCCCAGCGCGCCCAGGTCCAACGCCTGCCGGTGGAACTCCCGCAGGTCGAAGTCGGCGCCCTTGCGAGCCATCGCGTCCTCGCGTGCCTGCAACCAGATCCGCTCACCCACCTTGTACGACGGTGCCTGGCCCGGCCAGCCCAGGTAGCGGTTCAGCTCGAAGCGCAGGTTCTCGTCCGGCACCCGGCAGTGTGCCCGCATGAACTCCCAACCCAGCTCGGGCGTCCACCGCTCGCCCGGGTGGAAGCCGAACGGGTTGTCCTTCGGGATCTCCAGCTCCAGGTGCATGCCGATGTCGACGATCACCCGTGCGGCGCGCATCGCCTGACCGTCGAGCATGCCCAGCTTGTCGCCCGGGTCCTGGAGGTAACCCAGCTCGTCCATCAGCCGCTCCGCGTACAGCGCCCAGCCCTCGCCGTGCCCCGAGACCCAGCAGAGCAGCCGCTGCCAGCGGTTGAGCAGGTCGGCCCGGACGGCCGTCTGGGCCACCTGAAGGTGGTGCCCCGGCACGCCCTCGTGGTAGACCGTCGTCACCTCGCGCCAGGTGGAGAAGTCGGTGATGCCCTGCGGCACCGCCCACCACATCCGACCCGGGCGCGAGAAGTCCTCGCTCGGCCCGGTGTAGTAGATGGCCCCGTCGCTGGTGGGCGCGAGGCAGCACTCGATCCGGCGGACCTGCTCCGGAATGTCGAAGTGGGTGCCGTGCAACTCGGCGATGGCCTTGTCGGCCAGGGCCTGCATCCAGTCGCGGAACGCCTCCTTGCCCTGGATCGTGCGCGCCGGGTCGGCGTCGAGCCGCGCCACCGCCTCGTCGACCGTCGCGCCCGAACCGGCGATGCGCCCGGCCACGACCCGCATCTCCGCCTCCAGGCGGGCCAGCTCCGCGAAACCCCAGGCGTACGTCTCGTCGAGGTCGATCTTCGCGCCGAGGAAGTACTGCGAGGCGAGTTCGTAGCGTTCCCGACCGGCGGCCTGCTTGTCGCGCCCGTGCGGGGCCAGCTCGGCCCGCAGGAACTGACCGAACTCGGCGGTCGCCGCGGTGGCCGCCGCCGCGCCCCTGCGCAGCTCGGCACCGAGGGTGCCGTCCGCGCCCAGCCGCTCGACCAGGCCGTGGTAGAAGTTGTCCCCGGTCGGGTCGGTCCAGATGTCGCACTGCTTGGCCACCTCGATGAGCTGCACCTTCGAGCTGACCTGCCCGTCGGCGAGCGCCTCACGCAGCGTGGTCTTGTAGCCCTCCAGCGCGCCGGCGAGGCCGTTGAGCCGGGTGGCGATGTTGGCCTGCTCGTCGGCCGTCGCGGTCGGCATCAGGTCGAACACCATGCGGATCTCGTGCAGCCCGCTGGTGATCACGCTGACCTCGCTGGTCGTCTCGCCGGCCTCGTACCGGGCCAGGTCCAGACCGAGCCGTTCCTGCATGGCCTCCTTGGCGGTGCGCTCCGCCTCGGTGTCCGGCTCGGCCGTCTCCAGCTCGCTGAGCGTCTCGCGGGTCAGGTCGGCGCGGGCCCGGTATCCGTCCGGTGAGAGGTCGTCGAGCTTGTTGTCATGGCCGGCGATGCCGACGTAGGTCGCGCCGGTCGGGCTCAGCGGCGCCCACTTGTCCACGTAGCGGTTGGCGATTTCATCAATTCGTCCCACGCTGCGACACTACGTGACCGCCCGGTCCGGTTGTCGATGTCGATTGTCGTGTCCAAGCAGCGGAAAATCCGACGACTCTGTCGCACCCCTCCGGCAGAGTGTCAGGGGTGACCACCGACATCGCTCCTGACAGAGCCCCGCTGCGGGCCTGGCTACCGGGCTTTCTCGCCCTCGCCGCCATCTGGGGCTCCAGCTTCCTGTTCATCAAGGTCGGCGTGGCCGAGCTGCATCCCGTGCAGCTGACCCTCTACCGCGTCGGCGCGGGCGCGCTGACCCTGTTGGTCGTCCTCGCGGTGCTGCGCGACCGGCTGCCCCGTGAACCCCGGGTGTGGGCGCACCTGGCCGTCATCGCCGCGTTCGGCGTGGCCGTGCCGTTCACCCTCTTCGGTTACGGCGAGCAACGGGTCGAGTCGATGCTCGCCGGCATCTGGAACGCCACGACGCCGTTGATCGTGCTGCCGCTCGCGGTGCTGGTGTTCCGGACCGAGCGGTTGACCGTCCGCCGAGCGATCGGCCTCGGGCTGGGCTTCGTCGGCGTACTCGTCGTGCTCGGGGTCTGGGAGGGCATCGGCGGGGCGCACTTCGTCGGGCAGGTGATGTGCTTCGGGGCGGCCGCCTGCTACGGCGTCGCCATCCCGTACCAGAAGCGGTTCATCGCGGGCAGCACGCACTCCGGGCTGTCCCTGTCCACGGTGCAGTTGCTGCTCGCCACCGCGCAGCTCGCCATCGTCACCCCGTTCGTCGCGGGCGCGCCGCCGCTGCCCACCGAGCTGTCGGCGAAGGTCGTGGCGAGCGTCCTGGCCCTCGGCGCGCTCGGCACCGGGCTCGCCTTCGTCATCAACATGCGCAACATCCGGTTGGCCGGCGCGAGCACCGCGTCCACCGTCACGTACCTGATCCCGATCTTCGCGGTGCTGATCGGCGCCGTGGTGCTCAACGAGCGGCTCAACTGGCACCAGCCGGTCGGTACGCTCATCGTGCTGCTGGGCGTCGCGGTCGCGCAGGGCGTGTTCGGCCGTCGGACGCCCCGACCGGTCGTCGGCGTGGGTGCGCCCGCGGCGCCGGCCGCCGAGCCCGCCCGCCGCTGACCCACCGCCGGGCCCCCGACCAGTCCGGAACGCCGATCAGGCCCGGTTGCGGGTCCACTCCACCAGCTGCTCGGCCGACCAGGTGTTGACCACCCGGTCGGCCGGGACGCCGCAGCGCGCGGCCCGCTCGCAGCCGAACCGCTGCCAGTCGAGCTGGCCGGGCGCGTGCGCGTCCGTGTCGATCGCGAAGCGGCAGCCCGCCTCCAGGGCGCGTCGGATCAGTCGCTTCGGCGGGTCCTGCCGTTCCGGTCGGGAGTTGATCTCGACTGCGGTGTCGTGTTCCGCGCAGGCGGCGAAGACGGCGTCCGCGTCGAAGTCGCTCTCCGCGCGGGTCCGGGCCCGGTGCCCCTTGTCACCCGGGCCGGTCACCCCCGCCGGCCGGGACGACACCATCCGACCGGTGACGTGACCGAGGATGTCCAGGTGCGGGTTGGCCACGGCCCGCACCATGCGCCGGGTCATCTTCGACCGTTCGTCCTTCAGGCCGCTGTGCACCGAGCCGACCACCACGTCGAGTCGGGCCAGCAACTCCTCGTCCTGGTCGAGCGACCCGTCGGCGAGGATGTCCACCTCGATGCCGGTGAGGATCCGGAAACCCTCCGGCAGCGCCGCGTTGACCTGCGCCACGTGGTCGAGCTGACGGCGCAGCCGCGCAGCGGTCAGCCCCCGGGCCACGGTCAGTCGCGGCGAGTGGTCGGTCAACACCAGGTACTCGTGACCCAACTCGACCGCGGCCAGCGCCATCTCCTCGATGGGCGAGCCGCCGTCGGACCAGTCCGAGTGGGTGTGGCAGTCGCCGCGCAGGGCGGCGCGCAGCGCGGCGGCCTCGGCATCCAGGTCGCTGCCCTCGGTCGCCACCAGCCGGCGCAGATAGACCGGTTCCTCACCGGCCAGGGACTCCGCCACGCAGCGAGCCGTCACGTCGCCGACGCCGGTCAGCTCGGTGAGGGTGCCGTTGCCGGCCCGTTCGGCCACCTCGGCCGCCGGCAGACCGGCCAGCGCCGTGGCCGCCGAACGGAACGCCCGCACCCGGTAGGTGGCCTCGTTCGCCCGCTCCAACAGGAACGCGATCCGGCGCAGGTCGGCGATGGGATCCCGGGCGGCCATGTCAGGGAGCCTTCGGGCAGCCGTGTTGGCGCTGCCACGCGGTCACCTCGGCGGCCGGTTCCCGGTTGCCGTCACGCCGCCACGAGTCCAGGTAGCGCGCCGGCCAGATCACGCCGCGTCGGATCCACCACCCGTCCTTACCGGCGCACGGCGGCGAGATCCCGAAGTGCACGTGACAGACGTTGTTGGCGTTGCCGGTCCGGCCCACCTTGCCGAGCTGCTGCCCGGCACGCACCCGGACCCCCGCCTCGACGCCGGACGAGACGACGCTCAGGTGCGAGCCGTAGTAGCGCACCCCGTCGTCACCGAGCAGCGACACCGACAGGCCGCCGTTGTCCGGGCCCTGCGGCCCGCTCTTGGAGTACCTGTCGACGCGACTCACCTCCAGCACCTTGCCGTCGGTCACCGCCACAAAGGGCTCACCGCAGTTCGCGAACACGTCCGTCGCCGGGTACGCCCCATGCGTCGGGTGGTAGTCCACGTTGTCGGCGCGTACCGGAAAGACGTGCCGGACCCCGGCGCGGGGCGCGCTCGGCGACGGCTTGGCCGACGACGGTGTCGGGCTGGCCGGGGCTTTCGTGGTCGGCGCGACCGTCGGGGCCGCCGGCTGCTCCCCGGTCGCCCAGACCGCCGACGGTGACGGCGCGGCGACGCCGTCCGGCGGCGCCCCGGGCCGGGTCGTCGCGCAGCCGGCGGCGAGCACCGGGGCGAGCAGCAACAGGATCGGGTACGCCGGACGCACGCGGCGACCGATCGTCGGCGAGGGCATTCGGCCATCCTGACAGACCGGTACCGTGGGGACGAGCGACGCGCGTGAGGGAGGGCAGCCGGTGAGCATCGCCCGAGAAGGCCCCGTCCCGGGCCCGGCCGCCGCGCGGCCGGCGTCGCGTACCCCGTCGGGGCTCTTCCCGGCCGGGCCACCGGCCAGACCGACCTACCGCGAACCGCACCCGGTGACCGGCGCCGGGGTCGCCTCCGGCGGCGGTGCCGCGGCTGCCTGGCTGCTGCTGTTCGGGCTCCTCGGCACCGACGTGGTGAGTTACGCGTGGTGGACGGTGGTGGCCGGCCTGCTCGCCTGGGCGACCGCCCTGGCGCTGGTGCGGTACGGCGACCGTGGAGTGGCCACCGGAGTGGCCATCGTGACCGCCGGCGGCTGGAGCATCGCCGCCGCCGTGGTGGCCGTGCGCTGGGCCACGAGCGGTGACTGGCCGCTGTGGTGAGCGAGCCCGAACCGGCCGGGATCAGGCTGTGGACGACTGCGCCGCGTGCCCGGTTGGCTGCGTAGCGAACGTCGTCTTGACGTGGCCGCCGAGACTCGGCACTCTCGGCACTATGGCCTGGACCACCCCGCGGCAGGACCCGGATCGCAACCGCCGCCGCCTCCAGTTGCTCGCCGAGTTGGCGGGCGCACGGGCGGTACGCCAGCGCAGCCGGCCGCAGCGACAGCGCACCGAGCGTCTACGCCAACTCATCGCCACCCGCCGTCGGGTAGCTGGCTGATCCGACTTTGTCAGGTTTGGCCGGCGTCTCGGGGCGTTGACCGGTCGCCTGCCGACCCGACCGGCTAACGTGCACCCTTGACGAGTCGGCGCTGTGCCGAGGGCTTTTGGGGGAACCGTGTCGTACTTCGCTGCGGCCGTGGTGCGTGATGACAGTGGTTGGACCGCGTCCGAGGTCAACCTTCGGGGTGCCACCGACATCGACGAGGTCGCCGACCGGCTGCGCGATGTCGACCTGGAAGCCGACACCTCGCTGCTCTTCGTCGAGGCCGACGACGCGTACCTGGTGATCCTGCGTCTCGACGAGGGCGAGGACCTGCGGGTCTTCGGATCGGACTCGGCGTACGCCGAGGAGTCCCGGCTGGGTCAACTGCTGGTCGGTGACCTGAAGACGTCGGTGACCGGGCTCGACGGCGACGACGAGCCGCGCCCCGCCGCCAGCGGCGACGAGGAGAGCGAGCAGCCCGCCGTCGACCCCGAGGCCGACCCGGTGGGCGACGCCGACCTGCTCGCCAACCTGGGCATCTCCGCGCAGAAGCTGTTGACGCTCTGCGGCCACGAGGGGATGCTGCCGGCGGACGTCACCGCCGAGATCTGCGAGGTGCTCGGCTGCGCCGACGAGGTCGAGGAGTTGCGTGAGGTCTGAGCCGGCCGACGCCACCGACCCATCGTTGGAGATGATCCGGCCGGGCCAGCCGACGCCCGGATCGGTGCGGCGTGCCGGGCCGGGTGCGAGTGAGGGCCTGGCCGACGCCGGTGGGATCGGGCGACGGCAGCGGCACGAGCTGTGGATGCGCCGAGCCCTGGAGGTCGCCGTCACCGACCCGGCGATCCCCAGCGGGGGCGTCGACGACATTCCCGTGGGCGCGGTGCTCTACGGCCCGGACGGCGGCGAGCTGGCGATCGGGCGCAACGAGCGGGAACTGACCGGCGACCCCACCGCCCACGCCGAGGTGCTGGCCCTGCGCCGGGGGGCCGAACGGACCGGCGAGTGGCGGCTGGACGGCTGCACGCTGGTGGTGACGCTGGAGCCGTGCACCATGTGCGCGGGCGCCCTGGTGCTGGCCCGGGTCTCCACGGTCGTCTTCGGCGCGTGGGAACCCAAGACCGGCGCGGCCGGCTCACTCTGGGACGTGTTGCGCGACCGCCGGCTCAACCACCGTCCCGAGGTGTACGGCGGCGTGCTGGAAGCCGAGACCGCCGCCGTGCTGCGCGCCTTCTTCCGCTGAACACCCCCGCGCTTCGCTGGCCCTGCCGGGGGCGGGTGGTCAGGGTGCGGGCAGGGTGACCGTGACGACCAGGCCGCCGCCCGGGCGGGGGTGCGCCTCGGCGGTGCCGCCGTGGGCCCGGGCCACCGCTCGGACGATCGACAGGCCCAACCCGAAACCACGCGTACCGGCCACCCGCTCGCGCGACAGCCGGCGGAACGGCTGGAACATCGTCTCGACGTCGTAGCCGGCGATCAGCGGGCCGGTGTTGGTCACCGTCAGGGTGGGTCGTCCGTCCACCAGGGCGGTGCGCACCTCGACCCATCCGTCGGCGGCCACGTTGTGCCGTAGCGCGTTCTCCACCAGGTTGAATGTCAGCCGTTCCAACAGCACCGGGTCGCCGTTGGCCGGGGCCGGGGCGAGCGACCGGTGTACGGGCAGGTCGGGCGCCTGCTTGCCAGCCTGGTCGAGCACGTGCGCGCAGACCTCCGCCAGGTCGACCGCCGTCCGCTCGGTCAGCTCGTTCTCCGAGTCGGCGAGGGTCAGCAGCCCGTCGATGAGCCGTTCGTGCCGCTCGTTGACCGCCAGCAGCGACTCGCCCAACCTGCGGGTCTCCTCCGGCGCGTCCGGCCGCGTCACGGCCAACTCCACCAGCGCGCGGTTCAGCGCCAACGGCGTCCGTAGCTCGTGCGAGGCGTTCGCCACGAACCGGCGCTGCCCGTCGAAGGAACGGTCCAACCGTTCCAGCATCTCGTCGAACGTGTCGGCGAGTTCGCGTACCTCGTCGCGGGGGCCGGCGAGCGCGATCCGCTCGTGCAGCCCGCGACCGGCGGTGTCCGCCCCGGCGATCCGCCGCGCGGTGTCGGTGACCTGCTGCAACGGCTGCAACGCCCGCCCGGCGAGCAGCCAGCCGAACGCGATGGCCACCGCCGACACCACGATCAGCGCGATGCCGCCCTGGGTGAGCAGCGACTCCAACGCATTGCGCTTCGCCTCGGTCTGCGCCTCCTCGACCAGGGCGCGCAGCGTCTCGATGTTCTGCCCGTTGCCCGGCTTGGGCGGTGTCGCGGTGACCTTCGGCAGGTCGCTCACCTTCACCCCGAACGGCTGGGGCGTCCGTTGGTCCACCAGCACGTACGTGACGGCGAGCAGGACCACGCCGGCCAGCAGGAAGAGCCCACCGTAGATGAGGGTGAGGCGGCCGCGGATGGTGAGCCGTTTCATCGGATGCGGTACCCCGCTCCCGGCACCGTCTCGATCACCGGTGGGTCGCCGAGCTTACGGCGCAGCTTCACCATCGTGACCCGCACCGCGTTGGTGAACGGGTCGATGTGTTCGTCCCAGGCCCGTTCCAGCAAGTCCTCGGCGGAGACCACGGCGCCGTCGGCGCGCAGCAACTCGGCGAGCACCGCGAACTCCTTGCGGGACAGCGCCACGTGCCGGTCGTCGCGGCGTACCTCGTGGCGGGCCGGGTCGAGCTGGATCCCGGCGCGGCGCAACATCGGCGGTGCGGCCGGGCGGGCACGACGGGTCAACGCGTGCACCCGCGCCGACAACTCCACCAGGGCGAACGGCTTGGTGAGGTAGTCGTCCGCGCCGATCGCCAGGCCCGCCACGCGTTCGCGTACCGCCGCGGCGGCGGTCAGCATCAGCACCCGGGTCTCCCCGCCCGCGTCCACGATCGCCCGGCACACGTCGTCGCCGTGCACCACCGGCAGGTCCCGATCCAGCACCACCACGGCGTACTCGTTGACGCCGAGCCGCTCCAGCGCGGCGTCCCCGTCGTACGCCACGTCGACCGCGAACGACTCACGGCGCAGCCACTCGGCGATGGCGTCCGCCAGCACGTTCTCGTCCTCGACCACCAGCACTCTCACCCGTCCATGGTCCCCGCCCGCGGGTAACGGCGGCATAACCGTGCACGGTTACGCCCCGGATACGTCCTCTGCCGTGAACTGGCGGCAACGTCCGGCGATCCGCGCCGGACCCGGAAACGGAGGCGGACACCATGCGGCGACAGATACTCGCGATCCCCGCCCTGCTCGTGCTGACACTGGCCGGCTGCGGCCCGGCGGACGACGGCGGTGGGGTCGCGACCGCGGGCGGGGCGAAGGACGGCGGGACGGCGAGCGCCACACCGGCGGGCGACTCGGAACGGCAGCTCGCGTTCGCCCGGTGCATGCGGGAGAACGGGGTGGAGATGCCCGACCCGGAGGCGGGCGGTCGGCCGGCGTTCCGGTTCGGCGAAGACGTCGACCCGCAGAAGGTGCAGTCCGCCATGGAGAAGTGCCGCGACAAACTGCCCAACGGCGGGCAGGGTCCCCAGCTCAACCCGGAGCAGGCCGAGCAGATGCGCACCATGGCGAAGTGCATGCGGGAGAACGGCGTGCCGAACTTCCCGGACCCGGACGCCGACGGGCGGATCCAGATCACCAAGGGCGACAACGGGCTCGACCTCGGTGACCCGGCGCTGCGCGCCGCCATGGAGAAGTGCCGGCAGTACGCGCCGCAGTTCGGCGGTAACCGGTGACCGGCACCACCCGACGCGTACGGCTGCGGGCTGCCCTCGTCGGTGGCGTCGTGCTGCTGGTCGCGGCCGTGGGCGTGATCGCCGCGGTCGGCTTCGGCGGCCAGACCGGCGGCGACGCCGCCCAGGCCGGCGCTTCGGCGGCCACCGCCGCCATCACCCGGCAGACCCTCGCCGACTCCGAGACCGCCGACGGTGAGCTGGGGTACGGCACGACGCGTACCGCCACGGCGAGGCTCAGCGGCACGCTCACCGGGCTGCCGGCGACGGGATCGACGGTACGGCGGGGCAAGGCGCTCTACCTGGTCGACGACGCGGAGGTGGTGCTCCTCTACGGCGGACTGCCCGCGTACCGGACGCTCGCCCCCGGGGTGGAGGGCGCCGACGTCACGCAGTTCGAGCGGAACCTCGCGGCGCTCGGCTACGACGGCTTCACGGTCGACGACGAGTACACCGGCGCGACGGCCGACGCGGTCCGTGAGTGGCAGGACGACCTCGGCCTGGCGGAGACGGGCCGGGTGGAGCCCGGACGCGTCGTGTACGCCGACGGGGAGGTGCGGGTGGAGGGCCACCAGGTCGACGTCGGCGCGGTCACCCAGCCCGGTCAGGCGGTGCTCACCTACACCGGCACCAGCCGGGTGGTGACCGTCGAGTTGGACGTGGACGACCAGCGGCTGGCCAAGCGCGACGCGAAGGTCGCGGTCAAGTTGCCCGACGGCCGGGCGGTGAACGGCACGATCAGCACTGTCGAGACCGTCATCCAGACCGGTTCCGCCGGTGCCAACGGGCAGGCGGCGGAGGCGGAGACGAAGATCGAGGTGACCGTCGCGGTGACCGACCCGAAAGCCCTCGCCGGCTTCGACCAGGCCAGCGTCGACGTCACCTTCACCGCCTCGGAACGCGCGGACGTGCTCACCGTGCCGGTGGCGGCGCTGCTGGCCCTCGCCGAGGGCGGCTACGGCGTCGAGGTCGTCGACGGCGGCGCCCGCCGGATCGTGGCGGTGACCACGGGCCTGTTCGCCGACGGGCGGGTGGAGATCACCGGCGAGGGAATCGCCGAGGGAACGACGGTGGTGGTGCCGGCGTGACGGGCGACGTGATCGTGCTGGACCGGGTCAGCAAGCGGTATCCCGGCGGCGTCGTCGCGTTGGACGACGTGTCGTTGCGGATCGGCTACGGCGAGCTGGTGGCCATCGTCGGCCCGTCCGGGTCGGGCAAGTCGACGATGCTGCACCTCATCGGCACCCTCGACCGGCCCTCGTCGGGCAGCGTCCTCATCGACGGGTACGACGCGGCGAAGCTCACCGACCGGGAGCTGTCGGCGCTGCGGGCCACCCGCATCGGCTTCGTCTTCCAGCAGTTCCACCTGGCCCCCGGCGTCCCGGTGGTGGACAACGTGGCCGACGGGTTGCTCTACTCCGGCGTACCCCTGCGGAGGCGGCGCGACCGTGCGGAGGCCGCGCTGGTCCGGGTCGGCCTGGGCCACCGGCTGGGGCACCGGCCGCACGAACTCTCCGGCGGGGAGCGGCAGCGGGTGGCCGTGGCCCGGGCGGTGGTGGGTGAGCCGGCCGTGCTGCTCGCCGACGAGCCGACCGGGAACCTCGACTCGACGTCCGGCACCGGAGTGCTGGAACTGCTGCACGAGCTGCACCGGGCCGGCACCACCGTCGTGGTGATCACCCATGATCGGGAGATCGCCGACAGCCTGCCCCGGCAGGTACGGATGCGGGACGGCGCGGTGCGGCACGACTCGGTCCTCGCGACGGGCGGGGTCGGCTGATGGCGGTGCTCACCCCGGCCCGGATGGGTCCCGGGGACGTCCTGCGCGTCGGTGGCGTGGGCCTGCGGACCCGACCGCTGCGGGCGTTCCTGTCGGCGCTGGGCATCGCGATCGGCATCGCCGCGATGATCGCGGTCGTCGGCATCTCCTCGTCTTCCCGGGCCGAGTTGGACCGGGCGCTCGACGCGCTCGGCACCAACCTGCTCACCGTGGAACCCGGCAACACCCTGTTCGGCGCGGACGCTCAGCTCCCCGAGGAGTCGGTGGCCATGATCGGCCGAATCGGTCCGGTGACCGAGGTGTCCGCGACCGGGCAGGTCTCCGACGCCAAGGTCTACCGCTCGGACCGGATTCCGGCCGCCGAGACGGGCGGGATCGCCACCCGGGCGGCCCGGCTGGACCTGCTCGGCACCGTCGGAGCCGAGGTGACCAGCGGAACGTGGCTCAACGAGGCCACCGCCCGCTACCCGGCGGTGGTCCTCGGCGCGACCACCGCCGACCGGCTGGGGGTCGGCGAGGCGAATCCGCAGGTACAGGTGTGGCTGGGCGGGCGGTGGTTCACCGTGGTCGGTGTCCTCGCTCCCGTGCCGCTCGCCCCGGAGCTGGACACGTCGGCGTTGGTCGGCTGGTCGGCGGCGACCGACTACCTGGGCTTCGACGGGCACCCGAGCACCGTCTACACCCGGGCCGAGGAGTCACAGGTCGAGGCCGTCCGGTCGGTGCTCGGCGCGACCGCAAACCCGGAAGCGCCCAACGAGGTGGAGGTGTCCCGCCCGTCCGACGCGCTGGCCGCCGCCGAGGCGACCGACGCCGCCTTCACCGGGCTGCTGCTCGGCCTGGGCGCGGTCGCCCTGCTCGTCGGTGGCGTCGGCGTTGCCAACACCATGGTCATCTCGGTGCTGGAACGCCGGGCCGAGATCGGCCTGCGCCGGTCGCTCGGGGCCACCCGAGGTCAGGTACGCACCCAGTTCCTCGCCGAATCGCTGCTGCTCTCGGCGCTCGGCGGGTTCGGCGGGGTGCTGCTGGGAATCCTGGTCACCACCGGATACGCGCTGTCGCAGGACTGGCCGACCGTGGTGCCGGCGTGGGCGATGCTCGGCGGGGTGGGCGCGACCCTGGTCATCGGCGGCTTCGCCGGCCTCTACCCGGCGGTCCGCGCCGCCCGGCTCTCCCCGACGGAGGCGCTCACCGCCGTCTGACGTGCCGGGCTCGGCGTGGCGCGGGCCGGGCCGGCGGTGGCGTGGGCCGGCGTGGCGTGGACCGGCGGTGGCGCGGGCCGGCGGTGGCGCGGGCCGGCGGTGGCGCGGGCCGGCGGTGGCGCGGGGGCGCGGGCGGGGCCGGCGTGATGCGAAAGAGCGGTATGACCCTGAGACATAAATATGCCTCTGAGTCATACCGCTCTCCGCGGGTGACGCCGCTCCGCCGGAACGGGTCAGGCGATGATCGTGTCGAGCGCGATCTCAACCATCTGGCTGAAGGTCTGCTCCCGCTCCTCCGACGTGGTCTTCTCGCCGGTCTTGATGTGGTCGCTGACGGTCAGCACGGTCAGCGCCCGAGCCTTGAACCGGGCCGCGATCGTGTAGAGCGCCGCCGACTCCATCTCCACCGCCAGCACGCCGTAGTCGGCGAGCGTGTCGTAGAGGTCCGGCCGGTCGGTGTAGAAGGCGTCCGCCGCCAGGATCGGTCCGACGTGCATCGTGATGCCGCGCCGCTCGGCCACCTCGACCGAGGTACGCAGCAGCCCGAAGTCGGCCACCGGGGCGTAGTCGATCAGACCGTCGAAGCGCATCCGGTTCATGTTCGAGTCGGTGGACGACCCGATCGCCGCCACCACGTCACGCAGTTGCAGGTCGGTGCTGAGAGCGCCGCAGGAGCCGACCCGGATCAGCGTCTTCACGCCGTACTCGTTGATCAGCTCGTGGGCGTAGATGGAGGCGGACGGCATGCCCATGCCGGAGCCCTGGACGGAGACGTCGACGCCGTTCCAGCGGCCGGTGAAGCCCAGCATGCCCCGGACCGTCGAGTAGCAGGTCGCGCCCTCGAGGTAGGTCTCCGCGATCCACTTGGCCCGCAGGGGGTCACCCGGCATCAGGACCCGCTCGGCGATCTCGCCCGGCTTCGCGCCGATGTGCGTACTCATGGCAAAGATCCTGCCAGGCCGGCTCGGGCGATACCGGTTCGGCGTCCGAACCCGGGGTCCTGTACCCTCGTCGGCGGTGGCGTGTCCGAGTGGCCTAAGGAGCACGCCTCGAAAGCGTGTGAGGGTTTACGCCCTCCGCGGGTTCAAATCCCGCCGCCACCGCTCGTGCGTAGCAGCGCGCCGGGGACCGTACGGTCCCCGGCGCGCTGCTTTTCTCCGCCGTCAAGCTCTGCGTGAGGCTTGCAGAAGAGACGAAATTTCTACTGGTTGCGATCATCGCATTAACTGTGGTAACTCTATGAGCTTCGGTGTCCGGGCGGCGCCGCACATGTGAATTCCATCGACTCGGCCGTTTCGGGGAGTGGCGATGAAGAGGCTTCTGAGGTTCTTGGACGCGGCATTCATCACCCTTCAGGCGATATTCGCGCTGACTGCCGTGGTCGTCACCGAAGTCCTCAACCAACAAAATCTGCATCTCACTTTCATTGAAGCGCTCCTGGCGATGATCGTCATTGACTTCTTCATTCTCTTCAGCAGTCGGTGGAGAGTGCTGACCAGGAGTACCGAGGAAATTGCGAGGACGCTCGCCCACCGGGGAATAGGCGTCGAGTTCGTCGAACGCCACACCTTCGACTGGAGAACCGCTGTGGCGTCGGCGCGTCACGACGTCTTCATCAGTGGTACGACGTTGACCGGCTTCGTGGCCGCGAAGGATCTGTTCGCCGGTCTGAACAGACGTGTGCAGGTGCGCTTCCTGGTGCTCGACGTGGGCGACCTCGACGTCCTCGAGGGGTTTCGGCGGATGAGGTACTCGGACTCCGAGCGCCACAGTCAGCAGCGGTACCTGAATCAGGCGAACCTCTTCAAGGACCTCTACATCCGTTTGCGGGACAGCGGAAACATCCAGTTCGCGGTTTCGGACCGCATCATGCCCATGGCCTTCATCGCGATCGACGTGAACCGGCTGTCGGAGAATTCCCTCATTCGCGTGCAGCACTACCTGCACGAGAACGAGGCCGACCAGGCGACGGTTTCCTACGTGGTGCGACCCGGCAACCCCACCTACGCGCTGTACGCGTCGCAGATCAAGATTCTCTGGGACGCCGCTCTGAAGCAGAACACCTACCTCGACGCGCCATGACAGCGGCTACTTCTCGGCGATCCAGACCGTCCAGGTGTCCCGTTCGACCGCCGGCCAACGAGGAATCCGCTCGACGACGTAGTCGGCTAGTTGACGGATACGCCGGTCGTCAAGCGCGTGGAGCAGGGACCGGCCGCGCCGCAGGACGATCTCCTCGTACAACTCGCCCGGTTCGCGGAACACTTTGCGCAGCTCACAGACCTTGCTGCTGTTGACAAGCCGGAATCCTGCCTCCAGGAGCGCGGCCGTGACATCCGGCTCTCGTCGCCGGCGTTCGATCTCGGTCGCCCTCAGCCGTTCGTCGAAGGCGAGGTAGTAGCCACGGATGTGCTCCGCCGAAGGCGGTTGGAGGACGTCGTCCACCGTGCGGTCCTGGACCCAGAGCAGGCCGGCGGGTTTCAGGATGCGGCGGGCCTCCCGGAAGTTGCGGTGCAACGTCGTGAAGTGGTGGATGAGAGCTCTCTCGACGACTCCGTCGAAGACGTCGTCCTCCGCGCCCACGGCCTCCGCGTCGGTCAGCAGAAATGACACGCGGTCGACTCCCTGGCAGTAGCTCCGGGCGGACTCCAATGACAGGTGCGACGAGTCCATCCCGACGACCAGCTGCGGTGCCATGCCCGCGATCGCCTTGGTGTAGATGCCACCGCCGCATCCCAGGTCGGCGACCAACCGACCCTCCGGGCGCATGAGTCGCGCGAAGAGCGCCGACCAGGCGGGGTCCGCGGACCGCCCGACGTAGGTGTCCCGATTGTGGGGATCGTGGAAGTCGATGTACTTGCTCATCTGATCATCGCCTGATCCAGGCTCGCAGCATCAGTCTCCCCGCGCCCTCGGACGCGTCGACGAAGGCATGACGCCCGTGCAGGTAACGCCGGTTGTCGCTGATCACGATCTGCCCCCGGAGCAGCCGCCCCTCGATGTGAAGAGCCTCGCTCGCCATCACGGCATCGAGGAGGTCCATGGCCCTCGTCTCGGCCGGAGTCAGCGGCCGTACCCCCGGCATCGCATGCCCGGACTCGATGTAGTCCCGCAGATATGTTAGGCGGTGCGTGCCGTCGTCGGCCCCCGAGCGCTCGACGACCCGCCGTACGATCGTGGCGCCGGGCGCGTCCTTGCGCCGCTGGTCGAAGTGGAACTGGTTACCCAGAACGTCGAGGATGTCCGGCATCTGTGCCGAAGCCAGCCGCAGGATCTCCTGCGAGTCGATGAAGACGAGTTCACCGCCGGCCGCGGCCTGACGCAGGCAGAGCAGTGCGATGAGATCCGGCACCTCGCCGGGAACGGGGACGCCGTCGGTGTGGAAGCTTCCGCCGGCCCGGCTGTCGGAGTAGCGGAGCGTGCGATCCGACAGGTCGTTCCCCCGGTACGTCACCTCTCTCAGCAGCTGCGCCGAGGAGCCGACGCTCTGTGGGATCAACGTCCCGAGCGCCTCGCAGATCAGGGGGAAGACGACCCGCAACTGCGGGCCGGAGAGATCGTCGAGCCCGGACAACACTGCGATGCCGCGCGTGGTGAGCACCTCACCGATGCCGCCGGCGTCAACCATCCGGCCCACCTGCCGGCGCCATGTCTCGCGCGGCTGTCGCTCCAGGCGCGCCACGTCGGCGGGATCCATGAACACCCGGTACGGAGAGAAATCCACGACTCATACCTCCTCGGAGTCCTACCGGAACCGATGGGACGTCGTCCTCGTCCGCACGAACGGCGGCCGGGGCCGAGCAGGTGGGCCGACGCCTGCGGGGCGCGTCAGCATCTCGACCAGCACCGGGCCGGTCGCGTTCAGCAGTCCGGCCAGCGCGGTGACGACATCGGGCGTGGTCGGGCCGCGGAACACTCGGGTAGGCCAGCCGAGGTCGTGCCCGAGGGCCGAGAAGCTGAAGCGGGATCCGAGCGTGTCGCCGCCACCGACCGACTCGTGGCTGCCGTTGTTGACGATCACATGCCGGTAGTTCGGGACGGTGAGCGTGGCGGGCAGGAGCACCGCTCCCAGATGCATCAGGGCCGAGCCGTCACCGTCGACGCAGATGACCGGCACGTCCGGTCGGGCCACTGCCAGACCCTGGGCGACGGAGCACGCGTGACCCATGGCACCGACGCAGTACACGAACTCTTCGAACCGGCCGGGGTGGTCCGTGCGGTACTCGTGCACGAGTCTGCTGTTGAAGCCGGTGGAGCCGACGACGATGCTTGCGGACGGGGCAGCGTCCAGGACCAGTCGTACGGCGTCGCGACTGGTCCACTCCTGCTGCGCGCGGCCTCCCGTGGCCGGCGGCGTGGGCGGACGCGCGGCGCCGACCTCGACCAGGACCGCGGTCACCGTGTTGCTGGCGACCGCCTGCTGGTGGGCCAGGCCCAGCGTGGAGACGACGTCCGACAGGTCGGACGCGCAGGTCGTGCGGAACGGGATGTCCGCCGCGCCGAGCAGGCTCGTCGTGGCGCGGCCCACCGCCTCATGTTGAGGCTCGTCGCCGGCCCAGCCTCGCATTCCGATGAGGAGAACCAGTGGGACGGACTGGACCGAGGTATGTGTCAGCGAGGTGAGGGGATTCAAGGCGTTCAGCAGCCCCGAGTTCTGCATGCAGACCAGCGCGCACCTGCCGCTGCCGAGCGCCCAGCCGGCGGCCAGCGCCACGGCGGAGCCCTCGTTGGTGCACACGGAGACGTCATCGCCCGGCCGTTGCCAGATCGGCCCCAGGAACGCCAGCGAGGAGTCCGGGACACCGACGACCAGGCCGAAGGTCTCTCTGATCCGTTTGGCTGCGCCTGCGGCCTCCACGCTTACCCGTCCTTATCGAGTCAGCTTCCGTGCGTTCGGAATGAACTCCTCGTGGCGTCGGATGAACGGTCGATCCTCGACATCGCCTATCCAGACGCCTTCGAGATTCTTGTACCCGCTGTCCGAGCCGCCGAGAACGCGGACCACCGCGCTCATGAAACCGCCGTGGGTTACGGCTACGAGAGGCGTCGCCGAACCGTCGTGGGTGACGGCGTCGCGCCATTCCAAAAAGCGGCGGAAGACGGATTCGTCATGCTCGTATCCGTCCGGCTTCCGCCCCGCCGCCCGCCAACCCGGCCACTTCTGGTCGACGTCCTCCGGCAGCATGCCTTCCCAGGCCCCCCAGCTCCGTTCGATCAGCCGCTCGTCGACCCGGCACGGGATGTCCTGCGATTCCGCGATCGCCTCGGCGGTCAGGCGGGCCCGTTGCAGCGGGCTGGTCCATACCTGCGAGAACGGGGGAAGGGAGGTGAGCGCCGCTTGAGCCTGGTCGATGCCGGCCCGGGTCAGGCGGGTGTCGCTGAGTCCCTGCATCCGGCCCGTGAGATTCCATTCCGTCTCACCGTGGCGCAGGAGGAGAAGCTCCATCTCAATTCCACCCTGATTCCGACTGCAACTTCAGGACCTCCTCCATCGAGGCGAGCGCCAGGTCCGCCGGTTGACGTCCGCCGGCGCCGAGGATGGACTGGTACGTGTCGTCCATGGCTCGGACCGCGGCACGCAGGCCCTGATTGGCGTAGATGGCCAGTGCGAATCCGGCGCGTTGCATCTCCTCGAAGCCTGCCTGGCGAATGGAGGTGGCCAGCACCCCGAGGGGTGCCCGCCCGCGCCAGCCGTCGGCGAACGCCTCCAGCGCGTGCATGTCGCTGGAGCGGTGCTGGATGATGATCGCGTCGGCGCCGGCCTCGACGTAGGCGTTCGCTCGCTCGAGTGCGTGGTCCACGGAGAATCCCTGGGAGAGCGCTTCGGTGCGAGCTACCACCAGGCAGTCATCGACGGTCCGGGATCCGGCGGCGGCCGTGATCTTCGAACAGAAGCGATGGACATCGTCGAGCTGGTGTTCGCCATCCAGGAACGTGTTCCTCTTGGGGAAGGCCTGATCCTCGAGGCATATCGCATCAATGCCCCGGTCCACCGCCTCCCGGGCCAGCCGCCGCACGTTGATCACGTCTCCGTAGCCGGTGTCGCAGTCCACGATGACCGGGTGGGAGGTGGCGCGCTTGATGCGCCAGGCGGCATCCAGCATCTCATTCAGAGTGATGACACCCTCGTCGACGAGGCCAAGTGAATTCGTGACGCCGAAGCTGCTCACCCAGATGGCGTCGAAGCCCCGGTGCTCGGCCAGTCGGGCCGAGAGGGCGTCGTGTGCACCGGCGACAACCGCGATTCTGTCCTCTGTCAGCAGGTCGGAAAGACGTCTTGCGGGCCTCTCTCGACGTACCGTCACGCTGCGGCTCCTCCGACTAGGGATCCTCGGGCGGGGTGGCATCTCTTCCCGTGATACTGCCGACGATCTCAGTGCTTGTCGAGCGGGCCCGGAAGCAGCTCCGCCAGTATTCGAGGATGATGCCAATCGATGCGTCGGCCAACCTGCCAGTATCGGCAGGTCAGCCCCTCCATTGAATCCCCCAGGCCTCAACGGGGTCGGGGCGAAGAGGTTGCTGGTGCGGCCGCCAACGTTCGGGAAACACGGGGACGCCCGGTGCGACCCGTTGCGGATCGACCGGGCGTCCTCCCGTCAGAGCTGCGTTTCGCCGCCGTCGACGAACAGCTCGCTGCCGGTCATGAAGCTGCTCTGGTCGGAGGCGAGGAAGAGCACGGCGTTGGCGATCTCGTCCGGGTGGGCCAGGCGGCCCATGGGCACGGTGGACGCGATCGTCTTGAGCAGGGCGGGCGACTCCCCGGGGCTGGGGGCAAGGCCCGCGAGTCCGGGAGTCTCGGTGGAGCCGGGCACGAGTGTGTTGACCCGGATCTTCCGGTCCATCAGCTCGGCTGCCCAGGAGCGGCCGAACGAGCGGATGGCGGCCTTGGACGCGGCGTAGACGCTGAACGCCGGAATGCCGCTGACCGCCGACGTCGAGCCGGTCAGCACGACCGAGGCGCCCTCGTTGAGCAGGGGCAGGGCCTTCTGGACGGTGAAGATGGTGCCGTAGACGTTGGTGTCGAAGGTGGTGGCGACGTGCTCGACCGTGATCGAGTCGAGCGGACGGAACTCGCCGCCGCCGGCGTTGGCGAACAGCACGTCGAGCCCCGCGCCGCGCTCCTCGATGGCCCGCATCACCCGGTCCAGGTCGTCGAGGTTGCCGACGTCGCTGACGATGCCCGTCGCGTTGACGCCGATGCTGCTCACCGCCTCGTCCAGCGGGCCCTTGCGCCGGCCCGTGATGAAGACGTACGCGCCTTCGGCGGCGAAGCGGCGGGCGGCGGCCAGGCCGATGCCGGTGGTGCCCCCGGTGACGAGGGCGGTCTTGCCGTCGAGCTGTCCCACGATCGGTCTCCTTCGGAAGTTGTGTACCGAGCGGTACTGATCCGACCGTAGCAACCCCCGAGCCGTGCGACAAATTTCTGTACCGATCGGTTCAACCGTGGCTAGGATGGGAACCGGAGGTGGTGGACCGTGCCGGTACGAGGGCGTCCTCGGGGCTTCGACGTCGACGAGGCGTTGGAGCGCGCGCTTGAGGTGTTCTGGCGTCAGGGGTACGAAGGCGCCTCGATGACCGACCTCACCGCGGCCATGGGCATCAACAAGCCGAGCCTCTATGCCGCCTTCGGCAGCAAGGAGGAGCTGTTCCGCAAGGCCGTGGCCCGCTACGCCGAACAGGACATGGGGTACGCCCGGCACGCGATCGCCCAGACCACCACGTACGAGGTCGTCGCCACTCTCCTGCGCGAGAACGTGCTCGCCGTCACCCGACCCGACCGCCCGGCCGGCTGCCTCTCGATCCAGGGCGGCACCGCCTGCTCCAGCGAGAACGGGGGCGTCGCGGAGTTCCTCGCCGCCAGCCGCCTCGCCGGTGAGCGGGCCCTCGCCGACCGGTTCGCCCGCGCCGTCTCCGAGAGTGACCTGCCGGCCGACGCCAACCCGGCCGCGCTCGCCCGATTCGTCATGAGCGTCACCGAGGGGCAGGCGATCCACGCCGCCGCCGGGGTGTCTCGCGAGGAACTGCGGCAGACGGCGGAGATCGCGCTCGCCGGGTTCGCCGCCGTGTCTGGGGCGCGGCGCCCCGCGACCGCGGACAACGCGGCCTGAGCCGCGCTGGCGTTCGCCCGGACCGTGCCGACGCACGACGGACTTCACGACAGAGAGTGACCGGCGGGCCGGCCCTCCAACCAGGTGGAGGGCCGGCCCACCGCGCGTCACGCGGTCGGGGCGTTGCCGTCCCGGTGGGTCAACCGGTACGAGGCGTCGACGGCATCCGTCTCCAGGATCACCGTGACCGGACCGGCCGGCAGGGTGCAGGTGACGGTCCGCTCGACGGCCGGGCTGGTGGGGCCGCAGTATCGGATGCCCTGGCTGTCGAAGACCGACAGGCGGGCGTCACCCGAGCCGGCGGTACGCGTCCAGGTGAAGCTCTCCCGGCTGGTGTGCTGATCGGCCGGGACGGTGTAACAGGCCGCGAAGTGGTCCGCCCCGGTGGTCGCCGTGGCGCCCGCGGTGTCTGCCGGTAGGACCGGGCAGGCCGGCGGCCCGTCGACGCGGGCGAAGCCCACGGCGTACGAGGCGGTGGGTTCCCCCTCGTCCGCGGTGAGCAGTACGGAGAAGGGCGCCTCGCCGGTCAGCTCGCAGCTGTACTGACGCAGCGAGGAGTAGTCGCACACCTGATCGCCGTCGGCGTTCAGCACGCTGATCTCCGGTGAGGACGCGTCTCCGGCCACCAACTCGGCGACGTGAGCCCCCGACGGGCTGGGCAGTTGGAGGCAGTTGTGCTGCCCCGCGGCGCCGAAGCTGCCCCGGAGCGGGGCGTCCTGCCAGCCGGTGTCGGACACCGGCGTGCAGCCCGACGTCTTCCACGGCAGCAACGCGACGGCGTACCGGAAGTCGTTGTCGATCACCGAGGTGGTGTCGCCCCCGGAGAGGACCATCGTGTACCTACCCGCCGCAGGGACCTCACACCGGATGCCGGTGCAGACCTTGATTCCGGCGGAGTCGTAGACGGTGGCCCACGCCTGGTAGTTCTCGTCGTCCACCGCCGTGACCCGGTACACGCCGGCGCTGGGAAGGTCCAGGGTGCGGCAGCGAATGCCACCGAGGCCGCCGGCCGGCGCCGAGTTGTACGTGCCCGGGGCGATGGTCGGGCAGCCGACCGCGTCGGAGAGTCGACGGACCTGGATCTTGTACGTGAGGTCCGTGGCGTCGGCGGGCCAGGTCGCCAGGTAGCTGACGACGCGGTAGGTCCCGGTGGCGGGCAGTACGCACCCGTCCTCCTCGGACCAGTCGGTACACAGCACGACACCCTGCTCGTCGACGATCGAGGAGGAGACGTCGTTGTACCGGTCCGGGGCCCGGTAGACCATGATCCGCTCGCCGGCTTCGCCGTGGAACGGCTGGCAATTCGTCTGGACCGGCGAGGTCTGGTGCACCGTCAGGGCCGGCTGGTCCCAGTTGAGCCCGGTGGAGGCGGCGCAACCCGCGGCCCGGTCGAGGCGGGCTGCCGCCACCCGGTAGGTGACGGGCTCCCAGTTCCAGTTCTGCGCCACGAACGTGTACGCGCCGGCCGCCGGCACCGCACAGGACCGCCAGGAGTCGTACTCCGTGCACACGACCTGTCCGGCGGGGTCGTACAGCCGCCAGTTGAGGTACTGGTTCGCGTACTGGTCCATCCGGATGACCACCCGACCGGGGGCTTTCACGCGCAGCGACTGGCAGCCGATTTCGTCGTACGGTTGCACGGTGCCGGTCCCGACCGCCGTGCCGGGGTCACCGAAGGTGCTCAGGGACAGGGCCGGGCAGCCGACCGACTGCGAGATCCGGGGCATCTTCAGCGTGTAGGGGGCCTTGTTGCCGTACATCTCCTGCAGGAAGAGCCGGTACGGTCCGGGCTCGCTGAGGGTGCACTCCGTCGGGTACCTCACCGCACAGATCGGCTGGAACTGGGCGTCCAGGATGTTGCCCTGGATGTCCTCGGCGCCGCCCGGGTCGGCGAGGTGCAGGACCGCGCCGGTGGGCTGCGTGAAGGTGAAACAGCGGGCGGCAAGGCCGGCGGGCAGGGTGCCGCTGCGCCCGGCGGAGGCGAAGGAGAAGAAGCCCTCGGGCAGGTTGACGCAGGCGGACGGGGTACGCGTCGACTCCGCCGACAGCGAGTAGGCGCCCTTGCCGGTGCCGTAGTAGAGCTTCACCGTGATCGTGTAGGTGCCGGCGCCGCCGAGCTTGCACTCGTTGAGGTACGAGCTGACGTAGCAGACGATGCCGCCGTCGCTGCCCTTCACCTGTGCGCTGACACCATCACCGGAGACCTCACGGAGTCGGACGAGCAGGGTGTCCTGGTCGACCGTCGAGGTGACCGTCCAGTTCTGCTGTGCGGCCCCGGTGATCGACGCGCAGTTCTTGACCGTGCCCGTCGGGAGTTGGCCGCCGCAGGCGGCGGCGAGGCCGGCGACGGACTTGGCGTCCGAGGTGGCTCGGCCCGGGGCCGGAGTCGTGGTCGCCGACTTCGGGGGCGTGGTGACGGTGGGCGGTTGCTCGGTGGTCAGCGCCGGTCGCGGCGACTGCTCGGCCGTCGGGGCGGCGGTGGCGGGACCGGCCAGCAGGCCCGCCCCCGTGAGGCTCAGGGCCGCCACCGCGGCCCATCTGGGAAGGTGTTTCCACAGTGGACTGAGCGCGGGTGTACGCACGATGTCTTCCCCCGTTTCTGTCGCGCGAGATGCGCGGGCGAGGGGATGATTTCACGACGGTCGATCGCGGACAATCGGCTTGCCGTCTCAGCCGGCCAGGCCGGTCGGCAGGGGGCCGGGACGGGCCGGTCAGCAAGGGCTGGCGCCCTCGTCTCGGCAAGGGCTGGCGCCCTCGTCTCGGCAAGGGCTGGCGCCCTCGTCTCGGCAAGGGCTGGCGCCCTCGTCTCGG
>NZ_JBEXUR010000018.1:0-116192 GCF_040614415.1 Micromonospora sp. NPDC005979 | reverse complement strand
AGCAAGGGCTGGCGCCCTCGTCTCGGCAAGGGCTGGCGCCCTCGTCTCGGCAAGGGCTGGCGCCCTCGTCTCGGCAAGGGCTGGCGCCCTCGTCTCAGCAGGGGCCGGCGCCCTCGTCGAAGAGGCGGCGCGCCCACTCGGCGTACCCGGCGATGGTTTTTCGGACCGTGCGCCCGTCGTGCAGGAACAGGTACGCGCGGTCGCCGCTGCGGGCGAGCAGCCCGTCGAGCCGGTGAGTCCCCTGTGGAGCGGGCAGCCGGGTGACCGACGAGTAGCGGTCCCAGACCTCCTCGATCGGTGAGCCGGCCGTTATGCCCTCCGGTGTCCGCATCGGGTCGCCGACCCACAGCAGCACCAGTTTGTCCTCGACGAAGACGGGACTGGCCGTGTCGTGGCCGGCGAGGACCGGTCCGCAGGCGTCCAGGTCGGTACGCAGGACGCCCCGCCGGGTCAGTTCGGCCTCGGTGTCACCGAACTCGATGTCGCGCAGGCCGTTCAGGTCGATGATCTCGACTACGCCGGCGGGCCAGTTGGCGGGCATCGGCCCAGCGGACGGCGCACCGCTGCCCGCGATCGAGGCAGCAGTCAGCAGCATGGCAATAAACGCGAATTGTCGCAATTTCATGGAATCCCCCAGTCCCCAACGGGGCTGGGCCGTTCAGGTTGCTGCCCGCCGACGGATTACTGGTTTTCCCACTGTTCGATCAGATCGTCCCAGTGGTCGGCGCTGAGTCGACGCCGCCCGTGCGCCAACCACCCGGCGGTGTTGCGTTCCAGATGCAACCCCAGCTCGGCGAACGGATCGATCCATGCCCCACGCTCCACGCCGAGCCGGATGAGCGCCGAGTTGATCGGCCACTCCTCCCGTGGGGCTTCCAGCACGTCGTCGAAGCGCGGCCCCCAGGACAGCGCCCCGCCGAGCCACACCGCCGCCGACTGGTAGCCGGTCCCGCCGCCGAACTCCGCCTCCAGGTACGCCACCGGCCCCGTACGCGACCACACGGCCAGCAGCTCGACCAGCGGCGGCGACAACACGAGGTCGAACGGCTGCTCGGCGCTGCGGTCGTCCGCCGCGTAGTCCGGTAGCGATCCGGTCAGCTCGGCCACCAACTGCGGGGTGACCGGCAGCAGCGCGAAATCCTGACGCAGCTCACCGAGGACGGCGTGGTCCAGCTCGGCGGTGTGCTCGCGGAGCAGGTCCGCGTCCGCGACCACCGCGCTGAGCTGGTACGCCATCACACCCCCGCCGTCGTCCACAACCTGTGGATAGAACATGTGTACGACGGTCGCCCTCGCCGCCGTCCGTGACTGGCACGGTACGCGGCGCTGCGAGCCCCGGCGGTGCCGCGCTGCCTCGGTGCCGGGCTCGGCGGCCCGGCCCTCCGGCGGCCCGGCCCTCCGCCGGCCCGGCCCTCCGGCGGTCTGGCCGCAGATCTTGGACAGTTTCCGTCAGCTCCGAACGGAAACTGTCCAAGATCTCGTCGTCAGCGGCGCGGGCGCTTGGTCGGGGACTCAGGCGCGGTCGGCGAGATGGGCCACGAACGCGCGCCAGGCCGTCGGCGTGAAGGCGAGCGCCGGACCGGTCGGGTCCTTGGAATCCCGTACGCCGACCACGCCGGGCAGGTTGTCGGCGACCTCGACGCACGCGCCGCCGTTGCCGCTGCTGCGGGTGCTCTTGCGCCACCGTGCGCCGTTCAGCTCCATGATTCCGCTACTTCCGTCATCAGCTCGACCGACTGCGAGTGCGACAGCGCCTCGCCGCGCACGTTCTCCCATGCCGCCATCATGGCCGCGATGTCGTCCGGGTCGCTAGCTACTTGTCCCTGAAGCTGGTTGTCCAGGTAGCCGGCGACCCGATGGTCGTGGCTGTGCGCGATCACGAACGGTCCGTTCAGTCCGGCATACGCGCCGACCGTGGCCGGCACGACGTGCACCCGGATGTGCGGCTCGGCGCAGGCCGCGACGAGGGCGAGCATCTGCTCGCGCATGGTCGACCGGCCGCCCACCGGCCGGCGCAGGATCGCCTCGTCGACGACCGCCGTGAACTGCGGCGGGTCGTCCCGCTTGAGCACGCCCTGCCGTTCAGCCGAACGGCGAGGTGCCGCTCGACCTCGCTCCGGGGGATCAGGCCCGCGCCGCCGAGGACCGCGCGGGCGTACGCCTCGGTCTGAACAAGTCCCGGCAGGACCGTCGACTCGTACCAGCGCAGCGACACCGCCTCGCGCTCGATCTCCTGCCAGGGGCGAAACCAAATGGGATCACGACGTCTTGCAGTGTCCGGCCAGATGTCCGAGACGTCCTTGTGGAGGGCTTCCGCCGCCGCCAGGCGGTGCCGAGGATGCGGGATGCGGCCCTCGGTCAACCAGCGCGCGACGGTCTTCGGGTCGACGCCGACGGTCTCGGCGAGGGATTCGGTGGTGTGCCCGGTGTCGTTGAGCGCCACCCGCAACGCGTCGTTCACGGCCCCTCCATCGGATGTCTCGAATATCTGAGAACCATATAGCTACGCCCTGTAGGTGCCCGATGACGCGCCGCATTGTGGTCCACAGAAGACGGCGTGGCCGGTGGAGGCGCAGCAGCCCGGCGGTCGGCGTCAGTCCGGGGTCGCCCCGACGCGGAGGCGGGGTGACCCCTCCACCAGGAGAGGAGGTCCACTCATGCCGCGCCGTCGCCACCGCAACCACCTGCCGACCCGACCTACCTGGCGCTGTCAGGCCTGCGGTATCGCGTGGCCCTGCTCGGCGGCGAAGCTCCGGCTGCTCGGCGAGTACCGGGGCGATCGCGTGGCGCTGACCATTTACCTGGCGACGCTGCTGACCGAGGCCGGCGAACATCTCCGATACGTCGATCCGGCCCGGCTCACCGACCGCTTCCTCTCCTGGGCCCGCGCCCGGGGGTGAGCGGTTCTCGGCCGCCCCGAAGCCGAGGGGGTCGGGCCCGTTCCGGGGCTGAGCGGTCCGCGCCGCCCGAGGCAGTCGTCAGGGTCGCCAGATGACGATGCTCACGTCGCGCCGGCGCTCGGCGAACAGGCCGTCCCGCGCCGCCGCCGTCAGGAGATCGCGTAGGTCCGCCTCGAACGCGGGCAGCCGGTCGCCGAACAGGTGCGGCGTCGAACTGGACAGCGAGAAGACCGCCGACATCACCTCGTCCACCGATCGCTCCGCGACCATCCCCTGCTCGACGGTCAGTCGGGTGGGGCCGGAGAACCCAGCGGCGAGCATGATCTCTCCCTCGCCACTGGGGGTGCCGGAGGGCAGCGAGCCCTGTCCGGCCCGGCGTACCGGCCCCAGGTAGCGCGCCACCAACTCGTTGATCCGGGGCCAGGGCGGGCGGGGATACGGCAGCGGGTCGTCGTCGGCAACGCCCTGGTGGGTGGTGGCGCCGACGTGGACCCAGGCCCCGTCGGGCGCGAGCATGTCGCGGACCCGGCGGGCCACCAGCGGCCGATCCATCCAGTGGTACGACTGCGCGAACGTGGCGACCCGGAACGTACCCAGGTCGGCGGGCAGTTCCTCAGCCCGCAGGTGCCGCCACTCGACGTTGGTGACCTCGGCCTCGCCGGCCAGGCGTCGCGCCTCGGTGAGCATGTCCCGGTCGGCGTCCACCCCGACGGCCGCCTCGAACAGGGGCGCGAGCAGCAGCGTCAATGAGCCGGGCCCGCAGCCAACGTCCAGAAGCCGGCCGGTGCCGTCCAGGTCGAGCGCGGTGCCGACGGCCTCGGCGACTTCGGGTGGGTACGGCCACCGGCCGACGCTGTAGTGCCGGGCGCTGCCGGCGTACAAGGTCTCGTCCCACTGCCAGGTCGAGTCAGCCATGGCATCGATGAGACCACAACGACAACGCCCGGCCGACCTGTTATCGGTCTGCCGGGCGTCGATCATGCTCCGCGAGCGGAGGATACGAGATTCGAACTCGTGAGGGTGTAAACCCAACACGCTTTCCAAGCGTGCGCCCTAGGCCTCTAGGCGAATCCTCCGCGAGCCAGGATACAGGCCGCCGTCGACCGGGACACCCCACCACCCCCTGAAGATCGACGAGCCGTCGGGTAGGGTTGGCGTCACCTCCCGTGCGGCGGTATCTCGTGAACCTCCCCAGGGCCGGAAGGCAGCAAGGATAAGCGAGCTCTGCCGGGTGCACGGGAGGCCTTTTCGTTCCCGGGGCCTTGATCCACTCGATGTGCATGATGTCGGGCTGTCAGAGGCGCGCGGACACCCCGGTTTCCAGGAAGCCGAGTCGATCAAGCCGCGGCAACCCAGGTCGATCAGGCGTGACGGTCCAGACGACCCGGCGGGGTGGGTGGTCACCCGCGCCCGACCGGCGCAGAATGGCTCGGTCGAGAGGAGGCGGGACGAGTGACGCTGGCGCTGTACCGCAAGTACCGGCCACGTACCTTCGCCGAGGTCATCGGGCAGGAGCACGTCACCGAGCCGTTGTCGCAGGCGCTGCGCAGCGGCCGGCTCAACCACGCCTACCTCTTCTCCGGCCCCCGTGGCTGCGGCAAGACCACCAGCGCCCGGATCATGGCCCGCTCGCTCAACTGTGAGCAGGGCCCCACCCCCGAACCGTGCGGCAAGTGTGCGTCGTGCCGCTCGCTCGCCACCGACGGCGCGGGCTCGATCGACGTGATCGAGATCGACGCGGCCAGCCACGGTGGTGTCGACGACGCCCGCGAGCTGCGGGAGCGCGCCTTCTTCGCGCCGGCCAGCAGCCGCTTCAAGATCTACATCATCGACGAGGCGCACATGGTCTCGACCCAGGGCTTCAACGCCCTGCTCAAGCTGGTCGAGGAGCCCCCGGAGTACGTCAAGTTCATCTTCGCCACCACCGAGCCGGAGAAGGTCCTCGGCACGATCCGGTCGCGGACCCACCACTACCCGTTCCGGCTTTTCCCGCCGAAGGTGGTTCGCCCGTACCTGGAGCAGCTCTCCCAGGCCGAGGGCATCACCGTCGAGCCGGCGGTCTTCCCGCTCGTGGTGCGCGCCGGGGGCGGCAGCATGCGGGACAGCCTCTCCGTACTCGACCAGCTCATCGCCGGCGCCGGCCCGGAGGGCGTCAGCTACGCCCGGGCCGTCTCCCTGCTCGGGGTCACCGACTCCGCGTTGATCGACGAGATGTGCGACGCGCTGGCCGCCGGTGACGGCGCGGCCGCGTACGCCACCGTCGACCGGGTCGCCGAGGCCGGGCACGACATGCGCCGGTTCGCCTCCGACCTGCTGGAGCGGCTCCGCGACCTGATCGTGATCCAGCAGGTGCCGGACGCCGCCGCGAAGGGCCTCATCGAGGGCCCCGGCGACCAGATCGAGCGGATGGCCGCCCAGGCTTCGCAACTCGGCTCGGCCACGCTCTCCCGCTGCGCCGACATCGTGCACGACGGCCTGGTCGAGATGCGCGGCACCACCGCGCCCCGCCTGCTGCTTGAGCTGATCTGCGCCCGGATGCTGCTGCCCGGCGCGGACGACTCCACCGGCGGCCTCCTCCAGCGCCTCGAACGGATGGAACGCCGTCTCACCCTGGGTGGCGCCGACCCCGCCGGGTTCGCGCCGGCCACCACCCCAGGGGTACGCCCACAGCACGCCCCTCCGGTCCCGGCTGCCGCAGCCCCCACACCCGCCGCCGCCCCGACGTCCGCCCCGCCGTGGGATGTCGACCCGACGGCTTCCCCGGCTCCGCGAACCGCAGGTGCCTCGGCTTCCACCGCCTCGGCCGCTGCCGCCTCGACCGCTGGCGGCTCGGCCGCCGGAACTGCGGCCTCGGCCGCCGGCGTCGCCTCGGGTGCCGGTGACGCTGCCGCCTCGGGTGCCGGTGGCGTTGCTGGCTCGGCCGATGTCGCCTCGGGCATCCGAGGTGTGCACGCGCCCTCGGGAGCGGACTCCCCGATTCCGGTGTCGCCCGGCGCGTCGGCCGCCGCCCCGACGGCCGCGCCCGTGTCGCCCGCCGGACCGGGCACCGGCTCGACCCCGCGTCGGGCGGTGCCGCCGTCGGCCGTGCTGCCCGATCCGGCGACGCCCGCGCCGCCCCGCCCGGGTACCCCGGCCCCCGCGCTGGACGCGGTAGCGGTGCGCCGGGTCTGGCCCGACGTGGTCGGCAAGGTCAACCGGACCAACAAGCGGATCGCCGCCCTCATGCGTGACGCGGTGGTCCGCGAACTCGACGGCGACATGCTGGTCCTGACCGTGAAGTCCTCCGTGCTGGCCAAGATGATGGCCGACCACGCGGCGGTGCTCACCGACGCGCTCTACGAGGAGCTGGGCGGGCGCTGGCAGATCCGCTGCGAGGTGGCCGGCGAGCGGGGTGCCGCGTCGCTGTCCGGCCCGCGTCCCCAGGCGGCCGCGCCGACCCGACCCGCCACACCGAACGCGGCCGCCGCCAGTCCGACGAGCGCGCCGCCCGTCGAGCCCGGCCCTAGCGCCGGGCCGACTGCCGCTTCCGGCCCGTCGGGTGCGTCGCCTGCGGCGCCCCGTCCGAGTGCCGCGCCCGCTGCCGCTTCCGGCCCGTCGGGTGCGTCGCCTGCGGCGCCCCGTCCGAGTGCCGCGCCCGCTGCCGCTTCCGGCCTGTCGAGTGCGCCGCCTGCGGCGCCCCGTCCGAGCGCCGGACCGACTGCCGCTTCCGGCCCGACCAGCACCCCACCGGCCGCGTCGACCTCGACCACCGCCGCCGGCCTGGAGGACGACTGGCCGGAGGCAGCGCGCCCCGGCGGCGGAGCCCCGGCCGCCGAGGCGGCCGATGACGAGGCGTGGCCGGAGGCTGCCCGCCCCGGCGGCGCGTCAGCCGAAGGCGCCGCACGCTCCGACGCCACGTCGGGCGACCCCGCATCGACCGGCACGAACGGCGGTGGCGCGAACGGCGGTGGCGCGAACGGCGGTGGCGCGAACGGCACTGGGGCGAACGGCGGCGGACCAGGCGTCGCGGGTGGCCCCGGCGCGCTGGCCGGTGGCGGTAAGCCGGGCGGGCGGGACAACCCGACACCGGCGACCCGGCAGCCGGCGTCAGCCGGTGGCGCACCGGTGAGCAGCGCCATCGCCGCGGCTCGCGCGGCGGCGGCGGGACGCGGTGCGCGTACCCCATCGGCGAGCCGGCCCACCGCGGACGCGGAATGGGCGGGCGAACCTCCCTACGACCCGGACTTCGACGGACCGTTGCGCGGCGGACGGCCCGGCGGCGCGTCTCCGGCGGCGAAACCCACCTACGAGGGGTTCGACCCGGGCGACGAGCCGTTGGACGAGGTCATCGACGAGAAGACGGCCCGGGAGTCGAGCGAGGAGCAGGCGGTACGGCTGCTGCGGGAGACCTTCGGCGCCGAGAAGATCGACGAGGTGGACGCGCGGTAGCGGGCGCTTCGCCCAGCAGGACGCCGAGGCAGCAGGCCCACAGGGGGAAGGGCAGCACGGCGACGCGTTCCAGGCCGCCCATCCCGATGCCGACGTCCTGTTGGGCGGTGAACAGCACGGTCCCAGCCAGCGCGGTGAGCCCGGCGGCGAGGGAGATCCGTCGCCACCGGCCGAGCACCGTGGAGTCGGGCGCGAAGCCGGCGAGCAGCAGGCCGACGTTGCCCACCCCCATGATCAGGAACGCGCCCAGGACGTGCCGGTTCTCGTCGATGTCGGCGGGATAGAGGGCGACCAGGGCGTACCCGCCGGTCGCCAGCAGCAGCAGGATCTGCGCCGAGCGCACCACGCCGCCCCGGCCGAGGAGCCGCCAGGTCAGCAGCAGTCCGGTGGCGAGCAGGACGGCGGTGGCCAGCATCGCGGCGTTCATCAGCGGATGCCAGGGCGAGCAGACGAAGCGAGGTCGGGTGGTGTCCCAGATCCCGCAGTGGACGTTGCCGAGGTCGCTGATGTTGTGGGTGGCCCAGCTGTAGGTGGGCTCGCGCCAACGCAGGCCGGTGACGAGACCGGCCACGAGGAAGACCGGTGCGGCCACTGCCCAGCACAGCGCGGCGGCACGTCCACTGCGGGTGAGGTTCATACCCCCGAGCAGACCAGTGCGGGGGTGCCCGCCGCACTACCGCCAGACGGCCGGTTCGGGGTAGTGGTAGCCGTACCGTCACGGGGTGGACGGTCTTCCCGTGCGCTGTCAGGATGTGCGCCGTGAAGATCACCTCGACTGCGGGGGAAGTCACCGACACCGGCTGGTTCGGCCGTGACCAGGCGAAGACTGCGGTGCTGGCGGTCATCGGCCTGGTCATGCTGATCTCGGCGTGGTCGCTGCCCTGGGTGGCGGTGAGTCGCGGCGAGTACGCCGTGGATCGGTTGTTCGGCCGCGCTCCCTCGAGCGAGGTGCGGACGTACATGCTGACCGACCTGGCGGGCTACTGGCAGCCGTTGGTGGTCGGGTGGGCGGCGTTGCTGGTATTGCTGGCGCTGGCCTGGGTCCGCCCGGTGTGGCGGTTCTGGCTGCGGTTGGCCGCGATACTGCTCGGTCTGGTGGTGGGCGTCGGCACCCTCCTGCCGGCCACGGCCGCCATCGACGTCAGCGGCTTCCCGGTGGACGATCACCCCGGTACGGACCTGCTCAACGGCGTCTCGCTCGGGCTCTTCGGGGTGGTACTGCTCGCGCGTGCCGTCACGACTCTGCCCGAGCCGCCCGCGCCCGCCGTACCGGAGGCAGCCCCTGTCGTATCCGTGGACGAGCCGGCCGCGACGAACCCGCCAATGGCGGCGAATTCGACGCCCTTCGTCTGGCAGGGTTCACGCCCGAACGTCCGGCCGGCGGCACCCTGGTGGCGGCGACCCGCACCGGTCGTCGGCGTCCTGGCAATCCTGGGCATCGCAGTCCTCCTCAGCACGGTCACCTGGCGGGCGATCAACTCGGTCGACGATCAGACCCCTGAGCTCGGCGCGTTGATTGTCGCGGCTCCCGCCGGCTGGGCCTCCGCCGCGCCGGCCGCGGGGGACGATCACGTCGATCTGGGCCGTGTTCTGCCTCTGTCCGAGGCGCGGGCGCACCTGCTCGCCGAGCAGGCGGGCGGCGACGTGATCCAGACGGCCGCGTCGGCCTGGACCGGTCCGGACGCGACCCTCGTGTCGATCACCCTGCTCGAGTTCGGTTCGGCGGGCTCGGCGGACCAGTTCCAGCGCTCCTACAGCGATCTGCGGGAGGCAACCCCCGGCGAGGTGACGCCGCTCGCTGAACTGCCGGGATCAGCCGTCTTCGTCGATGCCGAGCGAACCGGTGTCTGGGCCGTCGCCGGCCGGGACGAGGTCGTTCTGATCGTCAGCGCGGTCGGCGGCCCGCCGGGGACCGTACCGGTCGTCGAGTCGCTCGTGCGCGAGCAGTACGACCGACTTTGAGTTACCGCGTCCCGTTGGCGAAGGAGCTGGGGAGCCCCGGCGTGGGCGGACGCACCGGGCACGGCGACGTCGGTCCCAGCGGCTAGGCTGGTCGGCGGCCGAGCAGACGAGTGCGAGAAGGAGCCATCCGTGCGCCCAGGTGGACAGCCGAACATGCAGCAGATGCTGAAGCAGGCGCAGAAGATGCAGCAGCAGATCGCCGCCGCTCAGGCCGAGCTGGCCGAGGCCGAGCTGACCGGCACGGCCGGCGGTGGGCTGGTCACCGCGACCGTGTCCGGCTCCGGTGAGCTGAAGGCCATCAAGATCGACCCGAAGGCCGTCGACCCGGACGACGTGGAGACGCTGGAAGACCTGGTGGTGGCGGCCGTGCACAACGCTGCCGAGGCGGCGCGTGAGCTGACCGAGCGCAAGATGGGCCCGGTCGCCGGCGGCATGGGCGGCCTCGGCCTGCCCGGTTTCTGAGCCGGCAGATGTACGAAGGCGCCATCCAGGATCTGATCGACGAGCTGGGACGACTGCCGGGCGTGGGCCCGAAGAGCGCCCAGCGGATCGCGTTCCACGTCCTCTCGGCCGATCCGGCCGACGTCAACCGGCTGGCCGGCGCGCTGCGCAAGGTCAAGGAGCTGGTGCGCTTCTGCACGACCTGTTACAACGTGGCCGAGTCCGAGCAGTGCCGGATCTGCCGCGACCCGCGCCGCACCGACGAGGTGCTGTGCGTTGTGGAGGAGCCGAAGGACGTGGTGGCCATCGAGCGGACCGGTGAGTTCCGGGGCCGCTACCACGTGCTGGGCGGAGCGATCAATCCGCTGGAAGGGATCGGCCCGGACAATCTGCGCATCCGGGAGCTGTTGACCCGGTTGAGCGGCGGCGCGGTGCGGGAGTTGATCCTCGCCACCGACCCCAACACCGAGGGCGAGGCCACCGCCACCTACCTGGCGCTGATGGTGAAGCCGATGGGGATTGCGGTGACCAGGCTGGCCAGCGGTCTGCCGGTCGGCGGCGACCTCGAGTACGCCGACGAGATCACCCTGGGTCGTGCCTTCGAGGGGCGCCGGGCGGTCTGACCCCCACAGATCGTCACCGGTGGGCTACAACTGAGTGGGTCCGCGCGATGAGCGCGGGCCCATCGGCGTACCCGGGGAGGTGGCGGGTGGCGACGCGGCGTTCGGGCCAGGGGCCCTGGGCTCCGGCGGTGCTGTCGGCCGTGCTGGCGTTCGCCTTCGTCGGCGTCCTCGTGACGATCGAGGTGGAGAGCCGGCGAGTCGCGGCGAAGAGTCGCGCGAGTGAGGCCGCGGCCGAAGCCACCGTGACGCGGAACGCCCGGGCGTTCGGCGACGCGGTGGTCGCCACCGACGACCCGACGCCGACCGACGAACGGTTGGCGGTGGTCGCGGAGGGCACCCGGGTCGAGGTGCGGGAGGTCCGCCGGGCACCTGACCTGGTGGTGACCGTGTACGGTTCCGCCCCCTACGGCACGATGTTCGGCAGGGTCAGCGTCGACGCGTGCCACCGTGTGACGTTCCACGACCTGGGCGCGGCCCGGGCCGGTGCGGACGTCGAGCGGTTGGAGGTCTGCCCACCGCCCGTTTCCTGATCGACCGCTCCGGATGCCGTCCGTGGCCCGCGTCGTCCGGTGGCCGACGGTGGCCTCGTCGCGCCCCAGAGCAACGCGGTCGATGTGTCGCTCGATGCGTTCGTCCTGCCGATGACTGTTAGACGTCTGCGCAAGGTGTCGGCTTGGTAGCGATTGCCTGACGGCCGTTCCGCTTCCGGTGTTACATGTCATAGCCTCCCGCACACGGACCGAGCCACAGCTCGGCGTGGTCATGCGCATGACAGAGGTGAGAGATGCAGGCGAGAAGGCTCAAAACGGCCATGGCCATCGCGGCCGTTGCCGCTCTGGCGGTCGGCGCGGCCGGCTGCGCGGAGAGCGAGCGCGGCAGCGACAGTGGCGAGGCCAAGACTGGCGGCACCTTCATCTTCGCGGGTGCCGGTGACCCGAAGAACTTCGATCCGATCTTCAACGACGACGGTGAGTCGTTCCGGCCGGTCCGGCAGATGTTCGACACCCTGGTGAGCCACAAGCCGGGCACCGCTGAGCTGACCGGCGGCCTGGCCGAGAGCTGGGAGCACGACCCCGACGGCAAGGTCTGGACGTTCAAGCTCCGTCAGGGCGTGAAGTTCCACGACGGCACCCCCTTCAACGCCGCCGCGGTCTGCTTCAACTTCGACCGCTGGTACAACATGAAGGGCGCCGCCGCCCAGTCCCAGATGATCTACTACATGGACACCTTCGGCGGGTTCGCGAAGAACGAGGCCGAGGGCGCTGGCGAGTCGATCTACGACAAGTGCGAGGCCAAGGACGACGGAACCGCCGTCCTCTCGCTCAAGAAGTACAAGGGTGCCTTCCCCGGCGCCTTCGCGCTGACCTCGCTCTCGATCGCGAGCCCCGAGGCGCTCAAGAAGTACGACGCCGACACCGTCACGCAGAACGGTGACTCGTTCTCGTACAGCGCGTTCGCCAACGAGCACCCGGTCGGCACCGGCCCGTTCACCTTCGGTGGCTGGGACAAGGCCAAGAACGAGATCACCCTCAACCGGAACCCGGACTACTTTGGCGACAAGGCCAAGGTGGACAAGGTGATCATCAAGGTCATCAAGGACGAGAGCACCCGCAAGCAGGAGCTCCGTGCCGGCACCGTGCAGGGCATCGACTTCCCGGCGCCGGCCGACCGCAAGGCGCTCGAGGGTGAGGGCTTCCAGGTCCTCAACCGTCCGGCCTTCAACATCCTGTACCTGGGCATCAACCAGAAGAACCCGAAGCTGAAGGACCTGCGGGTGCGGCAGGCGATCGCCTACGCGCTCAACCGTCAGCAGCTGGTGCAGACCAAGGGCCCGGGTGGCGCGAAGGTCGCAGACGAGTTCATGCCGGACACCGTGCTCGGCTACGCCCCGGACGTGCAGAAGTACGAGTACAACCCGGACAAGGCCAAGCAGCTCCTCAAGGAGGCCGGCGCCGAGGGTCTGACGCTCAACTTCTACTACCCGCCGGACGTCTCCCGGCCGTACATGCCGAACCCGCAGGAGATCTTCACCGTCCTCGCCAACGACCTCCAGGCCGTGGGCATCAAGGTCAACGGTGTGCCTCGTCCGTGGAACGGTGGCTTTAAGGACGACGTGCAGCAGTTCGGCAAGCAGGACCTGCACATCCTCGGCTGGACCGGTGACTACAACGACCCGGGCAACTTCGTCGGCACGTTCTTCGGCCGGGGCAAGGTCGAGTTCGGCGACCAGTCGATGAACGAGATGTTCGACGCGATCGCCAAGGCCGACGGCACCGTCGACGACGCCGCCAAGAAGGCCGCCTGGGAGCAGGTCAACCGGGACATCGCCGCCAAGTGGCTGCCGGCCGTGCCGGTCTGGCACGCGCCGCCGGCGATCGTCGTCACCAAGGACGTCGAGGGCCTGAAGGCCAGCCCGCTGACTGACGAGCGGTTCAACACCGTCAGCGTCAAGAAGTGACGTCAATCGGCTGACGCCGTAGGCGGAATCGGCCCGGGTTGGGGGTTTCTCCCCTGCCCGGGCCGATTCCGCGACCATCGAGAGTCTGGTGTGAGAGATGTTGCGAGTCATAGTCCGCCGCCTGCTGCAGTTGGTGGTGACCCTCATAGCCCTGTCGGCGCTGATCTTCATCTGGCTGCGGAATCTGCCCGGCGGTCCCGTCGAGGCACTGCTCGGCGAGCGGGCCACGCCCGAGCGCCGCGCCCTGCTGACCAAGGCGCTCGGCTACGACCAGCCGATCCTGGTGCAGTACGGCAAGTTCATGCAGCGAGTCCTCACCGGTGACTTCGGCAACTCGATCCGTACCGGTGACCCGGTCACCGAGGTCATCAGCCGTGCCTTCCCGGCCACCGTCGAGCTGGCCATCGCCGCGATGATCATCGCCGTCGGGCTCGGGGTGCCGTTGGGGTATCTCGCCGCGCGCTGGCGGGGGCGCTGGCCGGACAACCTCACCATTGCCGGCACCCTGCTCGGCATCTCGATTCCGATCTTCTTCCTGGGCTACCTGCTCAAGGACGTCTTCACGCAGAACATCCACTGGTTCCCGCCTTCCGGACGGCTCACCACCGGACTGGACAACACGAACGTCACCGGGTTCTTCGTCCTCGACGGCCTGCTGACCCGGGAGTTCGACGCCAGCGCCGACGCGTTGTGGCACCTGATCCTGCCGGCGATCACGCTGGCCACGATCCCGCTGGCCGTGATCGTGCGGATCACCCGGGCCAGCGTGCTCGACGTGCTCAACGAGGACTACGTACGGACCGCCGAGGCCAAGGGCCTGCGGCACCGCACCATCCGGGGCCGGCACATCCTGCGCAACGCGCTGCTGCCGGTGGTCACCACCATCGGTCTGCAGACCGGCGCGCTCCTCTCCGGCGCGGTACTCACCGAGAAGGTCTACAACTGGGGCGGCCTCGGCACCCTGATCACGGACTCGATCAGCGGCGGCCGGGACTACCCGGTGCTCCAGGCGATCATCCTGCTCGCCGCGCTGGTCTTCGTGGTGGTCAACCTGCTGGTGGACCTCTCCTACGCCTTCATCGACCCGAGGGTGCGTGTGCGATGAGTGACCCGATCACCCAGCCCGGAACGCCGGCGCCGCGCAGCGGAGAAGACAAGCCCCGACCTGGCATGAGCGAGCGCAGCATCGGCGTGCTCGGCGACCGCAAGAAGGCCCGGCTGGACGAGCTGGCCCGGGCGAGCGCATCCGACCGGGGTGGCATCAGCCTCGTCCGGGACGCCGCACGCCGACTCCGGCGCAACCCCGTCGCCATCGTCGGGGCCAGCATCGTCGGACTGTTCGTCCTGGTGGCGATCTTCGCTCCGCTGATCGCGCCACACGACCCGGTGCAGCGCTTCGACGAGCTGACCAGGAACCTGACCGTCGACAGCATCCCGGGTGCCAGCAGCGAGTTCCCGCTCGGCTCCGACCCGCTCGGCCGGGACTTCCTGTCCCGCATGATCTACGGGGCCCGGCAGACGCTCTTCGTCGGCGTGCTCGCCACCCTCATCGGCCTGGCCCTCGGTGTGCTGATCGGCGCGATCGCCGGTGCCTTCGGCGGCTGGATCGACGTGGTTCTCATGCGACTCACCGACGTGATGCTGGCCCTGCCGAGCCTGCTGCTGGCCATCACCCTGGTCGCGATGGCGAGTCGGTCGAGCCAGTGGACCGTGATCTTCGCGGTGGCGATCGTGAGCGTGCCGATCTTCGCCCGACTGCTGCGCGGCTCCATGCTGGCCCAGCGGGAGAGCGACCACGTGCTCGCCGCCCGCGCGCTCGGGGTCAAGGAGCGCAACATCGTGCTGCGGCACATGCTGCCCAACTCGCTGACCGCGGTGATCGTGCAGGCCACCCTGACCTTCGCGGTGTCCATCCTGGACGCCGCGGCGCTCTCCTTCCTGGGCCTCGGCGACCCGGACATCAACCGGGCCGAGTGGGGTCTGATGCTGGGCGTGGACGGTCAGCGGTACTTCGAGGTCCGACCGGAACTCGCGTACTACCCGGCGCTCGCGATCATCGTGGTCGCGCTCGGCTTCACCCTGCTCGGTGAGGCGATGCGTGAGGCGATCGACCCGAAGAACCGGCGGTGACCGTCGTGTGCGCATCGCGAGCGATGAACCACAGCAGTGAGGAAGTGACCCGATGAGCCTGCTCGACGTCCGCGACCTGAGCGTCGTGTTCCAACGGCGGGGCGAGCGACCCTTCACCGCCGTCGACAAGGTCAGCTTCACGGTGGAGCCGGGGCAGACCGTCGGCCTGGTCGGCGAGTCCGGCTGCGGCAAGAGCGTGACCAGCCTCGCCATCATGGGCCTGCTGCCCAAGCGCGGCAACAAGGTCACCGGGGAGGTGCTGTTCGAGGGCGCCGACCTGCTGAAGCTGCGACCGGACGACATGCGTGACCGGCGTGGCCGGGAGATCAGCATGATCTTCCAGGACCCGCTGTCGTCGTTGAACCCGGTCATCCCGATCGGTGTGCAGGTGGCCGAGGTGCTGGAACGCCACCAGGGCCGGGACCGCAAGCAGGCGCTGCGGGAGGCACGGGACCTGCTCGACGCGGTCGGCATCCCCGACCCGCAGCGGCGGCTCAGCGAGTACCCGCACCAGATCTCCGGCGGAATGCGCCAGCGCGCCCTGATCGCGATCGCGCTGGCCTGCAAGCCGCGGCTGCTGATCGCCGACGAGCCGACCACCGCCCTCGACGTGACCATCCAGGCGCAGATCCTCACGCTGCTCAAGCAGTTGGTCGACGACACCGGCACCGCGCTGGTCATGATCACGCACGACCTGGGCGTGGTGGCCGGACTCTGCGACACGGTCAACGTGCTCTACGGCGGCAAGGTGGTCGAGCGGGCGCGACGGCACGAGCTGTTCGCGCACGCCCGGCACCCGTACACCCACGGGCTGCTCAACTCGGTGCCGCGGCTGGACTCCCCGCGCGGCGAGCGACTGCACGCGATCCGCGGGTCGGTCGCCGACAACATCCCATGGGCCGAGGGGTGCGCGTTCGCGCCGCGCTGCGACAACGTCGTGGACGCGTGCCTGGAAGGGCCCCCGCCGCTCGAACCCACCGCCACCGGCGGCGACCTGCGCTGCAACAACCCCGTCTCCGAGGAGGTGGCGGTCCGATGACCGACGAGACCACTGCGCTGATCGAGCTGCGCGACGTCAAGGTCCACTTCCCGATCAAGAGCGGTCTGCTCTTCGACCGGACCGTCGGGTACGTCTACGCGGTGGACGGCGTCTCGCTGAGCATCCGCAAGGGCGAGACGTACGGGCTGGTGGGCGAGTCGGGCTGCGGCAAGTCGACGCTCGGCCGTGGCCTGCTGCGGCTCGTCGAACCCACCGACGGCGAGATCGTGTTCGACGGCACCGACGTCCGAGCGCTCAAGGGCGAGGCCATGCGGCAGGCCCGCCGCCGGATGCAGATGATCTTCCAGGACCCGCTGTCCAGCCTCGACCCCCGGCAGTCGGTGGAGTCGCTGCTGGTGGAGGGACTGAAGGCGCACGGGTTGGCCGGCGACAAGGCCGAGACGAACCGGCGACTGCGCGAGACGCTGGAGGCGGTGGGCCTGCCCGCGTCCGCCCTCAGCAAGTACCCGCACGAGTTCTCCGGCGGTCAGCGCCAGCGCATCGGCATCGCCCGGGCCCTGGTGCTCAACCCGGACCTGATCGTCGCCGACGAGCCGGTCTCCGCACTCGACGTGTCGATCCAGGCGCAGGTGCTCAACCTGCTCGAGGATCTCCAGAACGAGCGCGGCCTGACGTACCTGATCATCGCGCACGACCTGGCGGTGGTCCGGCACATCGCCGACACGGTGGGCGTCATGTACCTCGGCGGTCTCGTCGAGGAGGCGTCCAGCGACGACCTGTACCGCGAGCCGATGCACCCGTACACCCGGGCGCTGATGTCCGCCGTGCCGGTGCCCGACCCGGTCGTCGAGGACCGCCGCGAGCGCATCCTGCTCGCCGGTGACCTGCCCTCGCCCACCAACCCGCCGTCAGGCTGCCGGTTCCACACCCGGTGCCCGTGGGCGCAGCCGACCCGCTGTGCGAGCGAGCGGCCGGAGCTGCGCGACGTGGTCGGCGGGCACCGGGTGGCCTGCCACTTCGCCGAGGACATCGCCGCCGGTCGGATCCGTCCGCACGAGGTCGAGGTGGAGCTGGTGCGCCCCACCGACGGCACCGGCCCGCTCGACCCGCCGGGCGAGCTGATCCCCACCCCGTGACGCGGTCAGGGGCCGTCCGGCACGGACGGCCCCTGAGCGTCGTACGCGCTGTCAGCCCTCGGGGCGGTTCAGCAGGGCGACCGCCACGGCGTGCACCGCGTCCAACCCCGCCGGATCGGGCAGCGCGACCAGCCCGCCGGTCACCACGTACCACTCGTCCGCGTCCTTGTACTGCACCCGCAGCGTGACCTTGCCGTCCGCGTACTCGGTGCGCAGGGTCAGCTCACCGGTGACGACGCCGACCTCGTCGGTCATCACCCCACCCGGGCCGGGCACGATGTCGGCGGTCCGGCTCTGCGGGGCACTGGCGCCGGTCGAGTCCGCGACCATACCGGCCCCCGGCACCGCGGCCGGCGTGTCGCCGGTGCCGTCGGCGGTCATCCCGGCCGCGGACGGGGCCGTGGCCGGGTTCGCCTTGGCGTCTGTCGCAGGTTCCTCGCTCATCAGCAGCCCTCCAGCATGTCGGTCAGCGCGGATTTCTCGGCACTGGTCACCGTCAGCTTCCAGTAGTGCTTCACCGTCACCCAGTCCTTGGCGTACTGGCACCAGTACGACCGGTTCGCCGGCTTCCACTGGGACGGATCCTGGTCACCCTTTGCCCGATTGGAGGACGCGGAAACCGCGATGAGCTGCGGACGTGTGGTGTCGTTGGCGAAGTCGCCACGCTTGGCGTTGTCCCACTCGTCGGCGCCCGAGCGCCACGCGTTGGCCAACGGCACCGTGTGGTCGATGTCCACCTCGGAGGGATCGGTCGCGCTGCGGCCGTCGTACACGCTCTCCCAGCGACCCCCGACCACGTTGCAGCCGGAGAGCTTCACGTCCTTGCCGTCACGTTGCAGGATGGTGTCCCGCACGTCGCAGTTCTTGCCGGTGTCCCGCCAGTGCGGGAAGCGCTCCCGGCTGTAGCCCTTCATCGAGCCAGCGGTGGCGACGGTCAACTGGCCCAACTGCTCGACGGCGTTACCGCCGCCGCCACCCGGCGTCGGCGTGGTCTCCGCCTCCTCGGGCGGGACGCAGCCGGCCATGACGAGCGCCAGCGCCGCGACGAGCGCGGCCATCGACGCACGCGTTCCTGATCTGGTACGCACAGACGACACCTCTCCAGCTTGCGGGCTCCCGGCGCTTGCGCACAGTACCCGGGGGCGGTTTCGGCGTTTCGTGGCGTCTCCCACAATGTGCAAGCAAGATTGGTGGGATGACCTCCTCCGTACCGTCGCCCGCACTGCGGATGGGCACCGCCGCCGGCCGGGGAACCCTGCTCGCCGCGGTGCTCGCCTCCGGCATGGTCTTCCTGGACACCACGGTCGTCAACGTGGCGCTGCCGAAACTCGGCCAGGATCTCGGGGCCAACGTCGCCGATCTTCAGTGGACCATCAACGGGTACCTGCTGACGCTCGCGGCGTTCGTCCTGCTCGGCGGATCGCTCGGGGACCGCTTCGGCCGGCGGCGGGTGTTCCTCATCGGGGTGCTCTGGTTCACCGTCGCGTCGGTGCTGTGCGGGCTGGCCCAGGGCACCGGCACTCTCATCGCCGCCCGGATCGTGCAGGGCGCGGGCGGAGCGCTCCTCACGCCCGGATCGCTCTCGGTGCTCCAGGCCAGCTTCCACCCCGACGATCGGGGTCGGGCGATCGGCGCGTGGGCCGGACTGTCCGGAGTGTCCACGGCGTTGGGGCCGTTCATCGGCGGCTGGCTGATCGACACGCTCTCGTGGCGGTGGATCTTCTTCCTCAACCTGCCGATCGCCGTCCTTGTCGTGCTGGCCGCGCTGCGTTGGGTGCCGGAGAGCCGCGACGAGAACGCCTCCCGCACCCACGGGCCGGGCCGTACGCGCCGCCGCTTCGACGTGGCCGGGGCGGTGCTCGGCGCACTGGCGCTCGCCGGCGTCACGTACGCCCTGATCGACGCGCCCGCGCGCGGCTTCGCCTCGGCGCCGGTGCTGATCGCCGCGCTGGTCGGTGTGGTGGCCGCGGTGACCTTCGTGCTGCTGGAACGGCGGCGCGGGGACACCGCGATGCTGCCCACCGGGCTGTTCAGCAGCCGGCTCTTCTCCGTCCTGAACGTCTTCACCGTGGTGGTCTACGCGGCGCTCGGCGGGTTCACCTTCTTTTTCGCCGTCTACCTGCAGAACGTCGTCGAGTGGTCGGCGTTCCGGACCGGGATCGCGCTGCTGCCGATGACGGTGCTGCTGCTCGTCGGCTCGGCCCGGGCCGGTGCGATGTCGGCCCGGATCGGTCCCCGGCTGCCACTGGCCGTGGGGCCGGTGATCGCCGCCGTCGGACTGCTGCTGCTGCGCGGCGTCGGCCCCGGCGCGTCCTACTGGACCGACGTGCTGCCCGGGGTGCTGCTCTTCGGCCTCGGACTGACCCTGGTGGTGGCGCCGCTGACCGCGTCGGTGCTCGCGGCCGTGCAGGATCGGTTCTCCGGGGTCGCCAGCGGCTTCAACAACGCCGCGTCCCGGGCCGGCGGTCTCCTCGCCGTGGCCGCGCTGCCGCTGCTGGTGGGCCTGTCAGGTGGCGGCTACGAGCAGAAGGCCGAACTGACCGACGCGTTCCGGGGGGCGCTGGCCTGGTGCGCGGGGCTGCTGCTGGCCGGCGCGGTGCTGGCCCTCGTCCTGGTGCACCGGCCACCTCGTGAGGCCCCGCCGTCGCAGCCCTGCCACTCGATGCCCGCCGCCACGCCCCCGAAGTAGCGCCCCGACGTGAGGAAGGGCCCCTTGTTAGCGCCTAGGCGCTAACAAGGGGCCCTTCCTCACAGATCAGCGGCGGGCGCGGTTGACGGCGCTGGTGACCGCCTTGATCGAGGCCGTCACGATGTTGGCATCGGTGCCGACACCCCAGACCGTCCGACCGTCCACCTCGCACTCCACGTACGCGGCGGCCTGCGCGTCACCGCCGGAGGACAGCGCGTGCTCGTGGTAGTCGAGCACCCGTACGCCCACGCCGACCGCCTGGAGCGCGTTGACGTACGCGTCGATGGGACCGTTGCCGATCGCGGTGAGCGACCGCTGCTCGCCACCGACACCGACCTGGGCCTCGATCTCGACCTTGCCGTCGGCGGTGCCGATCGTGTAGCCGGTCAAGCGGACCGCCGGGTCCGGCTGGTGGTCGAGCAGGTAGTGCGTCGCGAAGATCTCCCACATGGCGGCCGGGTCGACCTCGCCGCCGTCGTGGTCGGTGACCTGCTGCACGACGCCGGAGAACTCGATCTGGAGCCGGCGCGGCAGGTCGAGCTGGTGCTCGCTCTTCATGATGTACGCGACGCCGCCCTTGCCGGACTGCGAGTTGACCCGGATGACCGCCTCGTAGGTGCGGCCCAGGTCCTTCGGGTCGATCGGCAGGTACGGGACCGCCCAGATGTGCTCGTCGACCGGTACGCCGGCGGCCTTCGCGTCGGCGGCCAGGGCGTCGAAGCCCTTCTTGATGGCGTCCTGGTGGGAGCCGGAGAACGCGGTGTAGACCAGGTCGCCCGCGTACGGGTGGCGCTCGTGCACCGGCAGTTGGTTGCAGTACTCGACGGCCCGGCGGATCTCGTCGATGTTCGAGAAGTCGATCATCGGGTCGATGCCCTGGGAGAAGAGGTTGAGCCCCAGCGTCACCAGGTCGACGTTGCCGGTGCGCTCGCCGTTGCCGAACAGGCAGCCCTCGATGCGTTCCGCGCCGGCCAGCAGGCCCAGCTCGGCGGCGGCCACGCCGGTGCCCCGGTCGTTGTGCGGGTGCAGGCTCAGCACCACGCTGTCGCGGCGCGGCAGGTGCCGGTGCATCCACTCGATCGAGTCGGCGTACACGTTCGGGGTGGCCATCTCGACGGTGGCCGGCAGGTTGATGATCAGCGGGCGGTCGGGCGTCGGGTCGATCACGTCGATGACCTTGCTGCAGACCTCCAGCGCGTACTCCAGCTCGGTGCCCGTGTACGACTCCGGCGAGTACTCGTAGAAGATCTCGGTGTCCGGGGTGTGGATCTCCGCGTACTTCTGGCAGAGCCGCGCGCCCGTGGTGGCGATGTCGGCGATCCCGTCCCGGTCCAGGCCGAAGACCACCCGCCGCTGGAGCGTGGAGGTCGAGTTGTAGAAGTGCACGATCGCCCGCTTCGCGCCGCGCAGCGACTCAAAGGTCCGTTCGATCAGGTGCTCCCGGCACTGGGTGAGTACCTGGATGGTGACGTCGTCCGGGATCATGTCCTGCTCGATGAGCTGACGGACGAAGTCGAAGTCGGTCTGACTGGCCGACGGGAAGCCGACCTCGATCTCCTTGTAGCCCATCTGCACCAGCAGCTGGAACATCCGCCGCTTGCGCTCGGGCGACATCGGGTCGATCAGCGCCTGGTTACCGTCGCGCAGGTCCACCGCGCACCAGCGTGGCGCGGTCTCGACGGTGCGGGTGGGCCAGGTGCGGTCCGGCAGGTCGACCCGGAACTGCTCCCCATAGGGCTGGTAGCGGTGGTACGGCATCCGGCTGGGGCGTTGCCGGGCGATGGGATCGGTCTCGGCGTCGGTGACAGGTTGAGCCATCTCGGAGTGCTCCCTGGGACATGTGGCGTCAGCAGATCGGAAGGTGTCGGCGGATTGCCAGGCGACGGTGCGCGACGGTGCGCGGCGGTGCCGAGAGGAAACTCAGATGTGCTGGACGGCGCGATGCGACTCCGCGACGAGGTGCCGGCCGGTCAGGCCTCGTCGCGGCGGCTAAGGAGGAGAAGCGCCTGCCACATGACCAGGTCACCCTACGTGATGGATCGAGGGGTGCAAAGGCTGGTCCGGACTATGGGACCGGTGTCATGCTCGGCTTCGGGGCCTGGGCACCGAGCCTCGGCGTCCGTTCGGCCCAGGCCACGGCGGGCACGATCGCCGCCGCGACCAGCACGAAGATCGCTGCCGTGGGTAACCAACCCCAGCCGCCGGTGCTCACCGCGAGCGCGGTCAACCCGGCCGGGGCGATCAGGTACTGCACCTGTCTGCCGAGTTCGAACGCCCCCACGTACGCGCCCCGCTGGGCGGCCGGCGGCAGGGTGGCGACGAGACCCCAGGTGCCCGCCGAGTCGATCAGCTCGGCGAGGATCAGCAGTACCGCGCCGACCACCAGCACCACGACGGTGAGCGCGCCCCGGGTGAGCCCGGAGATCGGCAGGACCAGGCAGGACAGGGCGATCAGCAGGCCACCCCGTCGGGAGGCCCGCGCCGCGCCCGAGGCGGTGTCGGCGCCCCGGCTGACGCGTACCTGGAGCAGCACGATCAGGACCGTGTTGAGCAGCACCAGGGCGGCGATCAGCGTCTTCGGGGCGTCGGTGTGGGTGAGGATCCACAGCGGCAGCACCGTCAGATAGAGCGGCTGGTGCGCGGTGAGCAACCCGGAGAGCAGGGACACCACCATGAACGGGCGGTCCCGCAGCACGGCGAGCCGGCTCATCGGCTCCTCGGGTCGGGCGACCTGCGGCAGCCGGGGCAGTCGCCGCACGAACAGGGCCGTGACCAGAAAGACCGCCGAGATGAACCAGACCATCGCCCGGTACGCCTCGATCGTGTCCACCGCCAGCACCAGGCCGCTGATCACCGCGCCCAGCCCGAACCCCACGTTCAACGACGACCGCTGGTACGCCATCGCGGTGACCCGTTCGGCGGGCCGGAGCGCGTTGATCGAGTAGACCTGCCGAGCCACGCCCGTCGACGCCTCCACCGCCGCCAACGCCACCACCACGGCGAGGAAACCGGCGAAGCCACCCACGAACGGGTACGACGCGAAGAGCGCCGCGTCCAGCACCAGCCCCACCACCCAGACTCGCTGGGGCCCGAACCGGTCGGTGAGCCCGCCCAAGGGCACGGTGCCCAGCAGCGACACCCCCGCCGAGATGGACAGGCCCAGCCCAACCTGGGCGGCGCTGAGCCCCAGCGCCCGGGTGAAGAAGACGGCGCTGCCGGCGTGGAACAGGCCGCTGCCAACGGCGTAGACCATGGCCTGCACGGCCAGCGCGCGGGTCAAGCCCGCCGGCGGTACGACGTTGGCGACGGCGGTACGAATGCTCTCTCTGGCCCCCATGGCGGGAAAGTCAACCGTGTCCCCAAAAGATCGGTCGAGCCTTTTAGGCTGGGCCGAATCCTGCTCCCGGGGGAGGGCACGTGTCCGAGTTGCGGTTCAGCCTGGCGGACGTGGCGGGCGTGCGGCTCGCCGTGTCTCCGGTCAACGAGACGGTCATGAGCATGTGGGCGCTGGCCAGCCCCGTCTACCACGCGGTGCACCTGCCCTGGATCGACCGCGCCCGGGTGACGATGCGTCGGCCCGAGGTGGCCGCCCGGGTCCGACCGTTGGTGGAGCTGGCCCGGCCGCGTTGCTGGCTGCCCGACTTCCTGACCCCGGCGGCCCGACCGAACGTGGAGATGGCCGAGCAGCTCGACCAGATCGCCGCGACACCGCCGGCCGTGGTCGTCCAGGACCTGCTGGCGACCACCCCGCGCCGGCCGCTGAGCCCGTTCGGGCAGGCGCTGCTCGCCGACCCCCGTGGGCTGCTGCCGCAGCTCGTCGACGCGATGCGGGTCTGGTATGACGAGGCGATCGCCCCGGACTGGTCGCGGATGCGGGCGTTGCTCGACGCCGACGTGGTGTACCGCGCCGCCCAGCTCGCCGAGAACGGCGCCGGTCGGTTCTTCGAGCAGCTCCACCCGAGCCTGCGCTGGCTCGGCGACCGGGTGGTCAGCGACGACCCGTTCGAGCGGGACTTCGACCTGCGGGACCGGGGGTTGGCGCTGAACCCGACGGTGTTCTCCGAGCGGCGGGTGCTGTGGAACCTGCTCGAGGATTCGCTGCCGGCCGCCGCGTACCCGGTCCGGGCGGTCGGGACGCTCTGGGAGACGGCCGCGTCGCCACCCGGCGACCGGTTGGCCCGGGTGGTCGGCTCCGGCCGGGCCGCGCTGCTGTACCTGCTCGACACCGCGTCCACCACCACCGATCTGGCCCGACGCACCGGGATGTCCGCCGGGAACGTCTCGGCGCACCTGACCGCGCTGCACGCCGCCGGCCTGGTCGACCGCGTTCGGCAGGGTCGGCACGTGCTCTACCGCAACACCGACGCGGCGGCGGTGCTGCTCCGCGCCAGTCGGGGCGGCTGACGTCAGGCGAGCAGCAGGTCGGCGACCGGGCGGCGGTGCCGCAGGCCGGTCTCGCTGGCGCGCAGCTCGGCGGGCAGAGCGAACGGGTCCCCGAGTCGCCCGACGGCGGTGACGACCAGCGGTCGGACGCCGCCGGGAAGGTCGAGTTCGGTGGCGAGACCGGCCCGGTCGAAGCGGGTGAGCTGGCGTACGTGCAGGCCGAGGGCGGTGGCCTGGAGAGTCAGGTGGGCGATCGCCTGACCGAGATCGTACGCGGCCCGCTCGGCGTCGCCGCCGGTGTGCGCGCCGACGACCAGCGTCGCGGCGTGCCGGGCCCAGCACTGGTCGCCGTCCGGGAGGTTGATCAGGATCCGCTTGAAGTTGTCGTCGTCCCGGTGCCCGAGGGCGAACCGCCAGGGCTGCCCGTTGTCTGTCGACGGCGCCCACCGCGCGGCCTCCAGCAGCGATGCCGCTTCCTGCGGCGTCAGGGTGGCGCTCGGGTCGAAGGCCCTGGGGCTCCAGCGGAAGGCGAGAAGTGGAGTCAGGTCAGCCATGTCGGCAATCGTCCCGTATGGGCGTTTAGCGGCGGAAAGTGGGCTGCGGAGATGTGGGCAAGAGCACCCGTAACGGCACGAAGATCAGGACGTTCCCGCGCTCGGGCTGAATGCCGGGTCGGGAGTCGGCGGAGCAGCCGTGTCCAGGGGTTCCGCATCCACCACCGGGCCCGCCAACTGCACGGTGGCGGGCGCCGCGCCCGGCGGGGCGGCCAGCCGTAGCGTCCCGGCGTCGGTCCGGGCGCCGGTCGGCGTGCCGTCCGGGTCGTAGCAGTAGATGCCGACGTCCAGCGGCGCGTTGAGCGAGGCGGAGGTGGAGTCCACCGAGTAGCAGGCGCCGGTGAGGCCCTTCGGCGTGGTCGCCACGGCCACCGCGAGCGGCGCGCGCCGATCCGTCAACACGTCCAGCCAGTCGGTGAGCGGGTGCTGGATCCGGGGATCCAACCGGCGCGGGATGGCATCGTCGCGGTCGCCGAGGCGTACGCAGCGCGCCGGCTCCGGGTGGCCCGTCGAGGGCAGGGCGCACTGGAACAGCCCGTCGGAGGTGGCGGCCAGCGAGACGTCGGCGGTGCCGCCGAGCGCCCCGCCCGGCACGTCGACCCGCCAACTGCCGTCGTTCGCGCTGGTGAACACGATCGTGCGGTCGGGCTGGCCACTCCGGCTGAAGACGTACTGCGCCACCAGGTGGCGATCCTGCGCGGCGGCGGCCAGGGCGGCCAACTCGTCACGGGTGCCGTCCACCTGGACCGGGCCGGGATCGGCCGGCGGCGGAGGCGAGGGCTGGGCGCTGTCGCAGGCGACCAGGGCTACCGGCAGAGCGAGCACGAGCGGTCCGAGCACGCGGCCGGCCGGGCGGAGGAGGACGGGCACCGGCCCATTCTGGTGGGTGCGGGGCACCTGTGGGCAACGGCGCACAGGGGCCGCCTCCCGGCGTGTCGGGGCAGTTTGTCCGCGTACCCCCGGCCTCTCCCGGACCTGGCCACGCGCGTCGGCCGGACGGCCGCGCGGGCCGGATGGTGGGATCACCCGACCCGCCCTCCTGACCCGCCGGATACGCTCAAGGGGTCTGACACGCGCCGCCGGCCCCGGTTCCGGCGGCGTCGGCACGCTCAGGGTCGCTGGGAGGGAGTGCACCGTCGTGGCACTCGTGGTGCAGAAGTACGGCGGGTCCTCCGTCGCCAACGCCGAGCGGATCAAGCGGGTGGCGGAGCGCATCGTCGCCGCCCGCAAGGCCGGCGACGACGTGGTGGTGGTGGTCTCCGCGATGGGGGACACCACCGACGAGCTGCTCGACCTGGCCAACCAGGTCAGCCCGCTGCCGCCGGGCCGCGAGCTGGACATGCTGCTCACCGCCGGGGAGCGGATCTCCATGGCCCTGCTGGCCATGGCCATCCACAACCTGGGGTACGAGGCCCGCTCGTTCACCGGCTCGCAGGCCGGCGTGATCACCACCTCGGTGCACGGCCGTGCTCGGATCATCGACGTCACCCCGGGGCGGCTCAAGGGCGCGCTCGACGAGGGTTCGGTGGTCATCGTGGCCGGCTTCCAGGGCGTCTCGCAGGACACCAAGGACGTCACCACGCTGGGCCGGGGCGGTTCGGACACCACCGCCGTGGCGCTCGCCGCCGCCCTGCACGCCGACGTCTGCGAGATCTACACCGATGTGGACGGCATCTTCACCGCCGACCCGCGGATCGTGCCCAACGCCCGGCACATCAAGGACATCACCTACGAGGAGATGCTCGAGCTGGCCGCGTGCGGCGCGAAGGTGCTTCACCTGCGTAGCGTGGAATACGCCCGCCGGGCGGGGTTGCCGATCCACGTCCGTTCGTCATACTCGACCAACACCGGCACGATGGTCACCGGATCGATGGAGGACCTTTCCGTGGAGCAGGCACTGATCACCGGGGTCGCGCACGACCGCAGCGAAGCCAAGATCACGATCGTCGGCGTACCTGACGAGCCGGGTGCCGCCGCGCGGATCTTCGACACCGTCGCCGGCGCCGAGATCAACATCGACATGATCGTGCAGAACGTCTCCACCGAGGGCACCGGCCGGACGGACATCTCGTTCACCCTGCCCAAGGCCGACGGTCCGACCGCGATGGCCGCCCTCAGCAAGATCCAGGAGCCGGTCAAGTTCAAGGGCCTGCTCTACGACGACCACGTCGGCAAGGTCTCGCTGATCGGCGCCGGCATGCGTTCGCACCCCGGGGTCGCCGCCGGTTTCTTCGCCGCGCTCGGCGCCGCCGGGGTCAACATCGAGATGATCTCCACCTCCGAGATCCGGGTCTCCGTGGTCTGCCGGGACACCGACCTCGACGCCGCCGTCCGCGCCATCCACGACCAGTTCGAGCTGGGTGGCGACACCGAAGCCGTGGTCTACGCCGGGACGGGTAGGTAGCGCCGATGACGGCGCTGCCCACCCTCGCCGTGGTCGGAGCGACAGGTGCCGTCGGCACCGTGATGTGCGAGCTGCTCACCGGGCGACGCAACGTCTGGGGCGAGATCCGGCTCCTCGCCTCCGAGCGGTCGGTCGGCAAGCGGGTGCGCTGCCGGGGCGAGGAGATGGTCGTCCAGGCGCTGACCCCGGAGGCGTTCGACGGGGTCGACGTGGCGATGTTCGACGTGCCGGACGAGGTCTCCGCCCAGTGGGCACCCATCGCCGTCGAGCGGGGCGCGATCGCCGTCGACAACTCCGGCGCCTTCCGGATGGACCGGGACGTCCCGCTGGTCGTTCCGGAGATCAACCCCGAGCAGGTCCGCAACCGACCCCGGGGCATCATCGCCAACGCCAACTGCACCACCCTCGCGATGATCATCGCGGTCGCGCCGCTGCACCGCGAGTACGGCCTGCGGGAGCTGGTGCTCGCCTCCTACCAGGCGGTCTCCGGGGCCGGCCAGGCCGGTGTGGACATCCTGCACGACCAACTCGCCAAGGTCGCCGGCGATCGGGCGCTCGGCTCACGCACCGGCGACGTCCGCCAGGCGGTCGGCGACGACCTCGGCCCGTTCCCGGCGCCGCTGGCGCTCAACGTGGTGCCCTGGGCGGGCTCGTCCGCCGACGGCGGCTGGTCGTCGGAGGAGATGAAGATCCGCAACGAGTCGCGGAAGATCCTCGGCCTGCCCGATCTCAAGGTCAGCTCCACCTGCGTCCGGGTGCCGGTGGTCACCGCGCACTCGGTGGCCGTACACGCCGTCTTCGCCACCGAGGTCGACGCCGAGGGCGCCCGCGAGGCGCTGCGCAACGCGCCCGGCGTGATCGTGGTCGACGACCCCGCAGCAGGTGAGTTCCCGATGCCGATCGATGCGGTCGGCACCGACCCGAGCTGGGTCGGCCGGATCCGCCGTGCCCTGGACGACCCCCGCGCTCTCGACTTCTTCGTCACCGGCGACAACCTCCGCAAGGGCGCAGCCCTCAACACCGCCCAGATAGCCGAACTCCTAGCCAAAGAACTCCGCACCCCCTAACCCCCCCCGTGCCCCGCCCCCGCGCTCTCCACCGCGTCGATCTTGCACTTCCTGTCGCCGCATAAGGTGTGAAGGTGACAAAACGGCAACCGAAGGTGCAAGATCGACGGGCTTCAGCGGGGCTGGGGGCCAGGGGGTGGGGATGGGGTTAGGCCGCCGCTAGGTGGACTCCGTCTCGGCCTTGGCGTTTTACCGCGTAGAGGGCCTGGTCGGCTCTTCTCAGGGTGCGGTCGGGGGTTTCGCCGGGGCGGGGGAGTGCGACGCCCACGCTGATCGTGCGGCCGGTACGGCGGGCCGCCTCGGCCAACCGCTCGGCGATCCGGACCGCCTCCTCGGGGCGACTCACCTCGATCACCGCGACGAACTCGTCACCGCCGATCCGGTACAGCTCGTCGCCGTGCCGCAGCGCGCCCTCCAGCGCCCGCGCCAACCCGACCAGCACCTGGTCGCCGGCCTGGTGCCCGTACGTGTCGTTGACCGTCTTGAAGCCGTCCACGTCGATCGCCAGCAGAGCCGTACGCCCCGGGGTGGCCGCCGCGATCCGCTGCCCGAACGGGCCGGTGTGCCGCAGCCCGGTGAGCGGGTCCGAGCTGGCCTGCTCCCGCAGTCGGGCGAGCGTACGCAGCCGGTCCAGGCTGGTCCACGCCTGCCCGGCGAGCAGCTCCATCAGGCTGACCGTGGTGGGGTCCGGGTGCAGGGCGCGGCCGTCGGCGACCAGCAGCACTCCGTCGGCGTCCGCCGGCCCGACCGGCACGGCGACGAGCGTGCGTACCCCCGCCCGGGTCAGCGGTCGGTAGTCCTCGGTCGGGGGATGCCCGGCCTCGCCCAGCGTGTATCCGGCGCCGTAGCGGTGTGCCCGTTCGACGATGCGGTCCAGGGCGGCCGGGCCCGCGCCGGCCAGCTCGGCACGGATCCGGGTCTCCAGTTCGTTCGACTCAGCCGGGGACGGACCGAGCTGACCGCCGATCAACAGCACCGCGGTGGAGAGGGTGGACACCTCCCGGGCGGCCTCGGTCGCCGCGCTGATCACGGCCGCCTCGGTGGGGGCGGCGGACAGCGCCGCGGCGTGCCGGAGCAGCTTCTCGCTGCGGCTCTCGGACGGCGGGCCGCCCAGCGTGGCGATCCGCGCCCCGAGCCGGGCCGCCAGCCGCTGCGCGGTCTCCCGCCAGGGCCGCAGGTCGACCGGGTCACTCCACTGCAGGTCCAGTACGCCGATCACCCGGCCGCTCGGGTCGCGTACCGGAACGCACAGCTCGGTCGTGACGTCGGGGCGTACCGGTAGGTAGTCCGGGTCGACGGTGACGTCCGGGACCGCGGCGGCGGTGCCGGTGGCGTACACCCGGCCGACGATCCCGGTGCGTGCCGGCACGGTCGCGAAGACCTGCCACGCGCCGGTCGCCGCCACGCACCGCAGCCGGTCGTGGGCTTCGAGCAGCACCGAGATGGTGGCCGGGGTGTGGTGGGACAGTGCGCTGACCGTCCACCGACAGGCTTCCGGCGCGCTGGACGCCATCGACAGGCGGACGGTGACGTCACGGATGACTCGCTGATGATCCACTCGCACGTCGTTCCAGGTAGGGGAGGGGCTGGATCAAGCGTACTCACGTTTTCCGGAGGGGCTTCCGGCTTCGTACACATGTGCTATCCACAGGCTGTGGACGGGCCTGTGGGTAAAGGTGCCGGGCGATAGCGTGGGGTCCCGACGTCCTGGAGGCGAGCCGATGCTCATCGCGCACATCAGCGACCCGCACCTGACCACCGGTCTGCTCGCCGCCGAGCCCGCCGCCGGGCTGCACCGGGCGCTCGGCCGCGTGCTCGCCCTGAACCCGCGACCGGACTGCGTGGTCATCACCGGCGACCTGGCCGACCACGGCCGACCCGACGAGTACGCGGCGCTGCGCGAGTTGATCGGGCGGTTCCCACTGCCGATCTACCTGACCACCGGCAACCACGACGACCGCGAGTCGCTGCTCGACGCGTTCGGCGGCACGCCCTGGCTCGGGGACGGGTTCTCCGCCTACTACCACGTCGACCACGAGGCGGCGACCATCGTGGTGCTCGACTCGCTCGTTCCCGGCAGCGACGCCGGCCAGCTCGGCGAGGAGCAGCTCAGCTGGCTCGACGGGGTCCTCGCGGGCCGTCCGGAGGTGCCGGCCATCCTCTGCCTGCACCACCCGCCGGTCGCGGTCGGCATCCCCGCGGCCGACGCCATCCGGCTCGCCGACGGGCCCGCCCTGGCCGAGGTGATCGGCCGGCACCGGCACGTCGTGCGGGTCGCCGCCGGCCACCTGCACCGCACGGTCACCACGGGGTACGCGGGCACCGTGCTCACCGTCGCGCCCAGCACCTGGAAGCAGAGCACCCTCACCATGGCCACGGACGAGGTGATCGGCTGGGTCGCCGAGCCGAGCGCCTTCCTGCTGCACCGGATCGAGCCGGACGCCTGCGTGACGCACACCGTCCAGGTCAGCCACTCGGCCGGGCAGACCTGCGGCTTCTGAGGTAGCCGCCATGCTCGTCTGGTACGTCGCGTACGGGTCGAACATGCACGCCGCCAGGCTGGCCTGGTACATCGGCGGCGGCTGTCCACCCGGCGGCCGGCGCACGTACCCGGGTTGCCGCGACACCCGTCCACCGAGCCGGTCGGCTCCGGTCTGGATGCCCGGCGGGATCTACTTCGCGGGCGAGTCCGGTGCGTGGACCGGCGGCATGGCGTTCTACGACCCGCAGCTGCCGGGCGAGGCTGCCGCGCGGGCCTACCTGGTGACCATCGACCAGTTCACCGACATCGCCGCCCAGGAGATGTACCGCCCACCGGGCGACACCGCCGACCTGCTCCCGGCGACCAGCGCGGCCATCGACGCGGCCGTCACCCACGGACGGGCGACGCTCGGTCCGGGACGCTACGAAACCCTCGTCTGCCCCGGTCGGCGTGCCGGCATCCCGATGCTCACCTTCACCGCGCCCGAACCGGCGTCCGCCGTGCCGCACCGGCCACCGGCACCGGCCTACCTGCGCATGATCGCTCAAGGGCTGCACGAGTCACACGGTTGGCCGGCCGAGCGGATCGTCGACTACCTGGCGCGGCGACCCGGAGTCGTCGACGGCTGGCGGCCCGAAGCGGTCGCCACATTGGTCGCCGAAGCGCTCACCGTGGTCGGCTGAATCCGTCCCCTCTGTACCTTCGACCGACGCTGTTCCGCCACCGGTCATCGATTGTTCGTCAGGTGGACCTGGTCCGACGATGGGCATTTCCGCAGCTCTCACGCTCAGCCCGACGCGTCGGTCGCGATCCGTCGCTCGACTCGACCGGCCGGCGTCCGGATGAGAGGCTGTCCGGGCGGGAGGCGTTTCGCAACCGTGGCCGACCCTCACCGACGGTGTCGGTCGGCGGCCCGGTCGACCCACAGGCCGGGCACCGTACGCGTCGATTCTCACGAGGAGTTCCATGTCCGTACCCGGGATGCGTCGGGCCGCTGTCGGCCTGACCGCGCTCGCGGTGGCAGCGCTCGGCGCGGTCGCCACCACCGGAGAGCAGGCCGACGCGCGACCGAAGCCGGTCGACGTCACCCTGCTGGCCCTCAACGACTTCCACGGCAACCTCGAACCGCCGAGCGGCTCCAGCGGCACCATCGCCGGCCAGACCGCGGGCGGCGTCGAATACCTCGCGACCCACCTGGCCGAGCTGCGCGCCGCCGCGAAGAAGACGAACACCATCACCGTCGCCGCCGGCGACCTGATCGGCGCGTCGCCGCTGCTCTCCGCCGCGTTCCACGACGAGCCGACCATCGAGGCGCTGAGCATGGCCGGTCTGGACTACGCCAGCGTCGGCAACCACGAGTTCGACGAGGGCGCCGCCGAGCTGCTGCGCATCCAGAACGGTGGCTGCCACCCGGTGGACGGCTGCGCCGACGGCACCCCGTACCGGGGTGCCGGCTTCAAGTACCTCTCCGCCAACGCCTTCAAGACCGCCACCGGCAAGCCGCTCATGGCGCCGTACGCGATCCACAAGGTGCAGGGCGTCAAGGTCGGCTTCATCGGGATGACCCTGGAGGGCACCCCGCAGATCGTCAGCCAGCAGGGCGTCGCCGGTCTCACCTTCGCCGACGAGGCGGAGACCGCCAACCGGTACGCCCGCGAGCTGCGCCGTAAGGGCGTACAGACCATCGTCGTGCTCCTGCACGAGGGCGGCGCCCAGGCGGCGACCGGTGGCATCAACGACTGCGTCGGCATGACCGGGCCCATCGTGGACATCGCCAACCGGATGGACCCGTCGATCGACGTGGTGGTCAGCGGTCACACCCACCAGGCGTACAACTGCAACATCAACGGCAAGCTGGTCACCAGCGCCAGCTCCTTCGGCCGCCTCGTCACCGACATCGACCTCAAGATCGACCGGCGCAGCGGCGACGTGATCTCCGCCGCCGCGAACAACGTGGTCGTCACCCGGGACGTCGCCAAGGACCCGAAGCAGACCGCCCTGATCGACCGCTACAAGACCGTGCTCGGCCCGGTCGCCGACCGCCAGGTCGGCGAGACCACCGAAGCCATCACCAAGACCCAGGAAACCCTCTTCGGTACGACCCTGGGCGAATCCCCGCTGGGCAACCTGGTCGCCGACGCGCAGCTCGCCGCCACCGACGACGAACAGAACGCGGTCGCCGCCTTCATGAACCCCGGAGGTGTCCGGGCCGACCTCGACGCCGGGCCGGTCACCTACGAGGAGGCGTTCACGGTGCAGCCGTTCGCCAACAACCTGGTGACCCTCGACCTGACCGGGGCGCAGCTCTACTGCGTACTGGAGCAGCAGTTCGTCACCGGCCGGACGCTGTACCCGTCGTCGACCGTCGGCTACGTCGTCGACCCGGCCGGCGCCACCGGCACCGCGGCCAACCCGTGCGCCGGCACCCGCGTGGTCCGGGGCAGCCTCACCATCGGCGGCGCCGCCGTCGACCCGGCCGCCACCTACCGGGTGACGGTGAACAACTTCCTGGCCGGCGGCGGCGACGGCTTCAGCGCCCTCACCGGCGGCACCAACCAGGTCACCGGCCAGATCGACCTGGACGCTCTGGTGGCGTACCTGACCGCGCAGTCGCCGGTCTCCGCCCCGGCGCTCGACCGTATCCGCACCACCGCCGAGGTCCCCGCCGCCTGACGGCCGACCCCGCGACGTCGGGCCCCGGAGCGGACGCTCCGGGGCCCGACCCGTCCCCGGCGGCCCCGCGCTGCCTGTGCGGCCGTACGCGGTCTGTGCCGCAAGATCACGCTCGATCATGGATGTAGTGGCCTGCGAGTGCCGGGATGCCACTACATCCAGGATCGAGCACGATCAAGCGCGGAGTGCGGCCAAGATCCGCGCAGTATCGGGGATGTTGCCGTCTCCGACGCGGCGGAGGCAGCAGCATCGGTGAAGTTGCGGAGTGGCCGAAGGGGTGCTCACCGGGCGCGGGGACGCCGGGTTGCTCGCCGGGTCGGGGGTGCTTGCGGATGCGAGCGGCGCAGCCCGCCGGGCGGGGAGGCCCGGGGCGCCCACGGGTGCGGGTCAGGCGGAGGCGGGTGCCGGGGTGGGCGGAACGATCGTCACGCGGCCGTCCTGCTCGACGGTGAGCAGCCGGCGTAGCGAGAGCGCGATGAGTGAAGCGGCCAGGCAGCCGCCGACGACGACCGCCACCCAGACCATGCCGTTCGCCGCGCCGATGAGCGGGCCGGCGGTCACCGGACCGATCACCCCGCTGATGCCGAAGATCATCGAACTCATGGCGTTGTACCTGCCGCGCAGTTCGTCGGTTGCCAGGGCGTTGGTGAGCGCCGGCATCACCGGCGACAGCAGCGTCTCGCCGAAACCGAAGATCGCCGAACAGGCCACCACGCACAGGGCGGCCACCAGGGCGTTGCCGGTGCTGACGACGCCGGCGACACCGAGGACCAGCCAGGCGGCGGCGAACACCGCCCCGACCACGGCGAGCGCGCCGGTGCGGCTGCGGCCCTCGATCCGGCGGATCACCAGGAGTTGGGCGAGCACGATCGTCACCGTGTTGCCCGCGAGCGCCCAGGCGACGACGCGGGGATTCACCTCGGCGACCCGGATGGCGTACGCGGCGAATCCGACCTCGACCTGGGCGTACCCGCAGGTGGTGAGGACCAGGCCGAAGATCACGAGCCGGCGGAACGGGCGGTCCCGCAGCACCGTCAGGTAGCCCCCGCTCGACGGCCCGGCGTCGGTCGAGCGGTGACCGAGTCGGTGGCCGACGCCCGGCAGGGTCAGCAGGATCAGGGCCGGCATCAGATAGCTGATCGCGTCCAGCAGATAGATCGTCTGGAAGGTGTCGGGTCGCGCCGTGTCGACGATCGCCCCGGAGGTCATCCCGCCGATGCCGATGCCGAGGTTGAGCAGCGCGAAGTTCAGCCCGAAGACGCGTTGCCGTTCGCCGTCGTCGGTGAGCGACGCGAGGATCGTGTTCCCGCCGGACCAGATCGCCGAGCTGCCGATGGCGATCACCGTCATCACGAGCAGGGCCGAGCCGGTCGAGTGGACCAGCGCCAGCGAACCGGTGCCGATCGCCTCGATCACCAGGCACGGCACCACCACCCGGCGCGCCCCGATCCGGTCGATCAGCGTCCCGCCCAGCGGTGACAGCGCCAGGGTGACGACGCCGTACCAGCCGATCACCAGTCCGGCGCGGGTGTCGGTGAGCCCTCGCACGTCGGTCAGGTAGATGAACAGGAACGGCAGGGTCAGGCCACGCCCGATCGCCGACAGCAGGGTGCCGAGGAGCATACGGCGGGCTTCTGGACGGCGAGGCAGGGCGCGGCGCAACATGTCCGGCATTCTGTTCGGTGGGTGTGACGCACGCGAACCGTTTTGGACCAACATCGCGCTGCCCCGGCGCGGCGTGACCAATGCCACGACGTCCGCCGGTGTCGGCCCGGTCTGCGATGCTGGCCCGATGACCGGCACCTGGCGACACCTGCCCGCGTCCGCCCGCGCCATCGCGGTGACCGCCACGGCAGCCGTCGCCGCCGCCCAGGCCCGCGACGGCCAGGCGTACGACGAGACGGTGGACGACCTGGCGGCCGACGAGCGGTCCGGGCTGGTGCTCGGCACGGTGGTCCGGCTCCTGCTGGAGGAGAGCCACCCGGACGGCTTGGACGGCGACGACATCCGCCAGGTTCTGGCACGCTGCGTGCAGGACGCGGCGCGCTGGCGTTCGGATGTGGACCCGCACGTGGTGCTCGTACTGTTGGCTGGCGCGTTGGGGGTGTACGACCCCGAGGGCGACGACTCGCCTCCCGGCGCGTCCGCCCTGGCGCGGCATGCTCCGCTGCTCGTGGCCGATCTGTTGGCGGTGACGGGTGCGCCGCTGGCCGACTACCTGGCCGCCGCGTTCAGCGAGATCGAGCGCACCGAGCGACACGACTGACGGTGTCCGTCTCCCGACTCGGGGCGCTGTCGGTCACGGTGCTGGCCGTACGCTCCGGCCGTCTGACGACCACAGTTTCCGTCAGGGGTGGGCGTGCGACCTCGACAGAACCGAATCCCGATCTCGTGGCGGGCGGCCAGCCCAACGGTCCGGTTGCTCGCGCTCGTGTCCTGGGCTGTCGGCGTGGTGGTGCTGGCAGCGGGATGGCTCGGGGATCGGGAGGGCTTCTGGTCCGACCGGCCGTTCCTGACGAACGTCGCCTCGTCGTTGGCGACCGCCGCACTCGGGTTGCCAATCGCGCTGGTCGTGATCCAACAGTTGGTCGCCGGTGAGGAGTCGTACCGGCAGGAGTGGTTGGCCAGCGAGGAGCTGATCGAGGCCGTACGGGAGGCCCGTGAGTACGCCGAGGCGCTCACCGCCACCGCACCGGCGGCGGGCCCTGCCGTGCAGGGCATGCACGACGTCAATCTCCAACACGTGATCCTCGGGGCTCAGATGCTGCCGTTCGTGCCCGATCACGCGACGGCGCTGGCCGGGCAGTTGCAACTGCTCGCCGCCACGTGGCCGCTCTACTCGGTGGTCCTCGGGCACCTGCCGGCAACCGTGTCCGGCCTGCGGGACGCCTGGGCGACGGCCGGGACCGCCCTGACCGCTCTGCCGGCCGCGCGGAGGCCAGGGCTGGCCGACCAGATGTTGACCGAGACACACGAACTGGTCGATCGGACGGCCGCCGCCTTCGACCAACTCACATTGGGTGACCTCGACATGGCCTTCCTGCACGGCCTTGTCCGGGAACTGACGCGGGACCGGCCGATTCAGAAGTCCCGGGTGCTGCGGGACGTGCAAAAGCTCGCCCAACTCGGTCCGCCATTGGCGTCCGCGCAGTCGGCGGCAGCGGAACTGGCCGAACGACTGCGGGGTATCGAGGCGTTGATACGTCGATAGGTCGCGGCCTGACGACATACGCAGAGGGCACATCCGATCGATCGGATGTGCCCTCTTACCTCTGGTCGGGGTGGCCGGATTCGAACCGACGACCTCTTCGTCCCGAACGAAGCGCGCTACCAAGCTGCGCCACACCCCGAGGCGTGCCGACAAATAGTAGCCCACCCGCTCCGATGGTCAAACTCGGTACCCCCGCCGCCTGAGCCCGACCGGGATGATCGACTCGCCGTCCGTGAAAGCGCGGTGTCCGGTCCGGCTGGATGGGCCGGTTTGCGGTAAGTCGAGTGGATCAACGTCGAGGTCGATCAAGCTAGCGGGGGATGAGGGTCAGGATGCTCGCCTCCGGTGGGCAGGCGAAGCGGACCGGGGCCGTCGGGTGGGTGCCGAGGCCGGCGGAGACGTGCAGCCACGAGTCCGAGCCGGGCCATCGGTGCAGCCCGCGCGCCATCGAGCGGGGCAGGCCGCAGTTGGTGACCAACGCTCCGTACCCCGGGACGCAGACCTGCCCGCCGTGGGTGTGCCCGGCCAGCAGGAGGCCGAAGCCGTCGGCGGCCATCTGGTCGAGCACTCGCGGCTCGGGGGAGTGCGTCACGGCAATGGACAGGTCGGCGGAGGACGCCACCCGACCCGACACGGCCGGGTAGTCGTCCCGGTCGATGTGCGGGTCGTCGACGCCGACGAGGTCCAGCTCGCGACCGCCGGCCTTGAGGCTCGTCCGGGCGTTGTTCAGGTCTGCCCAACCGGCGCCGGTGAAGACCTGGCGTAGCTCCTCGTAGGGCAGCTCGACGCCCTCGGTGTACTCCCGGTCGGGCAGGAAGTAGCTGAAGGGGTTCTTCAACACCGGGCCGGTGTAGTCGTTCGAGCCGAACACGAACGCCCCCGGATAGTCCAGCAGCGGTTGCAGCGCCCGCAGCACGCCCGGCACCGCCCCGGGGTGCGCCATGTTGTCGCCCGTCACCACCACCAGGTCGGGATCCAGGGCGGCCAGCGACGCCACCCAGCGCTGTTTGCGGGCCTGGTTGGGCATCATGTGCAGATCCGACAGGTGCAGCACGCGCAGCGGCTCCGCGTCGGCCGGGAGCATCGGCACGTCGTACCGCCGCAGGGTGAACAGGTTGCGCTCGACGAGCGACGCGTACGCGAGGGTGGTCGCTCCAACCGCTGCGGTTCCGGCGGCGAGGCGGAATAGTGTGCGCTTTCGCATGGCGTTCAGGGTAGTTTGACCGTCCATGAGCACGCTGAAGGACCGCCTCACCGCCGACATGCGTTCCGCGCTCAAGGCGCGCGACGAGCTGACGACCTCCACGCTGCGGATGGCCCTGGCCGCCGTCGGCACCGCCGAGGTGGCCGGCAAGGCCAAGCGCGAGCTCACCGACGACGAGGTGCTCGCGGTGTTGACCAAGGAGGCCAAGAAGCGCCGGGAGGCGGCCACCGCCTTCGCCGACGCGGGCCGCACCGAGCAGGCCGCCAAGGAGACCGCCGAGGGCGAGGTGCTCGACCGCTACCTGCCCAAGCAGCTCTCGGATGCCGAGCTGACCGACCTGGTCGCGGGGGCGCTCGCCGCAGGCGGCTTCACCGGAAAGGCCCAGATGGGCCCGGCCATGAAGGCGGCCCAGGCCGCGGTGGCCGGCCAGGCCGAGGGGGGTCGGGTGGCCGCCGAGGTACGGCGACAGCTCGGCCTCTGATCCGCCACGCGGCTCCGGTTCGACCCAACGCAACGGGCGGGCACCCCCGAGAGAGGGTGCCCGCCCGTTCGCAGGTGTCGCCGGGCCTCAGCCGCCCGGACGGTTACCGGGTCGGCCGGGCGGGTTGCCGGGCTGCCCCGGCTTGTTGCTGTCCGGCGGAGTGCCGCCGGCGCCGGTGCTGATCTGGATGGTGACCACGCCGCCCTTGATGGTGCGGCCGTCCGGGCTGGTGCCGGCGGCGGTGCCCGCCGGGCAGGACGACGCCACCTTCGTTTCGGAGACGACCGGCTCGAAGCCCGCGCCCTTGATCCGGGACTTCGCGGTGTCGACCGGCTGGCACTTCACGTCGGGGATGCTGCGCTGGTCACCCTCGGAGATCTTCTGACCCGGGGGTTCGAAGTTGACGCGCGGTTTGTTCTTCATGGCGTCCCGCAGCGTCTCGTACACCGGCGGGTTGATGCCGTCCTTCTCGGCGTGCTTCATCTTGACGTTCGTCTGCGGCCAGTCCGGGTCGGCCATGATGCCGGCCACCGCGAACTGCTTGGTCATCGCGACCAGCGCGGCGGTCTTCTCGGAATCGGTGGTGCCGGACTTGCCGGCCACCGGCGCGTCGACGATGCCCTTCACCACGGCGGCCGTACGGCTGCTGCCGCACTTGCTGGTCTTGGAGTTGTCGCCGACCGGGCAGCGGGCGGCGTCGACGGCGGCGCGGGCCACCTCGGTGCTGAACCGCTTCTCGCAGCGCGGGTTGGCGATGTCCAGCTTCTTGCCCTCCGGGTCGCGGATCTCCTGCACCGGGATCGGCTCGCAGTACTTGCCGTCCGCCGCGAGGGTCGCGTACGCGTTGGCCAGGTCGAGAGGCGTGGTGGCGGAGACGCCCAGGGTGAAGGCGCCCCACTGGTGGGCGGCGTCCTTGGTGGCGGCGAACTTGGCGTCGTTGCTGGCCCGGAACTGGATGCCGGCCCGCTTGGCGACGTCGACCACGTTCTCCGCGCCGACCTGCTGCTCCAGCGGCACGAAGTACGTGTTGACCGACTGGGCGAACGCGGTCCACATGTTCTGCACGCCACCGGCCTTCTTGCCGGAGTTGGTCGGGCAGTAGAAGTGGGTGCCGGGGCAGGCCGCCGGGCTGCTGCTGTCGATGATGTACTCCGACTTGAACTGCTGCGGCGCGTTCATCGAGTAGCTGAGCGGGATGCCCTTCTCCAGGGCCGCCACGATCGTGAAGATCTTGAAGGTCGAGCCGGCCTGGTAGCCGGCGATGCCGTCGCCGCCGGTGAGCAGCGGGTTGACCGTCGCCGGGTAGTTGCCCTTGATGCCCCGCTTGCTCTTCGCCGGATCGCTCGAGATCTTGTTCTTCGGGTTCTTCGGATCGTCCAGCTTGAACTGCCGGTTGACCGCCAGCGCCCGCACCCGGCCGGTGCCCGGCTCGACCACGGCGACCATGGCGGCTTCCTTGCTGTTCACGCTCTTGGCCTTGCGGACCGCCTTGTCCGCGCCCTTCTGCGCCTGCACGTCGATCGACGTCACAACGGTGTAGCCGCCGCTCTTGAGCCGGCGCTCACGGTCGTACGGCGTCGAGCCGAACGTCGGCTGCTGCATCCACCAGCGGTAGAAGTAGTCGCAGAAGAAGCCCCACTCGTTGACGTTGGTGGCGACGCAGCCGTTCGGGGTGCGCTTGTCCTGGACCTTGAGCTTGACCGCCTTGGCGGCGTCGGCCTCCTGCTGGGTGATGGCCTTGGTATCGACCATGTTCTGGATGACGTAGTTACGACGGTCCAGCGCCAGCGGGTAACCGCTCTTGGTGGTCGGGTCGTTCGTCGTCGGGGCCTTGACCATGCCGGCCAGCAGCGCCGCTTCCTCGATCTTCAGCTTGCTCGGCGGCTTGCCGAAGTAGACCTGGCTGGCCGCGTAGATGCCGTACGCGCCATTGCCGAACGAGGCGAGGTTGAGGTAGCGGGTCAGGATCTCGTCCTTGGAGAACTCCTTGTCGACCTGCAGGGCGAGGCGCATCTCGCGGAGCTTGCGGGCGCTGGTGTCCTCGGTCGCCGCGACCACGTCGGCCGGGTGGGTGGCCGAGTAGGCGATCGCCAGCCGGACGTACTGCATGGTCAGCGTCGAGGCGCCCTGGCGGCCGGCGCTCTCGTTCTGGTTGTTGACGAACGCGCGGGCGACACCGTTGATGTCGACGCCGTTGTGCTTGTAGAAGTCGTGGTCCTCGGCCGCGATGATGGCCTTGATCATGTACGGCGAGATGTCGCCGTGCTTCACGTCGCGGCGGTTCTCGTCGTACATCGTCGCAAGCGGTGTCTTGCCGTCCGATGCCAACAGGTAGCTGATCTGTGGCGCGCGCGCCACCGTCAGCTCCGTTGGCAGGTTGCCGAATGTCTCGGCGCCGGCCTTCGCGGCCAGTCCGGACATCGCCACCGCGGGGAAGGCCGCCGCAGCGACCACCACGCCGGCCAACAGGCCACATATGAGCAGCGATGCGGCGTTGGTCAGCACATTGTGGTCACGTTTCCGCATCCAGGTCACCTCGGCATGGTACGCGAGTAGGGAACGAGGGGCGCCTGGGCGTCTTTCCCCATTTCCTGCGCGCGCTGCCCTCGTTGTGCTAAACGCATGACCCCCGGTACGAGGTTGCGTGTGATCGGCGTGAGTCTCCTCCGTTCGGTGGAGGCGGCGCAGCGTTTTCGTGGACCTCGGCGGGGTAACCGGCGGTCGAGAGCCCGGGAAGCCGGGAGTGTCCGGAATGATGGATTTCGCCGACAACGTTGCGTAATCGGTCGACTACAGAGCATGATGATGGCGGCGACAGCGCCACATGTCGTCCGCGCCGCCTTGGGGAAGGCGAGCCGGGCGACCGGGGGGAAATTGCCGGCTGCCGTGCAACGAGGTCGGTAGGTACTGCAAGGGGGGACGAGTACACATGGGCATGATCACTGACTGGCCGTCGCTGGCGGCGTGTCAGAACGGGGACCCGGACGCGTTGTTCGTACAGGGCGCCGAACAGAACGTGGCCAAGCGGATCTGCCGGAGCTGCCCAGTTCGGTACGAGTGCCTGGCCGACGCGCTGGACAACCGGATCGAGTTCGGTGTGTGGGGCGGTATGACCGAACGGGAACGCCGAGCGTTGCTGCGTCGTCACCCGCAGGTGACGAGCTGGCGCAAGATGTTCGAGGCAGCGATGAAGAAGAACAGCAAGGACCAGGCCGGCAAGGACAAGATCCTGGTCACCGCGGCAACCTGACGCCGCTCACGACCGGCTGATCGCCGCGCCGATCGTCCGTAGCCCGTCGACGTCGTGCACGTCGGCGGGCTGCGCCGTCACCGACACCGCCGGCACCGCCGGGAACGCCTCGGTGAACCGCGCGGCGACCTGCTGCTCGCGTACCGCCTGACGCGCCAGCGCCGCGTGCGCCCGCAGCACGTCGGCGGTGCCCTCGTGGCCGCCCAACTCGGCCAGCCGCTCCGCGGCGGCGCGACTCCGCTCGGCGTCCAGCTTCGGAACCACCGGGCGGTGCACCCGGTTGAGCACCAGGCCGGCGAGCGGCATCTTCTCCTCGCGCAGGCGGCCCGCGAAGTAGGCGGCCTCCCGGACCGCGTCCGGCTCCGGCGTCGCGACCAGCAGGAAGGCCGTCTCCCCCGCCTGGAGGATCCGGTACGTCTGCTCGGCGCGCTGCCGGAAGCCCCCGAACATCGAGTCGAGGGCGGCCACGAAGCCGGACAGGTCGGTGAGCAGCTGCGCGCCGAGAACCTTCTGCACCACCTTCGAGAACATCCCGAACGACGCCGTGACCAGGCTGAACATGCTCCGCCCGCCACTGCGCGCCGGCGCCAGCAGCAGGCGCAGCATCCGACCGTCGAGGAAGCGGGAGAGTCGGGCCGGCGCGTCCAGGAAGTCCAGCGCCGAGCGGGACGGCGGGGTGTCCACCACGATCAGGTCCCACTCGCCGCGCGCGTGCAACTGGCCCAGCTTCTCCATCGCCATGTACTCCTGGGTGCCGGCGAATGTCGAGCTCATGGCCTGGTAGAACGGGTTCGCGAAGATCTCCGCGGCCTTCGTCGGGTCGGTGTGCTGGAGCACCACGTCGTCGAAGGTGCGCTTCATGTCCAGCATCATGGCGTGCAGCTCACCGCCGCTGGCCTCGACGTCGATGCCCTTGACCTGCCGGGGCGTGTTGTCCAGCTCGGTCAGGCCCAGCGACTGGGCGAGCCGGCGGGCCGGGTCGATGGTGAGCACCACCGTGCGGCGGCCGTGCTGCTCGGCGGCCCGCAGCGCCAGCGCGGCGGCCGTGGTCGTCTTTCCCACCCCGCCGGCACCGCAGCACACGACGATCCGCACGCCCGGGTCGGCGAGGATCTGGTCGACGTCCAGCTGCGGCGCCGCGTCTTCGGAAGGCACCAATCGAGCGTATCGGGCCGCGTCGGTCCATGCGCCCGTGCTGAGCTCAGGTGTGAGTCAATCGGCGTGGACGAGGGCCTGGGCCAGGGTCGCGAGGCCCGTGCGGTCCACCCCGTCCGGCAGCAACGGCAGCTCGACCATCGGCAGCCCCAGCTCCACCAGGTCGGCGCGGAGGGAATCCTCCAGTTCGCGCCGGATGAGCTGGTCCCGTGCCTCGTCGTGCAACCCGGCCACGATGTCCTGATCGGCCGGCAGGCCAGCGGCGACCAGACCCCGCCGCAGGTCCGCCGCGGTGACCGCCGGGCCGGCCGGCAACGCGGGCCGGGCGCCGTTGACGATCACCTTCCCGATGCCGAAGCCGAGGGAGGTCAGGTCGGCGATGGCGTCGACCGTCTCCTGCACCGGCATCTCCTCCAGGAGCGTGACCACGTGCACGGCCGTCATCGGGGAACGCAGCAGCGCGGAGACCCCGTCGCTCTGGGTCTTGATCGGGCCGACCTTGGCGAGCCGGGCCGTCTCGGCCGTCACGTTGAGGAAACGACCGATCCGACCGGTGGGCGGCGCGTCCAGCACCACCGCGTCGTACGCGCGCCGCTGCCCCGAGGTGCGGGTCGTGGCCTCCTTCACCTTGCCGGTGAGCAGCACGTCCCGTAGGCCCGGAGCGATGGTGGTGGCGAAGTCGATGGCCCCCAGCTTGCGCAGCGCCCGCCCCGCCGCGCCCAGCTTGTAGAACATGTCGAGGTATTCGAGCAGGGCCTCCTCGGCGTCCACCGCGAGCGCGCGCACCTCGCCGCCGTCCGGCGCGTCGGCGAGGTGTCGCTCCTCGTACGGCAGCGGGTCGAGGCCGAAGAGTTGGGCGATGCCCTGTCGGCCCTCCACCTCCACCAGCAGGGTGCGCCGACCACCGGCGGCCAGCGCCAGGGCCAGCGCCGCCGCCACGCTGGTCTTGCCGGTGCCGCCCTTGCCGGTCACGACGTGGAGCCGGGCCGACCATCCGCTACCGGCCGGGTCGGACGGCCGCTCAGGTGCACGCACCCGTCGAGCCTATCCAGGGCGACGGGTCACGCGACCTCGCAGACCCACCAACCCGTCTTCTGCACCACGGTGAAGCGCAGGTCCTGGTCGGCCACCTTCTCGTCGGCCGTCGTCATGGTGATCCGGGTGGAGACGGTGGCCCGGTCGCCGGTCTGGTTGTCGACCTTCGGGGTGGTCCACTTGAACCGGGGGTTCTGGTACGTGGCGGCGTACTTCTCCACCTCGGCCACCTTGGCGGCGATCTTCTTGTCGTCGCGCGAGGCGGCACAGACGTGGTCGGCGGCCTTGCCGGCGTCCCGATCCTTGTAGACGGCGGTGAGGAACTCGTCGACGGCGACCGCCGGCTCCTTCGCGCCCTCACCGGACTCGGCGTTACGCAGGGTCAGGAACGTCACGACGCCACCGCCCACGCAGAGCACCATGATCACGGCCAGCGCGATGGCCGCGATCAGCAGACCGCGCTTCTTCTTCGGCTCGGCGCCGCCGGCGTACGGCGGGTAGCCGGGCGGGGGCGGCGGAATCGCGCCCGGGGAGACGGGCAGCGCCGATGGGTCGGCCGGGCCCCCGGTCGGCGGGACGCCACCGGGCGGGGCGGGGGTGGCCGGCGCTCCCGGCTGCGCGGGAAACGCCCCGGCCCCGAGCTGACCAGAAGAGGCGGGCTGACCAGAGATGGGCTGGCCGGGGACGGGCTGGCCGGAGATGGGCTGGCCGGAGATGGGCTGACCAGAGGCGGGCTGGCCGGGGAGGGCGAGTTGCCCACCGGGGGTGGATTGACCGGACCCGGCGCTCTGATCGGGGAGCGCCGGCTGGCTGGCCCCAGCGGGCTGGGCGGGCTGCGCCGACGGGCCGGGCTGGGCCGGGATGACGGGCTGGTCCGGCGTCGCCGGCGCGCCGGGCTCACCGGTGGAGGTCGTCGGGTCGGACTGCCCGGGGCTGGCCGCTGCCTGGGGCTGGCCGGTGGGGTCCGGGTGGGACGGCGGAAGAGCGCGCGGGCCGGCCTGGTCGCCGCTGGGCGGTTGGGTCATCTCGTTCCCCCGGGGGTGCGGCGCCCGGCCGCCACCCCGGGCGCCGAGCGAGATCGAGCGGGCGGCCGGGCGCTGCGCGACCGTCCGACCGAGAGGGTAGCGGCCGGCCGCCGGTTCGGTGTCGCCCCTACCGCGCCGTACGTCACTTCTCGACCCGGAGAAGCCGATGGTGACATCCGACGCAGTCGGGATTCCTGCCTCCGGTCTGTCACATATGTGACTCTGGGTGACTGATCGTGCGCGTCCTGTTGGCGGGACCGCCCCCGTGGACCTACCTTCGTCCCGGTGCGGGGGACCGGAACGGTTGGTTGAACCCGACCGGAAGCGTGATCCGAGAGGTACGACCGGAGGCAGTTCATGCGCGACGCGGACAACATCCCTCGCACCCAGTTCCCGACGAACGACCGGCAACGGCGGCTCGGGTCCACGGGTGAGGTGGCCGGCGGGCTGGTTGGCAACCTGCCCATCAACGAGCGGTCGTACCGCCGGGTTTCGGAGCCGCCGGAGATCGCCCGAGCGTCGAACCGGCCGGTCGAGCGGTTGCGGGACGACGACGAGCCGGGCTTCGTCATCCATCTGCCGATCCGGGTGCCCGATCTGGCGGCGGCGACCACGCTGGCCGGGCGGGTCGCGGTGTCGCTGGGCTTCCTGCCGGAACTGGACGCGGGCGAGACGACCGTGTCCAACGCGGACGACCAGAACAACCGGCACCGGGTCTTCTGCGACCTGTTGCTGCCCGACCGCTCGCGTTGCCCGCAGGGATACGGGCACGAGGGGCCCTGTGGAGAGCTGCCGGCCACGCCGGAGCAACGTCCCGCGCCCCGCCCGGCCAGCGGACCGTAGGCTGTGCCTCGACGAAGTCCGCACCACGAGGGAGCCCTCCAGCGATGCAGAAGTGGGAATACTCCACGGTCCCTCTGCTGGTCCACGCGACCAAGCAGATCCTCGACAACTGGGGTGAGGACGGGTGGGAACTGGTCGCCGTGGTCCCCGGCCCGAACCCGGACCAGCTCGTGGCGTACCTGAAGCGGCCCAAGGCGTGAGCGCCGGTACTCCGGCGTGGCGACGCTGCGCGATCGCGAACGACGAGGTGACGCGATGAGCAACGGTCCCCACGCGAAGCTCGCCGAGCTGGGTCTCGAACTGCCCGACGTGGTGCCGCCGGTGGCCAGCTACGTGCCGGCCGTGCAGTCCGGGCAGCACGTGTACGTCTCGGGCCAGTTGCCCATCGCCGAGGGCAAGCTCCTGGCGACCGGCAAGGTCGGTGCGGGGATCTCCGCCGAGCAGGCCAAGGATCTCGCCCAGCGGTGCGCGCTCAACGCGCTGGCGGCGGTCGACTCGCTGGTCGGCCTGGAGAACGTGGTCAAGGTGGTCAAGGTGACCGGCTTCGTGGCCTCGGCCCCCGGGTTCATCGGCCAGCCCGCCGTGATCAACGGTGCCTCCGACCTGTTCGGCACCGTCTTCGGCGAGGCCGGCCGTCACGCGCGAAGCGCGGTGGGCGTGGCCGAACTCCCCCTGGACGCCCCGGTGGAGATCGAACTGATCGTCGAGGTCGCCTGACCCCACCGCGATCTTGCACTTCCTGTCCCGACGAATGCCGTGAACAGGCATGAAGTAACAGCAGGAAGTGCAAGATCGCGGGGAGTGTCGGGCGGGGTCGTACGATCGCAGCCATGAGCGGGCACGTGACGGGGGCCGTGGCGGCATTGGCCGACAAACTGCCGGCGTGGGTTTCGCTGCTTCGCGCGCCAAACCCGGGGCCGATGACCCTCGACGGGACCAACACCTGGGTGCTGCGCGCGGCTCCGGATGAGCCGGCAGTGGTGATCGATCCGGGGCCGGCCGACGAGGGGCACCTGACCCGGATCGCCGAGCACGGCCCGATCGGGCTGGTCCTGATCACCCACGGCCACCCCGACCACACCGAGGGCTCCGTCCGGCTGAGCAAGCTGCTCGGCGGCGTGCACGTCCTGGCCGCCGACCCGGCGCACACGATCGGCGGCGAGCCGCTGACCGAGCCGGGCGAGCACCTCGGCGGCTTCGGGCTGGAGATCCGCCTGCTGAACACCCCCGGGCACACCGCCGACTCGGTCTGCTTCCTCGTCGAGCACGACGACGAGCGGGTGGTGCTCACCGGTGACACCATCCTCGGGCGGGGCACGACCGTGGTCGCCCACCCGGACGGGAACCTCGGCGACTACCTGGGCAGCCTGGAGCTGCTGTCCGCGTACACCGGGATCGCGGCGCTGCCGGGCCACGGCCCGGCGCTGGCCGACTGCGCCGCCGCCGCCGAGTTCTACCTCGCCCACCGGCGGGCCCGGCTCGACCAGGTCCGGTCGGCGGTCGACGCCGGCGCTCGGACGCCCGCCGACGTGGTCGCGGCGGTCTACGCGGACGTGGACCGCTCGCTCTGGTGGGCGGCGGAATGGTCGGTCCGTGCCCAGCTGGAGTATCTGGGCGTCGACAGCGGGGAATCCGCGCCGGGGGTCAGTGGGTTGGAGCACACGTGACCTGCCCGGTGTGCGGAACCGTAGCCGTCCCCGGCGCACGGTTCTGCCACAACTGCGGCGCCGCGCTACCGGCGGCCGCCACGTTGCCGGCGGCCGAGCGCCGGGTCGTCACCGTTCTCTTCGGTGACCTCTCCGAATTCACCTCCTGGTCGGAGGACCTCGACCCGGAACGCGTCGGCGCGGTCACCGACCGCGTGCTCGCCGCCCTGGCCGGTGCCGTCAAGACCTTCGGCGGGCACGTCGACAAGCTGACCGGCGACGGGATCATGGCGGTCTTCGGGGCCCCGGTGGCGCACGAGGACGACGCCGAGCGGGCCGTCCGGGCCGCCCTGTCGATGCAGCGGGCGGTGCGCCGGGTGCTCGACGACGAGCGGGGCGGCGGCGCGCCGCTCGGTCTGCGCGTCGGCCTGAACACGGGCGACGTCATCGCGGGCATCCAGGCCGCCATCGAGTACACGGTCATCGGCGACACGGTGAACACCGCCGCCCGGCTGGCCGACGCCGCCGCCGTCGGCGCGGTCTACGCCGGCGGGCGCACCGCCGCCGCCACCCGGCACGTCGCCTCCTGGCGGGCGCTGCGCCCGCTGCGGCTCAAGGGCAAGCGGGAACCGGTCGAGGCGTACGAGCTGCTGGGCCTGTTGGACGCGCCGGGCACCCGCTCGGGTCTCGGCGACGAGGCACCATACGTGGGCCGGGAGACCGAGATCGGGCGGGTCGCCGGCCGACTCGCCGAGGTGATCGACCAGGGTGATCCGCGGGTGCTGCTGATGACCGCCGAGGCGGGCATCGGCAAGTCCCGGTTCGCCGCCGAGGTGGAGCGCCTCGCGGCCGGGTACGACGTGGGCGCCGGCCGGTACGCGGCGCACACCGGCGCTCGGGTGCTGTCGGTGCGCTGTGCCGCCTTCGGCGAGCGGCGTCGGCTCGCGCCCCTGGCCGACCTGGTCCGGGCCGCCGTCGGTCTCCCCAGCGACGCGGCCACCGCGCTGACCCGGCCGGCCGTGGAGGAGCGGCTACGCCGACTCGGCCAGCGTCTCGCCCGCTCGGGTGAGACGGCTCCGATCGCCAACGACCAACTGCTCGCCCTGCTCGGCTACGCCGAACTGCCCGCGCACGCCGGCACCGACAACGGCGAGTGGGGCGCCGCGGGTGCGGCGGCCGCCGACGCCGAGGCGGTGCCGAACGCCGTGGCCGACCTGCTCAGTGGGCTCGCCTCGGAAGCGCCGCTGGTGATCGTGGTGGACGACCTGCACGACGCGACCGCCGAGACCATCAGCGCCCTCGGGTCGACCCTCTCCCGACTCACCGGCCCGGTGCTCGTCCTGCTGCTCGGCCGCCCCGAGCTGGTCCGTACCGCCGGTGCGTTGACCCGGGTCGCGGACGCCGAGGTGCACTCCCTGCCGCCGCTGCGGGGCGCCGACGCGGCCCGCCTGCTCACCAGTTATCTCGGCGGCGGGAAGTTGCCGCCGGCCGACGCCGACCGGCTGCTCGCCACCGCCCAGGGCAACCCGTTCTACCTGGCCGAGTTGGTCACCCTGCTGATCGAGCGCGGCGCGCTGACCACCGCCGCCAACACGCGGGACCAGGACTCGTCCGGCTGGCGGTTGGTACCCGGCTCGCTGGGCAGCCGGCTGCTCTCCCGCGACCTCGCGGCCGTCCTCGCCGCCCGGATCGACGCGCTGCCCCCGGACGCCCGTTCCGTGCTGCGCGACGCCGCAGTCGTCGGCGACACCGTGCCGACCGGTGCGTTGGAAGCTCTCCGCGAGCAGCGGGCCGGCCGGGACGGCAGACCGTCGGCGGTGGTCGCCGTCGAGTTCGACCGGGCCGTCGAGGAGCTGCTGCAACGCCGCATGCTGCACCGCACCCGCTCCGGGTACGCGTTCGCCACCCCGCTCATGCGGGAGGCGGCGTACGCCGGGGTGAGCAAGGCGGAGTTGGCCGAGCGGCACGCCGCGTTGGCCCGCTGGGCCGCGCCGGCCGAGGGTGTCACCGCGGGCGGCTTCTCGGAGGAGGCCCGCGACGACTTCGTCGCCGCACACGTGCAGCGGGCGGCCACGCTCGCCGACGCGGTGAAACTGCGACCGGACGCGCCGGCCCGCGCCGTGGTCCCGCTCGGGATCGCCGCACTCGGCCGGGCCGCCCGCCGCTCGCTTTCCGCCGGGGAGCCCGCCCTCGCCGTCGAGTACGCCGAACGCGCCAGCGAACTGGCCCGCGACGGGGTGCCGGCGACCGACCGGGTGGCGCACGCCCGCGCGCTGTTGCAGATCGGTCGGGTGGTGGACGCGCTCGCCTTCGCCGAGAAGATCGCCGCGAACGCGGGGGACGACGCCACCCGGGCCAGTGCTCTACTGCTCGCCGGGCAGGCCCAGCAGACCCTCGGTGAGCAGGGCCGGGCGGAGGCCGCCTGGCAGGAGGCGTTGCAGGTGGCCACCGCCGAAGGGCTGCCCACGCTGCGCGCGTCCGCCATGCGCCGGCTCGGCATGGGCGACTTCGTGGCCGGTCGGCTGAGCCAGGCGAGCAGTCGGCTGGCCGCCGCGTACCAGGTCAGCCTCGCCGCGCAGGATCGACGAGGGCAGGCCTGGTCGCTACAGAACCTGGCGTGGGTGACCACCACCCGGGGTGACTTCGCCGGCACCGACGCCGTGCTCGGTCGGGCCGCACGGCTCTTCGCCGAGCTGAAGGACCCGTACGGTCGGGCGTGGCTGCGGGGCACCACCGCCTTCGCCCGGCTGCTCGCCGGTCGGCTGCGGGAGGCGTGCCGCCTGGCGCAGGTCTTCCTGCCCTTCGGCGAGCGGGTGGGCGAGGCGTGGGCGGTGGGTACGCTGCGCGCGGTCGCCGCGTTCGCCACCGCGGAGCTGGGCGACCTGGCCGAGGCGGACCGGGAGGCCCGCCGCGCGTACCGCGAGTTCGCCGCCGCCTCCGACGACTGGGGGCGCGGGTTCGCGCTGGTGGTCCGGGCCGTCGTGGCGCGCGGGCTGGGCGAGCCGGAACACGCGGCCGACCTGCTCAGCGACGCCCTGGTGTACGCCGAACAGACCTCCCACCCGCTGCTCACCGGAATGGCCGGCACGCTGCGCGGCTCGGTGGCGCTGGACATGGGCGACCACGAGACCGCCGAGCAGGCCGCCCGGGCGGTGTTGACGGCCGTCGAGCCGCACAACCCGCAGGCGCCGGCGCAGGTCGCGCCCCGGGTGCTGCTGGCCACCGCCCGACTGGCGGCCGGCGATCCGGCGACCGCGGTCGGGCTGCTCGCCCCCGTGGCGACGGCCGCCGCCACCACGCCCTCCCTGCTCCTGTCCCGCCGCCAGACCATGGCCCGGTACGCGTCGGCGCTGCTCGCCCACGGTCAGCGGGAGCAGGCGCTGGACTGGGCCCGACGGGCGGTCGCCGCACCCGCCGAGGACGTACGCAGTCAGGTGATCGCGGCGAGCGTGCTCGCCGAGGCGTTGGCGGCCTGCGGTCACCCGGCCGAGGCCCGGTCCTGCGCCGACGAGGCGGTCCGCCTGGCGTACGCGACGGAACAGCGCAGCGAACGGCGGGCGGCCAAAGCCCTCCAGGAACGCCTGACCCCCACGAACCCCCCGCCTGGTGATCATGAAGTTGTTGCCAGCGACACCGGTGTGTCGACGCGATAACTTCATGATCGTCGCCCGAAGGCGGGTGGGGTTCGGTTGGTTTTGGCGGTTCTGGGGATGTGGTTGTACCGGGGAGCGGCTAGCGTGTCACCACCGCGCGGTGCTCCACAGTGGTGACCGTCGCCGTGCCTGGGGGAGGCCCACCATGAAGCTGCCGCGTTCCGTCGCCGGCTGGACCATCGCGGTCTTCGGCGTCCTGGCGCTCGTGATGGGCGCCGTCGGACTGCTCTGGCCGGAGGCGCAGCTGCGCATGCTCGGCTTCGAGGTGCCGGCGACCCGTTCCGCCGGCGACTACACCGGCACCTTCCTGCTGGCGTCCTCGATGGCCTCGTTCAACATGGGCGTCTACTACCTGCTCGCGACGGTCACCGAGTGGCGGTCGTTCTACCGGTTCACGGTGGTGTTCCGGTTGGTCACCTTCACGGTGTTCACCATCGCCGTGCTGGCCGACATCGCTCCCGACAGGTTCTTCGGCGTGGCCGCGTGGGAAGGGCTCGGTGCGGTCGCCACCGCGGTCGGCCTGCGGGTGGACGCTCGCCGGGGCGCGCCGCTCGCCTCTGCCGCTCCAGCGCCGGCCGCTTCGGCGGACGCGGCGCGCTGAGCCACCGGCAGGGTTGGGTATTTTCGAGCGGTGACCGACACCCCGACCGGCGGCCTGCCGGTGCCGATCGTGCCCGGTCTGACTGATTTGCGGGTCTTTGCCCGAGGTGGTTACGCCACCGTCTACCAGGCCACCCAGATCTCCGTCGACCGCGAGGTCGCCGTCAAGGTCGAGAATCGCACGCTGGACAGCGAACGCGACCAGGCCCGTTTCTTGCGCGAGGCGCGGGCGGCCGGACGGATGTCGTCGCACCCGCACGTCGTGGACCTCTTCGACGTCGGCGTCACCGTCGACCAGCACCCGTACCTGATCATGGAACTCTGCGACGGGTCGTACGCCGAGCGGATGCGCAACTCGCCGCTCGGCCCGGTGGAGGCCCGCGACCTCGGCATCAAGATCGCCGACGCGTTGGCCCACTCGCACGGCGCCGGGGTGCTGCACCGGGACGTCAAGCCCGCGAACATCCTCTACTCGCACTTCAACTCGGCGGTGCTTGCCGACTTCGGGCTGGCCGTGCTGGCCGAGGCCCGGGACGCCTCGGTCACCCTGGAGGTGCTCACCCCGGCGTACGCGCCACCGGAGATGTTCAGCCACAGCCCGCCATCGCCGGCCGTCGACGTGTACGCGCTCTGCGCCACCCTCTACGCGGTGATGCACGGCCGACCGCCGCGTTGGCAGTCCGAGCGCAACCCAAGTCTGGTGACCGTGCTGGAGATGTTCAACCAGCCGATCCCCGCCCTGCCCGGCGTGCCGGACGAGCTGATCGACGTGCTGCGGCTCGGCATGGCCAACGATCCGGGCGAGCGGCCGTCCGCCCTCGAACTGCACGACCTGCTCGCCACCCTGCCGTTCGGCGGGCCGGCCGCCCCGGTGAGTGGCGCCCCCATCAGCGGCGGCGCCTCGATCGGCGGTGGCTCGCCGAGGTCCGGCCTGTACGGCACGGGCCAGCCCGGTCCCCGTCCACCGGTCGAGGAGACCCGCCCCGGCGTAACCGGCGGCCGGCGCTGGCGGCGACGCTGGTTCCTCGGCGGCGCCGGTGTGCTGGCGCTCGCCGCCTCGGCCACCACCGGCGCCTGGGTCGCCAGCAGTGACGGGTCGCCCAGCCCGTCTCCCTCGGTGACCCGGGTCGCGGCCCCGGCGACCGGACCACTGCCCGGTTGTGCCGGCGTGCCGACCGCACTGCCCAGTGGCGCCCGCTGTCTGCCCGAACTGGAGTGCTTCGGCCCGGTGCGCATCCGTGGCGAACACGCGGAGGCGGCGCGGGTCCCCTGCGACGGCCGGCACACCTGGGAGGCGTACGCCGAGGGCATCCTGCCGGTGCCGCTGGTGGGCGCGGACCACGACGCGGTGGTCGCCGCCGAGCAGGTACGACAGGTGTGCAGCGCCACGACGTTCCGACTGACCACCGAGATCACCGAGCCGGCCGGCTGGCACCTGGAGGTGTTACCGCCCGTCGACGGCAACATCGACCGGGTCTACCGCTGCCTGGCCGGCCGGGGCGTCGACGCGCTCACCGCCCCCACTCTCACCGGTCGCTGAACCCGCCGCGCGCCCGTCCCCGTTCCCGCACCACCCGCAACGCGTCCCGGCTGTCCAGGGCGTCGAGGGTGTCCGCGTCGATGCCGTACGGCATCAGATCCGGTGGGGTGGCGGGGTGTGGCTGTTCCACCGGCTCCGGTTCGTCGCGCTGGCGGGCGGCCGACACGGCGACCGTGGCAACCGTCGCCAGCAGCACGCACAACAGCGCGAGAACGACCCCGACGAGATCCTGCCGGCGCAGGACGACCAGCAGGATCAGCAGCGCGAGGGCACCCGGCGCCGTGACCGCCGCCACCATCCGCGCATCGATCCTGGAGAGTCGATTCACCCTTCCAGCATGTCGTGACCCGGCTCGCTGTCAACCGCATAGCCGATCCGCCACGCCGATCGGCGTCGATCGAACGGTTGGGGCAACCTGACCGAACGGCACGCGTACGCAGTGGACTCGTCTCGCTACTCTCGGTGTTCCGCAGGCTGGTCCGTCAGCGAGGTCGCCCATGAACGTACGCATGCCCCGGTCCCGGCTCCGCTCGGTCGCGACGACGCTGGCGGTCGCCCTGACCCTCACCCTGGCCGCCGCTGCCGGATGCGACAGCCGCAAGGAGCCCGACCTGCCGTCCGTGCAGGAGAAGATGCGCGAGTCGCACATCTACGGCCAGTCCAAGCTGCGTATCGGCGTCGCCACCAATGAGCCGCTGATGGGCGACCTTCGTAACGGCCAGCACATCGGCTTCGACGTCGAGATCGGCCGGTACATCGCCGCCTCCCTCGGCTACCAGGGTGAGCAGCAGTTGGAGTTCGTGTCGGTGGCCACCGAGGACCGGATTCCGTACCTGCAGGGCGGCACCGTCGACCTGGTGGTGTCCAGCTTCTCGATCACCGAGGAGCGCAAGAAGTGGGTCAGCTTCGCCGGACCGTACTTCGTCACCACCCAGGAGGTACTGGTGCCGGTCCGGCTCAAGGACGAGATCCGCACCATCGAGGACCTGCGGAACCCGAAGTACAAGATCTGCACCAGCGGTGGCTCGACCACCGAGGTCGAGTTGGAGAAGCGCCAGGTCAAGGCGTTGGTGGTGAAGGACGTCTGGGACTGCGTGGACGGCATCCGGGCCGGCCGGTACGACGCGGTCAGCTCGGACGAGACGATCCTCGCGGGCTTCCTCGCCACGTACCCGAAGGAGTTCGAGATCGTCGACCTGCCCTTCGGCACAAGCGAGCTGTTGGGCATCGGCGTGCCGATCGGCGACCCGGCACTGCGTGACCTGGTCGCGTTCTTCCTACAGAAGAGCTATGAGCAGGGCCGCGACGGGGAGGCGAGCCCCTGGCAGACCGCGTACAACCGGACCCTGGGTCCGTGGCTGAAGGCCGAGAAGCGTCAGCCGCAACCGCTGGAGGTACCGAAGCTCGTCGACTTCGACGACAAGGCGCCCCGGCGGTGAGCGCGGCGCGGACGGCGACGGGTGACGCGGGCGCCGACGGCCCGGTGCCGACGCCACGCGCGTCCGTACCGACGGATCACCTCGATCGGGGCGTCGACGACGGTCCGCGCGCCGCATCCGCCGTCGAGACGGAGCAGGCCGCCGACGCCGTGCCGGTGCGGTGGGACCCGGCGGAGCGGCGGGCGCGGGCCAGCCAGTCGTTCTGGACCGCGGTCGTGGGCGTGCCGGCGATCTTCTCGGTGCTCCGGCTTGGCGTGGAGGCGGGCGGCGAGCTGCAGACCACCCTGTTGCTGGTCGCCAACGTCGGGACGGTGAACCTGCTCGCGGGTTTCCTCACCACCGCGGCCCGACTGCTCTCGACCGGGCTGGTCGCCGTCTTCGCGCTCGGCGCGGTGCTGGCGGTGAGCGTGGAGCGCCTGCCACCCGGCACCCGACGTCGTCCACTCTTCGCCCGCTGGGCGGACCTCACCCCGGCCTGGTTCGTGCTTGCCAGCTTTCTGCTCGCCCTACTCACCTGGCCGCTGCTCTACCTGCCGCTGCTGCTGCCGGCGTTCGCGGCCGCGTTCCAGCTCCGGCCGGAGCGGTTGCACGAATGGGTCGTACCCCGGTTCCTGGCGATCATCGCGCTGTTCGCCGGGTACGGGTGGCTGATGGTGCCCACGCTGCGCGCCGCCGGCGCGGAGGGTGACCTGCTGGTGCTGGCGCTGCTGACGGTCCCGCCGGTGCTGGCGCTGTTCATCGCCGGGCCGCTGCCCGGCGTGGTCATCCGTCCGCTGGCGTCGGTGACCGAGATGGCGGTGCTGGTCATGCTGCTCTGGGCCGCGCTGCCGGTGATCAGCACACCGGTCCTGCCGCTCACCGTCACCACCGTGGGCGCCGAGAACGGCCCGACCGAGGACGTACGAGGGCACGTGGTGACCACCGACGACGTCAACATGGTGATCCTGCAGGAACGGGGTGGGGTCCGGTACGTGCCCGTCGGCCTCGTCCGGGCGCAGGTGCTCTGCCCGAGCGAGGAGGAGTTGCCCCGGCACCGGCTGCGCATCCATGACTTCCACGTCGAGGACTCGCTGCTGGAGGGGCTGGGCCGCCGCGTCCGCCCGGTGCACCGCATCGACGCCGCCTGCCGCGCCCCCGGCCTGACCACCTCGCCTCAGTAGGACTTCTCCTGACCCAGGACGTGCTGGGCGACGAAGTTGAGGATCATCTCCCGGCTGACCGGGGCTATCCGACCCGCCCGCACCGCGCCCAACAGCGTCGCCACCCCGTACTCGGTGGTCATGCCGGCGCCGCCGAGGGCCTGCACGGCGGTGTCCACGGCGAGCGCGGCGGCCTCGCCGGCCGCGTACTTGGCCATGTTGCCGGCTACCCCGGCCTCCAGGTCACGGCCGGCGTCGTACAGCGTGGCCGCCTTCTGGATCATCAGGCGGGCCAGCTCCACCTGCACGGCCGCGTGCGCCAGCGGATGCGACACCCCCTGGTGCGAGCCGATGCTCCGGCCACCCCAGACCTTGCGGGTGGCGGTGTACTCGCTGGCGCGCTCGATGGCGTACCGGCCGGTGCCGGCACCCATCGCGGCCACCGTGATCCGCTCGGGGTTGAGCCCACTGAACAGGGCCGGCAGCCCGGCGTCGAGGGACTCGCCGACCAGCGCTTCGGCGGGCACCCGCACGTCGTCCAGGTAGAGCAGGAACTGGTTCTCCGGAGACACGATCTCCATGTCCAGCTTGGACCGGGTCAGCCCGGCCGCGTCGGTCGGCACGATGAAGAGCGCGGGCTTGAGCTTGCCGGTGGCGGAGTCCTCCGTCCTCGCGACGACGAGCACGTGACCCGCCTCGTCGACCCCGGAGATGTAGCACTTGCGGCCGTTGAGCACCCAGTCGTCGCCGTCTCGGCGGGCCACCGTGCCGAGGCGGTGGAAGTTGGATCCGGCCTCCGGCTCGGTGATCGCGAAGACGATCTTCGCCGAGCCGTCGGCGAGACCGGGCAGGTGCCGTTTGCGCTGATCCTCGGTGCCGTGTCGGGCGATCACGGTGGCCGCGATGGCGGGGGACACCACCAACAGCAGCAGCGGGCAGCCGGCCGCCGCCAACTCCTCGCAGACGATGGCCAGCTCGGTGATGCCGCCGCCCCCGCCGCCGTACTCGGTGGGGATGTTGACCCCCAGGTAGCCGAGCCGGCCCGCCTCGGCCCACAGCTCGGTGGTGTGCTCGCCGGCCTTCGCCTTCTCGACGAAGTAGCCGTGCCCGTACCGGCGGCCGAGCGCCCGTACCGCGTCGCGCAACTGGTCCTGTTCGGAAGTGAGGTCGAAGGTCATCAGTGGTCCTTTCCGATAACGGCCAGCACGGCGCCCGTGCGTACCTGACCGCCGGCGGACACCGGCAGCTCGGCGACCACGCCGTCGGTCGGGGCGAGCACGGGATGTTCCAGCTTCATCGCTTCGAGGGTGAGCAGGAGGTCGCCGGCCGCGACGCGCTGGCCGACCTCGACGTGCACCCGGGTCACCGCGCCGGGCAGGGGCGCGAGCAGCGACCCGGCGGCCAGTTCCGCGGTCGGCAGGGGCAGACGCGGCAGCTCGGCCAGGCTCGCCGCCCCGTCCGGGCCGTCCACGAAGACCTCCGACCCCACCCGGTGTACGCGGTACGACCGCCGCACCCCGTCGAAGTCGAGGACCACGCGGTCTCCGGTGGCCTCGACCAGCTCGACGGTGGACGGGCCGGCGGCGCGCTCGTCGGTGTCGCGTTCGGCGGACCACTCGACCAGGCCGCCGGTGCGGTCCAGCCGGTAGCGGACCTCGATCTCGCCGTCCGGACCGGTGAACCGGGTGACCTGTCCGACGGCCGGCACGTTGCGCCAGCCGGAGGGGAGACCGGCGAGCACCGGCGCGGTCGATCGGCGGTGTGCGGCGTTGGCCAACGCGGCGGCGAGCGCGGTGACCGGGAGCTGGTCGGCGGGGAGCAGCGGCGCGAAGACCTCCGGGTGGCGGTCCAGGAAGCCGGTGTCGATCTCGCCGGCCGCGAACTCCGGGCTGCGCAGCACCCGGACCAGCAGGTCCCGGTTGGTGGCGACGCCGTGGATCTCGGCCCGCGCCAGCGCGCCCGCGAGCGCGCGGACGGCCTCGGACCGGGTCGGGGCCACGGCGATCACCTTGGCCAGCAGCGAGTCGTAGTGCACGCCCACCACCGAGCCGGCCAGCACGCCGGAGTCGAGTCGCAGGCCCGCCGGCTGGATCCCGCCGAACTCCCGGTTCACGCCCGGCACGTGAAAGCGGTGCAGGGTGCCGGTGGCGGGCCGCCAACCCCGCGCCGGCTCCTCGGCGCAGAGCCGCACCTCGATCGCGTGGCCACGCGTGGCGGCACGGTGCTGACGCGCGGGCAGCGGCTCACCCTCGGCCACCAGCACCTGCATCCGGACCAGGTCCAGCCCGTCCGGAGTGGTCAGTTCGGTGACCGGATGCTCCACCTGGAGTCGGGTGTTCATCTCGAGGAAGTGGAACGCCCCGTCGGGCGTCAGCAGGAACTCGACAGTGCCCGCGCCCACGTAGTCGACAGCTCGTCCGGCGGTCTCGGCCGCCTCGTGCAGACGCTCCCGCACCTCGGCTGGCACGAGACCGGGCGCCTCTTCGATGATCTTCTGGTGCCGGCGCTGGATCGAGCACTCCCGGACGCCGAGCACGTGCACGGTCCCGTGGGTGTCGCCGAGGATCTGCACCTCGACGTGCCGGCCGCGTTCGACGTACCGCTCGATGAAGACCGTGCCGTCACCGAACGCCGAAGCCGCCTCGCGGCGTGCGGAGGCGACGGCCTCGGCCAGCTCGGCGGCGTCCCGGACGATCCGCATGCCCCGGCCACCGCCACCGGCGGACGCCTTCACCAGCACCGGGAAGTCGGTGACCTGGTCGGCGTCGGTCCAGCTCGGCAGCATCGGCACGCCCGCATCGGCGAGCAGCGCCTTCGCCGCCAGCTTGTCACCCATCGCGGCGATGACCTTGGCCGGCGGACCGACCCAGGTCAGGCCCGCGTCGGTCACCGCCGCCGCGAACTCGGCGTTCTCGGCGAGGAACCCGTAACCCGGATGGACGGCGTCCGCGCCGCTGCGCCGCGCCGCGTCCAGGATGAGATCCACCCGCAGGTACGTCTCGGCCGGCGTGGCGCCCGGCAGCCGGACCGCCTGGTCGGCCTCGGCGACGAAGGGCGCGTCGGCGTCCGCGTCCGAGTGCACGGCGACGGTCTGCACGCCCATCGCCCGGCAGGTGGCGAAGACCCGGCGGGCGATCTCGCCCCGGTTGGCCACGAGCAGTCTGCGAATCATGTCAGCCTCTCAATGCCGGAAGACGCCGAAGCCGTCGGCGCCCTGCACCGGTCCGTTGTGGATCGCCGACAGACAGAGGCCGAGGACGGTACGGGTGTCCCGAGGGTCGATCACCCCGTCGTCGTAGAGCCGGCCGGAGAGGAACAGCGCACCCGACTGCGACTCGATCTGCTGCTCGACCATCATCCGCATCGCCGCGTCGGACTCCTCGTCGTAGTCACGTCCACGGGCGGCGGCAGCCTGCCGGGCCACGATCGACAGCACCCCGGCGAGCTGCGCCGGGCCCATCACCGCCGACTTGGCGTTCGGCCAGGTGAACAGGAACCTCGGCTCGTACGCCCGGCCGCACATGCCGTAGTTGCCGGCCCCGTACGAGGCCCCGAGGTTCACCGTGAGGTGCGGCACCGTCGAGTTGGACACGGCATTGATCATCAATGCGCCGTGCTTGATGATGCCGCGCTGCTCGTACTCGGTGCCGACCATGTAGCCGGTGGTGTTCTGCAGGAAGATCAACGGGGTGTCGGAGGCGTTGGCGAGCTGGATGAACTGGGCCGCCTTCTGCGCCTCCGCGCTGAACAGCACCCCGCGCGCGTTGGCCAGCACGCCCACCGGATAACCGTGCAGCTCGCCCCAGCCGGTGACCAGCGAGTCCCCGTACGCCGGCTTGAACTCGTCGAAGTCACTGCCGTCCAGGATGCGGGCCAGCACCTCGCGCGGGTCGAACGGCACCTTCAGATCGGAGCTGACGATGCCCAGCAGCTCCTCCAGGTCGTACTTCGGCGGCTGCGGCACCGCCGTACGCGGCGCGGGACCCCGCTTGCGCCAGTTCAGCCGGCGTACGCACTGACGGGCCAGGCGGATGCCGTCGCGCTCGTCCTCGGCCAGGTAGTCGGCCAACCCGGACGTGCCGGCGTGCATCGCCGCGCCGCCCAGCGACTCGTCGTCGGTGATCTCGCCGGTCGCCATCTTCACCAGCGGCGGCCCGGCCAGGTAGACCTGTGACCGGTCCCGAATCATGATCACGTGATCCGACATCCCCGGCACGTACGCGCCGCCGGCCGTCGCGTTGCCGAAGACCACGCTGACCGTGGGGATGCCCGCTGCCGAGAGGCGGGTCAGGTCACGGAACACGCGACCGCCGGGGATGAAGATCTCCGCCTGGGTGGGCAGGTCCGCCCCGGCCGACTCGACCAGGTTGACCATGGGTAGCCGGTTGGCCAGGGCGATCTCACCGGCCCGCCGCGTCTTCGCCAGTGACCACGGATTGACCGCGCCGCCGCGTACCGTCGGGTCGTTGGCGACGATCAGGCACTCCACGCCCTCGACGACGCCGATGCCGGTGACCACGCTGGCCCCCACCGGGAAGTCCGTGCCGTAGGCGGCGACCGGCGACAGTTCGAGGAACGGGCTGTCCGCGTCGACAAGCAGCTCGATCCGCTCCCGGGGCAGCAGCTTGCCGCGCGCGTGGTGCCGCGACACGTACTTCGCACCGCCGCCCGCCCGCGCCTGGTCGAGCGCGGCGTCCAACTCGGCCAGCCGCTCCAGCAACGCCGCCCGGTTCGCCGCGTACCCGGGCGTCGTCGGGTCGATCGCGCTGTCCAGGGTGCTCATAGGCCCATGCCCTTCGCGATGATCTCGTTCATGATCTCGGTGGTGCCGCCGCCGATGCCGAGGATCCGCGCGTCGCGGTAGTGCCGTTCCACCTCGGCGTCGCGCAGGTAGCCGAAGCCACCGTGCAGTTGCAGGGCCTGGTCGACGACGTGGTCGCAGGCGGCCACGGCCACGTTCTTCGCCATGGCCACCTCGGTCACCACCGGCTCGCCCGCAGCTACCCGGGCGGCCACCTCGTGCACGTACGACCGGGCCGCCTCGGCCCGCGTGTGCATCTCGGCCAACCGGTGCCGGACCACCTGCCGGCCGACCAGCGGACGCCCAAAGGTCTGCCGGTCCCGGCACCAGCGCACCGCCAGCTCCACACAGCGTTGCGCGGTCGCGTACGCCTGCGTGGCCAGCGAGAGCCGCTCGGCCGCGAAGTGCTGCATGATCGCCAGGAAGCCGGTGTTCTCCGCGCCGATCCGGTTGGTCACCGGCACCCGTACGTCCACGAACGACAGCTCGGCGGTGTCCGAGCAGTGCCAACCCAACTTCTCCAACCGGCGTCCCACGGTGAACCCGGGCGAACCCTTGTCGATCACGAGCAGGGTCAGGTTGCCGCTTCCCGGGAAATCCGTGCACACCGCCGTGGTCACGAAGTCGGCCCGGTGACCGCTGGTGATGTAGGTCTTCGACCCGTTCACCACGTAGTGGTCGCCGTCGCGGCGGGCGGTCGTGCGGATGCCGGCCACGTCCGAACCGCCGTCCGGCTCGGTGATGGCCAGGGCGCCGATCATCGTGCCGGCCAGGGTGGGTCGGACGTACCGCTCGATCAGGCCGTCGTCACCCGGGGAGGGGACGCCGGTGAGTCGACCGCCGAGCGATCCACCGGTGCGGGCACCGGCGGCGGCGACCATGTGCGGCAGCGCGATGCCGTGCGTGAACAGGGCCGCGACCAGGCCGGACGACCCGCCGGAACGGATCAGCTCCTCGGTCACGATGATGGAGTCGAGCAGGTCGCCGCCGCTGCCGCCGACCGACTCGGGAAAGCCGATGCCGAGCAGGCCCAGCTTCGCGGCCGTGGCGTGCAGGGCCCGGGGGACCTCGCCGGCCCGTTCCCAGTCGTCCAGGTGCGGCAGCACCTCCCGGGTGACGAACGCCCGGGTCAACTCGCGGAGCTGTCGACGCTCCGGCGTGTCCACGATGCTCATCGGGCGACCTCCGCCGGCAGGTCGACGATCCGCGCGCGGAGCAGCTCACCGAGCGCCTTGGCCTGCGGGTCGAACCGGGTGGACGCGGCCACCCCGGCCCCGAGCAGGCCCTCGATCACGAAGTTCACCGCCCGCAGGTTCGGCAGCTCGTAGCGCCGGACGGTGAGTGCCGCCGTCTCCGGCAGCAGCTCGGCCAGCCGCTCGACGGTCAACCAGGCGCGCAGCCACGCGTACCCGGCATCGGAGCGCGCCCAGACGCCGAGGTTGGCGTCCCCGCCCTTGTCGCCCGAGCGCGCGCCGACCAGCTCACCGAGCGCTCCGCGCCGGGTCGGTCCGGTGACCGCCGCGTCGCCACCCGACGTCGTCTCGTCCATGGTGATCGGGGCCGTGCGGACCGGCGGGGCGATCGACACCCGCTCGCCGCCGGGCAGGACCGCCACCTGCGCGACCGCGTCCTGCGGCACGGTGTCGGCGGTGAAGACGCCGTACGGGGTGGCGTCGCCCGGCAGGGTGGTCAGCGTGCAACCCGGGTACGAGGCCAGCGCCAGCTCCACGGCGGCGGCCGAGAAGGCCCGCCCGGCCCGCGTCCGGTCACTGTTGCGCAGGTGTACGTGCAGCAGGGCGCTGGCCGCCTCGGTGTCGGCGGCGTCAGGGTGGTCGGTGCGGGCGAGGGTGAACTCCAGCCCGTCACTGCCGACCGCCTCCGTGATCTGCCCCCGTACCAGGGCCGCCTTCGCCTCGATGTCGAGACCGCACAGGACGAACGTCATCGAGTTCCGGAAGCCGCCGAGGTTGTTGACGCCCACCTTGAGCGTGGGCGGCGGCGGGGTACCCCGCACGCCGGTGACGCGCACCCGGTCCGGTCCGTCGGGGTGCAGGGTCACCGTGTCCAGCCGGGTGACCACGTCCGGCCCCAGGTACGCCGGCCCGCCGACCTCGTACAACAGTTGGGCGGTGACCGTCTCCACGGTGACCGCGCCACCGGTGCCCGGATGCTTGGTGAGTACGGCCGAGCCGTCGGGGTGCACCTCGGCGATCGGGAAGCCGGGCCGGCGTCCGCCGTCGGGCAGCTCGGTGAAGAAGCTGAAGTTGCCGCCGGTGACCTGTGCGCCGCACTCGACCAGGTGCCCCGCGACGGTGGCCCCGGCCAGCTCGTCGAGGTCGTCACGACTCCACCCGTACCGTGCGATGGCCGGGCCCACCACCAGCGACGCGTCGGTGACCCGGCCCGTCACCACCACGTCGGCCCCGGCGTCGAGACAGGCGGCGATCCCGAACGCGCCCAGGTACGCGTTCGCGGTGAGCGCGTCGGCCCGTTGGAGCGCGTCGCCCTCGACGTACCCGACCTTCGCCGTCAGGCCCAGGCGGCCGGCGAGCGCCTCGATGGCGGCGGCCAGGCCGGCCGGGTTGAGCCCGCCGGCGTTCGTCACGATCCGTACCCCCCGGTCGAGGGCCGTGCCGAGGCACGCCTCCGCCTGGCGCAGGAACGTCTTCGCGTAGCCGAGGTCGGGGTCGCGCAGCCGGTCCCGACCGAGGATCAGCATGGTCAACTCGGCCAGGTAGTCACCGGTCAGCACGTCCAGCTCGCCGCCGTCGAGCATCTCCCGCCAGGCGGTGAACCGGTCACCGTAGAAGCCGGAGGCGTTGCCGATACGGATCACGGGCGTACCCCGTCCCTGCTCGCTGGCGTCCGGCCGTCGCCCGGCGGTCCGGCGAAGGCCTGGGCCACGTCGAGCCATTCGTCGGCGACCGGGCCGGTGGGCCGTAGGGCGAGATCCGCCCGGTGTCGGCGCTGGGTGACCAGGAGACAGAAGTCCCGGGCCGGACCGGTCACCCGGTCGGCGGCGTCCGCCGGCCCCCAGGCCCAGGTGTCGCCGCCGGGCGCGGCCAGCTCGACCCGGACCGGCGTCGTCGGCGCCTCCCGGCCGTGGGCGACGAAACCATGGGCGAGGGTACGCACACCGAGGTGCGCCACGTGGCGGAGGCGCTCGGTGGCCGGACGGGCGACACCGAGGGCGTCGGCCACGTCCTCACCGTGCGCCCACGTCTCCATCATCCGGGCGGTCGCCATCGAGGTGGCCGACATCCGGGTGCCGTACCAGGGCAGTTTCTCGCCGGCCGGAACGGCGGCGAGTGCGTCGACGAGCGCGGCCCGGCCGGCCCGCCAGCGGGCCAGCAGGTCGGCGGGGGGTGCCAGGAACTCGTCGACCCCGGCGTCCACCAGCCGGGTCACGTCCGGAGCGCCGGTCACCGTCGCGTAGAACGCGTCGGCGTCGGTGGCGGCCAGCAGCGCCACGTGGTCTGTCCAGGCCAGGTGGGCGATCTGGTGCGCGATGGTCCAGCCGGCCGCCGGGGTCGGGCGGGCCCAGTCGGTCACGGACAGCGGCGCTACCAGCGCGTCCAGGTCGGCGCACTCGTCGGTCAGATCCGCGAGCAGGTCACTGAGGTCGACCATGGTGCCTCCGGTCGGTGCGGGCCCCGGTGGGCGGGGTCAGGGCGTGAGCAGGGTGGCGAGCTGACGTTTCCAGGTGACGAGCAGGGCGGTACGGCGGGCCGAGTCGTCGCTGAGCAGGTTGGCCACCCCGAGCCCACGCATCAGGTCGAGGGTGGCCTGCACCGCCTCGCGGACGCCAGGTCGGCGTTCGTCGACCCCGAGCAGCGCGACGGTGAGCCGGTGCATCTCCCGGCCGACCGTCGCCTCCAACGGCACGAGAGCGTCGCGAAGCTCGCGGTCGGTGCGGGCCGCCACCCACAGTTCGAGCGCGGCGACGAAGAGCGGCCCGGTGAAGGCCACCCCGAGCAGATCGATCACCCGGTCCAGTCGCTGCGGGCCGGCCGGCAACGCCTCGGCCTCGGTGCGCAGCTCGTCGGCGCGACGTTCGGCCAGGTGCGCGACGGCGGCCGTGACCAGCGCGGCCTTCGTGGGGTAGTGGTGCAACTGGGCACCCCGTGAGACGCCGGCCCGGGCGGCCACGACGGTGGTCGTGGTGCCGGACCAGCCGTGCTCGACGAGGCAGTCGACAGTCGCCTCCAGCAGCCGGGCCCGGGTGGCGCGGCTGCGCTCCTGCTGGGGGACACGCGTCGATGCGGGGGACACGCGACAAGCCTGCTGCCCACGAAACAAACAGTCAAGACTGACTTTTTTTGGAACCGACCCGGGGGTGGCGGCGACGGGGCAGTTTGAAACGCGCCGGTCCGAGCATTCGCCACACCGCGCACCTGCGCTTCGGTATTGACCTGACTACTTAGCGTTAAGGGATGTCCGATGAGCATCGACCAATTCGCTACCTGGTCCATGGCGACGACGTGCTCGCCCAGGCAGTGACGCGACAGCTTCTCGCCGTACCTGGTGCGCTGGTCACGGTTGTCGTTCCACCGCGGGCGTCGGATCTCTTCGCCAGCGAGGAGCTCCCGAGCAGCACGGTGTTCGTCAGCGCATGCCTCGATCCTGAGACCCTCGCCCGCTGCGGACCAGTCGACGCGGTGGCGCTGTTGCGCCGGGAGACCGCCGTCCGCGACGAGATGCTCGTCAGCGCCACGTACCCTCGGGCACGGCTTGTGGTGCGCCGCGACCTCGACCCCGCTGCCAGCGAGGGCGTACGGCGTTTCTCGGCCGCCGCGCTGACCGCGCATGCCTACGTGGCCACGGTGGCCATGGTGGCACCCCGACCTCACCGTCGGCTGACCACAATCCTGCGCGCCGTACGACCGCGTTATGCAGGGCGGGTTGTCCGGGACCAGTTGCGAGCCCGCGTCGCTCGTGCCGCTGTCGTCGCGCTCGTCCTCGCCGCGGTGAATTCCCTGGTGGTCAGGGTGCTGTTGGAGGTCAGCGTCGGCGACGCTTTCATTTACACGCTCATGATGCAGCTCTACGGCGTTGACGTCGATTTCGACGCCAGCGCTGCCACGCAGGCCTACCAACTCGGCCTCGCGGTGCTCACGGTGCTGGGCAGCGTGATGACCGGTGTGTACCTCGGCGACGCCCTGCAACACGGCCGCGCACTGGCCGCGGCCGGCGTACCGCCAGCGCGCATCAGCGGGCACCTCGTCCTCGTCGGCCTCGGCGAACGGGGCACACACGTGATGCGGGAGCTGCACGCCGTCGGTGAGGATCTCGTCGCGGTCGACGCCCGACCTACCGCGCGTGGCGTGTCGACCGCCCGGCAGCAAGGCGTCCAGGTCGTCATCGGTGACGCGAGGTGGAGTGAGACCCTGCTTCAGGCAGCCCTGCAACGCAGCCGTGCGGTGCTCGTCCTGCCTCCCGACGACGACACCGGCCTCGAGATCATGATGGCTGCCCGCAGCGCCCGCCCCGACCTCCCGGTGATCTGGCTGCCGGCAGACAGTGAGATAGCGGTGCTCGCCTACCGCCAGCAACACGTGACGGTGCCAGAGCTGACCCAGCACGACCTCGCCCGGGCGGTCGTGGCGTCGCTGCGCGACGGGGAGCAGCACGAGAGTCAGGACCGACCTGCCGTCAGCAGACCGCAACCCGTTGACCTGTGACAGCGTCGACCGCTGCCATTCACATCCGTCCCCGGGTCACTCGGGCGTGCCGGCGGCCCACTCGACCCGATGCGTGGGCTGCCCCGACGTGTGCCTCAGCGGCCGTCCCCGGGGCCGAAGACGGCGAGCGCGTCGGCGTCGCTGTGTTGGGAGCGCAGGTACTCGTCGGCCCAGGCGGCGGCGTCCGGATAGCCCGACTCCGTCGTCACCCGGGCGCAGGCCGCATCCACGTCGAGGGCGGTACGGCGGAGCTGGACGCCCGGCCCGAGCAGGGCCCACCACGCGCCCGCGCCCCCGTACGGCATGCCGACGCTGCCCGGATTCACGACCAGCCGTCGGTCGACCAACCGAGTGAAGGGCATGTGGGTGTGACCGCAGACGACCGTGGAGACCTCGGCCGGCAGGCCGGCGAACACCTCCGCCCAGCGTTCCATCCGGGAGTCGACGAGCACCATCTCCTCGTCGTCGCGGGGCGTCGCGTGGCAGAACAGGGTCGGGCCCAGGCCGTCGATCTCCAGCGTCACGGTCGCGGGCAGCGCGGCCAGCCGGGATACCTGATCGTCCCGAAGCTGGCCGGCGGCCCAGTTCGACACCTCGATCGAGGCGGGTCGGCCCGCACGCGCCTCGACCAGCTCACGTTCGCAGTTACCGCCCACCCAGCAGGCCCGGTCACCGAGCCCGGCGAGCACGTCCAGCACCTCGACCGGCTGCGGACCGGCCGCGATGTCACCGGTCAACACGATGAGGTCGGCCTCGGCGACGTCCGGCTCGGCCAGCACCGCCTCCAGCGCGGGCAGCACACCATGGATGTCGGAGAGCACGGCGACCCGGTTCAGCATGCCCCCACACTTAACCCCGCCAGCCGTCCCGAACCAGCGATTCTGCGCCGGGCAGACAAATACGTCCCCGCCTTGCCGTCGGTGACGGAAGGCGGGGACGTACCGATGTCTCAGACGCGGGCGCGGCGAGCCAGACGCTCCGGGTCCAGGATGATGATGCTCTTGCCGTCCAACCGCAGCCAGCCGCGCGAGGCGAAGTCGGCAAGCGCCTTGTTGACCGTCTCCCGGGAGGCGCCGACGAGCTGGGCGATCTCCTCCTGGGTGAGGTCGTGGGTCACGCGCAGCACGCCGCCGTCGCGCGTGCCGAACCGGCCGGCCATCTGGAGCAGGTTCTTCGCGACCCGGCCCGGCACGTCCGTGAAGATCAGGTCGGCGAGCGAGTCGTTGGTCCGGCGCAGCCGTCGGGCGAGCACCCGGAGCAGCTGCTCGGCGATCTCCGGGCGGTTGTTGAGCCACGGCCGCAGCGCCTGCTTGCGCAGCCGTACCAGCCGGGTGTCGGTCACCGCGGTGGCGGTCGCCGTACGCGGGCCCGGGTCGAAGAGCGACAGCTCACCGACCATGTCCGACGGGCCCATCACCGCGATCAGGTTCTGTCGGCCGTCCGCCGCCCGGCGGCCGACCTTGATCTTCCCGGACAGCAGGATGTAGAGGCTGTCACCGGGCTCGCCCTCATTGAAGACGATCTCGCCCTTGCGGACCTCGATCGTCTCCATCTCCTTGGCGAGCGCCTCGGCAGCTTCCGGGTCGACACCCTGGAAGATCCCGCTGCGGGCCAGTACCTCGTCCATTGCGCACCTCCGGTTGCGCGTGCCGTCCGTCGGCCGGGGCCGCCGTCCGCTGATCCCCTCGCGCGCCGCCAAGTCTAGGCGCACGTGAGCACGAATCAGAGGTCGCCCCTGGAATCTTGATCGGTGGGCGTAACCTGCCCGACGTGCTGAGGGACCCGATTCTGACCAGCCGCGTCGAGGACGGGCGAAACGTACCGCTGCTCGTCTGGCGGGCCGACGGGCCCCTGCGGGCGGTCAGCAGCGGCCCGCTCGGTGGTGGCGTCGGCGTCCGGCGGTGGGTGCTGAACGCGACCGTGCCCATGTCGTACGACCGGGAAGATCCCGCCGCCCACCTGGCCGCGCTCGCCGCGGACCTGGCCCTGGACGGGCCCGGGGTGGGTCTGCTGACCGGCGTCGACGTGACCGAGGTGGTGGCCCGGACGGACACCGGGGTGCGGGCGTGGGCGACCGTCGGGCTCGGTACGCCGGTGCCCGCCGCCGCGCCGGCCGCGGGAGCGCTCACGCAGCGGGTGGGCACGGTCAACATCGTGGTGTACGTGCCGGCCCGGCTCGCCGACTCGGCGCTGGTCAACGCCGTCGCCACCGCCACCGAGGCGAAGACCCAGGCGATCGGAGAGCTGGGACTGCCGGGGACGGGCACGCCCACCGACGCGGTCACCGTGCTCTGCCCGGTGGACGGGCCGGAGGCCGTGTACGGGGGGCCACGCTCGACGTGGGGCGCCCCGTTGGCCCGAGCCGTCCACGCCGCCGTGCGCGCGGGCGGCGAACGGCCGGTCGTGCCCTGGTCAGACCGGCTGCCCGGCTGAACTTCCGACCGATCGGCCCTCGTCGGCGCGTTCCGAGGTCGGTAGGGTCGCGGGCGATGTACGCTACCGCCCCTTCCGCGTCCCGCCCGTTCCGCCGCGTCGCCGTCGGCCTCGCGGCGCTCCTGGCCGCCCTGCTCGTCGCCGGCTGCGCCGACAGCGCGGACGCCCCGGTGTGGCAGCCGGGCGCCGGTGGCGGTGGCACGGGCGCGCCGCTGAACACGGCCGGCCCGAAGGCCAGCGGAGGCGCGACGGCCGCCAGCGGGGGCGGCGCCATCTCGCTCTCCGCGACCGGCGACATCATCATGGGCAACGCGCCCGGCCGGTTGCCCGCCGCCGGTGGGAAGGGATTCTTCGACTCGGTCACCGGGGCGCTCAAGGCCGACCTGGTCATGGGCAACCTGGAGGAGCCGCTGACGGTGGACACCGGCGCCGGCAAGTGCGGGGCCAACTCCACCCGCTGCTTCCAGTTCCGTGCGCCGCCCGAGTACGCGGCGCACCTGCGCGACGCCGGGTTCCGGGTGCTCAACCAGGCCAACAATCACGGTTACGACTACGGGCCGAAGGGCTACCAGAACACGCAGAAGGCGCTGGAGAAGTACGACCTGGAGCACACCGGCGCGCCGGACGAGATCACCGTGGTCGACGTCAAGGGCGTCAAGGTCGCCGTGGCCGGCTTCTCCTCGTACGTCTGGTCCAACAGCCTGGTGGACATCGCCAAGGCCAAGACGGTGGTCGCGAAGGCGGCCACCCTCGCCGATCTGGTCGTGGTGCAGGTGCACATGGGTGGCGAGGGAGCGGACAAGACCCGGGTGAAGCCGGGCACCGAGCTGTTCCTGGGCGAGAACCGGGGCGATCCGGTCAAGTTCTCCCACGCCATGATCGACGCGGGCGCGGACCTGATCGTCGGGCACGGGCCGCACGTGCTGCGCGGCATGGAGTTCTACAAGGGGCGGCTGATCGCGTACAGCCTGGGCAACTTCGCCGGCGGCGGCAACTCGCTGAGCAACGCCGGCCGGCTCGGCTGGGGAGGTGTGCTGAAGGTGTCGCTCAAGCCCGACGGAAGCTGGAGCGGCGGCTCGTTCACCTCGACGTACATGAACTCGGCCGGCAAGCCGACGATGGACCCGGACGACCGGGGCCGGGGGCTCGTCGCCGAGCTGAGCCGTACCGACTTCCCCCGCAGCGGGGCCCGGCTCGACGGGCAGGGCAGGATCACCGCGCCGACCGGCGGTTGACCCGGGAGGAACGTCCGGGGCGCGACGTAGGCTGACCGTCGTGACCAGTAGCCCTCCCGGCGCCAGCGAGACCGACCTCGGGCGTACCCGCCGCGCCCGCAGGATCGGCCGGGTGCTGACCGAGACGCACCCCGACGCGCACTGCGAGCTGGACCACTCCAACGCGCTGGAGCTGTCCGTCGCCACCATCCTGTCCGCCCAGTGCACGGACAAGAAGGTCAACGAGGTCACCCCGAAGCTCTTCGCCCGCTACCCGGACGCCGCCGCGTACGCCGGTGCGGACCGGGGCGAGATGGAGGAGCTGATCCGGCCCACCGGGTTCTACCGCAACAAGACGGACTCGCTGCTCAAGCTCGGGCAGGCCCTCGTCGACAGGTACGACGGTCAGGTTCCCGGCCGGCTCGCCGACCTGGTGACGCTCCCCGGGATCGGCCGCAAGACCGCCAACGTCATCCTCGGCAACGCCTTCGACGTGCCCGGTATCACCGTCGACACGCACTTCCAGCGGTTGGTGCACCGGTGGCGGCTGACCACCGAGACCGACCCGGTCAAGATCGAGCACGCGATCGGCGCGCTGTACCCCAAGCGCGACTGGACGATGCTGTCGCACCGGATCATCTTCCACGGCCGGCGGGTCTGCCACGCCCGCAAACCGGCCTGCGGGGCGTGCACGCTCGCGAAGCTCTGCCCCTCGTACGGCACGGGCCCGACCGAGCCGGCCGCCGCCGCCAAGCTGCTCAAGGGCCCCCGGGCGCGTGACCTGGCCGTGGCGGCCGGGGTCGACCCGGATCTGGTGCCGCCGCAGGCGGTCGCAGCGGAGGTGCCGTGAGCCGCCTGGGCGCCGTCACCCGGCGGCTCGCCCTGCTCGCCGTGCCGCTGACGCTGTTCGTCGGCGGCTGCACCGACAGCCCGGCCGACGACCCTGCACCCAAGTCGGCCGCCGCCGCCGAACGACCGTCGCCCTTCCGGGACTGCGCCGCGTTGGGCACGGCACCGACGTCCAGCCCCGGGGCTGTCTCCGTGTCGCCCGGCGCGGGCGCGACCGCTGCGGCCGTCGGTGGGCAGGAACTACCGGCGTTGACCCTGGCCTGCTTCACCGGCGGTGCGCCGGTCGCGCTGCGGGACGTGGCCGGGCCAGCCGTGATCAACGTGTGGGCGTCCTGGTGCGGGCCGTGCCGCAAGGAACTGCCGGCCTTCCAGCGGCTCAGCGAGCGGACCACCGGCCGGCTCCAGGTGGTCGGTGTCAACACCCGCGACAGCCGGAGCGGCGCCCAGTCCATCGGCGAGGACTTCGGCGTACGGTTTCCGATCCTCGTCGACCAGGGTGACGCGCTGCAACGGGAACTGAGGCGCAACGCCTTCCCGTTGACCCTCTTCGTCGACGCGGGGGGTCGGATCCGGCACATCGACGCCACCGGAGCCCTCGACGACGCCTCGCTCACCACGCTGGTACGCCAGCACCTGGGCGTGGCGGCGTGACCCGTCGACCTCCCGGCTGGATCGACCCGCTGCTGAGCCGACTGGGCACGGCCCGCGTCGAGGACTTCACCCGCCTCACCACCCCCGCCGAGGGCGGCCGGGAGAGCGCCGTGCTGGTGCTGCTCGGCGAGCAGCCCGACACCGGACCGGACGTGCTGATCCTGCAACGGGCCGCCACTCTGCGTAACCATGCCGGCCAGCCGGCCTTCCCCGGCGGCGCGGCCGACCCGGAGGACGCCGACGCCCGGGCCACCGCGCTCCGCGAGGCCAACGAGGAGGTCGGTCTCGACCCGGCCAGCGTGACCGTGCTGGCCGAGCTGCCGAAGCTGTGGATTCCGGTCAGCGACTTCGTGGTCACCCCGGTGCTGGCCTGGTGGCACGACCCGCATCCGGTGCATCCCCGGGAACCCGCCGAGGTGGCCCACGTGGCACGACTGCCGATCCGCGAGCTGGTCGACCCGGCCAACCGGCTTCGGGTCCGTCACCCGAGCGGCTGGGTGGGGCCGGCGTTCTCGTCGCGCGGCATGCTCGTCTGGGGCTTCACCGCCGGGGTGTTGGCGGCCCTGCTCGAGATGGGCGGCTGGGCCCGCCCGTGGTCGCCCGGCCGGCTCGTCGACCTGCCGCCCACGGGCGCCACTCCCGCGCCGTCGGCCGGCACCGACGAGGTCGACGAGACCGCCCTGCGCTGACCACCCGGTCACCTTCCGCAAGCGATGGTCATCCGGTGGGCGCGGTGCCCGTACGCTGGACCCCGTGTCCGTCGTGGATCTCGTCCTGCTGCTGCTCATGCTCGTGTTCGCGATCAGCGGATACCGTCAGGGTTTTGTCATCGGCATCACCTCGCTGTCCGGCTTCTTCCTGGGTCTCCTGCTCGGCCTGCAACTAGGGCCGCTGTTCGCCCGGCAGTTCGTCGACGCCGGCACCCGGGTGCTGATCTCACTGGTGGCGATCTTCGGATTGGCGGTGATCGGACAGGCGCTCGCCGGCTGGCTCGGCTCGCACCTGCGCAAGACGATCACCAGCGACGTGGGTCGGCGCATCGACGACGTCGGTGGGGCCTTCGTCTCCCTGTTCGCGGTGCTCCTGCTGGCCTGGCTGGTCGCCGTACCGCTCGGATCGTCGTCGGTGCCCTGGCTGGCCGCCTCGGTACGCAACAGCGCGTTGATCAGCGTGGTGAACGGGATCCTGCCGGAGGAGGCACACCGGCTCTCGACCGCGTTGGAGGAAACCGTCGACACCGACGGTTTCCCGGACGTCTTCGGTGGCCTCGCGCCCACCCGGGCCCGGCAGGTCGAGCCGCCCGACCCGGCGCTCGCGGGCTCCCAGGTGGTGGTCAACGGTCAGCGTTCGGTGGTCAAGGTGCTCGGCTCCGCGCCGAGCTGCTCGCGTCGGATCGAGGGCTCCGGCTTCGTGTACGCCGACGACCGGGTCATGACCAACGCCCACGTGGTCGCCGGCACCCGTTCGGTGGCAGTGGAGCTGGGCGGCGAACGGTACGACGGCCAGGTGGTGGTGTACGACCCCAACCGGGACCTGGCCGTGCTGCTGGTGCCGGGGCTTCCCGGCCCGTCGCTGCGGTTCGCCGCCGGCAACGCGGGCAGCGGCTCGGACGCCATCGTGCTCGGCTTCCCGCTCGACGGCCCGTACAACGCGCAGTCGGCCCGGGTCCGTGACGTCGACCGGATCAAGGGCCCGGACATCTACTCCTCCGGGGACGTCACCCGGGAGATCTACACGATTCGGGCCCTGGTGCGCAGCGGCAACTCCGGCGGCCCGCTGCTGTCGGCCAACGGCCTGGTGCTCGGTGTCATCTTCGCGGCGGCGGCCGACGACCCCAACACCGGCTTCGCGGTGACCGCCGCCGAGGCCCGCCCGGTGGCGTTGGCCGGTGCCGAGCGCAACCGGGCCGTCGCCACCGGCGAGTGCACCTGAGCGCCTGTACCGGATCAGGTGCGAGCAGGCTCGGCGAGCGGCAGCTTCGCGCGTCCCCAGCGCAGTCCCCGGTCCAGGATCGCCCGCGCCATGATCGCGACGCAGGCGCCGCCGTTGAGGAAGGACGCCGTCACGTCGCTCGGGTGGTGCATTCCCCGGTACATGCGGGTCAGCGCCACGCCCACCGGCACCATCAGCAGCAGCGTCCACCAGGCGACCTTCGCGCCGGTGCTGCGCGCCCGCAGGGCCATCAGCACCGCGATGCCGACGTAGAGCGCGACCGCCGCCGAGGTGTGCCCGGACGGGAAGCTCGACGTGGGCGGTGAGGTGTCCATGTGCTCCACCGCGGGCCGCTGCCGGTCGATCACCATCGTGGTCAGCAGGAACACCAGCGCCTGGGCGGTCACGGCCGCGCCCAGGAACAGGGGCTCCCGCCAGCGCTTCAGCCAGAGCCGCAGCCCCAGCGCCACCAGCACGGTGACCACGACGATCATCTGAGTGCTGGCGAGGGTGCTGAACACCAGCGAGACGTCGTTCCAGCCGCCGGTGCGGTCACCGGCGAACTCCCGGTTGACCGCGTCCTCGACGGTGAACGGCCAGGTTCGGTTCAACACCCGGGTGACCAGTACCCCGAGCAGCACCATGACGCCGAACAGGAGGGACACCGGCAGCAGCACCCGCCGGACGATCTGGACCACGGTGTCGGACATGAGCCGGCCAATACCCGGCCGGCGTCCTCGTCACGCCTCAGGTCGCGTCGGGCTGCCGCTCGACCTCCGGCGCGACGCCATCACGGGTCGGCCGCACCGGCCGGAGGCCCGTGTGCGCCCGCCAACTGGTGAACGCGGCGGTGGTCGCCGCGACCACCGCCACCCCGAGCAGCCAACCGCCGAGCACGTCGCTGGCGAAGTGCACGCCGAGCACCACCCTGCTCAGCCCGGTCACCAGCGTGACCAGCACCGCGGCGACCCAGAGCGCGACCTGCGCGGCCCCGCGCCGGACGTACGGCAGGAACACCAGCAGCAGCACGCCGGCGGCCAGGGTGGCGTTCAGCGCGTGCCCGGAGGGGAACGAGTAGCCGGCGGCCCGCGCCACCGGGTCGAGCAGTTCCGGTCGGTCCCGGCCGACGAGCAGCTTGAGTAGCGGTCCCATCAATCCGCCGACGACCATGGTGGTGGTCGCCCAGAGGGCCAACCGGCGGGCCTGTCGGCGCACCAGCCAGATCACCACCAGCAGCACGACGACCCGCAGCGGCATCGGCGCGAAGACCTCGCTCCACACCCGCATCAGCAGGACCCAGGCCGGATGGTCCACCGCGTGCTCGTGCAGCGCGTCGGTGATCGTCGAGTCCAGCCGGTGCAGCGGCGCCCACGCTCCGAGCACCAGCAGCGCCAGCAGGGCGAACGGCACCAGCACCAGGAACGCCGCCGTCGCCGCCAGGGTCAGCCGCAACCCCAGCGAGTGGTCCGGGTCGAGGCGACGCCGCCCCCAGGACGGGCGTCGAGCGGTGGCGAGGGTACGGGTGGCGGGCGTACTCATGCGGTCGGTTCTACCCCACCCGCCGGGCAATCAGGCCTGTCCGGTGCGGCGTTCAGCGAGCGCGCTGGCGGAACCGGCGCACCATCAGCGCCGCGCCGGTGACCAGAGCGGCGAAGAGCACGGCGCCGGTCCACAGTCGCTCCGGCGCGGATTCGGCCGGCACGCCCGCCGGTCGTGCCGTCCACCCCGTCTGCTGCCGGGGAGCGGTGAAACCGAGCGGGTCGCTGCCGGCGCCGCTCACCGGGTCGTCGTCGCCCGAGCCGGGCGCCGGCCCGAAGCCGACCACGCCGGGCGAGGTCTGATCGTCCAGCGGGTTGGCGGCGACGGGCGGGACATCCGCCGTCAGCGCGGCCACCGGGTCGACCACCCCGTACCCGAACCGGTCGTCCCGGCCGGTCGGGCCGATGTCCCGGGCGGTGACCACGAGCCGGTTGACCACCTGGCCGGCGGGCATGTCCGGGTAGCGGGACCGGACCAGCGCGGCGGTGGCGGCCACCAGCGGCGCGGCGAAGCTGGTGCCCTGCACCCGCCAGTACCCGTCGGTCGGGCGGGCGCCGACCAGGCCGGTGGCCGGAGCGGTGAGCACCGTCGCCCGACCGGTGATCGACCCGGACCACAGGTTGTCGCTGTTGCGCTCCAACCCGGCGACCGCGATGACGCCCGGCTCGCGAGACGGGTACCAGGGCTTGGAGTCGGTCGACGTGGCCAGGTTGCCGGTGCAGGCCACCACCACCACGTCGCGGGCGAACGCGTAGTCCAGAGCCGCGGCCAGGGCCGGGCTGTCGCCACTGCCGCCCAGCGACAGGTTGATCACCCGGGCGCCGTGGTCGACCGCCCACCGGACGCCCTTGGCGACGATCAGCGCGTCGTCGTACTTGTTGCGTTCGTCCAGCACGCGTACCGGAAGGATCCGGGCTTCCGGCGCCAGGCCGACCACACCCCGCTTGTCGTCGTTGCGCCCGGCGATCAGGCCGGCGACCGTGGTGCCGTGGCCCACCGGATCCGGACCGGCGCCGCCGGCCGGTCCGACCAGGTCGAGCCCGGGCAGCACCTGACCGGCCAGGTCGGGATGGTTCGCGTCCACGCCGGAGTCGACCACGGCGACGGTCACGCCCCGACCGGTCGAGGTGCGCCAGGCCGTGTCGGCCCGCAGCTCGTCGAGCTGCCACTGCTCGTCGCGAACCTGGTCGGTGCGGGAGATGCTGTCACTGGGGGCGAACGCGGCCGGCGCGCCGGCGAGTTGCCCACCGCCGCTCGGCGCGGCGACGGGTGCGGCGCTCGGAACCGCGACAGCGGCCAGCGCCGCCATGCCGAGCAGCGCCCGGCCGGCCCGCCGGGCCACCGCCGGAGCGCTGTGCCGAACCCCAGTCACATCCACTGCCATTCATCCCGACGGAACCATGACGATCGGAGATTACCGGTTTCCCCACGCGTCACGGGGGGAACCGCGAAGACAGGTCACGGTGGCGGCAAATGTGCGAGCTGGACGAGGCGTACGCCCTCTCGCCGGGTGACCAACCGACCACGGCCCGGTGGCAGCGGCCCGGGTCGTACCGGCCCGACGAGCGCGCCCTCCTCCGGGCTGCCCGCCATCACCAGTCCGGCGGTGGAGAGTTCCCGCAGCCGCTGCACGATCGGCTCGTACTGGGCCCGGCCCGCGCCGCCGGACCGGCGGACCAGCACGAGGTGCAGGCCGACGTCGCGGGCGTGTGGCAGATGCTCCTCCAGCGCCCGCAACGGGTTCGCCGGCCCGGTCGCCACCAGGTCGTAGTCGTCGACCAGCACGAACAGTTCCGGCCCCGACCACCACGAGCGGTCGCGCAACTGCTGCGGCGTGACCTCCGGCCCGGGCGCCCGCCGCTGCAGGTAACCGGCGGCCGACTCGACCAGGTCCGCGGTGTGCGCGGCCGCGGTGCCGTAGCCGATGAGGTGCGGTGTCTCGATGGCGCCGAGCAGGCTGCGCCGGTAGTCCACCAGGATGACCCGGGCCTCCTCCGGCGTGAACCGGGTGGTGATCGACGTGGCCAGCGCCCGCAGGAACGACGACTTGCCGCACTCGGCGTCCCCGAAGACCACGAAGTGCGGCTCGGCCGCGAAGTCGAGCCGCACCGGCCGTAGGTCGGCCTCGGCGACACCGATCGGCAGCCGCAGCCCGGTGGTGGCGGTGAGATCCAGATCGGCGTACGGCAGCACCGGCGGGAGGAGTCGGACCGGAGGCGCGACCGGCCCGGGCCAGCTGTCGGTGATTCGCTCGACCAGCTCGGCGGTGCCCCCGCCGGGCCCCGCCAGTCGCGGGAGCGCGGTCAGGAAGTGCAGGCTCTGGGCCGTCACCCCCCGGCCGGGACGCTCCGGCACGTTCGCCGCGGCCCGCCGGGCGACCAGGGAGTCGGCCGGGTCGCCGAGGCGCAGCTCCAGCCGGGAGCCGAACAGGTCCCGGATCGCCGGGCGGAAGTCCAGCCAGCGCAGGGCAGTGGCGACCACGTGCAGCCCGTACGACAGACCACGGGTCGCCAGATCGGTGACCAGCGGTTCCAGGTCGTCGTACTCGCTGCGCAGGGTGCTCCATCCGTCCACCACCAGGAAGACGTCGCCGTACGGGTCGGCGTCCGGCTGATCGGTCGTCGTCGTCGCGGCCCGACGTCGCCGGTACGTGGCCATCGACTCCACGCCCAACTCGGCGAAGCGGCGTTCCCGGTCGGCCAGGAGTGTGGTCAGCTCGCCGACGGTGCGTCGTACGGCGGTCGGGTCGGTGCGACCGGTCACCCCGCCCACGTGCGGCAGGCCGCGTAGCGCCGCGAGACCGCCACCGCCGAAGTCGAGGCAGTAGACCTGCGCCTCGGCCGGGGTGTGGGTGAGCGCCAGCGCGCAGATCAGCGTCCGTAGCGCCGTGGACTTGCCGCTCTGCGGAGCGCCGACCACCGCCACGTGCCCGGCCGCACCGTCCAGGGCCAGCCAGAGCAGGTCCCGGCGCTGCTCCAACGGCCGGTCCACGACGGCCACCGGCACGCCCAGCGCCCCCTGTAGCTCGGGATTCGCCACGGTCAACCCGCGCGCCGGGTCCACCTCGACCGTGCCGACCAACTCGTCCAGGGTCGGCGGGTCACCGAGCGGCGCGAGCCACACCTGGTGCGCGGGCGGGCCCTGCCCGACGAGCCGGTCGACCAGCAGGTCGAGCAGGGTTTCCCGGTCGGGCTCGTCCTCGGCCACCATGGGCAGGGCCGGTGTCGTCGGCGCGGGCAGCGGTACGGCGTGGGTGGTGAACGTGAGCAGGCGGGCTTCCTCGCCGGCCGCGCCGCCGGCCGTGGCCGCCCGGCGGCGCACGGCGCCGGAGACGTACGCGGCCCTGAACCGGGCCAGCGGATCGGTGCCGGCGCGCAGGTAGCCGTGGCCCGGCGAGCGGGGCAGCTCGTGGGCGTCCGGCACGCCGAGCACCGTGCGGGACTCCAGCGCCGAGAAGGTGCGCAACCCGATCCGGTACGACAGGTGCGTGTCCAGCCCGCGCAGCCGGCCCTCCTCCAGGCGCTGGCTGGCGAGCAGCAGGTGCACGCCGAGTGATCGACCCAGCCGGCCGATCTGCACGAACAGGTCGATGAAGTCGGGCTTGGCGGAGAGCAGTTCGGAGAACTCGTCGCAGATCAGCAGCAGCGACGGCAGCGGGGCGAGCGGGCTGCCGGCGGCTCGCGACCGCTCGTAGTCGCGCACGCTGGCGAAGTTGCCGGCGCGGCGCAGCAGCTCCTGCCGGCGGACCAGCTCGCCGTTGATCGCGTCGACCATCCGGTCCACCAGGGGCAGCGCGTCGGCCAGGTTGGTGATCACGGCGGCGGTGTGTGGCAGCCGGTCGAACGGCGCGAAGGTCGCACCGCCCTTGAAGTCGACCAGGACGAAGTTGAGCTGCTCGGAGCTGTGCGTCGCGGCCAGCCCCAGCACGAGAGTGCGGAGCAGCTCGGACTTGCCCGACCCGGTGGCCCCGATGAGCAGACCGTGCGGGCCCATCCCGTCCTGGGCGGACTCCTTGAGGTCCAGTTCGATGGCGCCACCGTCGACGCCCACCCCGATCGGCACCCGCAGCCGGTCCCGGGGCGAGCGCGGCGTCCAACCCTGCTCGGCGGTGAAGCTCTCCGGGTCGCCGAGGCCGAGCAGCTCCGGTAGGCCCAGCTCGATCTCCAGTGGGGCGTCCGGGCCGCGGGCCGTGCCGGCCAGCCGCAGTGGCGCCAGCCGTCGGGCGACGGCCTCGGCGTCGGCGAGGTCGAGGTGGTCGGCGCTGCCCACCTCGGCGTGTCCCTCGACCGACCACGAATGCAGCCGCCGACCGCGCAGCTCGAGCAGCAGCGCGTACCGGTCGAGCAGGCGTGGCGGTGGCGTCTCCAGGTCGAGCACGGTGACCGCGTCGATGCCGCCGTCGCCGGTCAGGTCGGTGGCACCGGTCAGGTCGCCGCCGTCGAGGACCACCACCACGTGCGGGCCGTCGGTGGCCGGACCGGCCGGGCTGAACCGGGAGCGGCTGGCCACCACGTCGGCGAGCAGCCGTTCCAGCTCCGCGCCCGACGAGGTCACCAGCCGGGCGGGTCCGAGCGCGTCCGTGCGTGCGGGGTGGTGCGCGTGCGGAAGCCACTTCACCCACTCCCAGGCGGCACGGCGTTCGGGGCCGGCGCAGACCGCGATCAGCAGCTCGTCGGGCGCGTGGAAGACGGCCAGCTGGATCAGCACGGCCCGGGCCAGTGCCTGCGCGGCCGGGTCACCGGTGGGCGTGGGTGGCCCGCCGGTGGTCGGGCCGTTGCCGGCGGCGCTACGTACGTGCACCCGGGCGAAGCTGCGCAGGGACAGGGCCACCGGCAGCTCCGGCACCACCGAGTACGCGTCCAGGAAGCGGCGCAGCGCGCCGGCCGTCATCGGCTCCAGCTCCTCGAGCGGCCGGGTGACCGGCGGCACCAGCGGGGTGGCCAGGGTCTGCGGCCCGACGGCGACACGAACCACGGCGAAGTCCGGGTCGCCGGGGCGGCGCTCCCAGACCCGGCGGCTGTCCACGGTCGACCACAGGCGGCCCGGGTCGGGGTGGCGGTAGTACAGGCCCGCGCGCTGCTGTCCGGCGGTCTGTCGGACCCGGCGGCGCAGCGTCGCCAGGTGGCGCAGGTACTCGCGGCGGGCCGCCATCATCTCGGACTTCTTCGGGGTGCCCGAGGCGCTGCCCCACGTGGTCACCAGCATCGCGAGCGACGAGAGCCCGAACATGCCGCCCACGACGTACGAGTACGCGCCGCCGCCCCGCCCGAACATCATCGCCATCGCCACCGTGCCGCCGAGCATGGGCAGGACCATCAGCGCCTGCTGCCACCGGCCGCCGGCCACGGCCGGGATCTCCGGCGGCGCCTCGACGGGCAGCTCGCCGACGGGGATCTCCGGCGCTGGCCGACGCGGTGGGCGCTTGATGACGACGGTGGACACTCGGCCTCCTGACTGCGCTGGGTAACCCGAGCCTGGCTCATGGTAGGTAAAGTCCTGTCGTCCCCGCAGCCTCCGATGCCGTTCGATATGGAGACCGGTCGATGACAACCGGACTGGCCCGCGTCACCATCAGCGCCCCCCAGCGGCGGGTGGACGTCGCCCTGCCGGAGCAGGTCCCCCTGGCCGAGCTGCTGCCCGACGTGCTCCGGCACGCCGGCGAGGGACTGGCCGACGACGGGGAACGGCACGGCGGCTGGGTGCTGCGCCGCACCGACGGGGCGCTGCTGGCGACCGCGCAGGCGCTGCTGCCGCAGGGCGTCCGCGACGGCGAGGTGCTGCACCTGGTGCCGGCCCGCGCCCACTGGCCCGAGCTGGAGTACGACGACGTCGTGGAGGCGATCGCCGACGGCGCCCGTCGACGTGGCGGAGCCTGGTCACCCGCTGCCACCCGGATTGCCGGTCTGGCCGGTGCCGCCGTACCGCTCGCCGTCGGGCTGCTCGCCCTGCTCGCCAGCGGTCCGACCTCGACCAGCGGCTGGGTCGCGGCGGCCGTGGTGGCGCTGCTGCTCACCGTTGCGGGTACGGTCGCCAGCCGTGCCAACGGCGACGGTGCGGCCGGCGCGACGCTCGGCGGGTACGCGCTCCCGTACGCCTTCGTGGCCGGCGCCCTCGCGGTCGGCTCGGGTGACCCGGTCGGCCCGCTCGTACCGGTGCGCTGGGTCGGCGCGGCCGAACTGCTGGCCGGCTCGGTGGCGCTGCTGCTCGTGGCGCTGGTCGGGCTGCTCGGGGTGGCGAGCCGACAGCGGATCTTCGTGGCCGGCGTAACGGCCGGCCTGCTCGGTGCCGGCGCGGCTCTCGGCGCGCTGCCGCTGACCCCGGCCGGCACGGCGGCGGTGCTGCTCAGCGCACTCGTCTTCGCCATCGGGGCGATCCCGCTGCTGGCCATCCGGCTCGGCAAGCTGCCGCTGCCGCCGATCACCCTGCCGGGCACCTCGCCCGCCGTCGAGCCGGCGCGGCCCGGGGACCTACCGGACCGGGGCCGCGTGCAGGCGGCGGTCGCCCGCACCGAGGAGATGCTCACCGGGATGCTGCTCGGGCACGCGGTGCTGGCGGTCGGGGCCGCTGTCGTACTCGGGGCGGTTGGTGGGACGGCCGGCCCGGTGCTGGTGGCGGTGGTCTCGGCCGTGCTGCTGCTGCGGTCGCGGCTGTTCGTGGCGCTGCGGCACCGGGTGCCGACGGTGCTCGCCGGGCTCGCCGGCTACGCGGTGCTGGGCGCGGTGCTGGTCGACCGGGCCGACGACACCGGCCGCCTGGCGCTGGTCCTCGGCGGGGCGGCGCTGGGCCTGGTGACCGTGGCCGCCGGCACCGGGTACGCCCGGCGACCCGTCTCGCCGTACCTCGGGCGGGTCGCGGACCTCACCGACACGGCCCTGGTGGTCGCCGTGGTGCCGGTCGCCTGCGCGGTGCTCGACCTGTACGACAAGGCCCGGGGTCTGCTCGGGTGAGCAGCTCCCGGGCCCGGCCGGTCGTCGTACGTCAGTGGGTGGACTCGCCGCGCGCCTCGGCGTCGCGCGCCCGCTGGTAGGAGGCGCGGATCTCGGCCTCGGCCTCGGTGCGGCCGACCCAGGTCGCGCCCTCGACCGACTTGCCGGGCTCCAGGTCCTTGTACACCTCGAAGAAGTGCTGGATCTCCAGGCGGTCGAACTCGCCCAGGTGGTGGATGTCGCGCAGGTGCTCCTGGCGAGGGTCCTCGTAGGGAACGCAGAGGACCTTGTCGTCGCCGCCCTTTTCGTCGGTCATCCGGAACATGCCGATGGTCCGGCAGCGGATGAGGCAGCCCGGGAAGGTCGGCTCGGGGACCAGCACGAGCGCGTCCAGCGGGTCGCCGTCCTCGCCCAGCGTGTCCTCGATGAAGCCGTAGTCGGCCGGGTACTGGGTGGACGTGAACAGGGTGCGGTCCAGCCGGATCCGGCCGGTCTTGTGGTCCACCTCGTACTTGTTGCGGTGACCTTTCGGGATCTCAACCGTCACGTCGAAATCCATCTGCACGCTCCCTCGTCTGCCCACGCTGGCTAACGGAACCACTGGCGGCCCTCCGGACAGGTGAATGCCCACCCGCCGACTCCGGCCGCCGCATAGTCTTCGGACCGAAGTAGTGTCACCCAAGCCGATTTTCGTCGGGGGAGGAGGGGGTCGTGGGGAGGGAAGATTCACACTACCGTCCGGACGGGGGCGCCGCAGGCGGTACCGGACGATCCGGCTCCGGTGGGGCGACCGGAAGAGTCCCGGTGCCGGACGCGCACTTCCCCCGTACCCCCGAGGAGTCGGTTCCCGAGCGGCCACCGCCGCTGCCGTGGCGTCCGTCCGGCTCGGCCCCGGCGGGACCGAACAACGGTCGCTTCCCGGTCCTCGGCCCGGACCGCCCCGCCGGCGGCGCGCACCCCCCGGGTCGCGCGTCGGTCCGACCCGCCCCGAGCGGCCCCACCTGGGGTGGCCCGATGCCCGGCGAGCGGCCGACCGCCGGCGATCCGCGCGGCGTACCGCCGCTGGGTCCGCCGATCTCCGCGCTGCCCTCGACGGCCGACGTCGAACCGCCGGTGACGCCGCCGACCACGCCCCGTCGTCGCGGGCGACTGGTGACCGTGCTGGCCGTCGTGGTGCTGCTGGTGCTGGCCGGTGTGGGGATCGTGGTGGCCCGTCCCGGCCCGGTCGCGGGCTGGCTGGGCGACGACGGGGGGTCCGAGTCGACCGCCGCCGACCCCAGCCCCGAACCCGACCCGTCGGACGTGTTGAACGGACCCGACCCGAACGCTCCGCTGCCCAGCGCCGACGCGGTACGGGCCGCGCTCGACCCGTTGGTCGACGTACCCGCCCTGGGTGACAGGGTGAACGTCTCGGTGGCCGACGTGGCCACCGGCCAGACGCTCTACGGCAAGGGCGCGGACGACGGAACGGTGCCCGCCTCGGTGACCAAACTGGCGACGGCGGTGACCGTGCTGGCCGCCCGCGGCCCCGGATTCCGCATCCCGACCCGGGCGGTGGCGGGTGCCAAACCGGGCGAGGTGGTGATCGTCGGCGGCGGTGACCCCACGCTCGCGGTGAACAAGAAGGGCTACTACCCCGGCGCGGCACGCCTGGACGACCTGGCCGCGCAGGTGCGTACCGCCCTCGGCGGCACCGCCCCGACCAGCGTCACCGTCGACGGCACGATCTACTCCGGCCCGCTGTACGGCCCCGGCTGGGACGACGACATCCCGACCGGCGGGTACGGCGGCGCGGTGACCGCGCTGATGACCGACGGGGCGCGCAAGGACCCGGGCGCCGAGCCCGGAGGCGCCGAGCGGGTCCCCGAGCCCGACCTGGCCGCCGGCCGGTCGTTCGCCCGGCTGCTCGGCGTACCCACCAGCGCCGTCAAGCGGGGTACGGCCCCGGCTCTGGCGACCGCCGCCGGTGGCACCCCGCCAGCCGGTACGGAGTTGGGTGTGGTGCAGTCGCCACCGCTGATCCGGTTGGTCGACATCATGATCAGCGAGAGTGACAACCTGCTGGCCGAGGCGCTGGCCCGCCAGGTGGCCCTGGCACGCAGCCAGAAGGCGTCGTTCGACGGCGGCGCCGCCGCGATGGACGCCGAGGTGGCGGAGCTGGGCCTGCCCGCCGAGGAGATCACCCTCTCCGACGGCAGTGGGCTGTCGCGTCGCAACCGGATCAGCCCGTCCCTGCTCACCGACCTGATCCGACTGGCCGCGAGTCCGGATCATCCGGAACTGGCCGGCGTCTTCGGCGGCCTGCCGGTGGGCGGCTGGTCCGGAACGCTGGGCGAGCGCTACCGGGGTGCCCCGGGGACCGCCGCCGGCGCCGGCGCCGTACGCGCGAAGACCGGCACCCTGACCGGGGTGCACGCCATCGCAGGCCTGGTCACCACCGCCGACGGCCGACTGCTCACCTTCGCGGTGCTCACCGACAAGGTGCCCGGCGGAACGGACACCGCCCAACCGGCGCTGGACCGTATCGCCTCCGCACTGGCCGGCTGCGGCTGCCGCTGACCGTCCGCCCGGGCGGGCTGCGGCTGCCGCTGACCAGCTCCGGGGCCCGGTCCGGGTCGGAACGCGGGGCCGCGACCGGCGTCGATCGCCGACGCGAGCCCGGGCCGGGGTGTCGCGACGCGGGTACGGTGGGTTCATGGCGCAGTTCGTGGACTGGGATCTGGCCGCCGCCACCGCGGGGGCGTTGAGCAAGTCGGGCCCCCGGGTGTCGTACACCGAGGCCACCGACGTGGTCGGCGACCTGCGTCGGCTGACCGACGAGGCCGCCGGGCACGTGGCCGACTACACCGGCCTGCGGGCGCAGGTGGCGCACCCGCCGGTGCGGGTGGTCGACCGCCGGGATTGGGCGGCCACCAACATCGCCGGGTTGCGTGAGGTGATCACCCCACTGGTCAGCCGGCTGTCCGGCGACAAGCAGCCCGGCGCGCTCACCGAGGCGATCGGGTCGCGGCTGACCGGGGTGCAGGCCGGCACCGTCCTGGCCTACCTGTCCGGCCGGGTCCTCGGCCAGTACGAGGTCTTCTCCGCCGACCCGGGCCAGCTGCTCCTGGTGGCGCCCAACATCGTCGAGGTGGAGCGCAAGCTCGAAGCCGACTCCCGGGACTTCCGGCTGTGGGTCTGCCTGCACGAGGTCACCCACCGGACCCAGTTCACCGCCGTGCCCTGGATGCGGGCCTACTTCCTCGGCGAGGTCCAGGCGTTCGTGGACGCCTCGTCCGCCGGCGGCGAACACCTCGTCGAGCGGCTGCGGCGCGGTGTCGCGACGCTGTCCGAGGCGGTCCGCGACCCGGAGAGCCGGACGAGCGTGCTGGACATCGTCCAGACCCCGGCGCAGCGGGCCGTCCTCGACCGCCTCACCGCGCTGATGACCCTGCTGGAGGGGCACGCCGAGTTCGTGATGGACGGCGTCGGCCCGCAGGTGATCCCGAGCGTGGAGCGGATCCGGGCCTCGTTCAACCGTCGCCGCGAGGCGGGCAACCCGTTGGAGAAGGCGATCCGCCGGCTGCTCGGGGTGGACGTCAAGATGCGCCAGTACGCCGAGGGTCGCAAGTTCGTGCACGGCGTGGTCGAGCGCGTCGGCATGGACGGCTTCAACCAGATCTTCAACTCACCGCTCACCCTGCCCCGGCTGTCGGAGCTGGGCGACCCGGACGCCTGGGTGGCACGCGTGCACGGCCCGGCCGGCACCGTTCCGTCCGCCGGCTGACCGTCCGCCGGTGGCCGCGCTCGCCCCACCGGTGGCCGCGATCCGGGTGGCGGTCCGTCGCGCGCTGACCCACCTGCCGTCCGGCGGTCCGGTGCTGGTCGCCTGCTCCGGTGGGGCCGACTCGCTGGCCCTGGCGGCGGCGACCGTGTTCGTGGCGCCCCGGCTGGGTCTTCCCGCCGGCCTGGTGACCGTCGACCACGGCCTCCAGGACGGTTCGGCACGGCGCGCGGAGGCGGTGGCCGCCTGGGCCCGGGAGGCCGGTTTCGCGCCGGCCGTGGCGGTGCGGGTGGACGTGGCCGGCCGTCCCGGCGGGCCGGAGGCGGCGGCCCGCCAGGCCCGCTACGAGGCGTTGGCCGAGGCCGCACGGCAGCACGGGGCCGTCGCGGTACTCACCGGCCACACGCGCGACGACCAGGCGGAGACGGTGCTGCTCGCGCTCGCCCGGGGCGCCGGCCCGCGCGGGCTGGCCGGGATGCCCGGCCGACGGGAGCTGGCGGGCGTGCCGCTGCTGCGTCCGCTGCTCGACGTCGGCCGGGAGCAGACCCGCGCCGCCTGTGCCGTCCTGGGGCTCAGCCCGTGGCAGGACCCGCACAACACCGACCCGTCGTACGCCCGCTCCCGGGTGCGGGCCGACGTGCTGCCCACGCTGGTACGGGCGCTCGGACCGGGTGTGGTGGACAACCTGGCGCGTACCGCCCGGCTGGTGGCGGCGGACAACGCCGCGCTCGACGAGATCGCGGCGGCGGCGCTGGTGGCGGCCCGGCACCCCGCCGGTGGGCTCGCGGTGGCGGAGTTGGCCGGCCTGACCGCCGCGGTACGCGGTCGGGTGCTGCACGCCTGGGCCCTCGAGTTGGGCGCGGTCGGGGGCGCGCTGTCGCACCGCCACGTCGGCGCGCTGGAAGCCCTGGTCACCGACTGGCACGGTCAGGGTCCGACCGATCTGCCCGGGGGCATTCGCGTACTTCGTCGGGGCGACCGACTGGCGGTCCTCACCTCGGGCTGAGGGCCGCCGCGCCGTCGGTCCGGTCCCGGAACGTGGTCCGGTAGCTGTGCGGGGTGGCGCCGACCCGGCGGCTGAAGTGGTGGCGCAACGCCGCGGCGTCACCGAAACCGGCCTGATCGGCGACGGCCTCCACGCTCAGCGGCGTCTCCTCGAGCAGGCGTCGGGCGAGCAGCACCCGCTGGTTGGTGAGCCAGTCGTGCGGGGTGGTGCCGGTCTCCGCCCGGAACCGCCGGGCGAAGGTCCGGGGGGCCATGCCGGCGCGCGCGGCCAACTCCTCCACCGTGATCGTCCGGTCCAGGTGCCCCATCAGCCACTCCAGCACCGGTTCCAGGGTGGGCGCCTCGGGGGCCTTCGGGATCGGCGCCTCGACGTACTGCGACTGGCCGCCGTCGCGGTGCGGCGGAACCACCATCCGCCGGGCCAGCCGGGTCGCGGTGGCCGAGCCGTGCACCTGGCGGACCAGGTGCAGGCAGGCGTCGATGCCGGCCGCGGTGCCGGCGCTGGTGAGCAGCCGACCGTCCTGGACGTACAGGGAGTTGCAGCGCACCCGGGCGCGGGGGTGCCGGCGTTGCAGCTCGTCCACGTACCGCCAGTGGGTGGTGCACTCCCGGTCGTCGAGCAGTCCGGCCTCGCCGAGCAGGAAGGCACCGGAGCAGACGCTGATGAGGTGGGCCCCGCGCGCGTCGGCGCGACGCAACGCGTCGAGCACGCAGTCGGGTACGACGGTGCCCTGACCGTGTGCCGGAACGGCCACCAGGTCGGCCTCCTCTAGCGGGGCCAGGTCGGCGTTCGGCGTGAGGTGGAAGCCCGCCGAGGTGCGCACGGCAGCGCCGTCGGGGCTGCACACGTCGAAGCGGTACGCGGGGAAACCGTCGGCCGTCCGGTCGGTGCCGAAGACCTCCGCGAGCACCCCGAGCTCGAAGGGAGCGACCTGGTCCAGGGCGAGGACGGCGACGGATCGGAGCATGTGACGAGGGTAACCCGAAAGGTGGCAGTAAATCGATGACCAATGGCATCTCTGCCACTGTCCGGGCGCTGCGCATCGGCGCAGACTGGTCTCAGTCCGGTGCGCACCGGCGGCGAAACCGACAGCAATCACGCGAAAGTGAGCGCCGCCATGGAGTTCCTGTTCTTCCTCCTGTTCCTCGTCCTGCTCGTCGCCGCCTCGGCGGCGAACCTCACCGTGGACAGCCACGACTCGGCCGACTGGAAGCCCAGCGAGGACGGGCGCCGCTGGCGGTCCCGTACCAGCTGATGCCTTTAGTGCCCTTTGCGGTGAAAATCCTGGGCGGGACCGTGCCGAAAGGTGCGGCCCCGCCGACGGAGGCCATCCGACGTACGGCAGGCTAGGAGTCATGGCTGACGGCTCCTGGTACGACGCCGACATCGACCACGTGATCATCTCCGAGGCGCAGATCCGCGAGAAGACAGCGGAACTGGCCAAGCAGGTCTCCGCCGACTACGCCCACGTGGGCGACGGACTGCTGCTGGTCTGCGTGCTCAAGGGCGCGGTGATGTTCATGGCGGACTTCGCCCGGGCTCTGGGCCGAAGCGGCCCGCCGGCCGAACTCGACTTCATGGCCATCTCCTCCTACGGCCAGGGCACGACCTCCTCCGGGGTGGTCCGCATCCTCAAGGACCTCGACCGTGACATCGCCGGTCGGCACGTCGTGGTCGTCGAGGACATCGTCGACTCCGGTCTGACGCTCTCCTGGCTGCTGCGCTACCTGGAGTCGCGCTCGGCGGCGAGCGTCGAGGTGGTCGCGCTCTTCCGTAAGCCGGAGGCGGTCAAGGTGCCGGTGCCGGTGAAGTACGTCGGCTTCGACATCCCCACCGAGTTCGTGGTCGGCTACGGCCTCGACTTCGGCGAGCGCTACCGGGAACTGCCCTACGTCGGGGTGCTCAAGCCCGAGGTCTACGCCCGCTCCTGAGCCACCACGTCGGCCCGCCGCCGACCCGGGCGAGGACGATTCGTATCGGCGTTCATCAAGCCGACGTTCAGCGGGCTCTCAGCTCTTACGGTTACGGTGGACCCCGGTGGCGTGGAGGTAACTCCGCGTCCGACCCCTCGACCGCGTGACCGGGCGTTCGGGTGGCCGGGCCGGACTCCCCGTCACGCCGGTTCCTACCCGGACCCGATTCGATGGTGCACGACCGCGGGGCTCAACCGCTGGGATTGTGTACGACTGCGGGGCTCGCAAGCTCACTCCTCGCGTACACGGTGTACCGTCGAATGACCGCGGCGCGGCAGTTTCGGTGCCTCGGGGTCGAGGCCGGCCCGCACGGCGGCTCCGGCCGCCGCTCACCGCGGCGACACCATCAGACGGTCAGGACGTCGATCAGGAGGATGCGGGCGCTCCGGCGCTCGACAACAGTATGGAACGTACGCGTTTCTTCCGCCGACCGGTGGTCTGGATCATCCTGGTCATCCTCGGCGCCGTTGTGCTCAGTCAGCTGTTCACCGCTGGTCCCAGCTACCACCGCGTGGACACTTCCGTTGCGCTCGACCAGCTCCACACCGCCCAGATCAACAAGGTCATCTTCCAGGACAAGGAGCAGACGCTCCAGCTCGACCTGAAGAACAAGACCAAGTTCGGTGACACCACCACCGACCGGATCGAAGCCCAGTTCCCGTACCAGGTGGGCGACGAGATCTGGAACGAGGTGCTGGCGGCCAAGGCGGCCAACCGGGTGACCGGCCCGGCCGACGCCAAGGTCTCCTCGGACAGCATCTGGGTGAGCCTGCTGGTCAACCTGCTGCCGATCGCGCTGCTCGTGCTCCTGCTGCTGTTCTTCATGTCGCAGATGCAGGGCGGCGGCTCCCGGGTGCTCAACTTCGGCAAGTCCAAGGCGAAGATGATCACCAAGGACACCCCGAAGACGACCTTCGCGGACGTCGCGGGTGCCGAGGAGGCCGTCGAGGAGCTGCACGAGATCAAGGACTTCCTGCAGAACCCCGCGAAGTACCAGGCGCTCGGTGCCAAGATCCCGAAGGGCGTGCTGCTGTTCGGCCCGCCCGGAACGGGTAAGACGCTGCTGGCCCGCGCGGTCGCCGGCGAGGCCGGGGTGCCCTTCTACTCCATCTCCGGCTCGGACTTCGTCGAGATGTTCGTCGGTGTCGGCGCGAGTCGGGTCCGCGACCTGTTCGAGCAGGCCAAGACCAACGCTCCGGCGATCGTCTTCGTCGACGAGATCGACGCCGTCGGTCGGCACCGTGGCGCCGGCATGGGTGGCGGCCACGACGAGCGCGAGCAGACGCTCAACCAGCTGCTCGTCGAGATGGACGGCTTCGACACCAAGGGCGGCGTCATCCTGATCGCCGCCACCAACCGGCCGGACATCCTCGACCCGGCGCTGCTGCGCCCGGGCCGGTTCGACCGCCAGATCCCGGTGGACGCCCCCGACATGGAGGGCCGCAAGGCCATCCTGCGGGTGCACGCCAAGGGCAAGCCGTTCACGCCGGACGTCGACCTCGACTCGGTGGCTCGGCGTACCCCCGGCTTCAGCGGCGCCGACCTGGCCAATGTGATCAACGAGTCGGCCCTGCTCACCGCCCGCAAGGACCAGCGGGCGATCAACAACGACTCCCTGGAGGAGTCGATCGACCGGGTGATCGCCGGTCCGCAGCGACGGACCCGGGTGATGAGCGACCAGGAAAAGAAGATCACCGCGTACCACGAGGGTGGGCACGCGCTGGTCGCCTGGGCGCTGCCGCACGCCGCGCCGGTGCACAAGGTGACGATCCTGTCCCGTGGCCGCTCGCTGGGCCACACCCTGGTGCTGCCGACCGAGGACAAGTACACCCAGACCCGCGCCGAGATGATCGACACCCTGGCGTACGCGCTGGGCGGCCGGGCCGCCGAGGAACTGGTCTTCCACGAGCCGACCACCGGTGCCGGCAACGACATCGAGAAGGCCACCCAGCTGGCCCGCGCGATGATCACCCAGTACGGCATGAGCTCCAAGCTCGGCGCGATCAAGTACGGCACCAGCGGGGACGAGCCGTTCCTCGGCCGCAACATGGGCCACGAGCGGGACTACTCGGACTCGGTCGCCGCCGAAATCGACGGCGAGATGCGGGCCCTGATCGAGCTGGCGCACGACGAGGCGTGGGAGATCCTGGTCGAGTACCGGGACGTCCTGGACAACATCGTGCTCGAGCTGATGGAGAAGGAGACCCTCTCCACGGCCGACATGGCGCGGATCTGCTCCCGGGTGGTCAAGCGCCCGCCGCTCGCCCCGTACAACGGGTTCGGCAAGCGCCAGCCGTCCACCGAGCCGCCCGTGCTCACCCCTGCGGAGAAGGACAAGCTCAAGGCGCAGGCCGAGGCCGACGGCGCGCAGGCGTCCGTCGGCGGCGGGTCGCCGTCCAGCAACAACTCGGACGGTACGCACTGAGCAACGACCCGACGGCCAGCTCCCCTCACCGGGAGCTGGCCGTTTCCGCGACCGAACCCGATGGGGACGACGAGCTGGACTACGTCGCCGCCCGGTTGATCAGCGGCAAGCTGACCGGCCGTCCCGTCGAGGACGCGGTCGACCTCGGCCGGATCGAGAGAGCCGTCCGCGAGATCCTGATCGCGGTCGGCGAGGACCCCGACCGGGACGGCCTGCAACAGACCCCCGCCCGGGTCGCCCGCGCGTACGCCGAACTCTTCGCCGGCCTGCGCGTCGACCCGGCACAGGTGCTCAGCACCACCTTCGAGGCCAACCACGAAGAGCTGGTGATCGTCCGCGACATCGACGTGATGAGCCTCTGCGAGCACCACCTGCTGCCGTTCCGGGGCAGCGCGCACATCGGCTACATCCCCGGCCCGGACGGGCGGATCACCGGCCTGTCCAAGCTGGCCCGCCTCGTCGAGGTGTTCGCCCGCCGACCTCAGGTGCAGGAGCGGCTTACCTCGCAGGTGGCCGACCTGCTGATGAGCAAGCTGGCCCCGCGCGGCGTCGTGGTCGTGCTGGAATGCGAGCACATGTGCATGGCGATGCGCGGCATCCAGAAGTCCGGCGCCAAGACCATCACCTCGGCGGTGCGCGGCATCCTGCAGACGGACTCGAAGTCGCGGGCCGAGGCGATGGCCCTGATCCTTCCCCGCTGACCCATCTCTTGATCTGGCCGTGCCCGCCCTCGGCGGGTCAGCCGGCCAGCAGGGCCAACAGCAGGCCGGTCGTGACCAGGACCGCCGGCACCAGGCAGACCAGCACGCCGAAGCGCACCGTGCGATCCACCTGGTCGTCGGCGGCGGCACGGAACACCCGGCCGACGCACACCCAGCCGACGGCGAAGGCGACCGCCGGCATCGGCAGCCCGCCGACCAGGGCCAGCACGCTGGCCGGGCCCGACCCGGTCGTCGCGTACACGATGATCTGGATCAGCGGCGCCAGCAGCGCCAGCGGCCCGTACACCAGGATGTTGCGGGCCCGCGCGGGCCAGGAGGTCGGTCGGAGGCCGCGCCGCGCGGCCAACGCCGCGTCCGCCGCATCGGCCCGACCCCGGGCGGTCCGCAGCGCCGCCAGGACGGCGGCCGGCCCGCCGGCCATCGACCGGGCGGCCTCCGTCAGCTCCGGTGGCGACGGCACCAGCGAGATCGCCGGTACGCCCCGCTCCCGCAACCGCTCCTGCTGGGTCGCCAGCCCGGCGCGCACCACCGTCAGCTCCTCCCGGGCGGCTTCCGCCGAGCGGGCCTGCTCACCGGCGGCGGTCGCCGCGCTGCGACGGACCGCATCGAGCTGACGGGCCGCCGCCAGGTACTCGGCCCAGGCGTCGGCGGGCGGCGTGCCAGCGTCCGGACCGGCGGTCCGCTGCGGACCCGGACCGGTCACCGTCGCCGTCACCTCGGCACCTTCCGCACGCATCGCCGTCTCACCCCGCATCGTCCGGTCGACCCGTCTCGTCCACGCGCTCTGCCTGGCCCGCGCGGCCTGTCTGGTCCGTGTGGCCGGTCTGGTCCGCGAACGGCACCAGGATCGTGCCCCGTTCGTCGGGACCATCCCACAGCGCCGCCCGGTCCGGGCGCGCCCGCCACTGGACCGGCCGGCCGAACACGGCGGCGAGCTGCGTGGCCGGCACGTCGAGTGCCACGACGGCGGCCAGTTTGTCGACCTCGCCGTCCGGCTCCAGCAGCGCGGCGAACGGCGGCACCGCCCGCCACCAACCCAGCAGGTGCCGGCCCGCCGGTGGCCCGTCCCGCAGCAGCGCCCGCAACCGATCCGCCGGCAGATCCCGGGGACCGGGCCGATCCAACCCGAAGACCACCAGGTACGTCGGCAGCTCGTCGTCGGCGTCCGCCAACAGCGCCGGCAGGTCCACCAGTCGGGCCGGATGACGGGCGGCCAGCTCGGCCGTCAATGCTTCCGCCAGCGGGCGAGCCCCCTGGTCGGGCACGGCCACCACGAACCGGGCGGTGCCCGCCGCATGGTGGCTCGCGGTGCTCCGGGCCGCCGTCGCCAGCAGGCCACCCGCCGCCGCGCCCGAGCCCAGCACCGCGAGGTTACGTCCAGGAGCGGGCCCCAACGGTACGGCGACCGTCGTACGGGCCACGTCCACCGCCCGGCCCAGCAGGGCTGCCGGGCAACCTGCCTGTCCGGCCAGGGCCGCCCGGTGACGCGGATCGTTGCCCAGCAGCGGACGGGCGTACCCGGCGAACACCACCGGCGGCACCGCATCCGACGGTCGGGCCGCCCACAGCTCGTGTCGCAGCCGCCCGACCACCGCCGGATCGTCGAGCGGATCGGGGTGGCGGACCAACCGCTCGTGACCACGGATGGCGCCACGTGGGCCGCCCAACCCACCGGCGGTGTTCACCACCGCGCTGCCCACCGGCAGACCGGCGGCCGAATCGTTCGTCGGCTCCAACACCGGGCCACCGCCCGGCAACGCCACCCGTACCGGAAACTGTCCGAGCACCGAATCCCGGTGCCCGGCGTCCGGGCGAGCACTCAACCCCAGCTCACCCGCGCCGGCCAGCACCAGGTGCACGCCGTACGCCCGACCGGACCGGGCCAGCGCGTCCACCTGCGCGGCCAGCTCGGTGGCCAGCCGGTCCCGCTCGGCGAAGAGCAGCGGCACATTGTCCACCACACAGACGATGCGAGGCAGCGGGCGGTGCTGGCGCAGCTCCGCGAAGCGCTGCCCGCCGGCCCGCTCCGCGGCCTCCGCGCGGTGCCGTACCTCGGCCGTCAACTGGTCGAACAGGTCCCGGACGTACTCCCGGTCGGCCGCCATGGCCGCCGCCCGCACGTGCGGGACCCAGGAGCGGTCCCGCTCGGTCTGCAGAAACTCCACGAACGACTCGCCGTCGCCGAGGTCCGCCAGGTAGAGCGCCAGATCGTCCGGGCCGTACCGGGCGACCAGCCCCAGCAGGGCGGTGGTCAGGAACGCGGCACGACCCGCACCGGACCGGCCACTCACCAGCCAGTGTGGCGTCAGCTCCGTGAAGCCCAGCGGCACCGGCCGACCACCCGCGTCCCCCACCATCGTGGTGAGGCTCTCCGAGGAATCCGCCGCCCACAGGCTGTCGCCCGTCTCCGGCAACAGATCCGCCAACGCCAACCGGGAGCCCGCCTCGACCTGGGCGGCAAGCCGTCGACAGACCGCGTCGACAAGATCCGCCGGTGGGTCCGTCTCCACGAAGACCGGTGAGTTCATCCCACCCGGCGCCTCGGCCCCGGGGCTCGCGAACGATGCGCCCGGCGGGTCGCCGAGCAGCGCGTACGCGTTGCGCAACACCAGCGAGGTGGCCCGGGGCAACGGATCCCGGGACGCGTACGGGCCGGGCGGCGGCCACCCCGCCACCACCAGGTGCAGCCCCGCCGCCGGTCCCTGCTCGGCCAGCGTCTCGATCCGCGCCAGGTCGGTCGGGCCGGTCAATTCCGGCAGCGCGGCGACCACCAGCAGCAGCGTACGGTCGTGACGACGCCGTCCGCTCGCCCCCGGCGTCACCCACTGCTCCGCCTCCATCAACACCGCGCGCAGACCCGCCACGTCCACCGCCGGCGGGGGCAGCAGCCCGGCGTCGGCCAGCGCGCCGAACGGCGTCAGCACGGCACCTGTGGCATCCACCGCGCGTACCAGCAGCGCGCCCGCGGGCGCGGCCCCCAGCAGCCGCAGCACCACGGCCCGCAGCAGCCCCGCCACCCGCGGCTCCCGCCCATCGGCATCCACGCTCAGATGGCCCGTGCCGACCAGCGGCACCAGGGCGGGGAACCGGGCGTCGTCCAAGGGCGCCGCCGTGCCGACCCGTACGAACGGTGGTGGGCCGTCACCCGCCGGAGACCCCACGTCGAGTGAATCCAGAGCGGCCCCCGACCAGCCCGGGGCCAGCCGCGCGGCAACCAGCTGAAGCCGCTCGGCCAACTCGTACTGGCGACGCTGATCGGCAGGGGCCGGACGCACCTCGTCGAGTATCCCGGCGGCGGCGGTGACGACAGCGGCAGCCCGGCGATGCAACGCCGCAGCGCGGTTCGTGCGTGCCTTCGGACCGGCCACCGTGTCCACCCCCTCACCCGAGGTCGGCAACCCCTCCCCGAGCAGTGACGGTATCCCAGCCAGAGCCCCACCTCCGGGAGGTACTGCGGCGGTGCGCCGGTGTTGTCGCGGATGTCACCGGTGGGGAGTGGTCCGTCACGATCCGCTGGATCTGAGGCATTGGCTCCGGGCCGTCCAGCCGTTAACGTCAGGAGGTGGAATCAGTGCAGCCCCCCGCCGGTTCCCAGGTATCCCGCGTACCGGCCCAGCGGACTCCGTCCGAACAGCTGCCGCCGGCCCCGCCAACGCCGGCTCCACAGCCACGACGCCGCCGGCTGCGCACCGTGCTCATCGTTGTCGGTGGTGTGCTCGCGCTGCTCCTGCTCGGTGGGGTGGTGACAGGTTTCGTGCTGTACAACCGCGCCGCTGCTCCGGACCGCAGCGCCCCCGACGTGGTCGTCGACAACTACCTGCGGGCCTTCCTCGTAGACCGCAACGATGCTCGAGCCAACTTGTATACGTGCGAAGGTCCAACGCAACTGGATGCAGTTCGCTCGCTAAGAACCGACCTCGTCGCTCGTGAGCAGCAATTGGATGTCACGATCATGGTCAGTTGGGGGAGCCTTGCCGTCGAGAAGCACGGTAAGGATGCCTCCGTTGTAACAACAATTCGGCGCAGCGCAACTGTCGATGGAGCCCAGCAAAGCCTGACTGACATATGGCAGTTCGAGGTCCGCGAGCAGGACGGTTGGCGGGTTTGCGGCGCGGTCGAGGTTAGTTGACGGTTACTCGATCCACAGCAGATGGACGGGTACCTCCAGCGTGGTGGGTGACTGGCCGCGCCAAGCCCAGCGGTACCACTCCACCTCGGGCGTGATCCGCACGCAGATGTCGCCCTCGGCTCCCGAGTAGGTCTCGGTCACCGCTCGCATGTCCCGGTGTTCGCGTCCGTCCTCGACGTGCACCACCCGGCGTCCGGTGACCGCGTCCGCTTCGAACACGGGGGTGGGGGCGCGGTGGGAGGGGCCGTCGAGCGAGACCAACCGGATGCCGGTGTCCCGTCCGCCCTCGGATGTGGGTCGTTCACCGACCGTCTCCACCCACACCCGCTCCACCGGCACCAGCGGTGCGAACACCTCGACCTGGTCGGCCTCGGCCCGGTACCACTCGTGTTCGGGGATGACCGGCACGTAGGTGCGGGCGCCCTGCACGACCCGGTCGTCCGCGCGTAGGTCTCCACGCCAGCCCAGCCCGGGCAGACCCACGAGCACCCGCTGCCCGCGCAGCTCCACCCGCCCGGTGGCGGGCACGATGGTGAGGGGGCGGGGTGGCCGGGGCGCCCAGTCGGGTTGGTCGGCGAACGGGTCCGGCAGCGGTCCGGTCATGCCAGTGACGGCCTCACTCCGCGGCGCGCAGCGGAGCGCCCCGCTGGCGCATGAAGGGGATCGGGTCGGTCGCGCCCCGGCTGGACCGGTCGCTGCGCAGGTGTACCTCGAAGTGCAGGTGCGGTCCGGACGAATTGCCGCTGCTGCCGACCTGTCCGATCACCTCACCGGCGGGGACGATCTGGTCCGGCGAGACGCGGGGCTGGACCACCATGTGGCAGTAACGGGTGATGTAGCCACCGGCGTGCAGGATGTCGACGAACCAGCCACAGCCACCCTTGCCCGGATAACCGTCCACGTCGCAACTCCGGCGTCCTTTGTTGTCCGGGTCGCAGCGGGAAACAAGCACTCGGCCGGCGGCCGCGGCACGGATCTCGGTGCCCTTCGCCGCTCCGATGTCGACACCGTTGTGGCTGGGTCGATCGGTGGTCCGGAAGCCGGAGCCGACGTCGCCGGAGATCGGGGCCGTCCAGCCGGAAGCGGCGATCTCGCCGCGCTCGGCCGCGTCGCACACCGCCTTGCCGTTGATCTGAACGGTACGGGCCGCACCACCGGCGAGTGCGTCCACGATCTTGCTGGCCAACTCCTCGTGCTTGGCATACGCGTCCGGATAGGCGCTGACCTGGACCTGCTGCGCCACGACGGTCAGCGGCCGGCGCTGCCAGCTGCGCACCTTCACGAGTTTCTCGTAGAACTTCCGGGCGGTGTACGCGGGCGTCATCCGCTCGGCGATCGAGCCCCACCCCGGACGCTGCTGAAAGAGGCCCAGCGAGTCGTGGTCGGCGCCGACGCCCTCGTGTGGCAGGGACAGCGACTCGGGCACGTCCTTGTTGGCCAGGTTGCGCAGGGCGGACTCCTGCATCGCCGTGGCGAGGGCGATCACCCAACCACGCGAGGGAACCCCCATGTCCTGACCGACCTTGATGATGATCGCCGCGTTGCGGACCTGCGCGTCGCCGTACTCGCTGAATTGCGGTAGCTCGCCGGTGATGTCGACGGGACGCACCGGCCCGCAGCCCCAGCCGGCGAGGGCGTCCCCGTTCTCCGCGTCGCCCCCGAGACCACTGAGGAAGAATGCCGCCGTCCCCCCGGTGCAGCAGAGCAGGAGCAGCACGCCGGTCAGCACCGAGGCGATCACGCCGGCCCGGATCGGCCGACGAAGAGCGCGGCCTGCTCGGCCGGCGGTCACTGTCGCTCCCAGTCGACCACGTCGACCAGCCAACTCTTGTCCGCTATCACCAGCTCCAACCGGAGACGGCCGGTGTTGAGCGGTAGCAGCACCTCGACGAAGGTCTCGGTGCGCGACCGCACCGTCGGCGGGCCGGTCACCTCCTCGGCCGGCACCCCGCCGGGCTCGGCACCGGCCAGCTTCTCGGTGAGCGCCGGCGTCGACATCGGCCGCAGCCCGGCGTGCCACTGGTCGGCTGTCATGCCGGGTCGGCCGATCCAGGCCGAGGCGAACCGGTCCGCGATCTGCTCGGGCGAACGAGCACCGGGTGGGGTGAGCGGCGATGGGGGTGCCTCGGTGGCGATCAGACCATCGTCACCAGCGGTCGGGTCGACCGTGGTGATCGGCCGGTTCGGCCGGTTGCTCAACCCATCGGTCGGGTCGGTCGGACCGGACACCAGGCGCGCCGCTCCGATCACCCCGAGGATGAGGACCGCGATCAGCGCGGCCACCCCCAGCCGGGATCGTAGTGCCCGGCTGAAGAGAAACTCCAGGGCCCGTCGCATCGCTGTCACCGAGCCTCGGAACGCACCCGTGGTCCGGTGCGATCCGGCGCACGTTCGGTGGAGCCCGGCCGATAGACCACGAATGACGGGTTCTCCGCCGGAACATCCGGTTCGGTCCACGTCGCCGGTTGGCGGCGACGAGGCTGCGGCGGCACGGGACGGTCTCGACCGCCGGTCTCCCCAATCGGTGCCTCGTCGGCGCGTTCGTGACCATCCGGTCGGACGTCGTCGGTGCGTCGGTTCCCGGCCGGCGTGGGCGTCGGCGTCGGGGCCGCGTCTTCCCGGCGGGCCTCCGGGCGCAGCCGGGTCTGCTCGGCGTCTGGTGACCGGCGGCGCCCGCCCACCGGTTCCACCGTGCCCCCAGGCTCCACGACGTCGAGTCGCGCCGCGACCCGCATGTCACGGAAGAAGCGGCGGTGCCAGGAGCCGGCCGAACTGACCGCCTCGCTGCTGTCCTTACCGCCAAGCTGGGTGATCCGCCGGTACGGCCGGAGCAGTAGCCAACCGACCACTCCGCACAACCACACCAGCACCACCTGGAGCCATCCGGGGAGGGTGGGCGTACTCATGATCAGATCGACCGCGAACAGGTAGATGGCGGCCCCGGTGCCGAAGATGGCGATGTTGAAGATCGCGGCGACGACGGCGTTCGCCAGCCGTCGCAGGCCGGCGCTGGCCGGTCGGAGCAGCCCGACGGTGCCCAGGATGGGTGCCGCGATCACCGCCCACCTGAAGATGAGGAACCCCAGCAGGACCAGAAGCGACGCCGTCAGGTCGAACATGGCGAACAGCACCGAGGCCAGCACCGCGATGAACCCCGCCCCGACCCGGTCCATGTCCCGGACGCCCTGGAGGTACTCGTACGCCTCCGGGTCCTCGGTCTGGATCTGCTGGGCCACCCGCGCCCACTGCTGCTGCTTCGCATTGATCGTCGCCTCCCGGGTGGCCGGGTTGGCACGCAGCTTCTCCACCTCGTCCCACGACAGCGCCTTGGCGTCGTACAGCGCCGGCCCGTACTTGCGAGCGGTCTCGCTGTCGGCCGACCCGAGGACGCCCCGGACCCAGTTCCGGTAGAGCATGGTCTCGGTAGCGGTGTCGCTCGCGCGAACGGCCGGCGTGCGCAGGTCTTTGCAGCGGTCCGGATCAATGCATCGCCCGGGGTCAGGCTCCTTCGCTTGCGGGCCTACCGCGTCGTGGACCACACCGAGGCTGGTGATCAGCGTGCCGTCCGCGATGTTCGCCGACTTCACCGGCCAGGCGGCCAGCGCGGTGACCGCGACCATCACCAGGAGTGCCCAGCCCGCGGTGGTCATCGCGTTGCTCATGTCCGACTGGCGGGAGCGCCAGAGTAGGTAGAGGCCCACCACGCACAGCGTGACGATCCCGAAGACGCTGAACACCTTCTCGTAGACGGACTTCGTTGCCTTCTCTACCAGCGGGTCCGCCCAGCCCCACATAGACCGGGGATCCCAGGCGCGCTCGCGCAACGCGTTCGATGCGCCGATGACCGCCGTGGCGATCATGAACTCCCCGTTGGCGATCGTCGTCGTGAACTTGTAGTCGGGATGCAGGACGCTCGATGCGCAGCCGCCGTCGATGTCGTAGGTGTTGTAGCTGTAACCCGCGTATCCATAGAGGCTGTAGCGACCGGCTATGCCGTTCGCCGCCTCAGCCGGTGGTGCTGCGGCGAACCAGCCGGCGAGGCCGGAGTCGGGTGTGCCCGGGGTCGGCGCGTTGCGGCACTTGACCTCGTCCTCGCTGACCGCCTGGAGCTTCCCCACGCAGGCCCGGAAGTCGGCCTGCCACTCGGCTGTGGTGCAGAGTTCGGCCCGGGCCTGGGTGACTGGTGGGGCGGCTGCGGCCGCTTCCGCGCCGAGCAGCGGCCAACTGAGGGTGGCCCCCGCCAGGACGCCGAGCGCGAGCAGGAACGACGCGATCCGAACCCGGGCCCCAGCCATGTCACGCCTCCAGATCGGGCAGGGAGATGCTCGGTAGGACTCCGGCCGCCGCGGCGATCGCGGCGGGTGTCGTGTCGAGGTGGTCCAGCAGGCCCTCGACGTACGAGACGTCGACCCGGACCTTCTGCACCCGGCCGTCGACGTCGCGCATCACGAACTCCCGGAAGCCGAGGCGGGAGGCCGAGTTGCTGTCGGCGGCGGAGAGCGAGGCCAGGGTGGCCTCGTACCCGTCGTTGACCGGCACCCGCAGCAGGCGCAGCGCCTCGGAGGCGATCTCGGCGTCCTCGGCGATCCGGCCGACGAAGACGGTGGAGACCAGGTTCTGCACGTCGAGGCCGAGGATGTCGCGGGGGTTCTGTGAGGCGACCAGCGCGGCGAGGTTCCACTTCCGGGAGTCGCGGGCGAGCCGGACCAGGAACGAACGCCCGGACCGCCAGCCCTCCATGAAGTGCGCCTCGTCGAGGCCGACCAGCTTGCGGGACGACATCGACCCGCCGTAGCAGCGGCGGACGGCGAGCCGGTGCGCGGTGTGCAGCATCGGCAGGGCGAGGGCCTCCTCGGCCGACCAGTACTCACGTTCGATCTTGAGGTCGGGCAGCCGGAGCCCGGCCATGGTGATCACGGTTAGCGCCGCGTCCGCGCCCAGCAGCCCCTCGGGTGGCCGGCCGAAGAACAGCATGGCGAGCGGCATCTCGGCGGTGTCCAGGAGGAGGTTCGCCAACTCCTTGCCGGCGTCGTCGTCGAGCCGCCCGAGGCAGCTCACCACGTCGTCCAGGGTGGACGTCTCCTCGGCGGGTACCTGCCGGACGGCGTGCCGGAACAGGGTGGCGGTCGATGCCTCCCGGGCCACCTGCGGCGGCACGAGCATCATGCAGATGTCCTGGACCAGCATGCGGCGTTCGGCCCGCGCGTTGGAGACGGCGATCTCGAACTCACGGTCGCCGGCGGCCCCGCTGGCGAACTCGCTGCGCAGGGGCGTGGGGATGAGCGAGTAGGGCGCCAGGGTGCCGTGCTCGGAGCCGGTCAGGTTCAAAACCCGGGAGTACGGGCGCAGCTCGGGCATGGCACAGAGCCGGGCCAGCGGCCCGGACGGGTCGAGGAGGGTCACCTGCACACCCCGTCGGGCGGCGAGGTAGCCCAGCGCGCCGAGCAGGGTCGACTTGCCACCACCCGGCTCGGCCACGAACACCGCGAGCCCGGAGCGTTCGCGTACCTCCATGGGGAAGTGCAGGTCGAGGAAGACCGGGCGGCGGCAGGTGCCGGCGGTACGTCCGATCAGGTCGCCTCGGCGGTCGCCGACCGTGGAAGCGGCCTGGGGGAGCGCGGCGGCGAGCAGCGGTACGGGCATCCGGCGGACGTAGCCGGTGTTGGCGATCGGCTCGCCGGGGATGAACTCGCGGGCGAGCCAGTCCTGGTTCTTCGGGTGCTGCAGTGAGATACGTAGCTCGCGGGAGTAGAGCTGGATGAGCCGGCGGGCCCGCTCCAGGCACTCCTCCCTGGTCCGGCCGCCGACGGCGATGCGGTGCCAGCCGTGTGCGCGCGCCGAGTCGACGGGCAGGCCGGTGGTCATCTCGTCACCGATCACCAGCGCCCGCTTGGCGAGGCGTTCCAGCTCCGGGGGAGCGTCGATGCCGTGCTCGGCGTAGTCGAGCTGCTGAGAGCGGATCATGCGGAGCCGGTGCTCGAGGTTACGGAACGAGTCACCGGAGCCGAGGATGTCGACCCGGGTGGAGATCTCCATCGGCCAGGGCAGTCGTTCGTGGAAGTGCAGCCACGGCTCGTGCCGTTCCGGGATCTCCAGCGGTTCCATCCGGCCGACGGCGAGCACGGCCACGTGCCGTTCCTCGCCGGTCATCCGGTTGACCAGCTTGACCGTCGAGCCGTACGGGGTGCGGTAGCGCTCGACCTGTTCGGTGAGGGCGAGCAGGTCACCGCGCTCCCAGTGCCCGTCGGTCACCGGCGAGAGCCGGCCCGGGGGCGCCATGCACAGCGCGACCGAGCGGTAGAGGAGCCATTCCAGCTCCTGCGCGGTGACCCGTCGGCCACGCATGCCGAACGCGCCGAGCACCTCGTCGAACTGCTCCACGGTACGACCCAGCTTGCGACGCTCGCCCTCCGCCGTGCCCCGGCCGAAGGTGCGGAGCAACCGTTCGGTCATGGAGTCGCCGAGGGAACGCCGGGCGAAGGTGACGCCCAGGTAGGTCTGCCCCTCGGCGTGGTTGACCGCCATCAGGTGCCGTTGGGCGGCGACCAGGTGGTCCGCCCAGCCGGTCGTGCCGGGCACGTCGGGCAGCGGGGCGGCCGTGTGGGTGTCGATGGTGCGCGCCCACTCGTCGGCCGGGAACGGCCGGGTGGTCCGCCGCAGGTGCAGCCGGAAGCCGGCGAGGCCCGCGTACTGCTCGGAGATCGCCGACAGCAGCGCCTCGCGTTCGGCGTCGGGGCGGAAGGCCCAGCGCACCTCGGGCAGCCAGTACCAGGCGGTAACGGTGTTCGGCGTGAAGGTCAGGTGACCGGCGATCTCGGTGATGGCCAGCTCGACCGACGGGTCCCGGTCACCGAACTTGATCTTCGGGGCGCGGACCCGGACCGGCTTGATCGGCCGGTCCTGCTGCTTCGTGACCCGTTGGCGAGGCGTGGCCACTTCCCTGCCGGCGTCCGTGGAATGCTCCGGCCGGGAAGTGCGACGTGGTCCGCGTTCCAGAGCCGGCCGGTCGCCCGGAACGGCGCTGACCGGGCGGGCCGTCGGCGCGGTCGGCCGCTCGGCCGGGGCGACGGGGCGCTCCACCGGGGCTGCCGGCTGCCCGACGGACGTGGTACCCGATGCCCGGGGCGCCGGGGCGGTGACCGCCGACGGGGACGCGGGCGCGGCGGTCTGCTCGACCTCGGCCGCAGGCTGCAGCGTCGGACGGCGGTCGCCCGCCTGGTGCGGCACCCGGGTCTCGCCGGTCGGATGGGTGTCTGCCCGGCGCCCGGCGCTGCGCGACTCGTCGGGTGTCCACGGTGGCTCCAGCTCGGGAGCCGGCCGGGTCGGCGTCGGGGGTTGCTGCGGGATCGCCGGCTGGGGCCGGCTGGCGGGAGCCGCCGTCACGGCCCGGGGGCCGGAGGGCCGCGCGCCCCCGAACAGGTCCAGGAAGGGCGAGTCGATGTCGGCGTTCTCGCCGGCCGAGACCGTGCTCGGCTCGGCGGGAGGCGTCCGGCGGGCGACCGGCCGGGGTGCCTGGAACACGCCGACCGCGCCGTGACCGGGCGAGGTCACCAGCGCGGGATCGAGTGCGACCTCATCCTCGGTCTCGGGGTAGTCGAACGACTGCGCACGGTGACTGGCCGGCACGGCCGGGCGGCCGGCCGGGGAGCCCGGCGTGGAAGAGCGACTCATGCGACCGCCTCACCCGCGTGAAACAGACCGATCGACGTACCCCCGGTCATGCCAGCTCCTCCCGGATCCTGATCCGGCTGCCGACCAGGCGCGGGTCGCGCTGCTCGATCGCCGGCTCCCGGGTGCGTCGCCAGTCGGTCAGCGCGGTGCGGATGACCACCCGCGCCGGCCGATCTGGATCAACGTGCCGGAAGATGAACGACGTGGTCACGATGGCGAGCGCGATCTCCCAGGCCGGGAAGAGGTCGACCGTCAACGTGAACAGCCAGTGGATGAACATGTAGAGGGGGACGAGCAGGATGAAGAGCCCGTACTGGGCGTAGGGCAGGTGGACCGGAAGGGTGTAGCCGGGCGGCCCGAGGTAGACCAGGCGGGCCCGGTAGATGTCGTCGTCGGTGCGCAGCCGCATCTGGTGACCGCGCCTATTCGAAGATCAGGTCGATCAGGTAATCGCCGACGAAGAAGAGTGTTGCCGCGCCGGCGATGAAGGCCAGTCCGACGATGGCGATGGCCGAGCTCGTCAGGACCTTGGAAATTTCGCCCCGACTGGCGCGACCGATGAAGATGACGCCCAGGACCGCGAGCAGGATCGGCGCGATCTTGCTGGCGAAGAAGGTGACCACACCGTTGGTGTCGATCCCCTTCGGCGCCGGCTCGGCGAGCGGAGCCGACGCCAGGGTGGAGAGCGCGTGGGCGACGCCGGAAGACGCCGTCTCCATGAGCTCGAAGGCGATCACTGGAACCTCCCCATATCGCGGCCGGCGGAGCCGCGGCGGTGCAGTAGGCAAGCCTGGCGGGAAATCTGCTCACAGGGCGCAGCGGTTTCGACCCTGTGTTCGTTACTCACCACGGAGGGTGGTGAGCTTTGGGCGGTTTTTCCCCGCTTCGGCCCTCCCTCCAGGCTTCGCCATCTCCATGCTGGCCAATTCCAAAGCGTACGGGCCGCCCCGGATTGCGACAAGCCGCGAAGGGGCTGCCTGTTGCTGCCCGGACGACCGATCGTACACCTGTTCCAATGCGCACGTCAGGGATGGTCGACCCGGGTCGCCGAGCTCCGTCGTCACGACCGGTACCGTCTAGTCGTGACCGATCTGGTACGGGCTCCGGGCCCGGTGGTGATGGGCGTCCTCAACGTCACGCCGGACTCCTTCTCCGACGGCGGACGGTACGCCGACCTCGACGCGGCCGTCGGACACGGCGTCCGTCTGCGCGAGGCCGGGGCGGACCTGATCGACATCGGCGGCGAGTCGACCCGCCCGGGCGCCGACCGGGTCGACGCGGCGACCGAGGCCGAACGCGTACTGCCGGTCATCCGCGAGCTGAGCGCCGCCGGGGTGCCGGTCAGCATCGACACCAGCCGCGCGCGGGTGGCCGAGGCGGCGCTGGCCGCCGGCGCCGTGGTGGTCAACGACGTCTCCGGCGGACTGGCCGACCCCGACATGGCCCGCGTCGTGCGGGACGCCGGCTGCCCCTGGGTCCTCATGCACTGGCGTGGCCATTCCCGGCAGATGCGTGACCTGGCCAGCTACACCGACGTGGTGACCGACGTACGCGTGGAGCTCGGGCAGCGCGTCGACGCGGCGCTGGCCGCCGGGGTGGCCGCCGACCGCATCGTCGTCGACCCCGGCCTCGGGTTCGCCAAGACGGCCGCCCACAACTGGGAACTTAGCGCGCGCCTACCGGAGCTGCTGGACCTCGGCTACCCGCTGCTCTTCGGCGCCAGCCGCAAGTCCTACCTCGGTCGCCTGCTCGCCGCCGCCGACGGCACACCGCGACCCACCGCCGAGCGGGAGGCCGCCACCGTGGCCACCAGCGTGCTGGCCGTCGCGGCCGGCGCCTGGGGCGTACGCGTGCACGACGTGCGGGCCACCGCTGACGCGCTCGCCGTCTGGACCGCCACCGGCAGGCCGCGCCTCACGCCCGTCCGTCCCGATGGCCGGTCCGTCGGCCGTGCGGAGGCCATCCGATGAGTGACCGGATCCAGCTGACCGGCCTGCGGGCCCACGGCCGGCACGGGGTGTACGACTTCGAGCGGGAGCAGGGGCAGGATTTCGTGGTCGACGCCGTCCTCGAACTGGACCTCGGCCCGGCCGCCGCCAGCGACGACGTCACCGCCACGGTCCACTACGGCGAACTGGCCGAGCGGCTGGTGGCGGTGGTGACCGGAGAACCGGTCAACCTGATCGAGACCCTGGCCGACCGGCTGGTCGCGGTCTGCCTGGCCGACGAGCGGGTCGTCACCGCGACGGTCACCGTGCACAAGCCGGAGGCGCCGGTGCCGCACACGTTCACCGACGTGGCCGTCACGATGACGCGGACGCGTACCCGATGACCCGGGCCGTGCTGTCGCTCGGCAGCAACCTCGGCGATCGCCTGGACCACCTCCGGACGGCCGTCGCGATGCTGGGTGACGCCGTGCTGGTGGTCTCCGGGGTGTACGAGACTCCACCGTGGGGAGACGCCGACCAGCCCGCGTACCTCAATGCCGTGGTGCTCGCCCAGGACGGGAGCGCGACCCCGCGCGACTGGCTGGCGCGGGCCCACGACGCGGAGCGCGCGGCCGGTCGGGTCCGTGACCCGGGGCGGCGGTTCGGGCCGCGCACCCTCGACGTGGACGTGATCGCGGTGTGGGGTGACGACGACGAGCCGCTGCTCAGCGACGAGGAGGAGCTGACCCTGCCGCACCCCCGCGCACACCTGCGCGCGTTCGTGCTGCGGCCGTGGATCGACATCCAACCGTACGGGCGGTTGCCCGGCCATGGCTGGCTGACCGACCTGCTCACCTCCGGCCCGGCCGCCGACGACGCGCTGGAACTGCGTCCCCGGCCGGAACTGACGTTAGAGTCGACGACATGACCCAGTGGAGCCGGCCGGCATGAGTCAGGCGAAGTCCCCACCGCCGGGCCCCGACGGGTCGCGGATGGGGCCCACCCGGATCTCGACGCTGGTCGTGGCGGCCCTGGCCGCGGCGGCGGTGGCCTGGCTGCTGATCAGTGCGTTCTACTACAGCGGCATCCCCCGCCTGCCGTGGCTGCCGGTGGTGACGCTGGCCGCGCTCGCGGTGCTGGAGGCGTACGCGGCCGTCAACACCCGCGGCCGCATCGACCGCAAGCCCGGCCGGGATCCGGTCAATCCGCTGCTGGTCGCCCGGTTCGTGGTGCTGGCCAAGGCGTCGGCGCTGGCGGGCTCCATCTTCGCCGGTTTCTACGCCGGGCTCAGCGGGTGGCTCTTCGTGGAGACCACCCGCGCCGCCACCGAGGACCGGCCGGCCGCCGGGGGCGGGTTGCTGGCGTCGCTGGCGCTGGTGGGCGCCGCGCTGTGGTTGGAACGTTCCTGCCGCGTCCCGGAGCGCCCGGACGACGAGCACGAGCAGGACCAGCGCGAGAGCCGCCCCGGCCAGCGCTGAGCAGGGGGTTACGTCCGGCTCCCACCGCGGGTACGGTGCCTCCGATCGGAGAGCAACGGCCGCCCCGGTCCGTCCGTGTGCCGGGACGGAAGCGGCCGGCCACTGGGGAGGCGGTGCCATGGGGTACGAAGACACGGGCCGGGAGCGGTCGGTCGACCCCACGCCCGCGGTTCCCGCCGCCGTCCTGGAGAACGTCTTCGACGATCCCACCCACGGCGAGCCGGGCCGCGACCGCGTCAGCGTGCACGTGTTCTGGGAGTTCCTGCTGCTGGCCGGTCTGGCTGCCCTGGGCTGGCTGCTCTGGCGGGCCGACCCGGACGCGCTACGCGGTGCGGACCTGCGCACCTTGCTGGTCGACGCGGTCGGCCTGGGGCTGCTCGCTCTCGCCGCCGGGCTGAGCCTGCGCACCGCCGCCCCCAACCTGGCCATCGGGCCGGTGGCCGTCGCCGCCGCGCTGCACTACGCGGAGCAGGGCGACCGGGGTCTGGCCACGTCCGTGGGGTCGGCCGTCGTGGTCGCCGCGGTGGGTGGTCTCGTGCTGGCGCTCGCCGTGGTGGCCCTGCAGGTGCCCGCGTGGGCGGCGAGCCTGGCCGGCGCCGCCGGCGTGGTGGTGTACATCGAACGCCGGTCTGCGCCGGTGCTGGTGCAGGGGGACTACGACCCGAGGAGTACGGCCGGCTACCTCTTCGCCGGGTTCGCCGCCGTCGCGGTCCTCGGCGGTCTGTTCGGTACGATCCGCGCGATCCGCCGGTTGGTGGGCCGGTACCGGCCGGTCGCCGATCCGGCTCGGCGCCGGGGCCCGCTGGCCGCCGTGGTCACCGCGCTGGCGCTCGTCGGCTCCACCGTGCTGGCCGCGCTCGCCGGGGTCCTGCTCGCCGCCAACCCTCCCGGCGTCGTCACGCCCACCTCCGGGCTGGACTGGACCGTGCTCGCCATCGGTGTGTCCCTGCTCGGCGGCACCAGCGCGTACGGCCGGCGCGGTGGCGTGTTCGGCACGGTGCTGGCGGTCGGCCTGGTCACCGTCTTCGAGGCGTACGCGCCGGAGCGCGACTGGTCGGTGAGCCGCTGGGCGGTGGGCGGGGTGGCGCTCGGTGTCGGGCTGTTGGCGACCCGACTGGTCGAGACGTTCGGGCGGCCCCGGCCGGGTGTGGTGGAGAAGCCCGAGCCCGTCGGCGACGGCACGATCAGCTCGGGTTGGAGCGTGCCCCGGCCCCAGTTGGCCGACAACTGGCCGCCGACGCTGCCGACGCCGCCCGCGCCGGAACCGGCCGACCCGTGGCGCGATCCCCGCTGGGAGGACGGCCCGCGGCGTTGGGATGCCGGCGACCGGTGAGCCGTGTGGCGTCCGCCGAGCCGGCGGTGATCTCGACCGTTAGGCTCGCCGCATGACCGACACACCAGCCGCCGCCCCCGGCGGAACCTCGTTCGAGGAACTCGACGCGCTGTCCACGGAGGAACTGCGGGAGCGGGCGTTCGCCCTGGCCCGGGAGCGCCGCGACGTGGGCTTCTACTGGTCGGTGCTGCGCCACCTGCCGAACGCGGACGAGGCCACGGTGCTGGACGGCGCGCCGAACTCGATCGGCCCGACCATCGACGAGGCGAACGCGTTGTGGCGGGAGTTGACCGGGCACGGCTACGAGGAGTCGGCGCCGCTGCTGCGGGCCGCCTTCATCGACTACCTGTTGAAGCACTGAGCCGCCCCACGCAGCCCAGGTCCACCCGGCCGGCTGGCCGGGGCCCTGGGCGGATCATGGGGTTCGTCCGTACGGGCCCGGTCAGCGGTTACGGGACGGCCGCCGGCACCGGCGCGCTCGCCGTCCTGCTGCTGGTCGGCATCTGCGGCAGCCCGGCGTACACCGGTTGGGCCGCCGCGACGCTTACCGATCCGACCTCGGCGGGCGGCTTCTACCTGCGCCTGCTCGCCTGGCCGGCCTGGCGACTGGACGCGGACGGGCAGGCCGGCGGCCTGTTCGCCGCCGACCTGCGGGCCGTCGCGCTGGTGCTCCTCGCGGTGGCGCTGCTCTACCTGCTGCCCGCCGCGCAGGTGGCCCGGGTACCCGGGCCGGTCAGCCAGTTCTTCTCCGGCTGGGCCGCGTACGTGCTGGCCGGAGGGCTCGCCGCCGTGCTGGCGGCGCTCCTCGGCCCAGACCCGTCGCTGCTGAAGGCGCTGCAGGACGCGAGCAGCGGCGCCGGCTACGGCTTCCTCACCGGCTGGATCATCGGCACCGCGAGCCTCGGCGGCCGCGCCTAGGACCTGTTCCTAGGAGCCGGCCCCGGGGCCGAGCAGGCTCTGGCGGCTGAGCGCGCCCACCGGGCGGCCGTCGTCGGTTACCAGGAGCCGGTCCTGTCCCGACGTCAGCAGTGCCGCCAGGGCGTCGTACGCCGTGCCGTCGAGCCCCACGGTGGGCAGGTCGGCGGGGGCGTCACCGGGCACGGGCTCCAGGGACTCCCGGTCGAGCGGGGTGACCGCCAACCGGCGGATGCCCCGGTCGGCGCCGACGAACTCCCGGACGAACGCGGTGGCGGGGGCGCCGAGCAGCGCGGCCGGCGTGTCGTACTGCTCGAGATGCCCGCCCTCGGACAGCACCGCGATCCGGTCGCCGAGCCGGACGGCCTCGTCGAGGTCGTGGGTGACCAGCACGATCGTCTTGCGGACCTCGGCCTGTAGGCGGAGGAACTCCTCCTGCAGGCGGGCCCGGACGATCGGGTCCACGGCCGAGAACGGCTCGTCCATCAGCAGCACCACCGGGTCGGCGGCGAGCGCCCGGGCCACCCCGACCCGCTGCCGCTGACCGCCCGACAGCTCGTGCGGATAGCGGCGGCCGAACTGGTTCGGGTCCAGTCCCACCAGGTCGAGCAGCTCGTCCACCCGGGCGCGGGTCCGCTGGCGGGACCAGCCGAGCAGGCCCGGGACGGTGGCCACGTTGGCCCGGACCGTCTGGTGGGGGAAGAGTCCGACGTTCTGGATCACGTAGCCGATCCGGCGGCGTAGCCGCACCGGGTCGGCGTCCGTGACGTCCTCGTCACCGAGCATGATCCGACCGGCCGTCGGCTCGATCAAGCGGTTGATCATGCGGAGTACGGTCGACTTGCCGCAGCCGGACGGGCCGATCAGCACCACCAGCTCGCCGGACCTGACGTCCAGGCTCAGCTCCCGGACGGCCTCGGTGCCGTTCGGATAGCGCTTCTGGATGCCCTGCAGGGAGATCGACGCCGCACGAGGGGATTCGGCCGCGCCGGGGGCCTCCGGGGTAACGTCCACGTATGTCCTTCCGCCTGAGCTACCGGGCCGACCCGGGTAACCCCTGGTTCTCCTGGCAGTACGTGCGGGACAACTCTGACACGATCCTCGCCGCCGTGCGCGAACACGCCTCCCTCACCGGGCGCGCGGTGCTGATCGCGGTGCTCATCGCCCTGCCGTTGTCCGTGCTCGCGTACTGGTTCCGCCCGTTGGCCGGCCCGATCCTCGGCGTCACCGGAGTGATCTACACCATTCCGTCGCTGGCGCTGTTCGCCTTCATCGCGCCATACCTGGGGACCGGCGCCACCACCGTACTGGTCGGGCTGGTCCTGTACGCGCTGCTGCTGATCGTCCGCAACGTGGTGGCAGGGCTCAACCAGGTGCCGCCGGAGGTCGGCGAGGCCGCCGAGGGCATGGGCTACGGCCGGTGGCGGAGGCTGTTCCGGATCGACCTTCCGCTGGCCATCCCCGGCATCCTGACCGGGCTGCGGCTGGCCACCGTGTCGACCGTCGCGCTGGTCACGGTCGGCGTGCTGGTCGGGCACGGCGGTCTCGGGCAACTGATCTTCGCGGGCTTCCAGAACAACCTCTACAAGGCCGAGATCATGACCGGGACGGTGCTCAGCGTGGCGTTGGCGGTGCTGCTGGACCTGCTGCTGGTGCTCGTCGGCCGGCTGGTCACCCCCTGGGCCGCTCGGGGCGTTCGGTGAGCGCCGCCGCGAACCCCCTGCAGCAGGGGGTGCTCTGGCTCAACGACCCGCTGAACTGGACCAACCCCGGCGGCATCCTGGATCGCCTCGGCGAGCACCTGACGATCTCCGCCCTGGCGGTGGCGCTCGGCTGCCTGGTGGCCTGGCCGGTCGGGCTCTGGCTCGGGCACGCCGGGCGGGGCGGTGGCCTGGTGGTGCTCGTGTCCAACGCCACCCTGGCCATCCCCACCCTGGCGCTGCTGACCATCCTGCCGCTGACGTTCCTCGGTTTCGGACGTACGCCGGTGGTGGTGGCGCTCGCCGTCTTCGCCGTACCGCCGCTGTTGGCCAACGCCTACACCGGCGTACGCCAGGTGGACCCGGAGGCGCGCGACGCGGCCCGGGGGATGGGTCTGTCCGGCGGGCAGTTGCTGCGGCGGGTGGAGCTGCCGTTGGCGGTGCCGTACCTGGCCGCCGGTTTCCGGACCGCGGCCGTGCAGGTCATCGCCACGGCGGCGCTGGCCTCGTTCGTCAACGGCGGCGGGCTCGGCGAGATCATCCGCACCGGGTTCGGCCTGAGCATCGCCGTCGGCGGTGGGCAGATCGTGGCCGGCGGTGTGCTGGTGGCCGGGCTGGCGTTGCTGGCCGAGTTGCTGCTCGGGATCGTGGAACGCATGGTCACCCCGCGTCCACTGCGCCGGGGCCGGCAGCGCGCGGGCCGTCCGCGACCGGCGGACGCCACCGGCCGGGCCTGACGCGTCACCGGGCGTGCTCTCGTCCGGGTGAGCGGACGCCGAAGCGGCGACCAGCGGCGGGCCGGTCGGTGACGATGCGGTGACGAAGCCCATCCCGAGTTGTCGGTCGGCCGTGGACCATGTTGGGTGGGAATTGCGGGCGACCGACATCCAGGATCGCCCGTCGGACACGCGGCCGGCCCGGGACGGGCCGCGCCGGGACACGGAAGGCGGGCGGCACATATGCGCGCACGTACACGTCTCGCGATCGGCGCCGTCGGCGTCGTGGCCGGGGCAGCACTTCTCACCGGGTGTGGCGACGCCGGCTCGTCCGGCACCGACGCTCCCCAGACCAGCGCCTCGGGCGCCGGGTGCGCACCGGTCGCCGGCAAGCAGCTCATCGCGCTGACCGACGACAAGAAGCTCCAGAACTCCGACAACGTCATCCCGGCGGTCAACAGCAAGGTGGCCAACCCGCAGCTGATCGCCGCGCTCGACAAGGTCTCCGCGACTCTCGACACGCCGAAGCTGGTCCAGCTCAACAAGGCCGTCGACGTCGACCGCAAGACCCCCAAGGTCGCGGCCGAGGAGTTCGCCAGCGCCAACAACCTCACCGCGGGCATCGCCAAGGGCCCGGGTGGCGAGATCGTGGTCGGCGCCGCCAACTTCAGCGAGAGCCAGATCCTGGGCGAGCTGTACCGCATCGCGCTCACCACCGCCGGCTACCAGGTCAAGGTGCAGCAGATCGGCAACCGGGAGCTGTACGAGCCGGCGTTGGAGAAGGGCGAGGTCCAGGTCGTCCCGGAGTACGCGTCGACAATGGCCGAGTTCCTCAACACCAAGGCCAACGGCCAGAACCCCAAGCCCGTCTCCTCGCCCGACATCAACACCACGGTGACCGCGCTCAAGGCCGAGGGCGACAAGGTGGGCATCACCTTCGGTGCGCCGGCCGCCGCGCAGGACCAGAACGCCTTCGCGGTGACCCAGGAGTTCGCCGACAAGTACGGCGTACGGACCCTCTCCGAGCTGGCGGCGAAGTGCTCCGGCAGCGCCACCGTGCTGGGCGGCCCGCCGGAGTGCCAGCAGCGGCCGTTCTGCAAGCCGGGCCTGGAGAAGACCTACGGTCTGTCGGTGGGCTCGTTCTCCTCCCTGGACCAGGGTGGACCGCTGACCAAGAACGGTCTGCGTGAGGGCAAGATCAGTGTGGGTCTGGTCTTCTCCTCGGACAGTGCGTTCGCCACGAGCTGACGTTCTGCTACGGCGTGTGACGGACGCCCTCGCCCCGCAGGGGCGGGGGCGTCCGTGCGTCCGGGAACCGTTCCCTCCGGTGCGGATCGTCGGTAGGCTGCTCTTCCATGCCAGCCCCGGTCACCTCCGACGCCCGGCGTCAACCGCTCCTGCTGACCGTGCTCTTCTGGGGCGGCGTGGCGCTGGCGCCCGTAGCGGCGTTGATTCTCCTGGTGGCTGACGGTAACGGTCCGCTGCGTCTCGCGGCGGTGCTCGCCATCGTGGCGGTGGTCCTGATCGGCCTCTCCATCGCGCTGCGCCCCGACGGGGACGGCGCGTCGGCGCGGGCCGACGAGCTGCTGGAGGAGATCGAGGAGCTGCGCCGGGAGTTACGCGCCGAGATCGTGGCCGCCGCGCAGCGCGGTAACCAGGCGCTCGACCAGGCGCAGCGCGCCCAGGAGGGGATCGCCGCGGTCCGTCGCCGCCTCGACGCCACCGGTGCGGCCCTCGCTGGCGGCGCCCCGGCCGCCGAGCCGGCGGTGGCCAGCCGGGCCCGCGTGTCGTCCGTCGAGCCGGTGGACGACACCCCACCCGCCCGCAGCCGGGTACCGGTCCCCGGCGACATCCCGGCCGCCCGGGTGCGGGTACCGGCTCCGGGCGAGGCCGCCGGTCGGATTCCGGCCCCGGCCACGGACGAGAACGCCCCTCGGGTGCGGGTGCCGGCACCGGACGAGGCGGGTCGGTGGGGACGCGACGACCGTGCCGACGACGAACCGGCGTACCGCCACCGCGCCGCGGACGCTCCCGAGCCCACCGCCGGCAGCGTGTACGGCGCCGCTGCGCGCCCGCCGGAGCACGACCGGGCGCGGGAGTACGACCCGCAGCGGGAGTACGACCGCCCGCGTGAGCGCGAGCGCCCGGAGTCGACGCACCGGCCGGTCGGCGTGGTCCGGCACACCGAGACCGTGCACGTCACGACCCGGCACACCGTCGTCGACGGCGGTCCCGCCGAGTCGGGTGGTCGCTACGGCGCCGGGTACGGCGGCCAGTGGACCCCGCCGGCCCAGGAATGGACCCGGGGCGGCGGCGCCCAGGGGCGTGCCCGTTCCTGGGACGACGCGCAGGAGCCCCGGTCCGCGTACGCCGACGACGACCGCGACCGCCGCGCCGACGACCGGTCCTGGGGTGCGCAGCACGCCTCTCGGGGGGAGTCGGCCCCGGTGGGCCCCCGCGACGGTTCGGGATGGGGTGGACCCGAGCGTGGCGACGAGGACCCCCGCAGGACGGGTCGCGGCGACGAGCCGGGGTGGACCGACCAGCGCGACGCGTACGCGCCGGCCGACGAGTCCGCGTGGGACGGTCGTTCGCAGCGCCGTGGCTGGTCGGAGCAGGCCGAGCCGGAGCGCGCGGTCGCCCCGCAGCCCGGTCCCGCCCTGCGCGCGGACGACACCGGCGAGTACTGGTCCCAGCTGCGGGCCGGCGACCGGTGGGCGGCTGTCCGCGACGACGACAACGGCCGTGAGCTGCACGTCGGGGAACGCCGGGCCGAGGTGCACGCCGACGCCACGGGCACCGAGTACCGAGTGGCGGACCGTTGGGCGTCCGTCCGCCACGAAGAGGCACGCCGTCACGAGGACCCGCGTCGCCACGAGGACGCCCGCCGCCGCGAGGATCCGCGCTGGCAGGAGGATCCGCGCCGGCAGGACGATCGTCGGCCGGCGTTGCCGGTCGGCGGCGTGGCCGTACCGGACGAGTGGCGTCCGCCGCGTCAGCGCGGGCACGAGCCGGAACCCGCCCCCGAGCGGGGTGGCCGCCGCCGGGTCGAGGAACGGTACGGCTACCCGCCGCAGGACGACGCGCCCCGCGCCGGCGGCGCCCCGATCACCGACCGCTGGCGCTGATCCCGCTCACTTGTCGATGTCGCCGACCACGAAGAACATCGAGCCGAGGATGGCGATCAGGTCCGGTACGAGGCAGCCGGGCAGCAGGGTGGCCAGCGCCTGCACGTTCGCGTACGACGCGGTGCGCAACTTCAACCGCCACGGCGTCTTCTCACCCCGGGACACCAGGTAGTAGCCGTTGATGCCGAGCGGGTTTTCCGTCCACGCGTACGTGTGGCCCTCCGGCGCCTTGAGCACCTTCGGCAGGCGGGTGTTGATCGGCCCGGTGAGCCGGTCCACCCGGTCCAGGCACTGCTCGGCGAGGTCCAGCGACGCGTACACCTGGTCGAGCAGCACCTCGAAGCGGGCGTGGCAGTCCCCGGCGGTCTTGGTGACCACCGGCACGTCCAGCTCGTCGTACGCCAGGTAGGGGTCATCGCGGCGCAGGTCCAGGTCGAGGCCGGAGGCGCGGGCCACCGGCCCGGACGCGCCGAACGCGGCGGCGTCCGCGGCGGACAGCACGCCCACTCCCACGGTCCGGGCCAGGAAGATCTCGTTGCGCCGGATCAGGTGGTCCAGGTCGGGCAGCCGCCGACGGACCTCGCCGATCGCCGCACGGGCCCGTCCCGTCCATCCGTACGGAACCTCTTCCTTGAGGCCGCCCACCCGGTTGAACATGTAGTGGATCCGGCCCCCGGAGACCTCCTCCATCACCGCCTGGATGGTCTCCCGTTCCCGGAACGCGTAGAAGACCGGTGTGATCGCGCCGATCTCCAGCGGGTACGAGCCGAGGAACATCAGGTGGTTCAGCACCCGGTTCAGCTCCGCGAGAGCCATCCGCAGCCAGGTCGCCCGCTCGGGCACCTCCATGCCCATCAGGCGTTCCACAGCGAGCACCACGCCCAGCTCGTTGGAGAACGCCGACAGCCAGTCGTGCCGGTTGGCCAGCACGATGATCTGCCGATAGTCGCGTACCTCGAAGAGCTTCTCCGCACCCCGGTGCATGTAGCCGACGATCGGTTCGCAGGCGACCACCCGTTCGCCGTCGAGCACGAGCTTCAGTCGCAGCACGCCGTGCGTCGACGGGTGCTGCGGGCCGATGTTGAGCACCATGTCGGTGCCGAGCTGCTGACCGCCGGTGCCGGCGACCAGCCCGGCCCCGGTGCCGACGGTCAGTTCGCGGAGGTCCCCGGCGTCGGTGCTCATGCCCGTCATCGTGCCACGGCCTGCGGTAGCCCGATGCCGACCGGTTGCCGCAGCCACCAGTGCCCGCCGAGCCCGGCCGGATCGGTCAGCTCGGCCACCGCCGACGCCGCGGCCAGCGCCCGCACGTACCCCGCCGGGTCGGTGCCGGCCAGGCTGAGCGGCGGTCGGCCGCCGTCGGCCCCGAGCGCCCGCAGCGCCTCCCGCTGAGAGACCAGGGAGTACGCACACCGGGCGACCGCTGCGCCGGCGGAGGCGACCGAGTCCATGGCCACGTGCGCGGTGACATCGCTCGACCCGTCCGGCACCGGAGGCACCTGCCGCCCACCCCGGTAACCCGTCAACGTCCCGTCCACCGGCCGCCCCTCCCGCAGATGCCCGTAGTCGACCGCCACCGCCAACCCTCGGCTGATCTGCCGCACCGCGTCGGCCCACGCCTCGTCCCGCGGTCTGCCGATCTCTGCCCGGTGGTCACCGTGGGGGGTTTCGGGGCAGCCCGGCCGGCTCCGGGCGGTCAGGCTTGATCCCTGCGCCGGCCGGGCTGCC
>NZ_JBEXUR010000017.1:126741-155720 GCF_040614415.1 Micromonospora sp. NPDC005979 | reverse complement strand
CGGATACAACACCGGTATCCGGACGAAACCGCGCCTTGCCGGACCGCCGCCCGGACCCCGCCTCGGCTCGACCGCCCTTATGAAACAGGGCCTAGCCGCCCCGGTGGCGGGTAACGCCTGCGGGTGGAGCCGGCGGAGCTGCTGCGCCACGGCGACCAGGTGCTGGTCGCCGTGGTGGAGGCGGCCGGCGCCCTGGTGATCGTCGTGGGCGCGCTCTGGGCGGCGGTGCGGTTCGTGACCGAAGGGCTGCGGCACCGCACCGCCGCCGTCTTCACCCCGATCCGCCTGTCGCTGGGCCGGTTCCTGACGCTCGGTCTGGAGTTCCAGCTCGCGGCCGACGTCCTGCGGACTGCGGTGTCGCCGTCGTTCACGCAGATCGGCCAGTTGGCGGCGATCGCCACGATCCGGACGGCGCTGAACTACTTCCTGGGCCGGGAGATCCGGCAGGAGCAACGGCAGGTCTCCGACGGGCAGCGGACGTGATTACCGCGCTGGTCGAGGCGGTGACCGCGTTGGCGCTGGTCGCCGGGGTCGTCACGGTCCTGTGCACCGGCGATGTGCGGGTCGCCGTACGCGTGCTGTTGGATCTTTTGACGGCGGCCGGCCTGCTGCGTCTCGCCGGGGATCCGGCGTGGAGCGGCCTGGCCGCCACCGCCGCGATCGTCGCGCTGCGGCAACTGCTCGCGGCGGCGTTGAGTCTCCCGCCGCCGTGGTCGCGGCGACAATCCTCGCCGCGCTGCGGGGGCGACGATCACCGCCTACCGTGGGCGGTACCAGAGAAACCGGGAAAAGCGGGAGGATAACCACATGAGCCGGCACGACGAACCGAACGAGTACGGGTACGCCGGCGGCGCCACCGCTCCCGAGCCGCAGCCCGGCGGCAAGCCCGACGAGCAGGACCTCGCGGAGGAGGTGGCGGTGCCCGCCGACGACCTCACCGCCCCCACGACCGACGCCCTCGCGGACGAGACCGAGGAGCGGGCGCCGCACGACCGCCACCGCTGAGCACGGCGGGTCGCGGGCCGGTCCGGTCAGTCCCGTCCGGGCCGCTGGTAGACGTCGGGCACCCCGTCGCCATCGGCGTCGAGGCGTTCCTTCTCAGCCACCCGCCGGTACGCGGCGTTGCGGCGGGCGAGCACGGCGGCGGCGAGCGCCGCGGAGATCACCGACCCGGTGAGGACCGCCGCCTTGACCCGCTCGTCGGCCGTACTGCCCGCGCCGAAGGCCAGGTCGCCGATGAGCAGCGAGACGGTGAACCCGACCCCGGCCAACAGGGCGATGCCGAACAGGTCGGACCAGGTGATGTCCTCGTCCAACTCGGCGCGTCGGCCGTCGGCGCTGCGGCGGGGGCGCGGGTCAGACCAGCGCGAGGACGGCGCCGAGCAGCAGCAGAGCGCCGCCGACCGTCTCGGTGCGCAGCACGTCGGCCAGGTGCCGGGCCTCCGGCCAGGACGACCGCGCGAAGAGCCGGTCGCGGTGGGGGGTCGGCCGGTCATGTGGGGCTCACCTCTGGTGTCGGGACGGCAGGGATCCAATCGCCGACCAGACTTCCCGGCACACCGCTGTCGGCCCTATCCGGTCGGCGGTACGTCGTGATCGAGCGGGACGCGACACGGCGATCGAGATCGGCGCGGGGGAATCGGTCGCCGACTTTTGCGGGCGTCGCCGCTGCCGAATGGCCCTTTGTCGGGTTGGTCATGCGGGGCGCCGCGATTACGGACGCCGAAAACGCATAACTCCGGACATAAGTCCTATGAGGGGCTTTAATGGTTTCACGAGTTGACAGACGACCTTGGGGGTTTTCGTGAAGTTCTTTGGCGTAACCGGACCGGTCCGGAGGCAAGCCTGATGGACCTGCTTCGCCAATTGCGCCACGTGCGTCGGCACTGGTGGGTCGTGCTGCTCACGATCATGGTGTCCCTGGGCGTCTCGGCGTTCCTGACCGTACGGGCCCAGCCCCGGTACGTCGCCTCGGTGACCTTCTTCGTCACCACCCCCAACCAGGGCGTCTCCGATGCCTACCAGGGCGGGCTGTTCCTTCAGCAGCGCGTCAAGTCGTACGCCGACCTGCTCAGCAGCGACCGCCTGGCACAGAGTGTCGCGGCCGAGACGCCGGTCGGGCTCACCGCGGACGAGGTGCAGCGCCGGGTGACCACCTCCACCGAGACGGGCACCGTCCTGCTGCGCGCCTCGGTCACCGACACCGACCAGGCCCGTGCCCTGCGGTTGAGTGAGACCCTCGCCGCGAAGTTCGTCGAACTCGTGCAGAAGGTCGAGACGCCACCCGAGGGCAAGTCGCCCATCAAGATCGAGGTGGTCAGCGGCCCACGGGTCAGCGCGAGCCCCGTCTCGCCGAAGCCGTTGCGAAATCTCGTCCTCGGCGGTCTGCTCGGCCTCGTCCTCGGCGTCGGCCTGGCGATCCTGCGCGGCGTCGCCGACGTCCGCCTGCGCGACGCCGCCGGCCTGCAGCGTGCCACCGGAAGCCCGCTGCTCGGCGAGATCCCGTTCGAGGGCGCCGCCCGCACGTCTCCGCTGATCGTCGGCGACGCCGCCACGTCGGCCCGTGCCGAGGCGGTCCGCAAGCTGCGGACCAACCTGCGCTTCGTGGACGTGCACGAGCCGGCCCGGGTCATCGCCGTGACCAGCGCGTTGCAGGGCGAGGGCAAGACGACGATGTCGTGCAACCTGGCCATCGCGCTGGCTGAGGCGGGCTGGCGTGTGCTGCTGGTCGACGCCGACCTGCGACGCCCGAAGGTCGACGAGTACCTGGGCCTGGACGCCGGTGTCGGCCTCACCGACGTGTTGGTCGGCGACGTCCAGGTCGGTGACGTGGTGCAGCGGTGGGGCGACAAGTCCCTGCTGGTGCTGCCCAGTGGCTCCGCGCCGCCCAACCCGAGTGAGCTGCTCGGCTCCAAAGCGATGGCGGACCTGCTGCTCGCGTTGCGCGAGTCCGCGGACATCGTGATCATCGACACCGCGCCGCTGCTCGCGGTGACCGACGGCGTCGTGGTGGCCGTCCAGGCCGACGGCGCGCTGCTGGTGAGCCAGCAGGGTCGTACGTCGCGCACCCAGGTGGCCGCGGCGGCCCGCGCGCTGCACTCCGTCTCGGTGCGGCTGCTCGGCTGCGTGCTCAACATGGCGAAGGTGGCCAAGGCCGAGGCGTACCAGTACGAGGCCTACCGGGTGGTCGCCTCGACCGCCACGCCGTCGGTCCCGACCGACCGGGCCCCCGCCGCCCGGCACAGTGAGGACGCCGGGGTCAACGGTGTCAGCGACCGTACCCAGGAACTCACCCGGCTGCCCCGATGAGCGCGGCGAGGGGTCGTAGCGAGCGTTCGATCTCCTCGGCGCAGCGACGGAAGTCGGCGACGGTACCGCCGATCGGGTCCCGAAGGTCGTCCGCGTCCGGGGCGGCGGGTTGCAGCCGCCCCCGGGCGCTGGCGGCGGCGGCGATGGCGGCCCCCAGCGGATCGTCGGTCGATCCGACGGGCGGCTCGGCCGCCGCCGCGAGCCGGCCGAACTGGCGAAGGGTGAACGTCCGGTGCAGCGCGCCGGGCGCGAGCGAGGTGCACACCGACCGCTGCCGCCGGGTGGCGGTCAGCACGAGCGTCGCATCGGTCAGCTGCTCGGCCCGCAGCGTACGGCTGCTGAACGCCGTCGGGTCGCCGCCCTCCTCGGCCACGACCTCCGCCGCGTACGGGTGCATGGCCATCCCGTCCATCGCGTCGGTGCCGGCGCTGGACACCAGCACGGGACGGTCGGCCAACAGCCGTCGGGCCAGATGCTCGGCCATCGGCGAGCGACACAGGTTGGCGTGGCAGACGAACAGCACGCGGTCGGCCATCGGGAGCCCTCTCGTGGATGCGGAAACGGATCGCCACACCGTGAGGGTGATGCGGCGACGCCGCTGGGCGCGCGGGGAGGGGTTGCCAGCATCCTACGCGGGCCGCCGCGTCGGACGCGGTGCCGCGCCGGCCGAGCCCGATCCGCGCCCACCGGCGGTGCCGCGGTGAAGATCGGCATCCTGTCGTACCACTTTCCGCCCGAGCCGGCGTTCATCCCCGGCAGCCTCGCCGAGGAGCTGGCCGCGCGCGGGCACGAGGTCCGCGTCCTCACCGGATTCCCCGACTACCCGGGCGGGCACGTCTATCCAGGGTGGCGGCAGCGGTGGCACCACGAGACGCACAGCGACCGGCTGTCGGTCCGCCGGGTGCCGCGGGTCTCCGGCGGGGCCACCACCACCCGGGCGCGGATGGCCAGCTACCTGTCGTTCGCCGGGAGCGCGTCGCTGGCGGCCCGCCGGTTCCTGGGTGACGTGGACGCGCTCTACGTCTTCCAACTGCCGGCCACCACGTTCGCCACCGCCGCCGTCCTGCGGCTCCTCGCGAGGGTGCCGACCGTGCTGCACGTACAGGATGTCTGGGCTCGCGACGGCGTCGACGCGTCCGGCGGCGGCCGCTGGTTGGCGCGGATGGACGCCGCGATGACCCGCGTCTACCGGTCGGCCGCGCGGGTCGCCGTGGCCGCGCCGTCGATGCGCGACCTGGTGGTCGCGGCCGGCGCCGACCCCGGCCGGGTCCGTCTGGTCCTCAACTGGACGGACGAGCGCATCTTCTACCCGGCGACGCCTGGCGCGGCGGCCCGGCAGATGGTCCGCCGGGACCGCCGGTGCGTGGTGATGCACGCCGGGACCATCGGACCCCGCCAGGGGCTGGAGACGGCGGTACGGGCCGCGGCGGCGCTGGACCGGACGATGGACCTGGTCCTGGTCGGCTCGGGCGCGGACGAGCGGCGGGTGCGGGGGCTCGCCGCCGACCTCAAGGCGGAGAACGTCCGCTTCCTCGAACGGCGGTCACCCGTCGACATGCCCGAGCTGTACGCCGCCGCCGACTACCAGTTGATCATGCTGCGCGACCTGCCCGAGCTTCGCGGCATGGTGCCGGGCAAGCTGCAGGCCGCGCTGTCGTGCGCCGCGCCGGTCGTCGCGTCGGCCGGCGGGGACACCGTCGAGCTGGTCGAACGCGCCCGAGCCGGGCTGTCCTGCCCACCCGAGGACTGGGCCGCGTTGGCCGACCGGTTCTGGCTGGCCGCCACCATCCCGCCGCCCGCGCGCACCGAGATGGGCCGGCGGGGGCGGCAGACGTACCTGCGGGAGATGTCGCTGCCGGCCGGCGTCGACCGGATCGAGCGGCTGCTGCACGAGGCCGCCGGCCGCGTCCCGCAGGGAGCGACGGCACCGCGAGGAAACCTCGCGTAAGGGACCAGAATTGCCATAACGGTACGAAAATCCTCGTAACGTGCTAAGAACGTCAGGGAATTCGACAGACTGTCCGATTCCTGGATCGGAGTGTGGTGTGACGGAGAGCGAACGACCGCGTCGACGACGAAGCCGGTCCCGGCGTCGCCGGCGCGCGCGACTGCGCCGGGCACTGCTCGGCGCTCTCGTGGTCGGATCGCTGGTGCTGGCCGCTGGTGGGTGGATCGGTTTTCGCGGTTGGCAGGCGAGGGCGCACCTGATCAATGCCGCCGGCCTGGCCCGGGAGCTGAGCGCCCAGGTCGTCGGCGGGGAGACCGACCGTGCCCTGCGCACCCTCTCCGCCCTACAGGAGCAGTCCGGCGCGGCCCGGGCCGCCACGTCCGATCCGAGCTGGAGGCTCGGTCGGCACACCCCGGCGGCCGGTGACGATCTCGACGCGGTCCGGCTGATCGCCATCGCCATCGACGACCTGGCCCGGCAGGCGTTCCCCAGCCTGCTGCGCACGGACCTGACCAGCCTCGTGCCGGCCAGCGGCCGGTTGGACCTGGCCCGGCTCACGTCGGTCTCGGGCGAACTGACCCGGGTCAACGACTCCGTGCAGGGCACCCGTCGGGACCTGGCCGCCGTGCCGGCCGACCAGCTGGTCAGCCAGGTCCGCCAGGCGCTGAGCGATCTCCGCGGCGAGATCGACCGGTTGGCCGGCCTCACCGCCGCGGCCGACCAGGGCGCTCGGCTGCTGCCGCCGCTGCTCGGCGCCAGCGGCCCTCGGCGCTACCTGCTCGTCTCGCAGAACCTGGCCGAGCTGCGCGCAACCGGCGGCATGTTCGGCGCGTACGCGATGATCGAGGCCGAGAACGGCCGGGTCCGGATGGGCCAGCAGGGCAGCAGCGCGTCCCTCGGCCGGTTCACCCCGGCGCTGAAGCTGCCCCCCGAGACCCGGGCGATCTGGACCGACCTGCCCGGCATCTACCCCGCCGATGTGAACCTGACCCCGCACTTCCCGACCGCCGCCTCCCTGTACCGGGAGATGTACCGGCGCAAGACCGGTACCACCGTCGACGGTGTGCTGGCCGTGGATCCGGTGGTGCTGTCCTACCTGCTCAAGGCGACCGGCCCGGTGCTGGTGCCCGGCGGGGTGCCGCTGGCCAGCGAGAAGGCCGTGCAGACCCTGCTCAACGAGACCTACCAGCGGCTGGACACCACGCAGCAGGACGTCTACTTCGCATCCTCGGCCGCTGCGGTGTTTGACGCCTTCTTCAAGAAGAATGTCAACCCTAGGGTGTTGTTGTCCGCATTTGACCGTGCTATCACGGAACGCCGGATATTGTTCTGGAGTGCTCATCCGGAAGAACAGCGGACGTTCGGCAACAGCCGGATGGCCGGGACGCTCCCGGAACAGGACACCGTGCCGACGGTCGGCGTGTTCCTCAACGACGGCAGCGGCGCGAAGCTCGGCTACTACCTGCGGCCGACGGCGAGCCTCACGGTCGGCGAATGCCGGCCCGACGGCCGCCGCGAGCTCCGACTGCGGGTGACTCTGCGCTCGACGGCGCCGAAGTCAGGGCTCAGCAAGTCGATCCTTGGCCTCGGTCTGGCTGGCGACCCGTACACCGTGCGCACGCTGGTGTCGATCTTCAGCCCGGCGGGCGGCTCCGTGCTCGACGCCCGGCTCGACGGGGCCGAGACGGCACTGGGCAGCGGCACCGAACGCCGCCGCCAGGTGGCGACGGCCAACGTCGACATCGGCCCCGGCGTCGAGAGGGCGCTGGAGGTCACCGTCTTGACGGCCAAGACCGGCGTCGGGCAGGCCGAGCTGTGGCTGACCCCCACCGCCAGCCCTTGGACCACCCAAGTTCATTCCGCACGAAGCTGTGACCAGTAGGAGGGAACCAATCATGCGGCTATCCCGCATCATCATGGCGCTCACGGTCGGCCTGGCCGTGGTGGCCGTGCCGACGGCAGCGGGGGCGGCACAGCCGCAGCCGACGCCCAGCGGCACGCCTCAACCGCCGCCGTACCCGCCGGCCGCCGCGTCCCTGACCGTCAACCGGCCGACGATCTTCCTGGGCGAGACGGTCATCCTGACCGGCACCAATTTCGGCCCCAACGAGACCGTCGACATCTCGGTCACGGTCACCCCCATCGCTGCCCCGGCCGCCGGCAACGCGCCGGCGCGCCGCAGCGACGGCACCACCGTGGCCATGGCGCCGGTGGCGTACCAGGCGAGTGCGCCGCTCAACTTCACGGCGTACACCGACGCCCAGGGGCGCTTCACCAAGAGCTACAAGCCGTCGGTGACCGGTCTGCTGACCTTCACCGCCACGGGCCGTGAGTCCGGTCGGACCGCGAGCACCGAGCTGCGGGTGCTGCACCGCAAGCAGCCGCTGCCCGTCACCGGTGACAGCATCGGTACGCCCATGAAGCTCGGCGGCGGCCTCGTTGGCGCCGGCGCGATCATGCTGCTGCTGACCCTGGCCTGGCGTCGCCGCCAACGCTTCGGCGGAGCTGCGCACTAACCGGCACCACAAACGGGGCGCTGCCCCGGACGTACCCCGAACTGGCGCCCGTCGGATTGTCCCGACGGGCGCCAGTTCACGTCGCGGGACGGTGTCGCGTTTCGCCCGGTCCACACCGCCTCGACACGATCGACTCCAGATCGCCGTCGCGGGGTATCGACGGAGTGGGCCACGCGCGTAGCGTCCGTCGGGCCGCCGGATGCGACCCCACGTCGGCGACCCGTAGTCGGTCACCGACCTGAGCAGCCCCCACCATGATCGACACGAGTTCGCCGATGTGGGGGCATCAACCGGTCCCGGACACCCCGACTTCGGCGATCCGGAGTCGACCATCCGGTCCGATCGCCGCCGCGGACGGTATGTCCGATTGGCGAGGGCTGTTGTGGTGGCCGGGTGCCCCGTGACCGGGTGTCCCGTGGCCGGGGAGTCGTTGGCGCGCCCGGCCGTCGTGGCCCCCGGACGATCGCCAGGAGCGCAGGTCGCCGCCCGCCGCCCGTCGCCCGTCGGGTCGGGCCCCATCACCTCGCGTCCTTTGCTCTGCTTCAACCCAGGCAACACCCGGTGTCCGATTATCGGACGGCAGGTGTTTCCTCGGTTGAAGCAGAGCAAAGGCGGGTCACCGCCCCTCCGGCCCTCCGGGAATGACCCCGGACCGCCGGTCGCTATACCCCGGTCCCGGCGCGGCGAGCCCCGCCTCCCGCGGGTCGTGAGGCCCCGGGAATGGGCCCCGGACCGCCGGTCGTTGCATCCCGTCCGGGCGCGGCGAGCCCCGCTCACCGCGGATCGTCAGCCCCCGGGAATGGCCCCGGCCGGCAGGGCGTTACACACGGACCGGCCGTCACGAGCAACCCGCCCGCAGGCGCCAAGCCCCCCGGGAATGGCCCCGCCCCCCGGGTCGTTACACACGGACCGGCCACCACGAGCCCCCCGCCCGCAGGCGCCAAGCCCCCCGGGAATGACCCCGCCCCCCGGGTCGTTACACACGGACCGGCCACCACGAGCCCCCCGCTCGCAGGCCGCCAAGCCGCCGGGAATGGCCCCGCCCCCCGGGTCGTTACACACGGACCGGCCGCCACGAGCCCCCCGCTCGCAGGCCGCCCCCCAAAGACTTTGAGCGCCCGGACGAGGTGCTGACACCCCCGTCACCTGATCCCCCGAACGGTGACGTGTGGGTGTTTCCTACCCCCGAAGGAGCAACCCTGATGAACACGATCATCCGCAAGAGCATGCTGTCCATCGCTGGTCTCGCGTTCGCCGGTGGCGTCTTCGCCGGCCCCATCGCCGCCCACGCCAACCCGGTCGACGCCAAGCCCGCCACCGCCGTCGCGGTGCAGACCGCGGCGCCCAAGCCGCAGGGCGACCAGTCGCACATCACCCTCAACGACGAGCAGACCGCCAACGCCAAGGCCATCATCGCCGCCACCAAGAAGGCCGGCCTGCCCGAGCGCGCCGCGGTCATCTCCATCGCCACCAGCCTGCAGGAGTCCAAGCTTCAGAACCTCGGCCACCTCGGCGACGCCAACGACCACGACTCCCTCGGCCTGTTCCAGCAGCGCCCGACCAGCGGTTGGGGCACGCCCGAGCAGATCACCAACCCCGAGTACTCCACCACCGCGTTCCTCAAGGGCCTCAAGCAGGTCGACGGCTGGCAGGACATGCCGCTGACCGACGCCGCCCAGACCGTCCAGGTCTCCGCCTACCCCGACGCCTACGCGCAGTGGGAGCAGCAGGCCACCGACCTGGTCGGCCAGTACTGGAACAGCTAAGAACCACCGATGGCCGGCACCCGACAACGGGTGCCGGCCATCGCCGTACCTTCAGTGCGAGCGGTCAGGTGGCGCTGATCGTGCCGGTCAGCAGGAGCGCCAGGACCAGGGTGCCCAACGCGACCCGGTACAGCACGAAGACGTACAGGGTGTGGTGGGCGACGTAGCGCAGCAGCCAGGCGATCGCCGCGTACCCGATGCCGAACGCGATGAGGGTGGCCACGACCGTCTGGGCCACCGTAGGCACGGACGTACCCGGGGCGGACGGTTCGAAGACGTCCCCGAGGCTGAACACCCCGGACATCACCACCGCCGGGATGGCCAGCAGGAACGAGTAGCGCGCGGCCGCCTCCCGGGTCAGGTTGAGCAGCAGGCCGGCGGTGAGCGTCCCCCCGGAGCGGGACACGCCGGGGACCAGCGCCATCGCCTGGGCGAAGCCCATCACGATGCCATCCTTCATCCGGAAGTTCTCCAGCGTGCGCGTCTGCCGACCCCAGTACTCGGCGAAGGCCAGCACGAACGCGAACACGATCAGCGTGGTCGACACCACCCACAGGTTGCGCCCGGCCGTCTTGATCTGATCCTTGAAGAGGAACCCGAACAGCCCGATGGGGATCGAGCCGACGATCACGTACCAGCCCATCCGGTAGTCGAGGCTCGAACGCACGGACTTGTCCCTGAGCCCGACCAGCCAGGTACGGGTGATCCGCCAGATGTCCTTCGCGAAGTAGATCAGCACGGCGGCCTCGGTGCCGAGCTGGGTGACCGCGGTGAACGACGCGCCCGCGTCACGGTCGAAGAAGATCGCCGAGGTGATCCGCAGATGCCCCGACGAGCTGACCGGCAGGAACTCGGTCAGCCCTTGGACGATGCCCAGGACGATGGCCTCAACCCAGGTCACTCGCCGACTCCCGAGAGCTCGAGAGCCTCGGCGACGGTCCGCAGGGTCTGCACACCGCTGTCCCGGTCGGCCACGAACAGGGTCACCGACAGCGTGGTGACACCGGAGGCGGCGTACTCGCGCATCCTCTCGGCGATGCGCTCCTTCGGGCCCAGCAGCGACGTACGGTCGATGAACTCCATGGGTACGGCGGCGGCGGCGTCGCGCTGGCGCTTGGCCAGGTAGAGGTCCTGGACCTCGCGGGCGGCGTCGCCGTAGCCCATCCGGGTGGCGAGCTGGTTGTAGAAGTTCTGCTGCCGGCTGCCCATCCCGCCGACGTAGAGCGCGGCGTACCAGCGGACCAGCTCGGCGCAGGAGGCGACGTCGTCGCCGACGACGACCGGCACGGACGGCACCACGTCGAACCCGGCCAGTTCCTTGCCGGCCTTGGCCCGACCGGCGGAGACGGCGGCGAGGTGCTCGTCGGCGAACTCCGGGGCGTAGAACACGGCGAGCCAGCCGTCGGCGATCTCGCCGGCCAGCTCCAGGTTCTTCGGGCCGACCGCGGCCAGGTAGATCGGGATGTGCTCGCGGGGCGGGTGGAAGCTCAGCCGCAGCGCCTTGCCGGGGCCGTCGGGCAGCGGCAGCGTGTAGTGCTCACCGTCGTACGCCACCTCCTTGCGGGCGATGGCCAGCTTGACGATGTCGACGAACTCGCGGGTACGGCCCAGGGGCTTGGCGAACCGTACGCCGTGCCAGCCCTCGGAGACCTGCGGGCCGGAGACGCCGAGGCCGAGCCGGAACCGGCCGCCGGACAGGGCGTCGATGGTGGCGGCCGTCATCGCGGTGGCCGCCGGTGTACGGGCGGGGATCTGCATCACCGCCGAGCCCACGTCGATCCGTTGCGTCTGGCCGGCCATCCAGGCGAGCATGCTGGGCGAGTCGGAGCCGTACGCCTCCGCCGCCCACACCACCGAGTAACCGAGGCGGTCCGCCTCCTGAGCGAGCGCCAGGTGGTCGGCGGGCGTACTCCACGCTGTCTGGTATCCGAGGCTGAGCCCGAGTCGCACTGGTCCTCCCCCATCCGTGGCACAGGTCGCATCAGGTTACGCAATGCCGAAAACGGACCCGATCACCGGCTCACCGCCAATGATCCCCCGTCCGTCGCGGTGCCTTCCGGAGGCGGAACCGGCAGAACCGGCAGAGATGACGGGAGCGAGGATATCCGTGGCGGCGGGTTCGAAATAAGGTTCACCCATGCAACAGCGACCGCTCGGCCGAAGCGGGCTGGCGGTTTCGCGGCTCGCGCTCGGCACCATGACCTGGGGCCGGGACACCGACGCCGACGATGCGGCCGCCCAGCTGAAGAGTTTCCTGGACGCGGGCGGCAACCTGATCGACACCGCCGACGTGTACGGCGACGGCGATGCCGAGTCCGTGATCGGGTCGCTGCTGGGCACCCTCGTCCCGCGCGACGAGCTGCTGATCGCCACGAAGGCGGGATTGCGTCCGGGCAGCGCCCGGCGGCGCGACGGCTCCCGGGGCCACCTGCTGCGCACCCTGGAGGCGTCGCTGCGTCGACTCGGCACCGACCACGTCGACCTGTTCCAGGTACACGGGTACGACCCGGACACCCCCCTGGAGGAGACCCTCGCGGCGCTGGACCACGCGGTGGCCAGCGGGAAGGTCCGCTACGTGGGTGTGTCGAACTTCTCCGGCTGGCAGACCGCGCGGGCCGCCGCCTGGCAGACGGCCTGGCCGGGGCGGGCGCCGGTGGTCGCCACCCAGGTGGAGTACTCGCTGCTGGAGCGGGGGGTGGAGCGGGAGGTCCTGCCGGCCGCCGACGCGCTGGGCCTCGGCGTGCTGCCCTGGTCGCCGTTGGGCCGTGGGGTGCTCACCGGCAAGTACCGGCACGGGCGTCCGGGGGACTCCCGGGCCGCCTCCCCGCACTTCGAGCGGTTCGTCTCCACCTACCTGGAGCCGCGCTGCTCCAGCATCGTGGAGGCGGTGGCGACCGCGGCCGGCGGGCTGGGGGTCTCGCCGCTGGAGGTGGCGCTGGCCTGGATCCGGGACCGGCCCGGGGTGACCGCGCCGATCCTGGGCGCCCGGACGGTCGGGCAACTGCTCGGCGCGTTGCAGGTCGAGCGCATCACGCTGCCCGAGGAGATCACCACGGCGTTGGAGGACGTCTCCGGGGTGCCGGTCGGCTACCCCGAACGCGACGGCTGACCCGAGACGACCCAAGGACGGGACGAAACAGGCACGGCAGCGGCGTCGGTCACCCTCCAGGGGGTGGCGGACTGCCGCCGGGCTGGGCAGCATGGGTGGCATGGACTACGAGTACGCGCCGCTGCGGTTGCCGCCCAACGTCGACCGGTTGACCGCAGCGGCGCAGTTGGCGATCCAGGCGGAGTTCTCCGGATGGGAGTTGGCCCGGGTACGGCTGTTCCGGGACGGCACGCGGCAGGTCATGTTGCGCCGTCGGCGGGTCAACCAGCCGCAGCCGGGCCTGTCGTACTGACAACCGGCCGGGGCACCGCGACGGAACGCCCGGGACCCGAACCGCGTACGGTCGGGCCCCGGGCGTCGTACGGCCCGAAACCAACTAGTGCTGGTGCCCGGCGTGGTCGTGGTCGTCGTCGAGTTCCAGGAACGGGTGCTCGTCGAGCCGACCGACGAGCCGGTCGTCACTGGCCGGCTGGAACGGGCCGACCGCGTCGTCGTCGTCGAACGACTCCAGGTCGACCGGGGTGCCCACCTCGCTGACCATCACCACCCCGTCGAGCGGTTCCAGCTCCGGGACGTCCAGCGCGCCGAGCGAGCCGTCGCCGCTCTGCAGCAGCTCCAGCACCGCCTCACCGACGCCCTCCACCGGCGCCGGCTCGTCGTCCTCGGGGGTGCCCTCGCTGCGGGCCGCCTCGGCCGCCCGCAGCAGCGCGGAGATGCTCGGCACCCGGTAGTCGCGGCGTTGGCGCACCGAGATCACCCGGGGGTGCGGGTCGCTGGCCTCGACACCGTCGCCGCCGAAGCGCTCGTCGGCCTCGTCCGGGTCGATGGAGTCGACGTCCCACGGCGTGACCTCACCGAAGGCGTCGAGGAGCTGCTCGTCGTAGGCGAAGGAGGCGTTGTTCAACGCCACGTACGCCTGCCAGACGTCGTCGTCGTCGACGCGGCCCTGCGCGGCGCGTACGGCGGCCAGGTGGTGGCGGGCCGCTTCGATCACCCGCTCGAGTGCGGCGTCCAGCTCACCGTGCTGGTCGGTCATGTGGGGCAGTCCCTTCACGATGGGGAGGTAACGCGGACACTGCTAGCAGGTGCGGAGGAACCGGTCGAGAACCCGCACGCCGAACTGTAGTCCGTCGACCGGAACGCGCTCGTCGATGCCGTGGAACAACGCGGAGAAGTTCAGGTCGGCGGGCAGCCGCAGCGGCGCGAATCCGAAGCAGCGGATGCCGAGCGTCGAGAACGCCTTCGCGTCGGTGCCGCCGGAGAGCATGTACGGCACCGGCCGCGCGCCCGGGTCCTCGGCGCGCAGCGCCGCCGACATGGCCTCGACGAGGTCGCCGTCGAAGGTGGTCTCCAACGCGGGCTGCCGCTGGATGTACTCGATGTCGATGTCCGGGCCGACCAGCTCGCGCAACTGCCGCTCGAGCAGCTCGGACTGGCCGGGGAGGCTGCGGCAGTCGATGGTGGCGGTGGCGCGGCCCGGGATGACGTTGTCCTTGTAGCCGGCGGCGAGGCGCGTCGGGTTGGCCGTGTTGCGGATGGTCGCGCCGATGATGTTGGCGATCGGGCCGAGCTTGGCGATGGCGACCTCCGGGTCCTCCGGGTCCAGCTCGATGCCGAGCAGGTCGGAGACCTCGGTCAGGAACGCCCGTACGGTGTCGGTGACCACCACCGGGAAGCGGTGCCGACCGATGCGGGCCACCGCCTCGGCGAGGGCGGTGACCGCGTTGTCGTCGTGCACCATCGACCCGTGCCCGGGTCGACCCTTGGCGTGCAGCCGCAGCCAGTCGATGCCCTTCTCGGCGGTCTCGATGAGGTAGAGGCGCTGGCTGTCGTTGACCGAGTAGGAGAACCCGCCGACCTCGCCGATCGCCTCGGTGCAGCCGTCGAAGAGGTCGCGGTGGTTCTCGACCAGGAAGCGCGCGCCGTAGTCGCTGCCCGCCTCCTCGTCGGCGGTGTACGCGAGGACGATGTCGCGCGGGGGCCGGACGCCGGTGCGCTGCCAGTGCCGCACCACGGCGAGCACCATCGCGTCGAAGTCCTTCATGTCGATGGCGCCGCGACCCCACAGGTAGCCGTCGCGCTGCTCGCCGGAGAACGGGTGCACCGACCACTCGTCGGCGTCGGCGGGCACCACGTCCAGGTGGCCGTGCACCAGCAGGGCTTCCCGGCTCGGGTCGGCGCCGGGGATGCGGGCCACGACGTTCGCCCGGCCGGGCGCGGACTCGCGCAGGACCGACTCGATGCCCACCTCGGCGAGTTTCTCCGCCACGTACTCGGCCGCGCGGCGTTCACCCACGCTGGTGTCGTTGTCACCGGTGTTGGTGGTGTCGATGCGCAGCAGGTCGCGGCAGAGGTCCACGACCTCCGCGGTGGGGTCCGGTCGGGCGGAGGCGGCGTCGCTCGTCATCGCCCCTTCATACCAGCCCGGAGTTACCGGCGGGCCGGCGCACCGACGGGACGCGGCCGGGCATCCAGGTCGACGAATCGGGCGGCGGTTTCACGGCGGCCGCGTTCGGGTACCGCCGCCCACGACCGCACATCCCCTGCCGGAGCTTCCGCCCGCCAGTCGAGGAGGGCATCATGTCCGCCGTTCCCCTGCCCCCGTTGCCGCCCACGCCCGCACCCGACGAGGGTTACCGACCCGGCGGCCGCAGCGTCGCCGACATCGTGGACCGCGAGCACCGGCAGTTGCTGACCCTCGTGGACCAGCTGAGCGGCCCGGACACGACGCCGAACGACGCGCTGGCGGTGCTCACCGCCGCGCTGTCGCGGCACATCTCCGCCGAGGAGCAGTACCTGCTGCCGGCGGTGCGGGCGGCGCTGCCGGCCGAGGCCGCCCGGGTGGACGCCGAGATCGACGGTGACGCGGCGCTGCTGGCCGCCCTCAAGGGGCTGAACGACGAGAGCGTGACCGAGGTCGCCGAGCGGGTCCGCCGCCACGTCGACGGGGTGGGCGCGCTCGTCACCGAGCTGCGCGCGGTGGCGACGTCGGAGGAGCTGATCCGGCTGGGCAACCGGTTGGAGATCGCCGAGGAGGCCGCGCCGACCCGGCCGCACCCGGGCACTCCGGCCACGCCGCCGTGGAACCGCATCGTCGAGCCGGCGGTGGGCGTGGTGGACAAGCTCCGCGACGCGGTGACGCGGCGGCCGACGTACCTGAAGGACCTGCCGGAGCCGCCGCGCGACTGAAGGCGCGGGCCGCACCACAGAATGCATTCAATGTGACCGATCCACTTGGCCCCTTCCGCAGGCTGCGACGTGGTCCTACCGTCACCGTATGAACCTGGAGCTGCGACACCTACGGGTGGTCTGCGCGATCGCGGAGACAGGGAGTGTGACCAAGGCGGCGTCGGCCCTCGGGCTCGCCCAGCCGGCGCTGACCGCCCAGCTCCAGCGGATCGAACGGACGCTGGGCGGGCCGCTGTTCGACCGGGACCGGCGCGGCGCCCGCCCCACCGCGCTCGGTGAGCTGGTGCTCGCCCGGGCCCGGGTGCTGCTGCCGGCCATGAAGGGTCTGCAGGACGAGGCGGCGCGGCTGGCCGGCGCCGCCGAGGTGTCGCGCTGCTACCGGCTCGGCGGCGTGAACAGCCCGATCCTGGGCCGGCTGGTGCACCGGCTCGCTGCCGAGGAGCCGCCGGCCCAGATCACCACGTACGCCTCGTGGTCGGTGGACGAGCTGGCGCAGTTGGTGGCGGGCGGACGGTTGGACTTCGCCCTCACCGGCGTCTGCGGCGACTCCACCCCCTCGGCCGAGTTCGGGTTGAGGTGGCGGGAGGTGGCCGTCGATCCGGTGCTGGTCCTGCTGCCGGCGAGCCACCCGCTCGCCGACCGGGACGAGGTGCGCCTGGCCGACCTGCGCCACGAGCAATGGGTGGCGGCGCCCGGCGACGGCTGCTTCGGCGACTGTTTCGCCGCCGCCTGCGCCCGCGCCGGCTTCACCCCGCGCAAGGTGTACGAGACCGACATCCGCGGCTGCGTCGACCTGGTGGACGCCGGCGTGGCGGTGGCCCTGTGCCAGGCGACGTTCCGGCCGGTGGCCGGTCTGGTCACCCGGCGGTTGGCCGGTGTCCCGCTGCGCTGGCGACTGCTGCTGGGGTGGCATCCGGAGTCGCCCGCCGCCCGCGACGCGGAGCTGCTGCTGGCCACGGCGAAGGCGGCCTACACCGACTCGCTGGCGTCGCACCCCACCTACCTGGACTGGCTGGTGCGCAACCCGGCCTTCGGCGTCCGGCAGCCCAGCGCGGCGTGAGGCCTAGGTGCTGACGGGCTCGGCGGGACGCCGCGTGAAGAAGCGGACGAGGTCGTCGGCCGCCGTCGGGGACAGCATCATCGCCTGGACCCGTGCGCACATCTCGGCGATCGGCTGGACCCTGGCGAACATCGCCTCCTCGTACGCCCGGATCGCCGCGTCCGGGTCGCCGGGGTGGACGACGAGTTGGTGAGCGAGTTCGGCGGCGTCCAGCATGGCCTGGTTGGCGCCCTCACCGACCGGGGGCATGAGGTGCGCGGCGTCACCGAGCAGGGTGACTCCCGGCTGGTGGACCCAGCGCGCGCCGACCGGCATCGCCTCGACCCGGCGCGGCGTCGGCTCGTCGTCGCCGGCGTCGATGAGCGCGGTGAGGCGCGTGTCCCAGCCGTCGAAGAGGGCCCGTAGCGCATCCTTGCTGCGGTAGGCGTCCAGGTCACGGCCCTCGGCACGGAGGGAGATCCCGACCCGGATGCTGCCGTCGCCGAGGCGCTGGGCGGCGAGGATCTGGTTGACGCCGACGCACCACAGGTTGCCGGGGCCGACCATCTCGGCGAGATCCGGGTGGCGTCGGTCGGCGTCGCCGATGGTGAGATCCACGTGGGTGGAGACGTACGTCAGTGGCGCGTCGATCAGCAGCGGTCGGACCACCGAGCGGGCGCCGTCCGCGCCGACGAGGATGTCGCATTCGACGCGACGACCGTCGTCGAAGGTCAGCAGGAAACCGCCGGTGGGTCGCGGCGTCGCCCCGACGAGGCGATGATCCCAGGCGACGGCGTCGGACGGGAGCGCGTCGAGCAGAAGATGACGCAGGACGGTGCGGTCGATCTCCGGGCGTCCGTCGAACGAGCCGGGGCGCGGTGTGTGGTGCACGAGCGTACGCCCGGCGGGGTCGAGGATGCGGTGCTCCTCGCCCTCGGGCCGCGCCGACGACCGGAACTCCTCGCCGAGGCCCGCCTCGGCGAGGGCGCGCTGCCCGGACTCCGGGTGCAGGTCGAGCATCCCGCCCTGTGAGCGCGCGGCCCGGTCCGTCTCGCGTTCGTGGACCACCGCCTCGACGCCGTGCAGGTGCAGGATCCGTGCCAGGGTCAGCCCACCCAGGCCGCCGCCCACGATCGCCAGTCGCATCGCCATGCTCCTTACCGTACACTGTATTGCGTGGATACACCGTACGGTAGCGAAGTGGTGCCCGTGTGGGAACGGCCCGAGCCCCGCCCGCGGGCGACGCCGGTGCCGCTGAGCCGCGCGAAGATCGCCGAAACGGCGATCCGGCTCGCCGACGCGCACGGCCTCGACGGCCTGTCGGTCCGCCGGATCGCCAAGGAACTCGGCGTCGGTCCGATGCGCCTCTACGACTACGTGACCAACCGGTCAGAGCTGCTCGACCTGATGGTCGACGCCGTCTACGCCGAGATCGCCGAGGGCGGCCCGCACCCCGGGTGGCGAGCCACGGTGCTGGCCATCGTGCGACGGACCCGCGCCGCCGCCCTCGACCACGAGTGGTTCTCCGACCTGCTCGGCGGACGACCGCAGCTCGGGCCGCACGCACTCGCCGTGGGCGAGTCGACGGCCGCGGCGCTCAGCCAGGCCCCCGCCGTACGCGACGTCGACGACCTCCAGCGGGCCCTGGGCGCCCTCAACGCCTTCATCATCGGAGCGCTGCGGCGGGAGGTCACCGAGCGACGTACCGCCCGGGCCACCGGCACCGAGTTGAGCGCCTGGCAGGCCAGCCTCGGCCCCTACCTGACGCGCATGCTCGACACGGGCCGCTACCCCACGATCGCCCGGCTCGTCGTCGACGGCGCGCACCTCGACGCCGAGGAGACGTTCGACCACAACCTGACCACCCTCCTGGACGGCATCGCCGGCCAGGAAGGCTAGGTGAGGCGAGACGAGGGCCACCGCCGGTGCGAACCGCCGCTGTCCGGGTATCTGGCGGACATGACCGATCTCTACCCGCCCGCCGACGACCGCGAACTGCTCCGCCAGGCCGCCGCCGCGCACACCGCCGCCACCCGTCAGGTGGAGGCTTTCCTGCGCCGGCTTCCGGAGGTGCCCGACCCGGCCGACGTCACCGAGTACGCCAACCTGCTCACCCGCGAGGACCAGACCCGGGGCGAACGCGACGCCGCCGCCGACGCGGCGGGGCTGACCATCGGCAGCCTGGAACCCGACCAGGGCCAGTAGGGCGCGACGACGGCGCCGACCCGAACCGGGTCGGCGCCGTCCCGTACGGCCGCTCAGCGTTCCACGAGCGGATCGTGCCCGAGGTCGAGCAGCGAGTGCCGCCACTCGTCGTCGGCGTTGCCGCGCCGGGGCTTGGCGTCCATCAGCTCGCGGATCCGCTCGACCGCCTCGCGCATCACCTCGATGTCCTCCGGCGTGAGGTCGACCTTGCGCTTGTTGAGCACCTTGAGGATCTCCCGCCCCGGCTGGGGCAGATCCAGGTCCGGGTTCGGACTGAACGACTCCTCCCCGGATCCCCTGGTCAACAGCCAGGTGCGCAGCTGCTCCGACGGGACGTTGACCTCGGCGTGGAAGTCCTCCCAGAGCACTTCCACCTCGGGGTCGAGCCGCGTGTCGCGTACCATCACGTCTCCTCTCGCGTCTCCGGGTCGTCCTGGTCGGGCTTGGGGTGCAGGCCCTCGGCTGGTACCCGCGTCCGACGTGGATTGGCCGTCGGGGGCGCCAGGATCGGGTCGGGGTGCTCGTCCGCGTCCTCGTGCGGCTCGTCGTGGTCCTCGCGTCCCGCCGGCCCGCTCATCGTGGATGTGTTGTCGTGGCGGTGGTGTAGCCCCGCTCGCCCGCAGTCACGTCGAAGGTGAGCTGCCCGTCGCGGGCGTCGACGACGACCTTCTGGCCGGGTGAGATCGCCGATTCGAGCAGCATCCGGGACAGGTGGTTGTCGACCTCGCGCTGGATCACCCGGCGCAGCGGACGGGCGCCGAACTCGGGCTGGTAGCCGTGCTCGGCGAGCCAGTCCACCCCGGCGGTGGTGAACTCGACCTGGATGTCCTGGGCGTGCATCCGGCGGCGGGTCTCCTCCAGCAGCAGCGCGGTGATGTCGCGCAACTGCTCGGCCTCCAGTCGACGGAAGATGATGACCTCGTCGATGCGGTTGAGGAACTCCGGGCGGAAGTTCTCCTGCAGGCGGCGCATCAACCGCTCGCGCAGCTCGTCGTTCTCCTGCTCGCTGCCGGGCGCGCCGGTGCCGAAGCCGACGGCACGCTGGGTGCCGGTGATCAGCTCGGAGCCGAGGTTGCTCGTCATGATCAGGACGGTGTTCTTGAAGTTCACCGTACGGCCCTGGCTGTCGGTGAGCCGTCCGTCGTCGAGCACCTGGAGCAGGATGTTGAACACGTCCGGGTGCGCCTTCTCGATCTCGTCGAGCAGCACCACCGCGTACGGGCGGCGGCGTACCGCCTCGGTGAGCTGGCCGGCCTCCTCGTAGCCGACGTACCCGGGCGGGGCGCCGACCAGCCGGCTGACGGTGTGCCGCTCCTGGAACTCGCTCATGTCGACCCGGACCATCCGGTCCGCCTCGCCGAACAGCGCCTCGGCCAGGGCGCGGGCCAGCTCGGTCTTGCCGACGCCCGTGGGTCCGAGGAACAGGAAGCTGCCCATCGGGCGCTCCGGGTCGGCCAGCCCGGCCCGGGACCGGCGGACCGCCTCGGCCACCGCGGTGACCGCGTCGTCCTGGCCGACCACCTTCTCGTGCAGGTGACCCTCCAGGCGCAGCAGCCGGTCGCGTTCCTCCTCGGTGAGCTGGCTGACGGGGATGCCCGTCGCCCGGGACACCACCTCGGCGATCTCCTGCGGGCCCACCTCGGGCACCTGCGAGGACGACGGCCCGTCCTCGCCGTTGGCCCGCCGCATCTCCTGCTCCAGCTCGGAGATCCGGTCGCGCAGCGCCGACGCCCGCTCGTACTGCTCGTCGGTGACGGCCTGCTCCTTGTCCCGGCGTACGTCGTCGAGCTCCTGTTCCAGCTCCCGTACGTCGGACGCCGGGGTACGGGTGCGCAACCGCACGCGCGCGCCGGCCTGGTCGATGAGGTCGATCGCCTTGTCCGGCAGGAACCGGTCGGTGACGTACCGGTCGGACAGCTCGGCGGCGGTGACCAGCGCCTCGTCGGTGAAGCGCACCTGGTGGTGCGCCTCGTACCGGTCCCGCAGTCCGCGCAGGATCGCGATCGTGTCGTCGATGCTCGGCTCGGGCACCAACACCGGCTGGAAACGCCGGGCCAGCGCGGCGTCCTTCTCGATGCTCTTGCGGTACTCGTCCAGCGTGGTCGCGCCGATCACCCGCAGCTCGCCCCGCGCCAGGGCGGGCTTGAGCATGTTGGACGCGTCCATGCCGCCCTCGCTGCCGGCGCCACCGGCCCCGACCAGGGTGTGGATCTCGTCCATGAAGATGATCAGCTCGTCGCGGTGGGCCCGGATCTCGTCGATGACCTTCTTGAGCCGTTCCTCGAAGTCGCCCCGGTAGCGGGTGCCGGCGACCAGGCCGGCCAGGTCGAGCTGGACCACCCGCTTGCCGAGCAGGGTCTGCGGCACGTCCCCGTCGCAGATCCGCTCGGCCAACCCCTCGACGATGGCGGTCTTGCCGACGCCGGCCTCGCCGATGAGCACCGGATTGTTCTTGGTCCGCCGGGACAGGATCTCCACGGCCTGCTCGATCTCGTCGGCCCGCCCGATCACCGGGTCGATCTGGTCGGCGCGGGCCAGGTCGGTGAGGTCCTGGCCGTACTGGTCGAGGGTGGGCGTACCCCGGTCCGGCTTCGGTCCGTTCATCGGGCCGCGCTCGGCGTTGGCGGCCTGCAACGACTCGGGTTGGATCCGACCGGCGGCCAGCATCCGCCCGGCGGGCGACTCGGGGTTGAGCGGCAGGGCCATCAGGATGTGCTCGGGGCCGATGTAGTTCGCGCCCATCGCCCGGGACAGCTGGTGGGCGTCGAGCAGCGCCCGCTTGGCCGCCGGGGTCAGCGACAGGTTGGGCGGCACCTCGCCGCGCGGCGCGCCGTCGCCCTTTCCACCAAGGGCGTTGAGCAGGGTGTCCGGGTCGGCGCCGGCCCGGCGGACCAGGTCGCGCAGCGGTTCGCGTTGCAGCGCGGCCCAGAGCAGGTGGTCGGTGTCCAGGTCGTTGCTCTGCCGCTGCGCGGCGCGACGGGCCGCGTCGGCCAGCATCTCCCGGGCGTCGGCGGTCATCAGTCGGGTGATGTCGACCCGGTGCGGCGGTCGGCGTCCTCCCTCACCCCGGCCGAAGTACCGGGCCAGGAATTCGTCCCACGGGTCGGAGCCGAGATCACCGGGTCCCATCATCTATCTCCTCCGCAGTCGGGGCGCGGCACGGTCGGCAGGGGCTACCCGGCACCCGGCCCGACAAACGCCGCAGGTGGTGTCGCACCGCGCTGTGGAGTGGCGTCCGGCCGGTTCGGGCCGGTGGTGGCAGGCTGGCGGCATGACGGAGAACCCGCTGCTGATCGTGGACGGCGCCAACGTGGTGGGCTCCCGCCCCAACGGGTGGTGGCGGGACCGGGCCGGGGCCGCCGCCCGGCTGCGGGACGCCCTCGCTCCGGTGGCCGCCGAGGGACTTCCCGCCCGGTTGACGGCACCGGTCGACGTGGTGCTCGTGGTCGAGGGCGCGGCGCGGGACGTGCCGGGCATCGACGAGGTGCGCGTGGTCTCCGCCCCCGGTTCGGGGGACGACACGGTGGTCGAGCTGGTGCGGACGGCCCCGCAGCGCCGCCGGCTGGTGGTCACCGCCGACCGGGAGCTGCGCGAGCGGGTCACGGCCCTGGGCGCCGAGGTGTACGGCCCTCGCTGGCTCCGCGATAACTGAAAAGTTCTCGCACTGGGACTCCCACAGAACGGACTCCCGGCACTTCACGGGGGTTAACGGTCAGGCGGGCATCAACACCGCCAGGGCGGATGTTCTCCCGGGGACGCCGGTAGGCTCTAATGGAGATCTCCCCGCCCCCAGGAGGTTCCGCCGTGGCGAGCGTCGCCGAGCTGAAGGCTGCCATCGATGTCGCCCTCCAACAGATCGGTGACGGGCAGACAGCCGTCCAGGCGGCGGGTGAGAAGCTGGCCGAGGCGCAACAGACACTGGCCGGCGCGCTGGAGGGCAGCGGCCACGAGACGGTCGAGGCGGCCCAGGCCTCGCTGACACAGGCCAGTCAGGAGTTGGAGGAGTGTCTCGCCGCGACACTGGTCGCGGTGGAGCAGGCCCAGCTCTACGTCTCCACCCTGTAGGCCGACATGTCCATCATCGAGGACATCGGCGGTCAGGTCCGTGCGGCCAGCGAGGAGTTCCCGGTGGGTCTGCTCGGTCAGGCCCTGGAGAAGTTCGGCCTGGCCGCCGAGCGGCTGCGCTGGGTCCGCCAGGAGTCGGCCAACCCCATGGGCGTGCCCGAGCTGTCCGCCGCCACCGAGCACGCCGAGAGCGCGAACTACGCGCTACGGGTGGCGCAGGAGCAGCTGTCGGCGTACCTGGCCGCGATCGGGTTGGCCGCCGACGGCGCCCCGGCACCCCGACCACAGCAGCGCGACCAGCGCCACGACGAGGCGCCGTCGGACGGACCCACCACTGTGGCGCCGGAGCGGCCCGAGCAGGTACGGATGCGTCGCTGGTGGTCCGTACGGGTGGCCGAGCTGACCGGCGGGCGCGAGACCGGCACGGACGAGCCCGACGAGCGGCTACGCGACTCGACGGAGCTGCTGCGCCGGGTCGTGGGCGGCGTACGCGCCGGTGACCGCGACCGACTGCGGACCGAGCTGCGCCGCGCGTCGGCCGACGTGGGCCTCGGCATGGCGGCGCTCGCGCCACCGTTGCTGCGCGAGCTGGCCGGTGAGCTGCTGGGGCACCCGCCCCGCGCCAGCGACCTCGGCCGGCTGCGCGGGGAGCTGGACGGCCGGGTACGGGACCTGCTGCCCGGGCTGCCGCCGCCGGTGCTGGAGACCCTGCTGACCCGGGTGTGCCGGATGCCGCCGCCACGCACGTCCGGGGAGCCGCCGCACGCCGCCGACTCGGCCGTGGCCGCCGGGGTGACGGCCGGGCTGCTGCTCGCCCGGCTGGGCCGGGACCTGCCCACGGGAACGCCGCGGGCCGCCGCCGAGCCGGACGCGGGCCCGGCTCCAGGCCGCGACGACAAGCGCGCCGGCGCCCCGCCCGGCAGCGGCGCGAGCCCCCGTCCGAGCGTCCCGCGCGCCGGTGGTCCGCCTTCCGGCGCGGCGGGTGGGCAGGCGTCGGGTGGGGTCGTACCGCCGCGTACGGGCAGCCCGTGGCGGGACGCGCCGGCTCGCCGGGGCTCCGATGGCTGACCGGCGCGGGCAGCTCGCCGCCCGGGTCCGGGACTCGCTCGCCGAGGCGCTGGGCGCCACCCGTACCCGGCTGTCGGCGGCGCAGGCCGACCTGAGCGCCGGTCGCGAGCGGCTCGCCCGGGTCCGCCGGGCCGCCGCCGCCGTACCCGAGCGGGTGGGCGGCCAACGCGACCGCCGCCTCGCCGAGATCGACGCCCGGCACGCCACCCGCATCGCGGAGCTGGCCCGCCACGCCGCCGACGCCGCCCGCCAGGAGGCGCCCGGCTGCGCCGGCGCCGACTGGCCGGGCTGGACCCCCACGCCCCTGCGCCGGGCCGAGCCACCCGGCGCGCTGCGGGTCGGCACGGTCCGGCTCGACGACGTCGAGCCGGTGCCCGCGCTGGTGCCGCTGCTCGACGCCGGGCACGTCCACCTGTCCGGCGACGACCGCGCCGGCTGCGACGCCGTGGTGTCCGCGCTGCTGCTGCGGGCCGTCGGCCGCGCCGACCCCGGTGGGGTACGACTGATCGGGTACGACCCGGAGCACCTCGGCGGCGGCCTGGCCGGGTTCGCGCCCCTGGTCACGGCGGGGCTGCTCACCTTCGTCGGGCCGGGCGGACTGGGTCCGCTCCTGGACGACCTGGTCGAACAGATCCGGCGGATCAACGAGACGGTGCTGGCCGGCGAGTACGGGTCCCTGCGGGAGCTGGCCTCGGCGACCGGCCGCCGCCCCGAGCCGTGGCGGGTGGCGGTGCTGCTCGGCGGCGACGAGTTGAACCGGCACGAGCGCGGGCAGCTCGACCGGGTGGTCCGGGCCGGCGCGGCCTGTGGGGTGCACCTGGTGGTCCGTGGCGTCTCGCTGCCCGACGACCCGACGGTGACCCGGGTGGTGGCGGACGCGTCGGGCGCCCGCATCGGCGGCCCGTCGGGCCTGTCGGTGCGGCTGGACCCACCACCGCCGGCGACGCTGGTCACCGAGACCTGCCGCGAGGTCGCCGCCCAGGTGAACGCCGGTCCGCCGCCGACGCCGTTCGGCGACCTGTTGCCGCCGCCGGAGCTGATGTGGCGGGAGAACTCGGCGGACGGCCTGACCGTGCCGATCGGCGAGGGACCGCAGGGTCGGCCGGTACGCCTGACGCTCGCCGACTATCCGCCGCACGCCCTCATCGGAGGTCCGTCCGGCACCGGCAAGACGAACCTGATCTTCGCGTGGATCGGCGCGCTGGCGGCCCGCTACTCCCCCGCCGAGCTGGAGTTCTATCTGCTGGACTTCAAGGAGGGCGTGTCCTTCGCCCGGTTCGCGCAGGGCCGGCGTGACCCGAGCTGGCTGCCGCACATGCGCCTGGTGGGGATCAACGTCAACACTGACCGGGAGTTCGGGCTGGCGCTGCTGCGCTTCCTCGCCGAGGAGCTGCGGCGGCGGGCCGACGCGGCCAAGAAACACGAGGTCACCAAGCTCGCCGAGCTGCGCGCGGTGGACCCGACCGGGCACTGGCCGCGGATCGTCGCGGTGGTCGACGAGTTCCAGATGCTGCTGGCGGGCCGTGACGTGGTGGCCCGGGAGGCCGCCGACCTGCTGGAGGACCTGGCCCGCCGCGGCCGGTCGCAGGGCATCCACCTGGTGCTCGCCTCCCAGGACGTCCGGGGCATCGAGGCGCTGTGGGGGCGTCCCGCGCTGGTGGCGCAGTTCGCCCTGCGGATCGCGCTGCCCAAGGCGTTGCGGATCCTCGCCGAACGAAACGACGCGGCGCAGTCACTGCCACGCTGGCACGCGGTGGTCAACGCCGAGTCGGGCATGGTCGAGGGCAACGAGGTCGCCCGGATCCCGGCCGCCAGCGACTGGGAGACGTGGAGCGGCCTGCAACACCGCCTGTGGCGGATGCGCCCGCCGGACGCGGCCCCGGCCCGGCTCTTCGACGGTGACGCGATCCCCCGGCTCACCGAGGCCCCCGACTTCCGGGCCCTCGAAGCCCCGGCGGACGGCCGCGCCCCGCGCAACCCGGTGGCCCTGCTCGGCGAGATCATCGACGTGCAGGCGCGTTCGGCGGCGCTACGGCTGCCCCGCGCGCCCGGACGCAACCTGGCGGTGCTCGGCACGCGGGTGGACGAGGCGTGCGCGGTGCTGGACGCGGCCGCCCGGTCGTTGGCCCGCCAGCACCCGCCGGGCACCGCCCGCTTCTCCATCGCCTGCCTCGACCCGGACGCCGACGGCATCGCCCGCACGCTCTACGACGACCTGGCCGACGACGCCGCCTGGTACGACGAGGAGACGGTCGGCGAGTTGATGTCCGAGACGGCCGACGGGTTGTCCAGCACGGGCATTCCGCACTACCTGCTGCTGTTCGCGGTCGACGCGGCGGCCGGCGCCCTCGCGGCGCGGACGGGCCGGCGCACGGGCCTGGAGCAGTTGCGCCGGATCCTGCACGACGGGCCGGAGCGGCGTACCCACGTGCTGGCCTGGTGGCGGGGCGTGGCGCGGATGCGCGCCGACCTGGGTGGTCCCGCCGCCCGTACCGACCAGATCGGGGCCTGGGTGGCGCTGGACGCGCACGGCGGCGAGCTGGGCGCGTCGCTCTATCCGGGCACCGGCGGCCCGGACTGGTATCCCCGCCCGTGGCGCGGACTCTTCTTCGACCGGGCCGTGCACCGCACCGGTCACGTGATCATCCCCTATGGACCGTCGCGATGAACGAACCGGTGGCCAGTGAGACGTACACGGCGCAGCTACGACGGCTCGCCGAGCTGACCGCTCGGGTGCGCGAACAGCGCGCCGAGGCGCACACCTGGTACGAGCGGCAGTGCGCGGCGGCCGAACGCGCGGTCGACGAGGCCGTCGCCGAGGTGCGACGTGCCGAGCAGGAACTGGTCGACGCCCGCGAGGAACAGGAACGGGTGGACGCCGAGGTGGCGCACCTGTGGCAGCAGGCCCGTGCCCGGCTGGGCGCCCGTCGCATCGGCGGACCGCCCGTGCCGGCCAACGGCAGTGCCCCCGCCGACCCGGCGGTGCTGCTCGGCCGGGTCCGTGACCTGCTGAACCGGGCCGGGCAGCCCGGTGAGCTGCCGGGCTCGGTCAACCCGTTGCTGGCGCTGTGCGGGGCGGGCGGCGCGGTGCTCGGGTACGCGCTGGGCGTTGCCGCGCGGGCGCTCGGCGTCGGGTACGGCGGCGACCTGGCGGTCGGACTGCCGGTGCTGGCGCTGGTGGTGACGCTGCTCGGGCCGCTGATGGGGCTCGCGCCGGCGCGGGCGCTGGCCGACCGCCGGCACGCGATGCTCGGCCCCCAACCGATCATGGTGGTACTCGGCGGCGGCCTGGTAACAACGGTGCTGCTACTGGCGCTAGCCCGCTGACCGACCGCCCCCCTGCTCTCCGGTTGATCAAGAGGTTTGCGTCATCGACCCGGCGTGTCGTGACGCGAACCTCTTGATCAACCGGCTGGAGAGGGTCAGGCCGGCACCAGGACGGCCTCGCGCAGGAGGCGGCGGGCCAGGGTGACCCGGTCGGCGTCGTCCGGCAGGCCCGGTAGGTCACCGACGCGGGTCGCGGTGCCGCTGAGCAGCGTGCGGGTGGCTGGCTCGCAGTCGGCGGGCAGCGTGATCGTGCGGTCGAACAGCCGGAGCGCCACCTGGCTGTCCCCGTGCGGCGCGAGCTGCCACCGCAGGCCCGGTCGCAGGACGAGCCGGGAGTCGGCGTCCAGCGTGGCCAGCGCGCCGGCCTGGGCGAGCGGACGGATCGGCGCCGGGCGGGCCGCCGGCCAGGCGCGCTGGCGCAGCCGCGCGGCGACCGCGCCCGGGTCGGCCCGCAGCAGCCAGTCGCGCAGCGCCTCCACCGTCTCGGTCAACTCCGGCTCGATGGCGTCCGGGTCGGCGACGTCGGTGCCGAACGGCAGGCTGGCCCGCAGCCGCTGGTCCTCGGCGGCCAGCGCGAGCAGTTCCTCGACGAGCGCGTAGCGGGTCAACGCGCGGATGCCCACGGTCAGGTGCAGCGAGCTGGCCTCCTGCGCCTGGGCGCTGTGCAGCCACCCGCGCGGCAGGTAGAGGGCGTCGCCGGGCGCGAGCACCACGTCCAGCGCGGCGGGACCCTGCGCGGTGGCGCCGACCTCGTCGGCGCGGCCGCCCCACGGCTGCTTCTCCAGCGGGTCCGGCAGCACCGGCGGGTGGATCCGCCAGTGCTTCCGACCGTCCACCTGGAGCACGAACACGTCGTGGGTGTCGTAGTGGGTGGCGAAGCCCTGGCTGCCCGCCGGGGTGAGGTAGGCGTTGACCTGCAACGGCTGACGCAGCGCGAGGCCCAGGTCGCGGGCGAAGTCCACCAGCGGCGGCCAGATCCGGTGCAGGCCCTGCACCACCAGCGTGGCACCGCCGGCGTACTGCTCCAGGATCCGCTCGTCGAGCACCTGGTCGCCAATCTCGGCGCCGGCCCCGCCGCCGCCGGTCCAGCGGGCCGCCGGCACGAGCTGGCCGTCCTTGGCGACCCGCAGGAAAGGGGTACGCAGACCGCGCCGGCTGAGCAGCTCGTCGGCATCGTCCGGGCTGAAGAGGTCGGTGAACCCGGCCGGGTCGGGCAGCTCGGCGGCGCGGGACAGCAGCGGGGTGTGGCCCCAGTGCGCGGCGGCGAACTTGGCGGGCTCGACCGACACGCAGCGCGCCAGCGCGGCGGCGGCCGCGCCGTCGGAGGCCACGGACGGAACCGCCGGGCGGCCGTGGCCGCCCGGCGGGTCGAGGTATGTCATGACGTGCCGCTACCGGGCGCTGCCGTCGGCGCCACCGTCCTGGTGACCCGGGGTCG
>NZ_JBEXUR010000017.1:97780-126645 GCF_040614415.1 Micromonospora sp. NPDC005979 | reverse complement strand
GACGCGCCACCATCGGCCGGACCCTCCGCGCCACCATCGGCGCCACCGTCCTGGTGACCCGGGGTCGCGCCACCATCGGCCGGACCCTCCGCGCCACCATCGGCGCCACCGTCCTGGTGACCCGGGGTCGCGCCACCATCGGCCGGACCCTCCGCGCCACCGTCCGCGCCACCGTCCTGGTGACCCGGGGTCGCGCCACCGTCGGCCGGACCCTCCAGGCCGCTGCCGCCCGTGGTCTGCATGTCATCGTCGTTGAGTGCCATCGGTACTCCCTCGGGTGTGCCGCCCCGCCGTACGCCGGGGTCCGTCGTGCTGCGGGTGGTACCCCACGCGCGATCTTCTCTAACCCACACCGTAGACGCCGAACCGGGACGACACGGTCGGTTCGCGGGCGGCGGCGGAGAGTGCCAGGATGGGGCGGTGATCCTGGTGGGCACGTCGGGCTGGCAGTACCGGGACTGGCGGGGCCGCTACTACCCGCAGGGGATGCCGCAGCGCCTCTGGTTGGAGCACTTCGCGTCGGGCTTCGCCACCGTCGAGGTCAACAACGCGTTCTACCGCCTGCCCGAGCGCGAGACGTTCGCGGCGTGGCGGGAACGCACGCCGGCGGACTTCTGCGTGGCGGTGAAGATGAGCCGCTACCTCACCCACATCAAGCGTCTGCGCGCGCCAGCCGAGCCGGTGGCGCGGTTCCTCGGCCGGGCCACCGCCCTCGGCGACCGACTCGGCCCGGTGCTGCTGCAACTGCCACCGAACCTGCGGGCGGACCTGGACGCGCTCGACGCGACGCTGCGGCTCTTCCCGCAGGACGTGCGGGTGGCGGTGGAGCCCCGGCACCCGTCGTGGTGGACCGACGCCACCCGGGCCGTCCTGGAACGACGGCGGGCGGCGTTGGTCTGGGCGGATCGCCTCGGTCGTCCGGTGGCCCCGCGCTGGCGTACCACCGACTTCGGCTACCTGCGGCTGCACGAAGGGCGGGCCCGACCGTGGCCGCACTACGGGCGGACGGCGCTCGGCTCGTGGGTCCGCCGGCTCACCGACGCGTTCGACGCGGACGAGCCGGCGTACGTCTATTTCAACAACGACCCCGGCGGCGCGGCGGTCACCGACGCCGTCGCGTTCGCGGCGCTGGCCCGCGGGGCCGGCCACCCGGTTTCCCGGGTGCCGTCCCCGCCGGACAGCGCCGCTCGATAGGCCGGTCTCAGGGCAGCATCATGGCGAGGTCCTTGGGCATGGTGTCCCTCACGTCCTGCCACTCGCCCTGGGTGACGTGCCGACGCAGGGTGTCGAGCACCACCTGCGTCACCCGCTCCGCGCCGCCCTCGGCGTCGTACGGGAAGCCCTGGCGGACCTCGTAGAGGAAGTCGTCGCGGTTGAGCTTGATCGGCACGTCGGACGGGTTCCAACCGTCGAAGTAGATTCCCCGGACCAGCACGGGCAACTGCTGGGCGAACTGGACGCTCTCGTTGACCGCCAACCGGTCCCGCAGCAGGTGCAGCACCGTGCGCAGCGCCGCGTACGACTGGTTGCGCCGCTCCTTCGGCCACCCGTAGGCGTCCTCGATGTCCTTGAGGATCAGGTTGGTCTTGTCCAGCGAACTCTCGAAGGCGGAGATCATCGAGTCAGGCATCGGCCGACCCCCGTTCCGTGGCTTCCCAGCGTCGCTCGTCGGTACGTCGCGGCGGCCCCACGGGACCGCGCCGGGCGCGTACCGGGCTGCCCTGGGGGGCACGTCGGGCGTTGTCCGCCGTGCCGACCACGTGCAGGACGGCACCGCGCCGTCGATCCGTCACCAGTCGAACCGTCATCCCCCGTCACCTCCGTGTCGTCTCCGGCCGTCGGGCGGCCGTAACCACCGTGTCCACCCTGCCGGGCGAGCGGGTGAGCCGGCCCCACCCGGATCGGGTGAGACCGGCGGGTCCAACAGGAGAGGTGGACCGAGGTGCCACAGGTCGTGGGCGACCAACTGGCCGAACGCATCCGCCCACAGCCAGCACCGCCCCCGAGTGCGGCAGTGGGGACAGCGGCCCTCCACGGCACGGTGCGCGACGATGGTCTGCCACCAACGAAACGCGAGCGGAGCCCCGGGGCTGAGGTCGGCGTTCACGGACGCTCAGCGGCGGGGGCGAGTACGTCAACGCTGACCAGCAACTCCCAGCAGAACGGTGCGGCACAGTCCGCCGTGGGCCAGCTGCACTCCGGGCCGTGCCCGTACACCCAGGCGAAGCGCGGGTCGTGGGAGTCGTGGACGGACACAATGACGATGTCGTGAGAGGTCTGGCCCTCGATGCCGGGACTGGGCTGCCACTCGGTGGGCCGCACCGACACCCGGGTGCCGGGCGCGGGCATCGGCCGACTGGTCACCGGACTGGCCCGTGCGGGCTGCCGACGCTTCGGTGTGCCGCCGTGACGTCCCGGACCTGGGCCGGGAGCAACTGCTTCGCCCTCGACCGCTCGACGGTGCTGGTGCGTCTGTGGATCATCTGCATGTCCCTCGGGTTCGGATATCGACCACTGCTGTCCCGCACGGGACGCTACGGGCCAACAACTGCAGTCGGGCGAGAGCGGCTGTCCGCCGCCTGTCCGCACCTGTCCGCGGACACCCACCCCGCTAGCCTGTGCCGGTGAGCGACTACGTGCAGGTGTCAACAGCCGCGCCCACCCGCGAGGCGGCAGTGCAGCTGGCCGAAGGAGCAACAGCAGCGCACCTGGCCGCAGGCGCACAGGTGACCGGCCCGGTCACCTCCGTGTTCTGGCACCTCGGCCAGCAGGGCAACGGTGAGGAGTGGCCGGTGCTCCTGTACACCACAGCCGACCGGTACCCACAACTGGAGGCGTACCTGATCGACGCCCACCCGTGGGATAACCCGCAGGTCACCGCCGTGCCTGTCCTTCACGGCTCGGCTGCCTACCTGGCGTGGGTTAGACGGACGGTCGAGGGCGGTTAGACGCTTCGGCGGCCAGCGCCCGCAGCTCAATGACGCAGGTCATGCTGCCGTGCGGCGCCAAGCGACCGAGGAACGAGTTGAGGCGCTGGGCAGGCCGCACCGACCCGACGCCACCCGCGAGACGCACGGCGACGGCAGCGGTAGTGCACGCCTGTTCGACCTCGTTGGCGTCGAGGTAGGCGTCCGCCAGCCACGACAGGTACAGGGACTTATCGCGGGAGTGGGTGTCATCGAAGTTGGCCAGCGCACCCTCCAGCACGGGGATCGCGCGCATCGGTCGGTGCAGAACCGTCCAACACCGCCCGCTCATGATTTCACCTTCGACATGGTCAACCCAGTACACCCAGTCGGGTTCAGGCCGGCTGTCCTGTTCGGTGAGGCAGGTGGTGCCCTGGCCGAGGTGCTGGTCGGCCGCATCGGCGTTCCCGGCTACCGCATGCGCCCAGGCGGTCCTCAGGTGCAGTAGGGCCCGAACAGTGGGTGTGGCCGAGGCGGCGGCGTCGCATGCGGCTGTGGCGGTTTCGACGGCGGGGTGGCCCAGGGCGAGCTGCTGGTAGGCGAGGAACGCGTAGGCGTTGCCGGCGAGGGCGTGGGCGGCGGCGTCTCGTGCGGCGGCGAGGCTGGCGCGGTACAGCCGGTCAGCCTCGGCATGCCGCCCGGCGTCGAATGCCGCCCAGCCAGCGAGCTGAGCCTGCTCCGCGAGAATGGCGAGGAGCTGCCGGCCTACGGATTCGCTGTAGGAGCCGTTCTTCAGGAGCCGGGTGGTGGAGTCGACTTCGGCCGCGTACAGGTGCCGCGTGTCGGCGCCGCCCAGGAAGTTGTCGAGGCGGCGTAGCCGGGCGGTCCGCTCCGCCAGCCTCGCGGTGGTGCCGGGGCTCACGTAACGGCCGTGACTGAGCAAGGCTTGCGGGAGGGCGGCGGCAAGGCCAGCGGCGGCCACGAACTCACGGCGCCGGATGGCGGGCCGGGCAGCGAGCGCAACGAGGTCCCCATCGGCGTTGAGCGCGTCGTCGACACGCTGCGCGACGTGAGCAGTGGGCGCTTTCCTGCCCGTCTCCAGCTCGTGCAGGTAGGACTTGCCGTGGAAGGTGAGCTTGGCGAGATCGCGCAGGGAGATGCCCCGGGCCTGGCGAAGCTCTCGCATCCGCTCGGCGAATGTTGGTTCGGTCACGGCGAGCCTGCTTTCGGGGTGGAGGGCCCGATGGCGGCATTGTCGGCCTCTACCCCACCGGGCCGCCATGTCGAAGGTACCGCCCTCGTTCCTGGCTCGTCACGCTCCGGCACACGCCTCCGATGCGAAAGTCGGCCAAGCGCCCCATCAGGGCTGAATCGCGTACCTGGCCAGCGTCTGGGTCAGCGCCACGTCCCCGTCCAAGGCGCGAACAGCTTCGCGGAGACACGCAGGCCTTACCCGTTCAGTAAGCCGATGAGTGTTGTCGCGTTCGTCTGCGCGTAGTCGCGGTAGCAGTTGTTCATGAGGACGTGGGTCTGGCCGGCGGAGTCGGCCAGCTCCCGCAGCTTGGGCGCCCAGTCCTTGAGCTCCCGCTTGGAGTAGTGGTAGCCGAACTTCTCGTGGATGTCCTTGCTGGTCCACTTGTCACTGTGGCCGTGAAAGCGCATCACGGCCAGGTCGCCGGTGGCGGCCAGCACCGGGGGCACCGACGAGCGGTGACCCTGCGGCATGTCCACGCAGACGTACGACAGGTCGTGCTCGCGCAGGAACGTCAGCGTCTCGTCGGCGTTGTCGCCGTCGAACCAGGAGGCGTGCCGGAACTCGTAGACCGGTAGCAGCGGGGCGCAGCGCTTCGCCACCTCCAGCAGGTACTGCTTGTTGGCCCGCTTGATCGTGAACCAGGGCGGGAACTGGAACAGCAGCGCGCCCAGCTTGCCCGCCTCCAGGAGGGGGTCCAGCGCGGACAGGAAGCGCGTCCACACCTCCTCGTACGCCTGCGCGGGCAGGTCGTCGGGGTAGACGTTCTTCTTGTCGGTCTCCGGTCGCAGGTCCTTGTAGAGCGCGTTGACCCGGGTGGGGTGCCCGGTCAGCAGGCTGAACGCCTTGATGTTGAACGTGAATCCGGCCGGCGTGCGGTCGGCCCAGAGCCGTGCGGTCGACTCGGCCGGCGGCGAGTAGTAGGTCGCGTCCACCTCGACCAGCGGGAACTGCCGGGCGTAGTACGCGAGGCGTTTCTCGGGGTTGTCCGCCGTCTGGGGATACCAACCCGAGTCGAGCAGCGTGCGGTCGGTCCAGGACGCGGTGCCCACCAGAATGTCACCCATGGGTGGAGTCCATCGTGTCGCGGACCGACCGGCAACCGCTGCTCCTCGCTCAGGCCGCCCGCCGTTCGCGGGTCTGCTTGCAGGTGACACACGTGGTGGCGGCCGGGAAGATCTCCAGCCGCTCGACCGGGATCGCCGCCTTGCAGCCCTCGCACCAGCCGTACGTGCCCTCGGCGAGGCGGCCCAGGGCGTGCTCGTACTGGGCGCGTCGGTCGAGGATCGTGCGCAGGAGGGACTGGGCGGTGTCCCGCTCGGCCGTCTTGGTGCCGCTGTCGGCCTGGTCGTCGCCGGCGGTGTCGCCGACCTCCACCAGACGCAGCACCTGACTCTGCAGGACGGCCTGGTCGTACTCCGCCGTCAGGTCGTCGTAGCGCGCCTGCAGGGACTGCCGGATCTGGTCGATCTCCGTCTGGGAGCGGCCGGTGTCGACCGTGTCGTGGACGAGCATCGCTGCCTGCCTTTCCTGGCCTGTGGTTCCCGTGAACCGGGTCCGGCGGCGTGGCGCCCCGGGTAGCGGTCGCATGCGGTACGCGGGCGATCACCCACGCTCTGTGAGCCGGGCGAGTACCCGCCGGAGCCGGCCCGCAAACGAGCCAATTTCAGCCCTCGCCGCCAGCCTCGACGAGCGCGGGATGGCGGGGGTCGTCGGCGCGTACGACCACGTCGGCGAAGCTGGCGGGAACCACCTCCTCGGCGTAACGGTCGAAGGCCGGCAGGGTCCACCCCCGGGCCGGATCGGTGCGGCGGCGCAGGGCCGCCGTGGACACCTGAAGGTGGACGGTCACGTCGAACGGCAACGCTCCGCCGAGCAGGAGCGCGCCGCTGACCAGGACCACGCCGCCCGGCGGCAGATCGAGGTACGCGGCGCGGCTGGCCCGGTCGGCGACCGGGTCCCACAGCGACGGCAGCACCCGCCCGTCGCCGCCGGGGCCGGCCGGTTCGAGCACCTCACGGCGCAGGCCGGCCTCGTCGAGCCAGCCCTCGTAGTAGGCGTCCGGGTTGGTCCGGCCGAGTTCGAAGCGCAGCGACGCGGGCCGGAGGAAGTCGTCGGCGCGTACGTGCAGGACCGGACGACCCCGGGCGCGCAGCGGGTCGACCAGCGCGGCGGCCAGCTCGTCCGGGCCGGCGGCGGGAGCGCCGTCGACGGCGACGCGCAGCCGGGCGGGCTCGACGGTGGCCGAGGCGTCGGCGAGGCGGCCGGTCAGTTCGGCGACGAGCAGGTCGGGCGAGATGGGACGGATGCGCACCGGTCCATCCTGCCCCGCCGGAAAGCGGCGGACGGTGGTGGCGGTCAGCCGGTGCGGTCGACGGTGACGCGCGCGTCGTCGGCCAACCGGTAGCCCACGCCGTAGACCGTGGTGACCAGGGGCACGTCGACGCCGACCTTGCCGCGCAGCCGGCGCACGTGCACGTCGACGGTGCGGACCCCGGCGTGCTCGTAGCCCCACACGGCGTTGAGCAGTTGCAGCCGGGTGAAGACGCGGCGGGGGTGTGCGACGAGGTGCAGCAGCAGGTCGAACTCCAACCGGGTCAGGGGCAGCGGCTCGTCGTCGCGCAGCACCGACCGGGACGACGCGAGGATGTGCAGGGCGGGGATCGTCGGGGTGAGGGCCCGCACGGGTGACCGGTTGGCCGGCACACCGTCGGCGCGGCGCTCGGCCGGAGCGGAGCTGGTGACCACGCCTTCGCCACGTTCGAGCAGCTCACGGGCGGCTTCGAGCAGCCGCCGGGCCGGCGGCGTCAGCGACTCCTCGCAGTTCAGCGGGATCGACAGCGTCACGGTGAGCACGGGCGCGGCGGTGTTCGCCGGGCGGCGTTGACCGCCGGGAGGTCGACCGGGCACCGCGGGTTGGGACGTATGCCATCCGGCGCGCGACGAGGCGGGGCTGACCGACATGGTCCTCCTTGGGCTGGTCCGGGTATCTCCCCACGGCCCGGGGCGCCGCTTCATCGATGCTTCCCGGCGTCCGGGCGAGGGTCAAGAGGCGGCTGCGTTGCATGAATGTGACAATTGACGAACGCATCGGAGCCAGACGCTCGCTCTGCGTACGAAGCCAGATGATTACAGCAGAGCCACCCGGATGCCCCGTTACGGGGGTCCCCGTCCTGTTCACCATGCGGATGCCGCCGCGCCCCGGCCGGCCACCCGGCCCGCTCAGCGGGTGTGGTCCACGCTGATCCGCGCCTCGTCGCCGAGGCGGTAACCCACCCCGTAGACGGTGGTGACCACCTCCGCGCCGTCGAGCTTGGCGCGCAGCCGCCGGACGTGCACGTCCACGGTCCGGGCCACCGCGTGCTCGTAGCCCCAGACGTTCGACAGCAGCTGCAGGCGGGTGAAGACCCGGTGCGGACGCTCGGCGAGAAAGAGCAGCAGGTCGTACTCGATGCGGGTGAGCGCGACCACCCGGTCGCCGTGCCGGACGGTCCGCGACCCGGCCAGGATGCGGACGTCGGCGGCGTCGGCCACCGCGGACGCCTCGACGACGGTCGGGCGCGCGAGCGGTCGCGGCGTCTGCGGTACGTCGTCGACGGGGCCCAGCCGACCCTCGCCGGCCTCGGCCAGCTCGCCGAGCAACTGCACCAGCCGGGCCAGCCGGGGGCTCATCGGCCCGGGAGCCAGGTCGAGGGTGATGGTCAGGGTGGGTCCGGTGCGCGGGCGGCCGACGGCCCGTCCCGGGTGACCCGGCGAGTAGGGACGGGTGGGGATCGCGACGACGGACATCGTGCCTCCTGATGGCGGTACGCCCGCCACGCCCGGTGCGGCGTGGGGGTCAGCGGCGCGCCCAACCGGCGGTGACCGGGGGCGCGAGGGGGGTTGCGCGGTGCAGGGGGGTCGGACCGAGCGCCGGCAGGCCGGCGATGCGCCAGGCGGCGAACCCGCCGTCGACGTCGGTGGCCCGGCGCAGGCCGATGTCCTGCAACGCGGCGGCGGCCAGTGACGAGGTGTAACCCTCCTGGCAGAGGATCACCACCGGCACGTCGTAGTCGACGGCTTCGGGCAGCCGGGCCGGGCAGCGCGGGTCGAAGCGCCACTCCAGCACGTTGCGCTCGACCGTGAGCGCGCCGGGCACGACGCCGTGCGCGGCGCGCTGGGCCGCCGGCCGGATGTCGACCAGCAGAGCCCCGGCCCGGTACGCGAGGTGCGCCCGCTCCGGGTCCAGCCGGTCGAGCCGGGCACGCGCGGCCGCCAAGATCTCGTCGATGCCCCGGGAGCCCGGCGGTGGCACGGGCGCCGGACAGTGCTCGGCGGTGAGCTGCATTATCGATTCCTTCCGGGAGAGAGGGGGTCGGGGCGGTTCACCAGGACCGGCCGGCCTCGGCGACCTCGGCGGTGCGCAGCCGACCGTCCACGAGGTCGTAGCGGGTCATCCGGCGCAGCGCCGGCCGGTAGACGTGCACGCTGACCGCCGGGTCCGCGCCGCGATTGGTGACCTGGTGGACGTGGTGAGCGCCGAAACGACGGCCGGCACCGGCGGGCAGCACGCGGGGCAGCAGCCGTCCCCGGCTGACCGTCTCCTCGGTGAGGGCGCCGGCCACCACCCGGAACGCGCCGGCCGAGCCGCCGTGGTCGTGCAGGTCGGTGCCCTGGCCGGGCAGCCAGCTCAGCGCCCACACCTCGTGGTCGTCGGCGGTGGCGAGCCGGGCGTACCAGCGTTCGCCGGGATCGAAGCGCAGCGTCACCGGCCAGCCGGTCGGGTCGGCCCAGCGGGCGGCGACGGCGAGCAGGTCGGTGGCCGGGCGATCGTGGGTCATCGGTGGTTCCTCGCGGGTCGGTGCGTGGGGTGCCCCCGTACTCTAGACGGCAAAGCCTATAGGTTTAGTAGGTAATTCCACATGCCGAGATGACCGGCCCGGGTGCGGAGTCCTCCGCCGCGTCCTAGCCTGGACCGGTGACCGACGACCTCGACGCCGAGACCCTGGCGTTCGCGCACCGGATGTTCGACCTGGCCCGCGCGGGCGCCGCCGACGAACTGGCCGCCCAGGTCGATGCCGGTCTGCCGGTCAACCTGACCAACGACAAGGGCGACACCCTGCTGATCCTGGCCGCCTACCACTCCCACCCCGACACGGTGGCCGCGTTGCTGGCCCGGGGCGCGGACCACACGCGTACCAACGACCGAGGTCAGAGCGCCCTGGCCGCCGCGGTCTTTCGGAGCAGCGCCGACGCCGTCCGCGCGCTCCTCGCCGCCGGCGCCGACCCGGCGTACGGCAACCCCTCCGCCCTGGAAACCGCGCAGTTCTTCGACCTGCCGGACATGGTGCGGCTGCTGCGGGCCGACTGACGGTATACAGGGGCGGTGGAAGATCCTCTGCCCGAACAGATGCGTGCCGCCGGCAGCGCGCTGCTGACCGCGCTCGACCCCGCGACCCGCGTCGACGTCGTGTACCCGTTCGACGACGAGCCCGCCCGGCGCTGGCTGGAGTACCGGCCGCGCCCACGCCCCGGCGTCTGCCTCGCCGGGCTGGACATCGCCGGGCGCAAGGCCGCGCACCGGCTGCTGGCCACCGCGCTCAGCCCGTCGGCGTACGCCCAGGCGATGGCGATCATCGCCCTGGAGGAGGTCCTGGACCGGGCCGAGGGGTGGCGTCGCGGGCGGCACAGCGGCGACTACTGGATCGCCGTGTTCGGCGACCCGGCGCGCGACGACCGCTGGGCGTGGCGGCTCGAGGGGCACCACCTGTCGGTGACCATGACCATCGTGGACGACCAGGTCTCCCCCGCGCCGGTCTTCTTCGGCGCCAACCCGGCCGCGGTGCGGTACGCCGGGCGGCCCGTCTCCCGACCGCTCGGCGTGGAGGAGGATCTGGGCCGCGCCCTGCTGGACGCGCTGGGCCCCGCCGGGCGGGCCGCCGCGATCATCGCCGACGAGGCCCCGACGGACATCATCAGCGCCACCCGTCCCCGGGTCGACGGGCCACTCGAACCCCTCGGCGTACCGGCCGACCGACTCGGCCCCACCGGCCGGGCGCTGCTCGACCAGATCGTCGCTCTTTACCTGGACCGGCTACCGCCCGAACTGGCCGTACGCGAGGCGACCCGCCTAGCCGGCGGCCCGCTGCACTTCGCCTGGGCCGGGCCGACCAACCCGGGGCAGCGCCACTACTACCGGGTGCAGGGCGACGACCTGCTGATCGAGTACGACAACACCAGCGACGACGGCAACCACGCGCACACCGTGCTCCGCCGCCCCGCCAGCGACTTCGGCGCCGACATCCTGGCCGCCCACCACAACTCCCACCCCCACTAATCCGCCCCCGCCCCGCCCCGCCCCGCCCCGCCCCGCCCCTGGCGATCATGGAGTCGTGGTGGGAACGAAGGGCACGAGCGGGCGCATAACGCCCACCACAAGTCCATGATCGGCCGGCGGCGGAGAGGCGCCGTCCACGCGATGCCGCCGCCCGCACCCGCGCCTGTCACCGCCCCCGCCTCCCCCAGCCCTCTTCTCGTCGATCTTGCGATTTCTGTGGCGACTAAAGGTGCCAATGGCGCAAAACGTCAACAGTAAGTGCAAGATCGGCGCGAGGGGGCGGCGGGAAGGCGCGGGTGGGAGGGAGGTTAGGGGTGGGTTGCTTCGATGAGGAAGCGTTGGGCGTGGGCTACGAAGGGGCCCTGCTCGACGATGCGGCGGTGCAGGGCGAGTAGCGGCGCGCGGTGGCGGTCCACGTCGAAGCCCGGCACGGTCCAGACCACCTTGCGCAGGAACCAGACCACCGCGCCGATGTCGTGGAATGTCGCGCGCAGCGTGGCCCGGCGCAGGTCGACCACGCGCAGGCCCGCCGACTCAGCGGAAGCGACCGCCTCCTCGGGGTGCCGGCCGTCCGGGGGTGGCAGCGGGCCGAGGATCGCCTCACTCAGCTCCCGCATGGTGCCCGGCCCGATCTGCTGCGACAGGTACGTCCCCCCGGGGCGCAGCACCCGAGCCGTGTCCGCCCAGTCGGTGCGTACCGGGTGCCGGCTCACCACCAGGTCGAAGGAGCCGTCCCGGAACGGCAGCGCCGAGTCCGGCGCGACCGCCACCACCGTCGCGTCGAGCGGGCGCAGGTTCCGTCGTGCCACCAGGACGTTCGGCGGCCACGCCTCCGTGGCCACCAGCACCTTCGGCGGGCGCGGGACGTCCGCCAGCACCTCGCCCCCGCCGGTGTCCACGTCCAGCGCCGCGGCGGCGCGACCCATCCGGTCGGCGACGAGGTGGGCGTACCCCCAGGGTGGACGCTCCTCGGTGGCCCGGCCGGCCAGCCAGTCGAAACCCCAGCCGTCGACGGGCGCGGCGGCGGCCTCCGCGATCAGGTCCTCGGCGGTACGCGCGTCAGTCACGGCGATCAGCCTCGCCGGCACGCCATCCGGGCGGCAATCCAATTACCCGGCGCTTGATCGACTCGCGTTCCTGGAAGCCGTTCTGTCACCGAGCCGCCGACGCCCCGTCTTTCCGGAGACCGAGTCGATCATGCAAGACTGAGTCGATCAAGACCGCGATCACGGGCGGGGGCGGACGACCTCGACCGTGCCACCGGCGAGGGTGTCCAGGCTGCCGGTCTCGACGCGACCCCCGTCGAACTGGCGCATGAGCCGCGCGCCCAGGCACACGCCGACCCCGCCGGCCGCCAGCGCCACCAGCTCGGTGAACAGGATCGCGGCCGTCGCGCCACGATCCGGCGAGTGGGCGCGGACCAGGCTGGTGATCAGGAACAGCCCCGCCATGGCGGCGTTCACCAGGTTGAAGGCGATGGCCGTACGGCGGGTGCCGTCGACCGGCACGTCCCACAGGTCGACCATGCCCGCGATGGCCGTCATGGCGGCGGCGAAGAGGGCGGCGACGCTGGTCCAGTAGCCGACCTCGCCGAGGAAGACCGGCCCCCCGGCGACGTCGGTGAGGTCGAAGACCGTGGCGCTGACGAAGAGCCCGAGCGGGAACGTCACCAACATCGGTTGGATGGGGTGCCCCTGCACCCGCAGCCGGCTCTGCATCGGTCCTCCCCGGGGTCAGGCGCAGTCCATCGGTACCAGACTGCTACCCGAGCGCCCGAGCGGTGAAACGATGCCGCCCGACTCGCCGCCGACCGGGAGAACGGGCATCCACCCGCGCCGGTCGACGGTCAGCTCTCACGGGGGCGGGAGACCGTCCGCACCAGACGTTCGGCGACCTCGCGCAGCGGTATGTCCAGCGACGAGGCGGCGGTACGCAGCACGTCCAGGGCCTCGGCGGCCGGACACCCCCGCTGCGTCATGATCACCCCGATCGCCTGGCCGACGACACCCTCGTGCAGGAGCGCGGCGTCCCGCTCCCCGGCGAGCGCCTGCTGGCGGCCCCGGTCCCGAACGGCGGCCAGCAGCAGACCGGCGTGTTCGGCGAGCAGCATCGCGGTGAGTTGGTGCTGCGGGGTGAGCACGTCGGGCGCGGCGGCGTACAGGTTGATCGCCCCGATCACCTGGTCGTCGATGTCCACCGGCGCGGAGATCACCCCTCGGACGCCGAGGTCACGGGCGCGCGGCGTCCAGGTCGGCCACCGTGGCTCGCCGGCCAGGTCGACAGCGAGGATCATCTCGCGGCGTCGGATCGCGCTCATGGCCGGCGTGTCGGGCCCGTGGCGCAGGTCGTCGAGGCCGGCCATCCGGTCGTCGGAGGCGGCCAGGCTGGCCGGCTCGCCGGCGCGCAGTGCGGTGAACCCGCACCAGCGCACCCCGGCCACCGCGTCCCGGGTGACCCGGACCAGCGCCAGCAGCGCCTCATCGAAATCGGTCAGGCCGATCAGGCCGGCGGTCAGCTCCCGCAGCAGCGCGGCTGTCTCCAGCACACCGAGTCGTTCGACCACCGGTTCCCGCGTGTCCAGGTTCACCGTCGCACTGCCCTCGTACGCCCTCGCGTCCATCCCGCCGACGTCGTCACGTGTGCCATCGTCTGCTCTCTTTCCCGCCTTGACCGACCCGCCCTACTACCCTCGCAAACCGGGATCGAAACGGCGCACGGAGGGGTCTCCGCCCTACCCGGAGGTACGGCGGAGACCCCGGCGAGCCAGGTCAGCGCGACGCGCCGCTGAGCCGCCGCCCGATCGAGGCGATCAGCCGGTCGAGCTCGGAGCCGAACGGGTTGTCGTGCACCAGGTACGTCCAGGTGGCGGTCGGCCGGACCAGGGTGCCGTCCTCGGGCTCCCAGTCCTCATCGAATTCGGTCTCGTTGAACGTGGCGATGGTGCGCGCCTCGATCTCCGGGACGAGGTTGTTGAACGCCGGCACCGCCGCCCGGTGGAACTCGTCCAGCGGGTCGAGCCGCCCCAGGGCACGCAGGTGTACGCCCTCACGGACCTCGGACAGCTCGGCCAGGTGCTCGGCCCAGAGCCGGTCCAGGTGGAAGAGCGCGATCGACCGGGCCGCCCGGGCGAGCAGGTCCTCGTCCATCTCGCCGGCCTTCTCGGGTTCCTTGTCCAGCAGCATCAGGGCGGCCACGTCGCTGGTCAGCAGGCGCTCGCGGCGGGCGGCCAGGGCGATGCGCTGCTGCTCGATCACCACGCTGTAGCGCCAGGTGTTGCGGTGGATCTCGTGGTTGACGCCCTCGGCGACCCGCTGGGCGTGCTCGACCGCGTAGTCGACCTGCTCGTCGGTGACCAGGCCGTCCGCGTTCATCCGCGGCGACGGGGGCACCGCGTCGGCGGCGTGCCGGACGACCAGGTCGTCCTCCAGGCTGACGAAGAAGACCGAGCCACCCGGGTCGCCCTGTCGGCCGGCGCGGCCCCGCAGCTGGTCGTCGACGCGGCGGCTGTCGTGCCGGCCGCTGCCGATCACGTAGAGGCCGCCCAGCTCGGCCACCCGGTCCCGGTCGGCCTGGTCGCTGCCGCCGAGGCGGATGTCGACGCCCCGGCCGGCCATCTGGGTGGAGACCGTCACCGCGCCGTACGCGCCGGCCTCGGCGATGATCGCCGCTTCCTCGTCGTCGTTCTTGGCGTTCAGCACCACGCAGGACACGCCGGCCGCGTTGAGCCCGGCGGCCAGCGCCTCGGACTCCTTGACGTCCAGGGTGCCGACGAGCACCGGCCGCCCGGCGTCGTGGCAACGGCGGATCTCGTCGATCAGCGCCTCGTCCTTCTCGGCGCGGGTGGCGTAGATCCGGTCCGGCTCGTCCTCGCGGACGCACGGCGTGTTCGGCGGGATCACCGCGACCTCGAGGCCGAAGAACTCCCGCAGCTGGTCGCCGACCAGCACCGCGGTGGCGGTCATGCCGCACACCTTCGGGTAGAGCGCGATGAACGCCTGCACGGCGATGGTGCCGAGCACCTCACCCTCGGCGGTGGCGTCCAGCCCCTCCTTGGCCTCGACCGCCGCCTGGAGCCCGTCGGGCCACCGGCGGCGCTGGGCCACCCGGCCGCGCATCTCGTCGATCAGCTCGACCGAGCCGTCCCGGACGATGTAGTCCACGTCACGGTGCAGCAGGGTCTGGGCGTGCAGCGCCACGTGGACGGCGGAGAGCTGCTCGACGTGCTCCTCGTCGTACAGGTCGATGCCGAGCTTGGCCTCGACGGCGGCCAGGCCGGCGGAGGTGAACGCCACGCTGCGGCCGTCCTCGGCGATCGTGTAGTGCCGGCCCTTGCGCAGGCCACGCACCAGCGCGGCGGCGGTGTGCACCGGGTCCTGCTCGCCCGGCACCGCGCCGGCGAGCACCATCGGCACCCGGGCCTCGTCGATCATGATCGAGTCGGCCTCGTCGATGATCGCCGTGGTCAGCACCGGCTGCACGCGGTCTTCGACGTCGGTGACGAGCTGGTCGCGCAGGTAGTCGAAGCCCGCCTCGCTGACCGAGATGTAGGTGACGTCGCAGGAGTACGCGTCGCGCCGCTCCTGGGGCGTGGACGCCTCGTTGACCCAGCCGACGGTCAGGCCGAGCAGCGTGTAGACGGGCTCCATCCACTGGGCGTCCCGGCGGGCCAGGTAGTCGTTGACGGTGAGCACGTGCACCGGACCGTTGCCCAGCCGGACGTGCCCGTACGCGGCGATGGTGGCGGTCAGCGTCTTGCCCTCACCGGTGGCCATCTCGGCGACCTTGCCGGAGAGCAGCGCCATCGCACCGAGTAGCTGCACGTCGTACGGCCGCTGGTCGAGGCCCCGGCGGGCGGCCTCGCGGCCGACCGCGCAGATCTCCTCGTAGCCGGTGGCGGCACCGGCGGCCTCGGTCAACTCGGCGTCGTCAAGCGCGGCGAGGTCGTCCTCGCGCGCCGCGATCGCCGGCAGCAGCTTCTCCAGCGGAGCAAGATCCACGGTTGATCCCGGGCGCTGGAGGAAACGCCGGAACTTGCTCTTGAACCGTTGCGACACACCCATGAGCGGCAACGGTACGCGATTCTCGACCGACACGGGCGGCCCGGCCGCCCGGCAAGTTGGGCCCCCTCAGGCGACCAGCAGTTGGTGGGTGGCCAACTCCCGGTAGAGCGGGTCGGTGGCGGTCAGCTCGGCATGGGTGCCCACGGCCACCACCCGGCCGCCGTCGAGGACGACGATCTGGTCGGCGTCCACCACGGTGGCGAGTCGGTGCGCCACGATCAGCAGCGTACGGCGCACGGCCACCGCGTCGATGGCGCGGCGCAGGGCGGCCTCGTTGCGCGCGTCGAGGTTGCTGGTCGGCTCGTCGAGCAGCAGCACCGGCGGGCCGGCCAGCAGGGCCCGCCCGATGGCCAGCCGTTGCCGCTCACCCCCGGAGAGCAGCACCCCGCCCTCCCCCACCTGCACGTCGAGGCCCTGCGGGGTGCGCTGGGCCAGGTGGGTGAGGTTGACCTCGTCCAGGACCTCGCGCAACCGGTCGTCCGTCGCGTCGGGGGCGGTGATCAGCAGGTTCTCGCGCAGCGTGCCGGCGAGCACGGGCGCCTCCTGCTCCACGTAGCCGAGCCGGGCCCGCAGCGCGTCGCGGGGCAGCTCCCGCACGTCCACGCCGTCGACCCGGACCGCGCCGGCGCTGACCTCGTAGAAGCGCTCGACCAGGGCCAGCAGCGTCGACTTGCCGGCGCCCGACGGGCCGACCAGCGCGGTACGGGTGCCGGTCGGCACCGCGAAGCTGACGTCGTGCAGCACCGACGCGCCGCCCGGGTAGCCGAACCCGACCCGGTCGAACTCGATCATGGGTGCGGGCCGGCGCGGGGTCGTCGTCGCGGGCCCGGCCGTCGGTCGGTCCGCCGCGCCCTCCGCCGGCACGTCCAGGATCTCCTCGATCCGCTGCAGGGCGCCCAGACCGGACTGCAACTGGGTGTACGCGCGCAGCACCTGGCCCAGCGGCAACGCCAGGAGGAACAGGTACATGACGAAGGCGACCAGATCGCCCACGGAGATCGCCCCGGCGGCGACCCGCGCCCCGCCGATGCCGAGCACGAGCAGGAACGCCCCCTGCACGGTGACCGAGCCGATCGGGCCGATCAGCGCCTGCACCCGGGCCACCCGCAACCCCGCCCCGTACGCCTCGCGGGCGCTCACGGCGACGGTGTCCGCCTCCCGCGCCTCGGCCCGGCTGGCCCGGATGGTCCGGGCCGCCGAGATCGCCCGCTCCACCGCCGAGGTCATCTCGCCGACCCGCTCCTGGGCGGCGCGGGCCAACGCCCGGACCCGCCGGGCGAAGGTTGCCGCGAAGCCCAGCCCGAGGCCCACCCCGAGCAGGGTGACGCCGAACAGCAGTGGGTCGAGCAGCACCATCGCGGTGCCCGCCCCGACCACCATCACCGCTCCGGTGACGGTCTCGAACAGGCCGGAGGTGACCACCGCCCGCAGCAGGGTGGTGTCCGAGCCCACCCGGGAGAGCAGGTCGCCGGTGCGCCGCTGGTCGTACTCGGCGATGGGGAGCCGCAGCAGGTGGGCCGCCAGCCGTCGCCGGGTGCCCAGCACCAGCCCTTCGGCGGTGCGTTGCAGCAGGTAGTCGCGCAGGCCGCCGATCGCCGCGCCGAGCACCACGAGCCCCACCAGCACCGCCACCAGCCACCAGACCGAGTGTTCGCGGCCGATCCGGTCGAGGACCGACCGGGTGAGCAGCGGTTGGGCCAGTGACGCCGCCGAACCGGCCAGCGACAACACGCCCACCACGACGAGGGTGCCCCGATGCTCGCGCAGGTACGGCAGCAGGGCGCGAAGACCGATCGGGCGGCTGTCGACCGGCGTGTCCGTCGAGGTGCTCATGGGGCGAACGGTAGCCGGCCCATTCACCCCGCGACGGCTCCTCAGCCGGCCAGGACCACCTGTAGCTCCTGGCGGCGACGCTCGGCCAGGTCGGTGAGCAGGGTGGGCGCCTCGTCGAACGGGACCACCGCCGAGACCAGGTGCTTGCGGATGACGTCCCCGTACGTCCGCAGCAGGTCGACGGTCTCGGCGGAGAGCCGCTCCCGGTCCCAGGTGGGCGCGAGCCCGCGCGGCACCCGTCCGATCTGCGCGCAGCGCAGGGCCAGACCGTTGTGGTGGAACTCCTCGCCGAGCCGCACCGCGTCCGCGCCGCCCTGGTAGAAGGCCAGGTCGATCACGGTGCCCTGCGGGCGCAGGAGCCGCAGCGCGAGGTGCAGCGCCCACGCCTGTCCCCGGCACTGGAACACCACGTCGGCGCCCCGGTCGCCGGCGACGTGGGCCCACCGGGTCTTCAGCAGCACGGCGGGGTCGTCCGCCTCCGGGTCGAGCGATTCCAGGCCGAGCGCGTCGGCGACCCGACGACGCTGCGGGGTCGGGTCGAGCACCACCACCGACGCGGCGCCGTGCCGGCGGGCCAGCAGGGCGGTCAGCAGGCCCACCACTCCGGCGCCGACCACCGCGACCCGCCGGCCGCGTACCCCGTCGCCGAGCGAGCGGACGTCCGCGCCGTGCAGGTCGGCGGCGGCGTGCAGCAGACCGTTGGCGCAGATCGGGCCCATGTGCGCGACGTAGACGCCGAGCAGCGGGTCCAGGTCTTCGGGCAGCGGCACGAACCGTTCGGCGACCGGGTCGGCCAGCCAGCCGGTGCGGTGCCCGTACGTCATCGCGCCGACCGTGCCCACCGCCACCGCCGGGGTCGCGCTCTCCACCGCCCGGCCCACCTGCATGTAACCCAGCCGGGTCACCGGGTACGGGGTGCTGGCCGCGCCGGGTTGGAAGAGCCCGAGGTCGGCGTCCCAGGTGACGTTCAGGTAGGGGTTCGTGCCCTTGACGTAGCTCAGCTCGGTGCCGGCGGAGACGCCGCTGAACATCGTCTCGACGCGGAACGTGCCGGGCCGCAGCGGCGCGGCCTCCTGCTCGACGATCTCGACCCGGCCGGGGGCGGTGACCGCGACGACCCGATCAGGCATCGACGGTCACCCCGGTGTCCAGGGCGTGCGAATCGGCGGGTGTGGTGAGTCGGATCGTCCGGCCACCGCGGGCCGAGTCGGCCACCGCGAGGGCGAGCCGCTGGGTCTTCACCGCCTCGGCGTACGGGACCCGCACGTCGTCGCCGACACCGCGGACGGCGTCGACGAACGCGCGGTCCACCGCCACCCGGGCGGCCTCCGGATCGGCCGGGACGTGCCGTTCGCCGTCGGCGTCACGGATCAGCAGGCCGTCCTCGCCCAGCGACAGGGCCAGCCCGTCGGCGAGGATCTCCAGGCCGGCGCGATGTTTCCAGCCCAGCACGCAGGCGGCGCTGAGCGTGCCGACCGCGCCCCTGGCGAAGCGCAGCGTGGCGGTGGTCACCGAGTCGATGTCCGCGCCGTCGACAGGCGGTGGCGTGCCGTTGCCGTACGCGGTGACCTCGGTCACCTCGCCGGCCAGCACCCGGATCAGGTCCAGCACGTGGGCGGCCTGCTCGACGACCGGGCCGCCGGAGCGGTCGCGCCGCGACCACCAGGCGACCGGTGGCACCTTGTCCAGCCAGGCGCCGCTGACCATCCGCACCGGACGGTCGGCGAGCAGCTCACGGGCCGTGTCGAGCACGCTCAGGTAACGCCAGTGGTGCCCGACGGCGGTGCGCACTCCGCGCCGGGCGACGAGGTCGGCGATGCGTTCGGCGATGCCCAGGTCGACGGCGACGGGCTTCTCCACGAACATCGGCACCCCGGCGTCGATCACCGCCTCCTCGGCGGGGCCGTGCGCGAAGGGCGGCACGCAGACGTACACCGCGTCGGGGCCGGCGGCCAGCAGCTGGGCCACGTCGGTGAAGGTCCGCGCGTCGTGCCGCGCGGCCAGCGCGGCCGCCGCTTCCGGAACGACGTCGGTGACCCCGACGATCTCGACGTCGTCGAATCCGGACAGCACCCGCGCATGACGCTGCGCCACTCCGCCTGCACCGACCAGGCCCACCCGACAGCTGACCATTCGACAACCTCTTCCGAGAACGTTTCGGCTCCGTCGGGAGCAGTCCCCTGGCAGGCGCGCAATCAAACGTTCATCCCCCGGGAACGCGCCGATGCCACGTCGTGATCAAGCTGTTGCCCTGGGAACGGTTAGCGCGAGGCGGCAAGTGGGAATTAGAGCCCCGCTTGTTCCACGCACGAGAAGAGGGGGTGCCCGTGCGGGATACGACCGTGTCACCGGTGGTGGAGGCGTGGGCCACGTACCGGACCACGTCGGCGGCGGACTGGCCGGCACGCCGGTTGCTTCGTGCCAAGGGCGAGAGCCGGGTCAGCGTGGTGCTGCCGGCACGAAACGAGGAGGCGACGGTCGGCGCGATCGTGTCGACCATCCGGGAGCATCTGATGGACCGGGTCGCGCTCGTCGACGAGCTGATCGTGGTGGATTCACGGTCGACCGACCGCACCGCCCAGGTGGCCCGGGCCGCCGGCGCGGAGGTGGTCAGCCAGGACGCGATGACCCGGGGCCTGCCCCGGCTCACCGGCAAGGGCGACGCGCTCTGGGCGGGGCTGGCCGCCGCCGAGGGCGACGTGGTGGCGTTCATCGACGCCGACCTGCGGGAGTTCCGCCCGCACTTCGTCACCGGCCTGCTCGGGCCGCTGCTCACCGACCCGTCGGTGGACTTCGTGAAGGGCTTCTACCACCGCCCGCTCGTCGGATCCGCCACGGTCGAACAGGACGGCGGCGGGCGGGTGACCGAACTGATGGCCCGACCGCTGCTCAACCTCTTCTGGCCCGAACTGGCCGGCTTCGTGCAGCCGCTCGCCGGTGAGTACGCCGGCCGTCGCGACGTGCTGGCCCGGGTGCCGTTCGTCTCCGGGTACGGCGTGGAGACCGCCATGATGATCGACCTGCTGGACCTGGTCGGTCTGGACGCGCTGGCGCAGGTCGACCTGGGCGAACGCAAGCACCGTCACCAGGACACGGCGGCGCTGGGCCGGATGTCCGCGCAGATCATGCTGACCGCGTGGTCCCGGCTGCAACGACGCGGTTGGGCGACCCCCGGTCTGATGCCGGAGGCGCTGCTGACCCAGTTCCGCCGGGGCGGGTCCGACACCCTGCCCAACCTGGACCGGGAGGTCGTGGTCAGCGACGTGTCCATCGAGGAGCGTCCGCCGCTGGCCGAGCTGCGCCACCGGCTCCCCCGCCGACGGGTGGCGGCCGCGTGAGCGCCCCGGTTCGTCGGCCGGCCACCGCCCGGGTACGAAAGGACCGCCGATGAGCCTCACCGTGCTGATGAACGCCGGCCCGTGGCTGTCGGTGCCCCCACCCGGGTACGGGGGCATCGAGAACGTGATCGCGACCCTGGTGCCGGAGCTGCGCCGGCTCGGCGTGCGCGTGGTGCTCGCCTCGGTGGAGTCCAGCGCCCTGCCGGTGGACGAGAAGGTGTCGGTCTTTCCCGACGGGCAGTTCGGCGCGCTGCAACGGCCCTACAACCAGGTCTGTGGCATCGCGCAGGCGCACCTGGCCGGGGTGGTCCGCGAGCTGCACTCCCGCGACGACATCGACCTGGTGCACGACCACGTGGAGGCGGTCGGGCTGGCCACGCTCACCGCGATGGGACCGTCCGGGCCGCCGGTGCTGCACACCCTGCACTGGGACCTGGCCAAGCACCCCGCGCTCTACGGCACTCTCGACGGCGGCGACCGGGTCCGGGTCAACGGCGTCTCGGCGTCGCAGTTGGCCCGGGCGCCGCTGGCGCTGCGGGAGCACTCGGTGGGTCACGTGCACCTGTCCACCCCGCTGGCCGTGGACGCCGACCGTCGGCCCGGTCCGCCCAAGGGCGACCACCTGCTCATCCTCGGACGGATCAACCCGGGCAAGGGGCAGGACGTGGGCGCGCGGCTCGCGCGGCGGATCGGCGTACCGCTGGTGCTCGCCGGTCCCGTCGGGCCGTACCACCGCCCGGCCGACCTGGCGGCGGCCGGCGACGAGGCCCGGCAGAACCCGGACGTGCGGTTCTTCCTCGACGAGGTGGCGCCGCACGTCGATGGCGACCTGGTCCGCTGGGTCGGCACCGTGGCCGGGCAGGAGCGCGACGACCTGCTGGCCAGCGCCCGCGCCTCGCTGTTCCCGCTGCGCTGGGAGGAGCCGGGGGGCACGGCCGTGGTCGAGTCGCTTGCCCTGGGTACGCCGGTGGTGGCCACCGCCCGGGGCTGCCTGCCCGAGTTGATCGAGCACGGACGCACCGGCCTGCTCACCGGCGATGAGGATGAGCTGGCCGATCTGGTGCTGGCCGCGGACCTGCTCGACCCGCACGAGTGCCGCCGGGTCGCGGCAGAGCGGTTCACGCCCGCGGTGATGGCCCAGCGCTACGTCGAGCTGTACCAGCGGGTCCGCGAGCTGGCGACCACGCCCCGCCTGCAACCGGTCTGAGCCGCGATCGCCGCCGGCGCGTTTGCCCCCCGGCGGCGACGGGTAGGCGCATCCGTACGCCTGCCGCGCAGCGAGGGAGCCGGTGATGGTCGGACCGATGGCGCACTCCCGGGCCCGGGCCAACCCGGCCGACGGCAAGCCGCCGGTACGCCGCGCGGCCAGCACCGCGTCCGTCGTGTTCCTGCTGGTCGGTGTGCTCGGTTTCGTCCCGGGAATCACCAGCGGTACGCAGAACCTGCGCTTCGCGGGGCACACCTCGGGCGCGTTCCTGTTCGGCGCCTTCCAGGTCTCGGTGCTGCACAACCTCGTACACCTGCTGTTCGGGGTCGTCGGCCTGGCGCTGGCGCGGACGGTCGGCGGCGCGCGGACCTTCCTGGTCGGCGGCGGCGCGGTCTACCTGGTGCTCTGGCTCTACGGACTGGCGGTGGACCGCGACACCGGCGCGAACGTCCTGCCGGTCAACGCCGCCGACGGTTGGCTGCACCTCGGCCTGGGCCTCGGTCTGATCGCGCTGGGTCTGCTGACCGCGCGGCCCCGGCGACCGTGAGCCGCGTCGCCCTACCGACCGGTCCGGTTTGCTGGCGCGGCACCTCGGGTAGTGGGCAGATCCCGACCCACAAGCGAATCGAGGACGCCCCGATGGCCAGCCGGATCACCTGCGAGGTGCGCGACACGGCACCGGTGGCGGTCGTCCGGCTCACCGGCGCCCTGGACCTGGGCACCATGCGGTCGGTGCACCAGGCGCTGAACGGGGCGCTGGCGACCCAGCCGGAGGCGCTGGTGGTCGACCTCGCCCGGGTGACCGTGCGGGACCGGTTGGCGCTGTCGGTCTTCGCGGCGACGGCCCGGCGTGCCGAGGAGTGGCCGGCCGTGCCGGTGGTGCTCTGCGCCCCGCCCCCGGCCGCCGCCCGGTGGCTGGCCGAGTCGACGACGTGCCGGGTGGTTCCGGTCTCGCAGGACTGCGCGGAGGCGACGAGGGTGGCGGGCGCGCAGGGAACGCTGCGGGTCCGCGCCCGGTTGGAGCCGGTGGCGGAGGCGTGCCGGCGAGCCCGGGAGCTGGTCGGCGACGCGTGCGCCCGGTGGAACCTGCCCGACGCGGCCGGCCCGGCGGCTCTCGTGCTCACCGAGCTGGTCGGCAACGTCGTCCGGCACGTGGGCACCCCCATGCAGGTGACCCTGACGCTGCGGCGGCCGTACCTGCACCTGGCCGTGGTGGACGGCAGCCCGGCGGCGGCCCAACCCGCCGGCCTGGACCTGCGGGCCGAGGGTGGCCGCGGGCTGCTGCTGGTCCGCGAGCTGGCGCAGCGGTGGGGCAGCGTGCCGGCGGGTCGGGGCAAGGCCGTCTGGGCGATGCTGCCGGCGACCTGAGGCTGCGGGGCACTTCGACCGGTACCAGCGATCTGACCGAATTCACCGCTTAAGCCTGGTTACATGGTGCAAGGGTCGGGTAGGCACGCCCGTCCTTTCTGCCGTCACGACGGGGTGAGCAGCCATGCCCAAGCGGGTAACCACCGAGCCCGTTCGCGATCGGGGCCCGGCGATCCTGGCACCGGCCCGCTTCGGGGGCTTTCCCGGGTCGTTGCGGACGCCGGTCCCCGGCAACTCCCTGATCAAGTTCCTCGCCACCACCGACCACAAGCAGATCGGTGTGCTGTACCTGCTGACCTCCTTCGGGTTCTTCCTCGTGGCGGGCCTGCAGGCGATGGTGATGCGCGCCGAGCTGGCTCGGCCGGGCCTGCAGTTCCTCTCCTCCGAGCAGTACAACCAGCTCTTCACCTCGCACGGCGCGGTGATGCTGCTGCTGTTCGCCACGCCCGCCGCCTTCGGATTCGCCAACTTCATCGTGCCGATCCAGATCGGCGCGCCGGACGTGTCGTTCCCCCGGCTCAACGCGCTGGCCTACTGGCTGTACCTGTTCGGCGGCCTGATGGTGATCGGCGGGTTCGCTGCGCCGGGCGGTTCGGCGGACTTCGGCTGGACCGCCTACAACCCGCTGAGCAGCGTCGAGAACAGCCCCGGCGTGGGCGCGAACATGTGGGTGGTGGGCTTGGTGCTCTCCGGCCTGGGCACCATCCTGGGCGCGGTCAACCTGATCACCACGATCCTGACCCTGCGCGCGCCCGGGATGACCCTGTTCCGGATGCCGATCTTCACCTGGAACATGCTGTTCACCAGCGTGCTGGTGATCCTCGTCTTCCCGCTGCTGGCCGCCGCGCTGCTGGCGCTCTCCGCCGACCGGTTGCTCAACGCGCACGTGTACGACGCGGCCACCGGCGGCCCGATGCTCTGGCAGCACCTGTTCTGGTTCTTCGGCCATCCCGAGGTCTACATCATCGCGCTGCCGTTCTTCGGCATCATCACCGAGATCATCCCGGTGTTCTCCCGCAAGCCGATCTTCGGTTACACCGGCCTGGTGCTGGCGACCATCGCGATCACCGTGCTCTCGATGACCGTGTGGGCGCATCACATGTTCGCCACCGGACAGGTGCTGCTGCCGTTCTTCAGCATCCTGAGCTATCTGATCGCGGTGCCCACCGGAGTGAAGTTCTTCAACTGGATCGGCACCATGTGGAAGGGGCAGCTCACCTTCGAGACGCCGATGCTGTTCGCCATCGGCTTCCTGGTGACCTTCCTGCTCGGCGGCCTCACCGGGGTGCTGTTGGCCAGCCCGCCGGTCGACTGGCACACCCACGACAGCTACTTCGTGGTGGCGCACTTCCACTACGTCGTGTTCGGCACCGTCGTCTTCGCGCTCTTCGGCGGCTACTACTTCTGGTGGCCGAAGATGACCGGGCGGCTGCTCGACGAGCGGCTCGGCAAGGCGCACTTCTGGACGATGTTCATCGGCTTCCACGGCACCTTCCTGGTGCACCACTGGCTGGGCGCCGAGGGCATGCCCCGCCGGTACGCCGACTACCTGCCCACCGACGGCTTCACCACGCTGAACACCATCTCCAGCATCTTCGCGTTCATCCTCGGCCTGTCCACGCTCTTCTTCATCTACAACGCCTGGAAGTCCTGGCGGTACGGCGCGATCGTCACGGTGGACGACCCGTGGGGCTTCGGCAACTCGCTGGAGTGGGCGACCACCTGCCCGCCGCCGCTGCGCAACTTCGACAAGATGCCCCGCATCCGCTCGGAGCGGCCGGCGTTCGACCTGAAGTACGGGCCGCTCGTCGCCGACCTGGGCCGGGACCTGCCGCAGCGCACCACGAAGCCGCCGCAGCACTTCGGCGACGAGATACACCTCGAGCACCACGCGCCCGAGTCACCCGCCCCCGAGGGCGCGCACGGTGCCCCGGAGGCGGCCCGCTACCACCCGGCCCCCGAGTCCGGCGCCCGCCCGGTGGACGTGCCGGTGCCCGAGGGCGTACGCCGGCCCAGCTTCGAGCAGAGCGACGCCCCGCAGGACGCACAGGACGCGCCGAAGCCGCACGAACGCTGGCGGCATCCGCACAGCGACGGCGGTGAGACCGAGGACCGCTGAGAGTCGGTACGCGCCAAAGGGCCCGACACCTGTGCGGTGTCGGGCCCCTGCTGTCGTCGGTGGATCAGTCCCGGGCCGGCGGCAGCCCGGCGGCGGTGAGCGAGCGGCGCACCGCCGGCTGCACCCGGGTGAGCCGCAACGGCACGCCGGTACGCTCGGCTGCCTCCCGACCCGCCACCAGCGCGGCGATCCCACCGGCGTCGAACCCGCCCGCGCCGACCAGGTCGACGACGACCTCGCTCGGCTGGCCGGTGACGGCCTCCAACATCGCACGGCGTAGCTGGTCCGCGCCGTCGCGGTCGACCTCGCCGCCGACCTCGACGACCACCCGGTCACCGTTCTGCCGTACCGAGATGCGGGTCTTGCCCGGATCCGGTTCGGCGGCGCCGTTCTGCCAGGGCGGTGGGGCGTCGGCGAGCATGGCCTGCCGCAGCCAGGTCAGCGCCCGCGACAGCAGGCGGGACACGTGCATCTGCGAGATGCCGAACCGGGCGGCGATCTCCGCCTGGGTCTGGTTGCCGTAGAAGCGCATGGCGAGGATGCGGCGCTCACGCCAGGGCAGCCGGTGCAGCAGGCCGCTCACCGTCACCCGGTCGTCGACCGATTCGAGGGCGTTGTCCGACTCGCCGACCAGGTCGCCGAACTCCGCGGAGCTCTCCCCGCCGACCGGCGCGTTCAGCGACGCCGGACTGTAGCCGGCTGCCGACTCCAACGCCGCGAGGATCTCCTCCTCCGGCGTCTCCAGCCGGGCCGACAGCTCGGCCACCGACGGCGCGCGGGACAACTCGCTGGTCAGCGCGGCGGTGGCCTGCCCCACCTCGAGGATCAGGTCACGCAGCCGCCGGGGCACGTGGACGCCCCAGGTGCGGTCCCGGAAGTGGCGCTTGATCTCGCCCACGATGGTGATCGCCGCGTACGCCGTGAACGAACCCCGCTCCGGGTCGTACCGGTCGACGGCGTTGACCAGCCCCAGGCGGGCCACCTGCTCCAGGTCCTCCAGCGGTTCGCCCCGCCCCCGGTAACGGCGGGCCAGCCGGCCGGCGAACGGCAGCGCGAAGCGGACCAGGTCGTCCCGCGCCTCCTGCCGCCGCTCCGGCGGCAGCCCTTCGATCCGGGCCGCGTACGCCAGCGCCGCCGCGTCCAGGTCCTCCAGACCACGCTCGGTGGGTGGTGGTGTGGTCGTGGTCGTGCTCGTCTGTCCGAACATCCGCGCCTCCCTCAGGAAGGTCCCCCGCCCGGATCGGGAAACCGGTCGTGCGCGTGGTCGAGCCACGCACCGGGCCGGAAAGTGGGTCAGTGACTGGGATGCCAGCGGGCGACAACATCTCTACGCAGCGCGATCAGGTCGTCGCAGCCAGCGATGTTCCCGCTCCGTAGGTACTCAATCACGGGACCCCGGGTTCGCGAGGAAGTTTCGGCGTCCTCCCCTTCAGGAGACGAGCAACCCCTGGTGGCCGCCGGTGTCACGGAGCACCGACAGGGCCTCCGCGACCCCCAACGGGGGCGGGACGGGCAGGTCGTACGGCTGGGCGCGCATGACCTCGGTGGCCCGGCGCGTCGGCACGGACGTCACCGGATAGCCCCGCGCGGAGGTCCGGTCCAGCGCCCGGCGTCGTCGGCCGAAGCCCGCCACCGCCAACCACTGTGGGAGCCCGGCCAGGGCGGGCGAGCGCATACCGGGCGGCTCGGGCAGGACGTCCACCGAGCTGAACTCCTCGCTGCCGGCCAGCCACCACTCGGCCTCGTCCACGCTGCGGCGGGTCGCGTTCTCGCACCAGTACGGCACCAGCCCCGCCCGCACCACCTGCCACGGATCGAGCAGCCGGCCGCATTCCACCACCAACCGGTCACCGGTCTTGCCGGCGGCCCGCAACCAGCGCCGGTAGAGGTCGGCCACCGCGGCGCTCAACGCTCCCGGCCGGGGCACCAGCACCCGGTGCAGCGGGCGCCCGTGACGGCCCGCGAAGTCCCGGGCGGCGAGCTCGAATCCGGGGTCCATGCCGTACTCGGCGTCGCCCGACGGCACCGACACCTCCGGCGGCGCCCACCGGGCGGCGTCGCCGCCCACCGCCCGCAGGACCTGCCGCAGGGCGTGGCTGTCGGGATGGAAGTCCACCGGGTCCAGTCCGCTCGCCGGGCAGCCGACCTGGAAGCTGTGCCCGGGCCCGCGTTCCAGCACGGGCCACGTGCGCGCGTCCCGCACCAGGAGCACCGGGGCGTCGGCGCTCAGCCGGTCGGTCAGGAACTGCGCGTACGCGGCCGGCAGCGACCGCCAGCGGGCGGCCAGCGACACGGTGACGCCGGTGAGGGTTCCCCGACTGGCCGGGCAGTGCACCTGGCGCAGGTGCACGTCGGGGTTGCCGCCGACCAGCCGCTCGGCGAGCGCGCCCCCGTGCGCCAGCGCCTCCCGGGGACGGTCCACGGCCCCGTCGCTCCAGTGCACGGTCATCTCGAAGCCGGCGGGCAGCCACGGCACGCCGAGAGCGATCGCCAGGTGGGCGGCCGCACCGTGCGGCGAGCCGATGAGCACCCCGGGATAGCTGCGGCGCGGGTACTGGTCGACGAACCAGCGTGCCACCCGGGCCGCGTCCACCTCACCGATCTGGTCGACGGTGAGGGCGACCCGCCCGGCGGCCCGGGTCGCCGCAGCCCGGCGTACCGGCTCGGGCGCCGTCGGGAACCGCGAGATCGGCCCGGTGTGCCCGAGGTCGGCGCAGTCCGCGCCCCGCAGCGCCCGGGCGGTGGCGGCGACCAGCACCCGGGCGGCGCTGCCCTGGGCCACGACCCGGTCGCCGGCCAGACCGGCGCCATCGGCCGTGAGCCCCTTGTGCACCTTGTGCACCGGCCCCACCTTGCCTCGTTCGCTCACCACGCGGCCCGGCTTCCCGTCCCGATGGGGTTCAAACGGGGCATCACCCACCCGGCAGTCACAATCCGCTGGTCAGCGGGTTGCGCCGGTCATCACCGGCGATCGGCCGCGCAGGTTTCACCGGGGCTGGGCCGGGCACATCGGGGCCCATGCGCACCGACGACACCAGCGAGCCCGCCGCCGCCACGATCACCCCGTACGAGGACGGTCCACTGCTCGTCCGCGGCGACTTCGCGGTGGTGACCCCGGACGGCGAGCGGATCGACGCCCGCCGGGGCACGGTGGCGCTGTGCCGCTGCGGCAAGTCGGCGCTCAAGCCGTTCTGCGACGGCACCCACAAGATGGTCAACTTCCGGGCCGGGACCACCCGCGAGGGGTGAGCCGACGTCGTCACGGCCCGCACGACGGGCGCGGCCGCCTCCACCGGGCGCCACCAGGCTTTCTTCACCGGGCGCCACCAGGTTCGCTTCCTTTGCTCTGCTTCCACGGACGCAACACCCACGGCCCGTCACTGTCGCCTCGGTGGAAGCAGAGCAAAGGGCGAAGGTGGACCGGGCAGACCCGCCGGCACAGCCAGCGGCCCGGCGGCCAAGGCGT
>NZ_JBEXUR010000017.1:0-97683 GCF_040614415.1 Micromonospora sp. NPDC005979 | reverse complement strand
CGACGGTGGACCGGGCGGACCCGCCGGCACAGCCAACGGTCCGGGGCCAAGGCGACGGTGGACCGGGCGGACCCGCCGGCACAGCCAACGGTCCGGGGCCAAGGCGACGGTGGACCGGGCGGACCCGCCGGCACAGCCAACGGTCCGGCGGCTGCGGCGGACCTTCGGATCAGACGAGCGCGATCTGTTCCCGCGCGCCCCCCGAGGCCGCCGGAGTCACCGGGGTCGACCCGACGAGCGGGACGGTCGGCGGCGGGGTCGGCGGGGCGGGTGACCGCAGCGAGCTGCGGCCGGCCGCCCAACTGTCGAGCAGGTGCGCCGCGAAGAGCCGGTCCACCGCGAGCGCCGCCGCTGCGCCGAAGAGCACGTCCGGGGCGAGCGCCGGCTCGGTCCGGACCAGGCCGCCGCACAGGTCGTGCGCGGCGATCTGCTCGTGCACGGCGTCCGCCTCCACGTGCTCGTCGTAGAAGCGGGTCGCCACCTCGTCGAAACCGAGGCGGCGCAGCCCGTTGCCGTAGCGGCGGTTCGGCAGGGACGAGGTCATCTCGAAGGCCGCCAGGTGCCCGAGCAGCGCCCCGCGCAGCCGTCGGTGCAGCCCGAACAGGGACATCAGGTTGTTTGTCGCCAGGGTCACGGCGGGCACCACGTCCAGGTGAGCGCCGTAGCGGATGTCCAGACCCAGCCGTTCGAGGGTGCGCCGGAACAGCTCGGCGTGCATCCGGTCCAACCGCCCGTTGCCGTACTCGTCAGCCTGGATCTCCACGAGGGCGGCCTTGGCAGGACCGCCCAGGCGCGGCAACGCCCAGCTGTGCGGGTCCGCCTCGCGCAGGTGGTAGACCGAGCGGTGGGCGACGAACTCGCGGAATTGGGTGAGGTCGGCACGCCGTTGGAGCGCCGCGGCCAGCGACGGCCCGTCATCGGCCGCGACCAGCTCGGCCAGCCCGGCCGCGACCCGGCCCGGCAGCTCCGCCGCGTGGCGGCCAGCGGGCATCGCCGGTACGCCGGCCAGCCGGCGCAGCGCCGCCTCGAAGGGGCGTTCGGCCCGGGCCCGCAGGGCCAGCAGCGTGGGCTGCCACTCCCAGCCCTCGTCGACGCCCTGCCAGCCCCGGTAGTGCAGCTCGTAGCAGAGGAACAGGGTCAGTTGCAGGTCCTCGTCGGCCATCGGGTCCGCGGGGTCGAGGTCGACGCCGAGGTACGCCGGCAGGTCGTACGGCGCGCGGCGAAGCGCGTCGGTCACCGCCGCCGACAGCGGGCCGCGCGGCTGCGGCAGGGGCGCGGGACCATAACGGCGGTCGGCGGGTTCCGGCATGGGACCTCCAGGGTCGTCGGGCCGCTACTGATGCCCTGGTCGGGTGCGCCTAAACGAGATCCTCGACGGCCACGGCCTGCTCCACCTGCTCGCGGACTCGCCGGGCCGGTTCCCCCTCGTCGTACAGGCCACGCAGGTCGGCGAAGGCCGGTTCCGGGGGCGCCAAGGAGACCGTCGCGTCGACGACCGCCTCCAGGACGCAGGGCCGGTCCGCGGCGAGCGCCTCGTCCCAGGCAGCGCCGACCAGCTCCGGACGGTCCACCCGGACGCCGTGCAGCCCGAGCAGCCGGGCCCAGCCCGCGTACGGGACGTCGGGGCGGCGGCCCATCGGGTCCCCGGACGACTCGCGTCCACCGCCCATGCCGTTGTGGTCGCGGTTGTTGAGCACGAGCACCACCAACCGCGGGTCGGCCCAGTCCTGCCAGTGGTGCGACACCGTGATCATCTCGGCGAGGCCGTTGAGTTGCATGGCCCCGTCGCCGAGCAGCGCGATCACCGGCGCGTCCGGGGCCGCGAGCTTGGCGGCCACCGCGTACGGCAGGGCGCAGCCCATCGAACCGAGGGTGCCGCAGAGTTGCGCGTTCACCCCGGGCGGCAGGACGAGGTGCCGGGCGTACCAGTAGAGGACCGAGCCGACGTCGACCGCCACCGACCCGGCGTGCGGCACCCGCGTGGACAGTTCCTGGAGGACGAGCTGCGGGTTGATCGGTTCGGCCGGCGCGGCGGCCCGGTCGGCGGCGGTCGCCCGCCAGCGGTCGACGGTGCTCTCCACCGTCGCGCGCCACTGTTGGTGCGGCCGGGCGGGCACCCGCTCCAGCAGTGCCCGCAGCGTCTCGGTGGCGTCACCGACCAGCGGGACGTCGGCCGGGTAGCGGCTGCCGATGCGGGTGCCGTCGATGTCGATCTGCACCGTGCGGGCCTGGTCGGGCATCGGGAAGTAGTCGGTCCACGGGTCGTTCGTGCCGACCAGCAGCAGCGTGTCACAGCCGCCCATCAGCTCGGCCGCAGCCGGTGTGCCGACCTCCCCGAGCACTCCGGCGTGAAAGGGCAGGCGCTCGTCCAGGATCGGCTTGCCCAGCAGCGACGTCGCCACCCCGGCGCCGAGGCGGTCGGCCAGCTCGACGATCTCGGCGGCGGCGCCCCGGCCCCCCTGGCCCACCAGGATCGCCGTGCGCTGGCCGTTGCCGAGCACCTGCGCGGCGGCGTCGAGGTCCACCTCGTGCGGCAGCACCCGGGCCAGCGGCTCACCGGGGGTCGCCGTGATCACGCCCACCGCGTGCGTCCCCAGGTCCGGCACCAGGGCCTCCTGCAGGTGCCGGGGCAGCACCACGCACGTCGGGCTCCGCGTCGCCGCCGCGGTGCGGAACGCCTGGTCCAGCAGCGCGGGTACGGACGCCGGGCTGCGGCCGTACCGGACGAACTGGTTGCACACGTCGCCGAAGAGCCGGCTCAACCCGATCTGCTGGTGCGCGCCGCCCAGCGGCCCGGTGACGTCCTCACCGACGATCGCCACGACCGGCTTGCTGTCGAGCTTGGCGTCGTACAGGCCGTTGAGCAGTTGCACCGCGCTCGGTCCCTGAGTGGCGAGGCAGACCCCGATGCCGCCGGTGAACTTGGCGTGCCCGGTGGCCATGAACGAGGCGGTCTCCTCGTGCCGGGCCGGGATGAACGCCGGGTCGCCCCCGGCGTCCTCCAGCGCCTCGACCAGCGGGGCAATCGCCGCTCCGGGGTAACCGAAGGCGCGCGGTACCCGCCAGGCCCGCATCCGCTCGACCACCAGGTCCGCGACCCGGCGCTCAGCCATTGCCGCGTCCCGGGGTGCCTTCGTCCACGTAGCGCAGGACCGCGCCGACGCCGTCGGTGAGCTGCGGCGCCTCGTCCGCGCCGAGCACCGTCAACGCCGCGTCGGTGCCCACCAGGGCCCGGACCAGCGCCGCGTCGGCGCGGACCCGCTGCGGGTCGCCGACCGACATCGCGCTCAACTGGGACGGGTCGACGGCGATCTCGGTGGGCTCGGGGCCGATCCACAGCTCGCCGTTGGCGGACGGGTCGTCGACGATGAGCATCGTGTCGACCTGGTTGCGTTGCAGGGCCGACACGACCGCGTCGAGTCCCGCGCCGACGTCCTCCTGCACGCCGAACTTGTCCAGCGCGGCGGTGATCCGCTGGTCGGCGACCTCGGCGATGGTCTGCACCGTGAGGTCGTCCAGCATGCTCTGGTCGGCGCCGCCGGCCCGCGAGCCCGCGTCGGTACGGACGACCAGGTCCTGCCAGCGCGCCGGCATCTGCGCGGCGATCATCCCGGTGGCCCGGACGTCACCGGCCACCACCACGACGTCCGCGCCGACGCGGTCGGCCAGCTCCACGGTCGCGGCGGTGACGTCGCCGGCGTTCTGATGCCACGCCTCCATGGCGGCCCGCTGGTAGCGCGACTGCGACCACCCGCCGGGCTGGACCCGACGCAGCGGGAAGCTCTCCCGGCCGGCCACGTGCGCCCGCCGGGGTACGCCGCCCGCGCTGACCGCGACGGCGTCGCCCCCGGTCCGGTCGGCGACCACCCGGACCCACGCCACCTGTTCGCCGCGCTGGGCGAGCAGCGGCATGACGTGCGGCAACGGCCCGAAACTCGCCAGGTCGCGCAGCGGCGGCGCGGACAGGTACTCCGAGAGCGCCACCCGACCGTGGCTGGCGAAGACCGCCAGTCCGTAGTCCCCGACCATCGGGTCGTGGCCCCGGATCACCCGGTCCAGCGCGGCGACGCTCGCCTCGTCCGCCCCCTGTTCGGCCAGGCGGCGTTCCAGGGCGCGCCAGCGCAGGTCCAGCGCCGGGTGGGCGTCCTCGGTGTCGGCGGAGGCGTCCAGGTACACCGAGCACCACGGCCCGGGTCGGTCGTAGAGCGGGCGCAGGAAGGACAGCTGCATGCTCGACCCCTTTCCAGCTCGACCTCCCGCTTACCCCCGTCGCCCGGGATGTCACCTCGCGGGCGTGAGCCCGTGACCAGGTTTCATTCACGTCGTTCAACCGGGGACATCGATACGATCAGTGAACACAAGCGGACTCTCGGTGGTGGACATGGACAGCGGACTCGATACCCGGCGGATCGTGCACCCGACGGAGCGGATCGTCACCGGGCGGCTGATCCGCCTGCTCGACGGCTACACCCGCGAGATACGCGTCGGCCAACCGGTGCTGGTCGCCGTGCTCGCCGCGGCCGCGTTCGCCCGGCTGCCGGCCCTGCTGCTGCGCGCGCTGTTCTCCTTCGGCGGCGGTGGCGCCCGCCGGCGCTGGAAGGAGCTGAAGCAGGGCCCGGAGTACCTGGTCACCCCGGTGCGCCTGCGGAACACCGCCGGTCAGCTCTGCGAGGTCGAGCTGCACGGGCACCTGCCGCAGAGCGCCCTGCACCCGGCCGACCAGGTGCAGCTCACCCTGCGCCCGCAGCGCGACCCCGAGCTGCCACCCCGGATCGAGCGGATCGTCAACCTGACCACCGGGCAGCTGCTCACCCCGCGTACCGCGACGCTCTGGTCACACCTGGGGCCGCCGCTGCTGTTGCAGGCGATGATCGGCGCTCTGCTGTTGGCCGGCGTCGTGGCCTGTTCCGCGCTGACCTGAGCGTTCGGCCGGGGCCGGTCAGCCGACCGGGGCGGGCTCGCGGGTCGGCTGCCGGTCGCCGCCGAGCATGCCCCGGCGGCGTGCCCAGCGTTCGAAGATCACGGTGGCGAACGGCGGCACGGCGCACGCCAGCGCCACGAGGGTCACCGGCAGGCTCCAGCGGCGCAGCCGCGCCACCGCGAGCACCAGCAACCCGTACGCGATGAACAGGCCGCCGTGGATCGGACCGAAGACCTTGACGCCCAGCTCATTGTCGGGCGGACCGTACTTGACGGCCATCCCGGCCAGCAGGGCCAGCCAGGAGCAGGCCTCGGCGATCGCCGCCGCGACGAACAGCCGGGTCACCTTCTCGCGCATCCGGCAATGTTAGCGGCGCCGGCCGTTCGCGCCCTCGCCGACCACAGAGCGTGCGACAGGGGTCACGGGGCCCGCCACTGGGTAGGAAAGAACCCTCGGGTCTTCCCCGCCCGCACGGCCGCGTGCGAGGTTAGGGGGAACCAGCGGTGACAGGGCGGTGACCATGGGCGAGGATGTCGGCGTACGGACCTTCAGTCGGGAGGATCGGGCCCGCTACCGGGAAAAGGTGCGGAACTGCCTGGATGTCTTCGCCGAGATGCTGCGGGAGTCGCGGTTCGACATCGACCGGCCGATGACGGGGCTGGAGATCGAGCTGAACCTCGTGGACGAGGCGTCGAATCCGGCCATGCGCAACGCCGACGTGTTGGCGGCCATCGAGGATCCGAGCTTCCAGACGGAGCTGGGCCAGTTCAACATCGAGATCAACGTGCCGCCGCGCCGGCTGACCGGCACCGGGACCCTCGACTTCGAGCAGGACGTGCGGGCCAGCCTCAACGCCGCTGAGGAGAAGGCCCGCACGGTCGGCGCGCACATGGTCATGATCGGCATCCTGCCGACGTTGCGTCCCGAGCACCTCACCGCCGAGACGCTGTCGGCCAACCCGCGCTACAAGCTGCTCAACGAGCAGATCTTCGCGGCGCGGGGCGAGGACCTGCCGATCGCCATCTCCGGGGTGGAGCGCCTGGCGGTCACCGCCGACACGATCACCCCGGAGGCGGCCTGCACCAGCACCCAGTTCCACCTCCAGGTCAGCCCGGCGCAGTTCGCCGACTACTGGAATGCCGCCCAGGTGGTCGCCGGCATCCAGGTGGCCCTCGGGGCGAACGCGCCGCTGCTGTTCGGTCGGGAGCTGTGGCGCGAGACCCGCATCCCGTTGTTCCAGCAGGCCACCGACACCCGGCCGGAAGAGATAAAAGCCCAGGGGGTACGCCCCAGAGTCTGGTTCGGCGAACGCTGGATCACCAGCGTCTTCGACCTGTTCGAGGAGAACGTCCGCTACTTCCCGGCGCTGCTGCCGGTGTGCGACCCGCAGGATCCGGCGCAGACCCTGGCGGCCGGCGAGGTGCCGAACCTCGCCGAGCTGCGGCTGCACAACGGCACGATCTACCGCTGGAACCGTCCGGTGTACGACGTGTCGCGCGGCCGGCCGCACCTGCGCGTGGAGAACCGGGTGCTGCCGGCCGGGCCGACCGTGCTGGACACCATCGCCAACGGCGCGTTCTACTTCGGACTGGTCCGCGCCCTGGCCGAGTCGGACCGGCCCCTGTGGTCGCAGATGTCGTTCAGCGCCGCCGAGGAGAACTTCACCAGTTGTGCCCGGCACGGCATCGACGCGCAGGTCTTCTGGCCCGGCCTCGGCTACCTGCCGGTCACCGAGCTGGTGCTGCGCCGGCTGCTGCCGATGGCGCACCACGGCCTGGACCGGTGGGGCCTCGACCCGACCGAGCGGGACCGCCTGCTGGGTGTCATCGAGCAGCGCTGCCTGACCAACCGCAACGGCGCGACCTGGCAGGTGGCGACGCTGCACCGGTTGGAGTCCGCCGATCACCTGGACCGGCCGGAGGCGCTGCGCGAGGTGGTGCGGCACTACGTGGAGCTGATGCACAGCAACCGGCCGGTGCACGAGTGGCCGATTCCCTGACGATCGCCTGTCCTTTGTGGACCCCCCATTAGATCGACCATCGTCATAGGCTGTAGCGGCTCGAACGTCGCACGTCGATGACGATGGAGGCAACTGTGGCCGGTTCCGGCGCGGATCCCGTCCCGACCCGCACATCCGCTCGGCTGGCCCTGTCGCGTCGTCGCATGCTGGGCATGGGAACGGCGGCCGCCGGCACAGTGGTGCTCGCCGGCCATGCCGACGCCGCATCCGCGCACAGCGCGCCCGAGCCGAAGGCGCGGCGGGCGCTGCGGGCGCCGGCGCTGGCGCCCGGGGACCGGGTCCGGGTCGTCTCTCCCGGAGGCACTCCCAACCCGACAAACATGGCGCGCGGCATCGAGATCCTGCGGAGCTGGGGTCTGGAGGTGGAGCTGGGCGAGCATGTCTACGCGAAGTACGGCTACCTGGCCGGCACCGACGCGCAGCGACTGGCGGACCTGAACGCCGCGCTCAACGACCCCGGCGTACGTGCCGTCTTCGCCGCCCGTGGCGGTTACGGCACGCAGCGGATCGTCGACGAGATCGACCTGTCCGGCCTGCGCCGCGACCCCCGGGTGGTCGTGGGCTTCAGCGACATCACCAGCATCCACGGCAGGCTCTGGCGCGAGACCGGGTTGGTCACGTTCTACGGGCCGATGGTCAACTGGAGCGACAGCCGCACCGGCCCCGAGTCGGCAGAGGCGCTGCGGAGCGCGGTGATGACCACCGCGCCCGTCACGATCACCCGGGACCCGGCCGAGACGACCGCCCCGGTGGTGGTGCCGGGGCGGGCGTCGGGTCCGCTGCTCGGCGGGACCCTGACGATGCTCTCCACGTCGCTCGGCGCGGCGGACACTCCGCGGTTCGACGACGCGATCCTGTTCTTCGAGGACGTGGACGAGGCTCCGTACAGCATCGACCGGATGGTGACCGAACTGCGCCGGGTGGGCGTGCTGTCCCGGGTCGCCGGGGTGGTCGTCGGTCAGATCACCAACAGCGTCGGCGGCGCCGACCAGTGGGACGCGGCGGCGGTGCTCAAGGACCGCCTGTACGACCTGGGCGTGCCCGTCCTGGGCGGACTACGCCTGGGGCACGGCAACGGTCAGCTCACCGTCCCGCTCGGCGCGCACGCGACGATCGACGCCGAGGCGGGGACCCTGACCGTGGAGGCCGGGGTCCGCGCCCGTTGAGAGCGTGACCGCGCTCAGCCGCGTGGGGTGGGGACACCGAAGAGGTCGGTGATGCCGCCGGGCAACTGCGCCAGCAGGTCGTGCCGGTCGTCGTCGTCGAGCGCCTCGGCAACGGTGTTCAGCACCACCTGGGCGTGTTGACGCACTTGGTCCCCGTTCGACACCTGCTCACGGTCGCCGACCTTCTTCAGGAACTCCTCGACGTCCCACCGGCGTCCCTGCGGGTTTCGGGTGACAGAATCGTTCAGCCGATCGGGCAACTGTGCCGCCAGGTTGTCGGCCTCCTGTCCGGCGAGCCGTTCACCGAGCACCGACAGGACGGCCTGCACCGAGCGCACGGCCTCGTTCTCCCCGAGCCCTCCGCGCTGTCGTACGGTCGCGATCATCTGCTCGTACTCCATGACCCGCTCCCTCCCGTCTCCGGAACGAACAATCCGCGTTCCCGAGCCCACGGACCACAAACACACCCCCCTCCCGCGCGCGTCCCCACCCCTCCCGCGCCGATCTTGCACTTTCGGTTGCCGATTTGGGGTAATACGCACCCTTTTTCGCCACCGAAAGTGCAAGATCGCGGGGAGCCGGGCGGGAGGGGTTAGATCTTGAGGAGCACCTTGGTGCAGTCGTCCTGCTTCTTCTGGAAGATCTTGTAGCCCTTGGGGGCGTCGCGCAGCGGCATGCGGTGGCTGACGATGAAGCTGGGGTCGATCTCGCCGCGTTGGATGCGTTCCAGCAGGGGGCGGGTGTAGCGCTGCACATGGCACTGGCCGGTCCGCATGATCAGTGACCGGTTCATGAACGCGCCCATCGGGAACTTGTCGACGAAGCCGCCGTACGCGCCGACGACCGACACCACTCCCCCGGACCGGCAGGCCAGGATCGCCTCCCGCAACGCGAACGGCCGTTCCGTCTCGGTCCGCGCCGCCTGCTTGGCGCGGTCGTACGCGTACATCGCGGAGTTGCCGTGGTGCCCCTCCAGGCCGACCGCGTCGATGCACGCGTCAGGCCCCCGACCGGCGGTCATCTCGTTGAGGGCGTCCAGCACGTCGACGTCCTCGTAGTTGATCGTCTCGGCGTCGGCGTGCTCGGCGGCGAGCCGCAGCCGGTACGGGAACCGGTCGATGACGATCACCCGCTCCGCGCCGAGCAGCCGGGCGCTGGCCGCCGCGAGCAGCCCCACCGGTCCCGCGCCCCAGATCGCGATGACCTGTCCGGGCTTGATGTCGCACATCTCGGCGCCCATATAGCCGGTCGGGAAGACGTCGGCGAGCAGGACGGCCTGGTCGTCGGGGATCTCGTCGGGCACCTTGAGCGGGCCGACGTCGGCGAACGGCACCCGCGCGTACTCGGCCTGGCCGCCCGCGTACCCGCCGAGCAGGTGGGAGTAGCCGAAGATGCCGGCCGGCGAGTGACCCATGACCTTCTCGGCGATGCCGGCGTTGGGGTTGGAGTTCTCGCACACCGAGTAGAGGCCACGCTGACAGGAGGAGCAGTGCCCGCAGGCGATCGGGAACGGCACCACCACCCGGTCGCCGGGCTTGAGGTTGCGGACCTGCGGCCCGACCTCCACCACCTCGCCCATGAACTCGTGGCCGAGGATGTCGCCCTTGCGCATCGCGGGGATGTAGCCGTGGTAGAGGTGCAGGTCGGAGCCGCAGATCGCGGTGGTGCTGACCCGCACGATGGCGTCCCGGGCGTTCATGATCGTCGGATCGGGTACGTCGATCACCTTGACGGTGTCGGTGCCCATCCAGGCGGTGGCCTTCATGTCGCGGTCCCTTCGGATCCGGTGGTCAGCGACGGGACGCCGGCAGCGGCTGCGCGGGCCGCTGCATCGCCTGCTGGCGTACGGAGATGCCGTTCGGGCTGCCCTCGGAGCGGACCACCTCGCCGGCCTCCAGCACCTGCTTGAACCGGCGCAGGTCGTCGCGGACCTGCTGCTCGGGCTCCTCGCCGAAGAGCTTCGCCACGGCCCGGCCGAGCGCGCCCGCCGGTGGCGCGTAGCGCAGTTGCACCCGGACCTCGGTGCCGCGGTCGCCCGGAGCGGGCACGAACGCGACCCGACCGGCGTTCGCCACCCGACTGCCGGGCAGCGACCGCCAGGTGATCGACCTGTTCGGCTGATCGTCGATGATCTCGGCGTCCCACTCGACGCGGCGGCTGGCCGGACCACGGGCGACCCAGTGCGAGAGCCGCAGGTCGTCGGCGCGTACCGACTCCAGGTGCGCCATGAACCGGGGCAAATTCTCCATGTCACGCCAGAACCGGTACGCCTCGGCGGGCGACCGGTTGACCGTCACCGCGATCTCCATCCGGATCATCCGCGCCCGCGCCCGCCGGGCGCGGGCCGCGGCGATGGCGGCGGCGACGTCCAGGGCGGTGATGCCCGCGATCGCGGCCGTGGTCAGGGCCAGGCGACGGCGTCGCTCACCCCGCCGGTCGGCCATGGCCCGGCCCAGCAGGGTCAGGTCGAGGGCGTCACTAGCGACCCGGGTCCACGCCCAACCGACCGGGCGGCGACCGGCGAGCAGGCCCACGGCGTGCGTCAGTTCGCGAGCGCCGACCGCCCCGATGACCGCCTGCGCCGCCGGGGAGTCGTCCACCCCGGTCAGTCGGGCGAGCGGCCGGGGCGCGGCCAGCGCGCTCACGCCCAGGGCCAGGCTCAGCAGGCCCAGGAACCTCGGCAGGGCCGGCGACACCGGCCTTTCCAGCTCCGGCAGGAGCACGGTCTCGACACGGCTCATGTCGGGTCCCTTCCGGTAGGCACGTCGCCGCCGGCCGGTCGGGCAGCGGTGTCCGCTCTGGTGACGCTATGCGCTATTTGTGCGACATGCGCCCGCTTCGGGCAGAACACGGGGATCCGCAGTATGCCCGCCGCCCTTCAGTCAGGATCGCGACATTGACCGATTTAGATCAAGCACGAACGGTTACGGTCGGCTCACCCCCCGTTCCGTCGCCGCGAGGAGCACGCCTGTGAGCCCTACACTCCTGCGCAAACTGACCACCACCATCGCCGTCGCGTTGCTCGTCGTGGAGGCCGCCGCGCCGGCTCTGGCGCGTACCGCCGAGTCCGCGCCCGCGCCCGGCGGCGTCCGCGCCGTCGTGCGTGACGCGGCCACCGGCGTGCCGGTCCCCCGCGCCTGCGCCGCGCTCGTGCCCGTCGACGCCGCGGCGCTCGCGGCAGTCACCCTCGGAGAGGACCAGCTCGGCCGGTACGGCGGCTGCGCCGACGAGCAGGGCAGCCTGGTGACCGGTGACGTCGCCCCCGGGGAGTACCGGTTGCTCGTGCGGCCCTACGACACGACCCGGCACGGCTGGCAGTGGGTCGGCCGGCACGGCGGCACCGGCGAGCGCGAGCGCGCGTCCGTCATTCGGGTCCGGGCCGGCGCGGTGACCAGCGCGCCGGACATCCGGCTCGATCCGCCCGGCTCGGTCGTCGGAGTGGTGACCGACGCGGCGACCGGCGCCCCGGTCCCGCGAGCGCTGGTGATGGTGGTGCCGTACGTGCCGGACCCCAAGTACGGCGACCACGGGCCCACGACCGATGAGAACGGCCGCTACACGATCACGGGCCTCGGGCCGTACGAGTGGCCGGTGCAGTTCGCCGCGGGCGGGTACGCCAGCGTCTGGTCCGGCGGGGTGGGCAGCCGGGCGCAGGCGCGAGGAGTACGGGTCCGCGCCGCGCGGACGGCGACCCTCGACCAGGCGCTACCCGCCGGCACCCCGGTCGGCGGGGCGGTACGCGTCGACGAGCTGCTCACCTACGCCCAGGTGCTCGCCTTCGACGCGGCGACCGGGGACCTCGCCGGCGTGGCGGACGTGGGCGACGGCTACGCCCTGCGGCTACTCCCCGGCCAGCGGGTGCGGCTGCGCTGCGACTGCGCGTACACCCAACCGGTGTGGCACCGCGACGCCGCCGGTTTCGACGCCGCGACCCCGCTGCGGGTCCGGCACACGCCGGTCGTGGTCGACTTCGACCTCGGCTAGAACACCCACCGGAGCACGGTGACCAGACCGACCACGCACAACGCCACCAGCACCAGGGCGATCACCGCCGCCACCAGGCAGCCCAAGCCGTCCCGCCACGAACTCGGCTCCTCGGGACGTGGCCCGTCATCGGTCCAGGTGACGGGCCCGTACCGGCCGGCCTGCTCCAGCAGTCGGGCGAAGCGCGCGCCCGCCACCGGCCCGAGTCTGACGCTGGGGTCGACGGTCACCCGCAACGCCCGCAGACGCCGCCAGGCGTTCCCGTAGGCCCCCTCGAACGCGGTGACCTCCCGCGCGTCGGTGTCCTCGTCGAGGAAGCCCCACCGCCCCGCCTCGGTCACGTTGCCCACCTGCCGGTAGAGCGCGGCACGCCGCGCCCGCACCTCCAGGTCGTCGGGGTACGCGGCGGTCAGGCTCGCCAGGCGTTGCATCGCGGGGTGCACGTGCCCGCGCTCCAGATCCGCCGCCACCTTCGCCAGCACCTGTTCCTTCGCCACGGCGGACATTCTGAGCGGTACGCCTGCCACGCCGACAGCTCATTTCCGTCGGCCGGGCGTTAGCAACGGGCCGCAGCGGGTAGCCGTCGTCCGCTCTTTCTCGGGCCGGGAGGTGGGATGACGACGGCGACCAGCGACTTCTTCGAGCGGCTGGCCGCCGCGTGCAAGGATCCGCGGTTCAGCAAGGTGTGCGGAAGCGTGCGCTTCGACATCGCCGACGGGGACGCCCTGGAGCAGTGGCTCCTGGTCATCGACCACGGCAAGCTACAGGTGTCGCAGAGCGGAGACCCGGCCGACACCGTCATCAGGGTGCCGGCGCAGGTGGCGGAGTCGATGGCGCGCGGCGAGGTGAACGGGCTGGCGGCGATCGAGCGCGGCGAGATCCTGGTCGACGGCGACCTCGCCCTGGCGTTGCGCATCGGGCGACTGTTTCCCCGGGAGGCCGATGGTGGCGCGGGAGCCGACCAGCCGACGGCGACCAGCGCGCCGTGAGGGACATCCCGGGCACGGTGTCGTGCATCGACGGCAACACCTTCATCGTGTCGGACGCCAGTGGAGACGTGGAGTCGTCGCCCGCAACGCCGGTGGGGCTGTTCGCCAACGACACGCGCTATCTGTCCCGCTGGGTGCTCACCGTGAACGGCGAGCGGTTGGCCGCCCTGTCGGTGGACGACAGCCAGTACTACGAGGTCACGTTCTTCGTGGTGCCGGGCGGGGCCGTCGACTACGTGGAGGCGGACGTGTCCGCGATCCGGCGGCGGCGGATCGGCCCGGACCTGAGCGAGACGCTGACGATCTTCAACTACGGCCAGGGAGTGGTCGACCTCGACGTACGGCTGGAGGTGGAGGCCGACTTCGCCGACATCTTCGAGATCAAGTTCGACATCCAGGACAAGGCGGGCAGCTATTACACCAACGTCGAGCCGAACGAGCTGCGGGTGGGCTATCGGCGTGGGACGTACCGGCGCGAGGTCGTCGTGTCGACCAGTGAGTCGGCCACCATCGACGCGCGCGGCCTGCGGTACGCGGTGCGGCTGCGCCCCGGCGAGCAGTGGGACACCCGGTTGCAGGTGGCCATGCGGGCGCTGCGACCGGACGGCGTCGACCTGCGCAACGCCCTGCGTGCCCTACGCCCGCACGAGTCGACGCTGCCGGACAGCGTGCGCGAGTGGGTGGCGCAGGCGCCGACGTTGGACACCGAGAGCGCCACCCTCCAACAGGTCTACCACCGCAGCCTGGTGGACCTCGCGGCGCTGCGCTTCGCGCCCCTGTCGCTCAGCGGAGCTGCCGTACCCGCGGCCGGGCTCCCCTGGTTCATGACCCTGTTCGGCCGCGACAGCCTGCTGACCTGCCTACAGACCCTGCCCGTCACGCCGTCGCTGGCCCCGCCGACACTGCGGATCCTCGCCTCGCTCCAGGGCGCCCGGACCGACGACGTGCTGGAGGAGGATCCCGGCCGGATCCTGCACGAGCTGCGCTACGGGGAGTCGGCCGCGTTCGAGGAGCAGCCGCACTCCCCCTACTACGGCACCGTCGACGCGTCGCCCCTGTTCGTGGTGCTGCTCGACGAGTACGAGCGGTGGAGCGGCGACACCGGCTTGGTGATGGAGTTGGAGCAGGAGGCTCGCGCGGCCCTGGACTGGATCGACGCGTACGCGGACCTGACGTCGACCGGCTACGTCTGGTACCAGCGGCGCAACCGGGCCACCGGCCTGGACAACCAGTGTTGGAAGGACTCCTGGGACAGCATCTCCTACGCCGACGGCCGGTTGCCGGGGTTCCCGAGGGCGACGTGTGAGGTCCAGGGGTACGCCTACGACGCCAAGCTTCGCGGGGCCCGGCTCGCGCGTACGTTCTGGGGCGACCCGGCCTACGCCGAGCGGCTGGAACGCGAGGCGGCGGCGTTGTACGAGCGCTTCAACCGGGACTTCTGGCTCGAGGACCGCGGCTACTACGCCCTCGCGCTCGACCACGACGGCACTCCCGTGGACAGCCTCTCCTCGAACATCGGCCACCTGCTGTGGAGTGGCATCGTGGCGCCCGACCGGGCCGCGCGGGTCGTCGAGCACCTGATGGGTCCGGCGCTCTTCTCCGGCTGGGGCGTGCGGACCTTCGCCTCCGGGCAGAGCCGCTACAACCCGCTCGGCTACCACAACGGCACCGTCTGGCCGTTCGACAACTCGTTCATCGCGTGGGGCCTGCGCCGTTACGGGTTCCTGAGCGAGGCGGGCCGCATCGCCGAGGGCATCCTGTCGGCCGCGACCTACTTCCAGGGGCGGCTGCCCGAGGCGTTCGGGGGCTTCGACCGCAGCACCACCCGGTACCCGGTCCGGTATCCCACCGCCGGCAGCCCGCAGGCGTGGTCCAGCGGTGCGCCGATGCTGCTGCTGCGCACTCTGCTCGGCCTCGACCCGCACGAGGAACACCTGGCCGTGAATCCCGCGCTGCCGTCCGCCTTCGACCGGATCGCGCTGCTGGACATTCCCGGACGCTGGGGGCGCGTCGACGCGTACGCCCGGCACCGCCCGGACCGGAACTAGCGCGTGTGCAGGACGGCACGGGCCTGTTCGGCGGCGCGCGTGATGCTCTCGCTGATGAAGTCGAGGAAGCGGGCGATGTTCTCCAGGCGGGCGGCGGCCGGGGTGCCGGGGCCGAGGACGGCGACGCCCTCACGTGCTGTCGCGATGAGTTGGTCGTTGGCGCGGGCGCTGGCCATCGTCGCCTGGTAGAAGAGTTCGGTGTCGATGACGTAGCGGTCGCGGCGGCGCTCGTCGCGCTCGCGGCGTACGAGACTCTGACTCTCCAGGAAGCTGATGGCCTTGGAGATGGACGCCGGGCTGACGTGCAGACGCTGGGCCAGCTCCGCCGCGGTGAGGCTGCCCGTGTCGGTGGTGAACAGGCAGGTCAGTACCCGGGCCCCCATCTTGTTCAGACCCGTCGCCATGAGGACGGTGGTGAACACCTCCTCGTACTCGGCGACGGCCTCGGCATCGCGGCCGTGCGGCTGCGGGATCGCCTCGGCGGTCCGGGTGGCGGACGGCACGCGACGGCGGGCGCGGCGTTCGGTGGCGCGGTGGGCGAGGTCGGCCCGGTAGGCGTTCGGGCCGCCGTTGCGCAGCACCTCGCGGGTGACGGTCGAGGTCGGACGGTCGAGGCGTCGAGCGATCTCGGCGTACGGGAGGCTGTCGGCCAGCCCGGACGCGATCTGCTGACGGTCCTGCTGGGTGAGTCTGCCTCCCGGCACGGTGATCTCCTCGGTGGTCGTCCTCAACGGCATTGCCACCATAGCGTTCACCACCAGTTGATTGCAATGGCGGTAACACCGGCCGTTGCTTTAGTGACAGATCTGTTGCAACGTTTACAACGCTCTGAGCTGGTGTTACTTTGTGTCTACGCAATAACACTGTTGCCACTGTCTAGAAAGCAACGTAGCGTTTCCAATGTCAGAAACACCGGAGAGAGCATCGGAGAACGCCGTGCAGAGCTTCGCCACCCCCGCCCCCATCGCCGCCGTCCTGGACATCCCCGCCGGGCGCGTCCAGGTCATCGCCGCCGACCGCGCGGACACCACCGTCGAGGTCCGGCCCGCCGACGCCGGCCGCAGCCGCGACACCCGGGCCGCCGAGCAGACCACCATCGCGTACGCCGACGGCGTCCTGCGGGTCACGACCGCGTCCCCCGACAACCAGCTCCTGGGCCCCGCCGGCTCGGTGGAGGTCACCGTCCAACTGCCCGCCGACTCCCGCGTCGAGGTCCGGGCTGCCAGCGCCGAGCTGCGCGGCGTCGGACGCCTCGGTGACGTCACCGTCGACGGCGCGTACCGCCACATCAAGGTCGACGAGGCGGCGAGCATGCGCCTCACCGCCGTCGACGGCACCGTCGAGGTCGGTCGGCTCAACGGCCCCGCCGAGATCAGCACCACGCGGGGCGACATCCGCGTCGCGCAGGCAACGCGAGGTCGGCTCGTGCTGCGTACCCAGTCCGGCGACATCTCGGTCGCCGCCGCCAGCGGCGTCTCGGCCGCCCTGGACGCCGGCACCGGCCACGGGCGCATCAGCAACGCCCTGGTCAACCACGGCAGCGCCGACCTCGACATCCACGCCACCACCTCGCTCGGCGACATCACCGCCCGCAGCCTCTGAACCCCAACCCCCTCAAGGAGTACGACAATGACGACGAACACTCCCTCCTCGACCAGCTCGCCGTGGACCGGCCTGGTGCCGGTCGACGACACCGCCCTGGCCGTCACCGACACCGGCGGTGCGGGCGTCCCCGTGGTCTTCCTCAATGGCCAGTTCGCCACCCAGGGGTACTGGCGGAACGTCATCACCGACCTGGGCACCCGATGGCGGCACATCACCTACGACGAGCGGGCCCGCGGCAGAAAGTCGGGTCGCTCGGCGGACTACTCCTTCGAGGCGGCCGTCCGGGACGTCGACGCCGTTCTCGCCGCCCGAGGCGTCCAGCGGGCGGTGCTCGTCGGCTGGTCGTACGGGGCCGTCGTCGGCGCCCACTGGGCCCACCGCAACCCGGACCGCACGATCGGCGCGGTGCTGGTCGACGGCGCGTTCCCGCACGACTGGCTCGACGACGCCATGGAGCAGCGGATCCGCAAGCTGTTCCGGCGCCTGGGCTGGTTCACGCCGCTGCTGCGGCCGACCGGCCTGACCCCGCGTATGAGCGCCGCCCAGCAGGCGGAGAGCAACATCGAGCTGGGCCGGCTCTCCCGGGAACGCGAACTGGGTCCGGTGCTGGACGACATCACCGTCCCGGTGCGGTACGTGGTCGCCTCGGGAACGTCCCTCGGCAGCAAGGGAGACGAGCAGGAGCGCATTCGCGCCAGCCTCGACGGGGTGACCGCGCGTAACCCGAACATCCGAGTCCACGCGAAGGTCGCCAGCAACCACGGCGCGATCCTCAAGAAGGACTTCGCGGCCGTCGCCCAGGCCGTGCGCGAGGTCGCCGCCCTCGACAGCGAGCACCGCTGACCCACCGATCCCCGGTCCCCCGGCCGCCGCGCGCGACCGGGTGGCCGGGGCGTCGGCGGACCACTGTGGATGATCGCCTGGTAGGAAGAAGGCAACCGCCTCACTCTCGGGAGATCACTGTGCCTCGTACCCCTCTGTCTCGCCGTTCCCTGCTGGCCGCCGGCGGCGCGACGGCCGTCGCGCTCGGCGCGGCCGTCGCCGGCCCGTCCGCGGCGAGCGCCGCCGCGCCGCCGGCCGACGACACCGTTGCCACGCCGGCCGAGGCGCTGCGTCGGCTGCTCGCCGGCAACCACCGCTTCACCAGCGGTCACGGTCGGCACCCGCACCAGGGCCTCGACGACCTGCACCGCCTCGCCGCCGGCCAGCACCCGTTCGCCATCACGGTCGGCTGCGCCGACTCCCGGGTCGCACCCGAGGTGCTGTTCGACCAGGGGCTCGGTGACCTGTTCGACAACCGGGTGGCCGGCAACATCGTCGACGACCTGCTGCTGGGCAGCGTCGAGTTCGCCGTGGAGGAGTTCGGCAGCCTGCTGATCGTCGTCCTCGGGCACGAACGCTGCGGCGCGATCACGGCCACCATCGACGCCATCCACACCGGCGGCACCGCTCCCGGACACATCGGCACCATCGTCGACAGCCTCCGCCCGGTGGTCGAGCCGGTGCTGAGCCAGCCGGGCGACCCGGTGGAGAACGCCGTCCGCGCCAACATCGCCGCCCAGGTTCGGGCCCTGTCGGCGCGCAGCCCGATCATCGCCGAGAAGGTGCGTCAGGGCGCGCTGCGGGTCGTCGGCGCCCGCTACGACCTGGACAACGGACGGGTCTCCCTGGTGGCCTGACGGCTTGTTTCCCGGTCGCCCGTCCGGTACGGGCGGCCGGGACTATTCCAGCGTCCAGCCGATGGCGGGTGGGTGGACCCGGGCGCATACCGGCCCGCCGGCCGCGTCCGTCAGTCCCAGTCTGCTCACCAGCAACCCCCCGCTCTCGTGCACGGCGCGCAGCAGGTCGGTCGGGATGTCGGTGAACATCAGCTTCGCCCGCCGGAACATCGCGAACCCGTCATCGATCACCGTGCCCCAGCTCAGGTAGAGAAAACGCCCTCCGGGTCGTCCATGCACGAACGGCCCGCCGACGTCCAGCACCCCGTCGATCTCCCGGCTGGACACCGCTACGTTCCAGACCGCCCGTGCCGCGTCGACCCGTACGCGATCGATCACCTCGGTTCTGCGCTGGATGCCGACGTGTACGTTGCCGAGCCGCAGCGCGTCGGCCTCCGCGCCCGCGCGCCGGCCCGGCAGGTCACTGCCCTCGATCCGGATCCGCACCCCACCAACTCTAGTTTCTCGGCGTCCACCGCCCGATGGTCGCCGCTGACTGACCGCTCGCGGCTAGGGTGCGTTCATGGTTGACCGGCGTCAGGTGGTGGCCTACCGCGTACGGGCGCAGCAGCTGGACCGGGACGAGGGCTCGCTGGCCGACACCGCCGTCCTGGACATCGGTGTGCAGAACACCGGGCCGGACGGCGCCCGCTGGGCCCTGGCCGTCCGTGGCGTCGACGTGACCGCGCTGTCCGACGCCGACGTGGTCCTGCTGTGGACGGTACGGGGCGCTCCGCACCTCTATCGCCGCGCCGACGTCGGGCAGGTGGTGGCCGCGGTCGAGCCGTTCTCCGACGCCGACGCGGGCAAGCGCATCTACGACGCGTCGAAGCCGTTGAAGGCCGCCGGCATCGGCAACCTCGCCGCCCTCGACGAGGTGGCCGCCGGCATGCGGGCGATCGTCACCGCGCCAACGGTCAAGGGCGACGTCTCCGGCCGCCTGGCGACCATGCTGCCCGAGCCGTACCTGCGGTTCTGCCGGCCGTGCGACGCCACCCACCTGTACGAGATGCCCTTCCGGCTGGCCGCCGCGCGGGCCGGTCTAGAGTTGCAGCTCGACACCTCACCTCCGGTCCTGCGGCGCATCACCGGCTTCCGCAAGGCGTCCGCACCGGGCGACCGGTTCGACCTCGTCCGCGCGTACCTTCGGCTGCTCGGCCCCGCTACTGCGAAGCAGGTCGCCGACTATCTCGACGCGCCGGTCAAGGACGTGAAGGCACGCTGGCCCGACGACGTGGTCGACGTGACGGTCGACGGCGAATCGCGCTCGCTGCTGGCCGCCGACGAGGCGGCGCTGACGTCGGCCGAGGTGAGCGCGACCCGCCTGCTCGGCCCGTTCGACCTGTTCCTACAGGCGAAGGACCGGACGACACTCGCGCCCGACGCCGCCCACGCGAAGGAGTTGTGGCCGGTGCTGGGCCGCCCGGGCGCGGTGCTGGTCGACGGCGAGATCGTCGGCACCTGGCGGCCCCGCAAGTCCGGCCGATCGTTCACGGTGGCGGTCCAGCCCTGGCGCAAACTGTCCGCCGGCACGCGCGACGCCATCACCGCGCAGGCCGAACGCCTCGCCACGCACCGCTGCGCCACGCTCGCCGCCGTCGACTTCGCCAGCTAGGTTCGGCCGCGCCACGCACCAGGCGGCCCGGAGGAAGGGGGCGAGGATGCAACCGACCTGGCTCCCGACGCTCTCCTGGGTCTCACTCGCGGTCGGTGTCGCCAGCTTCGCGGTCGTCCTCGTCGACACGTACCTCTACGGGCACCGTCAGCCGGTGCGGGTCATGGAGATCGTCTGGCTGGTGACCGTCCTCTACGTCGGTCCGGCAGCCGTCCGCCTCTACTGGAACTGGGGCCGGCCCGAGGCGCTCGCGCCGTCGCCGCGGACGGATCGACCTCACCGGGGCATCATCGTGACCCAGGTGTCCCGTTGTGGCGCGCACTGCGCCCTCGGCTTCGTCGTCGCCGAGGTCGCCCTGTACGGATTCGATCTTCCCCGGAGCGCGCTGTGGATCGGCTACGCGGGCGACTATCTGATGGCGGTGACGATCGCTGTTCTCTTCCGGCTCTTCGAGAGCCCGCGGCGCGGTCTCGCGGAGGTCTGGCGCGCGTTGGCGACCGTCGTGAAGGTGGAACTGGTGACCATCACCGCGTTCGAGGTGGCGCTGTTCGTGTGGCTGACGTTGGCGCACCACATGGTCTCTCCGGAGCCGGCCCTGCGGCCCGACAGCCCCACGTTCTGGTTCGCCGGGCAGATCGGGCTGATCGCTGGTTTCATCACGGCCTGGCCCGCCGCCTCCTGGCAGATCGGCCGTGGGCTGAGCGGCGGAACCCGCTGACCTCGTGCGGAGAACGGTCGCGGGGCTGGCGCGCTCGACCTCGCGCCACCAGGCCCGGTAGGAGACGGTGTCCGGTAGCGGCGCCGCCGCTACCGGATCACCTGCCTCGTTCCCACGGTCACGCTGCGGCGGCCGCCTGGCCGACCGGGAACCGCACGCCGGTGAGGTCTTCCGAGACGGCCCACAGGCGCTGCTGCACGGTCAGGTCGTAGGACTCCGGGCTGGACGTGACCAGCTTCGGGTGGCCGCGCGTCTCGCCCAGGCCGTCGGGGCCGTAGTACTGCCCGCCGAGGACGGACGGGTCGGTCGCGGCGCGCAGGGTGGGCAGCGCGCCTGCCGCAGCGGGCTGGGTGACCACCGGGGCGAGCAGGGTGATCGGCGCGCGGACGAGCGCCGGGGAGTTGCGGACCAGTTCGGTGTCGGAGACACCGGGGTGTGCGGCCACCGCGACGGTGGTGCCGTGGGGGGCGAGCCGGCGCTGCAACTCGTAGGTGAACATCAGGTTGGCGAGCTTCGACTGGCCGTACGCGGCGACCCGGCCATACGACCGCTCCCACTGCAGGTCGTCGAAGTGGATCGCGGCACGGATCCGGTGGCCGACGCTGCTGACCGTGACCACCCGGGAGCCGGGCACCGGCAGCAGCAGGTCGAGCAGCAGGCCGGTGAACGCGAAGTGACCCAGGTGGTTGGTGCCGAACTGCATCTCGAAGCCGTCGCGGGTGGTCTGCTTCGGCGTGTACATGACGCCGGCGTTGTTGATGAGCAGGTCGATCCGCGGGTGGGTGGCGCGCAACCCGGCCGCGGCGGCGCGCACCGACTCCAGCGAGGTCAGATCCAGTTCCCGTACGGAGACGTCGCCGTTCATCCGGGCGGCGGCGCGCTTGCCCTTCTCGGTGTCGCGTACGGCCAGCACGACCGAAGCCCCACGTTCGGCGAGGAGCCGGGCGGTCTCGAAGCCCAGGCCGGTGTTGGCGCCGGTGACCACGGCCACCCGGCCGTCCTGGCGCGGAATCTGCTGCTCGGTCCAGTTCATCTCGGGCTCCTAAGGTACCGCCGGTAAGTTATGCTCGAAACGTTAATGTACCGCCGGTACGCTGTCAAGAGACCGGCGGTACCTAAGTTAGGGTTGGCGCATGACGTTCCAGCGGGCGCGCAGCGAGGAGCAGCGCGCGGCCCGTCGCCAGGCGATCCTGGAGACGACCTCGGCGATGCTCGACGAGATGCCGGTGGCCGACGTGACCCTCAACGAGCTGAGCCGGCGGGTCGGCCTGGCCAAGACGGCGGTGCTGCGCTATTTCGAGTCCCGCGAGGCGGTGCTGCTCGACCTCCTCGACGACCGGACGACCACCTGGCTGGCCAAGCTGGACCAGGAGTTGGCCCGGGGCGTCGAGCCGAAACCATCCGCGTCGGAGCGGGCCGAGCAGGTGGCCGACGTGCTCAGCCGGTCGCTGGCCACCGAGACGGTGCTCTGTGATCTCTTCGGCGCGCAGGGCGGGGTGCTCGAACACAACGTCTCGATCGAGGCGGCCCGCCGGCACAAGCGAGCCTCGCTGGCCAACCTCACGGCGATGGCCGATCTCATCCGCCGGCACCTGCCCGAGGTCGGCGACCGCGCCGACCTGTTCTGTCTTCAGGTCCTCATCGTCGCCGGCGCGTTCTCCGCCTACAGCACGCCACCGCCGAGCCTGCTCGCCGTCTACGAGTCCGAGCCGACGCTCGCGGTCTACCACATCGACCCGCAGACAGCCCTGCGCATCGCGATCATCACGCAGCTCGTGGGCGTCCTGCCGCGCGCCTGACTCCGACCCACCCCGGCCGTTCCGGTGCCGAGCCTCGCGATATTCGATGGCCCTGGGGCTTCGTCCGGTCTATCGTGACCCGCCGTGCTGTCAAACGAAGAGATCATCGGACGCGCCCTGGACCGGATCGAGGCCGGGTACGTCTTTCCGGCGAAGGTCCCGGACATCGACGCCACGATCCGGCGTCGTCTCGCCGCGGGTGAGTACGACGACCTGGACGGGCCGGTGCTCTGCGAGACGGTGACCGCCCACCTTCAGCAGGCGTGCCCGGACAGGCATCTGCGGCTGCTGTGGTCGGACCAGCCACAGTCGCTGGATCCAGCGGACGAGGACGGGGGCAAGGCGGCGTTCCTCGCGCTACTCCGGACGGAGAACCAGGGCATCCGCCGGGTCGAGCAGGTGGACGGCAAGGTCGGGCTCATCGACGTGCGGCGCATCGCGTACGCCGACGAGGGGGCCAGCGTGATCGGCGCGGCCATGCAACTGGTCGCGCTCAGCTCGGCGCTCATCCTGGACCTGCGCGCGTGCTCCGGCGGAGCGCCGGAGGGAGCCGCGATGTGGTGCAGCTACTTCTTCCGCGACGACCAGGTGCACCTCAACGACTTCTACGAGCGTTCCACCGGCGCCACCCGCCAGTTCTGGACCGCCGCGCACCTTCCCGCGCCGCGCTACCTGGACCGCCCGGTCTTCGTGCTCACCAGCGCGACGACGTTCTCCGGGGGCGAGGACGTCGCGTACACCCTCCAGGCGCACGGCCGGGCCGTCGTCGTCGGTGAGACGACCCGGGGCGGGGCCCATCCGACGGCCCGCCACGCGGTCACCGAGCACATCCTGGTGACCGTTCCGACCGCCCGGACCATCAACAGCGTCACCGGGAGCAACTGGGAGGGCGTCGGAGTGGTCCCCGACGTACCCGTGCCGGCCGACCAGGCACTCGACACGGCGCTGAAGGCCATCGCGGACGCCTAGGGCACGCGGTCGAGATCGGATGCCGTTATGCCGGGGACCTGTCGTACGTCGTCGACCTCGTACCAAACCGCCGATGGTAGTGAGCTGCCCCTGTTGGTCTTCGAGCCGGGCGACGGCGTACCGCCGCGCGCTGGCATCGTCCTGTTCCATGGCGGCGCGCTGCGCGGCGGATCACCCGACGGGCTCGCGCCGCACTGCCGGGCACTGGCGTCGCGGGGAATCCTCGCGGTGTCGGCCGGATACCGGCTGCTCGGTCACGGCGCGACAAGCATCGACGACTGCCTCGCCGACGTGCGGCGCGCGATCGCGCGGTTCGGGCGGTTGGCGGCATCGCGCGGGCTGGCAGCGTCACAGCTGGCCTCGGGTGGCAGCTCGGCCGGCGCGCACCTGGCGATGCTTGCGGCCCTGACGCCGTCCCGCGCGGCATCGGAGCCCGGCGTCGCGGCCGTCGTGGCCCTCAACCCGGCGGGACTCGACCTGGGCGTCCGCACGCCGGACGCGCAGCGCAGCCTGGAACGGCAGGTTGGCCTCGACGCGGGCAGACTGATCGAGTATTCGCTGATCGGGTGGGTCCGGCCGGGCAGTCCGCCGACGCAGATCCACCACGGCACCCGCGACGAGGTCGAGCCGATCGACTGCGCGCGGCGCTTCCGCGACGCGATGACGAGCGCCGGCAACGAGTGCGCCCTCCTTGAGTATGAGGACGCCGAGCACGGATTCCACTACCCCGGCGACGGCGGGCACTTCGACGACGTCATCGACGCCACGACAGTGTTCCTCCTCGGCCGGAGGGCCACGAGCTGAGCACCGACCTGCCGTTTCAACTCCCGCCCGACCGTCCGGGTCCACGCCGTCGCCCGCGCGGCGTGCCAGCAAGCCCGGGAAGGAGGAACACCGCGCACGGCGGCTCCGCGCGATCGGAGGTCGCTAGGCGTCGCGGCGCAGTGTGAACCAGAAGGTCGGCACCGCGTTGGTGCCCGGTGTGACGTCGACAAGTGCCCAGCCGGGGAACCTGGCGCGGACTTCGTCCGCGGTGACGCCGGCCGCCCACGACGCGATCTCGGTGGTCGGATTGTCGAGTGGCTCGGGGCCGTACCCGAACATCAGCAACAGTGCCCCGGGAGCGGCGCGGTGGGTGAGCCCGGCAGCGTAGGCGTCGCGGCGATGCAGTGGAATTCCGCAGTAGCAGCTCAGGTCGAAGAACAGGTCGAAGGGGCCCGGCACGTCCAGCTCGTCGAGGCGGGTGGCGTCTCCGTGCCGGACCCGTACCGCCACTCCCGCCGCCGCGACCTTCTCCCTGGCCAGGTCGACGGCGCTGTCGATCAGATCCACGGCGGCCACCTCCCAGTCGTGCCGCGCGAGGTAGACGGCGTTGGTCCCCGTGCCGCAGCCGAGTTCGAGGGCCCGCCCGGGCGGCAGCGCGTCGCGCCCCTCCACCAGGTCGACCAACTCGGGCGGTGTCACGCCGGTGTCCCATGGCGGCGTGCCGGCGCGGTAGTAGCTCTCCAGTGCGCGGTGAACCGCTTCCTCCTCCTGGTCCCGCTGCGGGGAGGCCGGGGCGGGGGCCGACCCCTGGGCGGCGTTGGGCTGCGTCATCGTCTCCTCCAAGAGTTTAGAGTTTGACTCTAGTGACATACTCTGAAGATAGGCTCGCATCATGAACACGGTCAAGAGGCCGGACAAGCGAGCCGAGCGCTCGCACCGCACCCGCCAGAAGGTCATCGACGCGGCTCGCGAGCTGTTCGTCGCGCAGGGGTACGGGGCGACGAGTCTGCAGGAGGTGGCGGATCGTGCGGGGGTGGCCGTCCAGACGGTCTACTTCGTCTTCCGTAACAAGCGCACCCTGTTCAAGGACGTCGTCGACACGTCCATCGCCGGGGACACCGAGCCGGTCGCCACCATGGACCGTGAGTGGTTTCGCGCCGCGTGCGCCGAGCCCACCGCAGCCGGCCAGTTACGCGCACACGTGCACGGCACCGGCGAGATCCTGGGCCGGGTCGCCCCGATCATGCCGCTCATCGCGGCTGCCGCAGCCACCGACCCGGAGATCGCCGCACAGTGGACGGATGGCCCCGATCCGCGTTACACGGTGCAGTACGCAGCGGCCGAAGCCCTCATGGGCAAGCCCGACGCCCGCCCCGGCCTCTCTGTCGACATGGCGGCCGACCTACTGTTCGGCCTGCTCAGCCCGCAGCTCTATCTGATCTTCGTCCGCGACCGCGAGTGGTCACCGGAGGCGTGGGAAGAGTGGGCCCGCGCCGCCCTGACCACCCAACTCTGCGCCGACCCCGACTGACCAGCCGCCGAGTGCGCGCGGTGGTCGTAGCCAGACCGGCCAGAGTGCCCTCGTACTCGAGAAAATTAAGGTTTGACTCTTGGAAGTTCAGGATTCTTAAGATACAACTTTAGGTATGACAGAACAGGCGATGGACTGGCAGGAACTCACCAGCCTGACGCGAGGCCAGCCGTTCGTCGTCGAGCGCGTGCGCCTGGCGAGCAACGGCGTCGCGATCGAGGGCGCGTTCGAGCTACCGCAACTGGCCCAGCTCAACGTCGAGGACCAGGTCTTCGTCACGGCGTTCGTGCGCTGCCACGGTTCGATCAAGGAGATGGAACGCATCTTCGGCGTGAGCTATCCGACGATCAAGTCGCGGCTCAACCGGATCACGCAGATGCTCGACTTCGTCGAGACCGATCCCGCGCCGTCCCGGGTCGACATCATCGACCGGTTGCGCCGCGGTGAGATCACCGCCCAGCAGGCGCTGGCCGAGCTGGACGGCCGCTCATGATGCCTCAACTGGTGACCGTCCGGGTCAATCGCCCCGCCCGCCGACCCGTCCGTTTCTGGGTTCCGGTGCTCCCCGTGGTGCTCGTACTCCTGCCGGTTCTGGTCCTGGTCGTCCTCGCGGCGATCGTGGCCTGCCTCGTGTTCCGCATCCGGGTGATGCGGGCGCTCGGCGCCGGTTGGCGCGTGGTCTCCGCGCTGCCCGGCGCCCGCTTCGACATCGAGCAGGGCCGCTCGGCCGTGCTCGTGGCCATCCGATAGGAGAGGTTCGCATGACCGAACAACGCAAGGACATCCTCGACATGCTTGCCGCCGGCAAGATCACTGCGGAGGAGGCGGAGCAGCTCATCGCCGCCCTCGAACGGGACCAGGCACCGGCGGTGGCAGGTCCCGACGCCCGGCCGAAGGGGAAGGTGAAGTACCTGCGGGTGGTGGTGGACGCCACCGACAACGGCGAGCCGTCGCGGGTCAACGTGCGGGTGCCGCTGCAACTGCTGCGGGCCGGCGTGCGGCTGGCGGCGCTGGTGCCGCCGCAGGCCCTGGTCAAGGCCAACGCCTCGCTCAGCGACTCGGGTGTGCCGATCGACCTGACGCAGCTCAAGCCCGAGCAGTTGGAGGCGCTCGTCGAGCACCTCGACGACGTGACCGTGGAGGTGGACTCCCCCGATGCCACCGTGCGGGTCTTCTGCGAATAGCCGCCGTCCCGACGGGACGGCCCCTCGAGAGGGTGCTGCAACACCCTCCCGAGGCTGCGCCCGCCGCAGCGGAGCGCAGGTGAAGTGCCAACCTGAAGTCTAGCCACTCCTCGACGACCAGCGAAGGGACCACTCGGGCGAGTGGTCCCTTCGCGCCGTGACGGACGGGCGCTGCCGCGGGAGCTGTCCTACAGTCGACGGCACGGTCGACGGAGGGACCATCATGGACGATAACGACCGGACGACATTCCGCACGTCGGCCCGCCTCATGTTCGTGTTCATGCTGCTGCTGGGCCTACCGGCCTGGGTTCTCGTCCAGGCTGTGCTGGCACTCGTCGCTGGGCGGATGGCGACCGACTACACGAACATCGCTGTCACAGGTGTCATCTACGCCGTCGGCTTCGGCGCTTTCACGGTTCTGTTCCACCGGAAGTCCTGGTCATCGGTCGATGTCACCGGCTCGGCACTGGGCCTCGTCGAGAAGGGGCGATCGGTCCTCCTGCCGTGGGAGACGATCCAGTCGGCGACGATTCGCCGTCCGGGCCCGTTCGCCGTCCTCCAGGTGACCCTGCGCCCGGGAGCGGACGCACCGCCCGCCACGAGCCTTCGTCCACGGATCCGCGGCGATCAGCCGATCTACACGGTCCACGTCGGTCTGGTTCGGCCCGGAACCGGCGTCCTGCGTAGCGAACTCGCCCGCCACCTGCCACCGGTCGCGGCGTCGGAGCGCCACGCGCCCGCTGGATGAACCTGGCGTGCACCTGCCGTGTTCGGGGCAGCTTGCACGGTCGCCGATCACGACTCGCTCTTGGCCTTGCGGCGACGGACCCGCCGACGAGGGGTTTCGTCGCCGCCGGCAAGCCGGGTGAAGGTCAGCATGTTCGCCAGCGCCACGGCGACGATCGCGAGGCCGACCTGGATCGCGAGCACGATCCAGTCCCAGCGCAGCACCCACACCTTCACGCCGGCGTCGTCGTCGACGTGCAGAGCCCGGGCGACCACGGTGCCCAGCACCGCCGAACCGACGCCGAGAACGAATGTGGCGAAGATGCCGATGCGTTGCCTGCCCGGCAGGATGAGCCGGCCGAGCAGGCCGACGAGTGCGCCGATGAGCACCGCGCCGAGATAACCGGTTACCAACATCGCTGTCTCTCCCCTTCCCGCAGTGTCGGGATACATGCCCGGATCTCACGTTCGCGGAAACCCGACCCCCGATACGCTGACGGGCCGCTCGCCCGTGACCGAAGGACGTACATGGCCCGCCCCTACCGCCCCGGACCGAAGCAGTTCGTCTTCACCGCCGGTGACGGCACCACGCACCAGGTCTCGGTGGGCGACCCGCAGGAGGCCTACGTGGCTTTCTCCGCGTTCTACCGGGGCCGCGAGTCCGCCACGTACACGATCAGGGACGAGCCGGCGCGGCAGACTCTGGTGCTCAGGCCCCACCTGGGGGTGATCTCCCGAATCGAGGATGCGGACCCACCCCGGTCGGCACACCTGCGGGTCGATCGGCCCAACCGCTACCTTCCGAGCGCGATGCTGTTCTTCGAGAACGGCTATCGCGGCCTCGACCACTTCGGCCAGTGGTTCGCCGACCTCGCCGACCTCGACACGGCACCAGAGGACCGCGGGGCCACCCGCGCCGCCACGATCACGACGGAGGCGGCGGCGCTCGAAGAGGTCGCCCGGATCTGGGCCGACTCGGGCTACGTCGACCCCAGCGACAGGTACTACGTCTTCTTCGACGGGCACGACGTCGACGACGACCGGGCCGAACGGGCGACTCTGCTCCCGCTGATCGAATTCCTCGGTCTTGAACGGGTCGACACCCCGGCCGAGGCCGCCGGAGGCGAGGTCTGGGTACGCACCGACCCACGCCTGGTCGCCGAGTGTGCCCGCTGGTCGTAAGCGTCAACGGGTAAGCCCGACCAGCGTCGCCAGCCGCGCCACGCCGGCCTGCGCCGGCTGCGCGCAGGCACGATCGGCGATGAGGGTACGCGCCAGAGGCCGCCCCCGAACCTCAGCCGGCGCGACACTATCCGCGTTCGACACGCTGAGCCGCTGGACTACCGAGAGGACCGCTGTCGTCGCGAGGTCTGGGTCGTCGCGTGACGTTCGTCGCGGCGCACTGCACGTGACCCGAAATTCACCGGTCCTTGCGCAGCAGGAGGGTCACCGCCTCGCCGTCGGCCGTGCCGAAGGGGCCGTCGGTGGGATGGCCCAGCGCGGCGCCGAGGGTGCGTACGTGCAGGTCGACCACCGCCTCCACCAGGTCGGCCAGCACGGACACCGTGCTGCGGCCCTGTCGCCAGCCCACCACGCACAGGCCCAGGCCGACGACCGCCGCGGGCCACCACAGCAGGCCGAGCGCCAGATACAACAGCCCCCAGCCCACCCGTCGGGCGGCGGCGGCGAAGTCGGCCTGCGCGAGGGCGAGCGGTCCCCGGGTCTCCTCGGGCAGTAGCAGCCACAGCCGGGGCCAGGCGGCGGCCAGGTCCAGGCCGTAGCAGGCCCGCACCCGTACCGCCGTGGCCTGCATCCGGTCACCGATCCACGTCGGGCGGTCCGGCTCGGTCAACGCGATCCGGTCGCAGGCGCGGGCGAGCGCCTGGGTATCCGGCAGCGGTCCGGTGGCGTCGGCGGGCGACCGCAACCGGCGTGCCTTGTCCCGCAAAGCGTTCTCGTACCGGTCCATGGCGGCGTTCCACCGGCGCCGCCGTCGGCGGGTCACGGCATCGCCGGCCCGGCCCCAGTCCTGCGTCCACAGGACCATGACCAGGCGTTCCAGACTCTGGGCGGCCATCGCGGCGACGACACCGCCCAGCACGACACCGAGGACGATCAGCAGCGCGGACCCGGTGCTGCGCGTCGGCGACCCGAGGGCGAGACGGTCCACCTCCTGCCGCAGCAGCTCCAGGTCCCACCAGTGGGCGTGTCGCAGCCGCAGCGCCGCGGCGACCACCGCCACGAACACCACACCGGGCAGCGCCAGGCCGGCGAGCCACCGCTCTGCCAGCTTTCCGCCGAGCGAGGCGATGAGCGCGTTCACCGGTCCATCCGGAACGTCGGCAGTGGGCAGTCCCACACGGCGCAGTGCGGCGAGGGGCCGGCGTCCGGCCGGGGGATCTCGACCCGGTCGCACAGGTCGGCGGGGCACACCTGGACCACTTCCGGGCGGCGGCCGTGGATGCCGGCCAACGGCAGGTAACGATCGCCCCGGACGGTGGTGTCACCCCCGACCAGGCCACCGACGCGCATCAACTCGGTCACCTCGGCGAGCACCGCGTCCACGCCCTGGTCGGACAGTGACCGATCCCGCAGCCGCGTCAGGGCTCGGGCCGGTTCCGGCCCGAGCAGGTCGCCCACCTGCGCGATGTCCGCGCAGATCCGGGCCAGTCGAGCCGCCCGGTCGTCGTCGAGTCGCCGGTCCGGCGCCGATTGGCTCATCGGCTGATTATCTCCTGTCGACGTGGCGTACGGCTGGCAGGCTGGGGAGCAACCGCGACGGGGAGGTACGCCGGTGGGTCGCAACGCAAGGGACACCGTGAACGACTGGCGTCGTGTCGCGGCCGGCCAGCGGCGCGGCGACCGACGCTGGGCCGAGGCCCAGGTGGAGCTGGGGGCCGCGCTGCTCGACCGCTACCACGCGGACCGGGCGCGGCAGGACCTGATCGAGGCCACCGTCGTGCTGGAGGCCGCGATCCGCGCGATGGCCGACTCCTTCCTGGCCGAGGAACTGGGTACGACGCACGGCGTCCGCGCGCTTGTCACGTACACCGATGTGCTGTTGGCCAGGGCCCGGGTCGAGAGTGAGCCGCAACTCCTGGACGTCGCCGAGCAGTATCTGCAGTTCGCGGAGGACGCCTCGGCCGACCTGGGCAACAGCGCGGTGCTGATGCTCAAGAAGTGCCAGGTCTATCGGGTCCGGCACGACTTCGACGGCTCGGTTGACACGCTCTACCGGCTCACGGCCATCGCCAACATGGCCGAGAACTGGATCAGCGAGGAGCACCGACCCGCGTTGCGGGGCGTCCACGCGGAAGCGCTGTTGCGCGCCTACCAGCTCACCGGTGTCGAGGACTACGTCGACGAGGCGCTGGATCTGCTGTCGTCGGTGGACACCACGGGGCCCAACCAGGACCAGATCGTCATGCTGCGAGCCCGGTGCCTGCTGGCCAGGGCGGCCGGGACCACCCACACCGCTGATGTCGAACGGGCCGTCGCGGTGCTGCGGGAGCACGGTTCGCAGAGCATCGACGCGCGTTTCCTGCTCGGGCAGACGCTGCTCACCCTGGTTGACCGCACCGGCCGTGCCGAACTGCTCGGCCAGGCCTGGGAGGAGTTCGCCGGCGCGCTGAGCACCGTCGGAGAGCGCCATCCACACCATCGCAGGGCCCTCGCGAGCCTGTCCTCCGTCGGCATGAAGACGCACCAGCTCACGGGCGACGTCTCCGCCCTGGAGATCGCGATAGGCCTGCTACGCCGGGCGCTCGCGCTGTCCGTACGCGGGGAGGCCAACCACGCGTTGTACCTGGACCAGTTGGGCTACAGCCTGCGGTTGCTCTACGACGCCACCGGGGAGCCCGCCTACCTCCAGGAGTCGCTCGTCCTGCTGCGCCAGGCGCTGGACGCCCTGCCGGCGCGTGATCCGCAGCGGGTCGAGACCGGGCTGTCCATCGCCCAGGCGTTGCGGGCGACGTACCTGCGTACCGGCGAACCCGCCCTGCTCACCGAGGCCGCCGAGCGGGCGCTCGCCGCCGGCCGGATCGAGTCCGGTGCCGTGCCGGTCCGGATCCAGGCGTTCGACAAGGCGGCCTACACGCTGACCGCGCTGGACCGGTGGCAGGAGGCGGCGGACGCCTTCGACGAGGCCATCACGCTGCTGCCCCGGCTGGCCTCGCGGGGGCGTACCCGGCACGACCAGTACGCCGACCTCGGCTCGACGGCCGGGTTGGCGGCGACCGCCGCCTCCTGCGCGATCGGCGCGGGGCAGCCGGAGCGGGCCTTGGAGCTGCTGGAACGTGGCCGGGGTCTGCTGCTGCACCAGCGGTTGACGGCGGACGGCGAGTGGGCGGCGCTGCAACGCGCCGACGGGCGGCTGGCGGCCGACTTCCAGCGGATGCGCCGGGACTTCGAGGCGCCCGCCCCCGAGTCCTCCCGCCCCACCACCTTCGGCCGGGACCGGGAGACCGAGTGGAACGTGCTGCTGGCGACGATCCGGGAGCTGCCCGGCCTGGGTGATTTTCTGCGCCCGCCCAGCGCGCGACAATTGCTCGACCAGGTCGACGGCACCGTGATCGTGCCGATCGCGAGTGAGCTGCGCTGCGACGCGCTCATCCTGCGGGACCACCGCGTGACGGTACTGCCGCTGCCGGATCTGTCGCTGAGCGACGCGGTGACGCAGTTGCGGCTGCTCCAGGAGGCCACCACCACGGCGTCCGATCCGGCGGCGGACGCGCGGAGCCGCCTGCGCGCCCAGTCGGCGCTCGGCGGCGTACTCGAATGGTTGTGGTCTTCCCTGGTCGGGCCGGTGCTGGACGCGATCGGCGCGCCCGGGGCGGGCGGCGAGCTGCCGCGCGTCTGGTGGTGCCCGGTCGGCCCGCTGGCGTTCTTTCCCCTGCACGCCGCGCAGGCCGACGCCGGCCGTTCCGCGCTCGACCGGGTGGTCTCCTCCTACACCCCGACGGTGACCGCGCTCGCCCGCAAACGCACCGGGGCGCGCCAGTCCCGGCCCGATGCCCGGTCCTGCGTGGTGGCGATGCGCGCCACCCCCGGCGGTCTGGGCGCGCTGCCCAGCGCCGAACGTGAGGCCGCGTCGGCGGCGCGGGCGCTGCCGGGAGCGTGGACCGGGCTGGACGCGGCGGCCAACCGCGACGAGGTCCTGGACCGGTTGGCCGACTCGGCCTACGCGCACTTCGCGTGCCACGCCGTGGCCGATCCGCAGGACCCGGCGCAGGGCCGGCTGCTCGTGCACGACCACCAGGAGAATCCGCTCACCGTGGCCGACGTGTCCCGGCTAGACCTGGACGCGGAATTCGCCTTCCTGTCCGCCTGCGCGACCGCCCAGGCCCCGCCGACCCTCGTCGACGAGGCGCTGCACATCACCGGCGCCTTCCAACTCGCCGGGTTCCGGCACGTCATCGGCACCCTGTGGGAGGTCGACGACGCGATCTCCCTCGCCCTGACCGCCGCCTTCTACGCGCACGGCGACGCGACCGGGTCAGCGGCGTACGCGCTGCACTCGGCCGTGCGCGGGCTGCGGGACCGCTACCCCCTGGCACCGACGCTGTGGGCCGCGCACGTCCACACCGGAGGCTGAGATCAGCGGGTACGCCGGACCAGCGCGCGGGCCTTCTCCGTGTCGGGATGACCCGGGCCGTGCACGCGTTCGCACCCGGCCAGCGCGGCGCGCGCCACACTGCCCGCCCGCCGGTCACCCGCCTCGATGAGCAGTTGGGCGAAGAGCGTCCGCATCTCCAGGGTTCCGGGATGGTCGACGCCCCGGCCCCGCTCACTGTCCGGCAGCGTGTCGGCCAGCAACCGGATCGCCTCGGCCGGCCGCCCCGCCCCGGCGAGTGCCCTGGCCAGGGAGTGCCGGGCATGCAGAGACACCCCGTCGGTGGTGCTGAGCGCGCGCCCCGCGTCGTCGGCGAGCGCCCGGGCCGGGTCGATCGCCTCGGCCGCCCGGCCGGCGTCGAGCAGGACGACCAGCAGGTTGCTGCGCGCCTGGAGCGTCACCGGGCTGGTAGGCCCCAACGTCCTGGTCATCCGCCGGACCACGTCCCGCAGGGCCCGTTCGGCCGGCTGGCTGTCGCCCCGCAGGTGTTGCAGGCCGGCCAGTTTCATCTGGCAGGCCAGGGTGTCCGCGTCGTTCCTGCCCAGCGTCCGCGCCATACCGTCGGCGACCCGCCGCAGCAGCGGCTCGGCCTCGTCCATCCGACGCAACTCGATCAGCAACCAGCCGAGGTTGTTGCCGCTGCGCAACGTCTCGGCGTCGTCGTCGCCCAGCACCCGGCGGCGTGCCTCGTAGACGTCCCGTTGCACCGGTTCCGCCTCGGCGTGCGCGCCGAGCTGCCAGAGCGCGAAGGCCAGGCTGTGCTTGCTGCGCAGGGTGTCGGGATGCTCCGGCCCGAGCGCCGAACTGCGCAACCCGACGATCTGCTGATAGACGGCCACGGCCTCGGCGATGTCGTTGGTGCGCATCAACTCCTGCGCGTACCGGGTGCCCGCCGCCAACGTCCGCGGGTCGGTCGCGCCGTACTGGTCGTGGAAGGCGTGGTACTGCAACCCGAAGGCCGTCGGACCGCCGATCGTCTCGGTGATCGAGCGGCCGTCATGGTTGAGAGTGATCTCGATGACCGGGACAGTCGACTCCGGTTCGCGCGGTGGCTCGTCGTCGCGTTTACGGCTGCGGTTGAACCATCTGCCCACTGCACCGCACCTCCCCCGGTGTCGACGGCCGCACGGCCCGTCCATACAGGAGACCACGTACGCGGGCGCCTCGCCGACCCCAAGACTCGCGCAAGCTCCCCGACGTTGCGGCAGCCACGGTCGGGGATACCGCCGGCCGCGTCGCCACCGGGCGATCAAGACGTGGCGACGGCACCCGTCGGTCGGTACGTCATCAGGACGACCCCGGAGGCGAAGGGTTCGGCGGACACCAGCTCCAGTCGTACGGGCGGCTGACCGCTGTCGAACAGCGCCTTGCCCTGGCGGAGGTACAGCGGGTGCACGAGAAGATGGATCTCGTCGATGAGCCGGAGATCGGCGAGGGACCGGATCACGCTGAGGCTGCCGTAGACCACGATGTCCCCGCCGGACCCGCGCTTGAGCTCGGCGATCTCGTCGGGGTCGATGGAGGCCAGTCTCCGGGTGTTGTTCCAGGTTGCGGTGTTGCCGGAGGCGGAGACGACGATCTTCTCCAGCGCGTCGACGCGCTGGGCATATCCGCGGACCTCGTCCGGTTCGTCGGGGTTCTGCGCGGCCAGCGGCCAGTAGCTGGCGAAGTCGGCGTGGGTGACCCGGCCCAGCAGCAGGCTGCCGGCGTTGTCCACCAGGCTCCGCTCGTACCGCTGAAGGTGCTCGCCGAACAGCAGCCAGTCCATCTCGTCGTCCGGACCGGCGACGAACCCGTCGAGCGTGGTCCACATCGACACGACTATCTTGCGCATACCTCGTCCTTTGTGATGGTGCGGGCTCAGCGACCGCCGCTGAGCGCGGCCCGGACGGGCTCCGGCGTCCGGCTCGGGAACCGCTGCTGGAAATCGACGAGTCCGACCCAGGTGGGGCGCAGGCCGATCCGGACCATCCGCAGGCCCGGCGTGTCGATCGCCGCCAGGTAGGCGGCGCCCGCCTCGTCGCCCATCCCGGCGCGCTGGATGGTGGCGTACTCGGGTAGGACGCCGTCGACCTCCGTCAGGGTGACCTTCCCGCGCAGCATGAGCACCTCCGGAAGCCCGTCCGCCGTGTCGATGCAGATGGCCACGTCCGGCCGGGCGCGCAGGTCACGGATCTTGTAGGTGCCGGCGAACGCGCCGACGACCAGTTCGTCGCCGGTCCACAGGAAGTTCACCGGGATCAGTCGCGGCGTCAGGTCTCGGCTGGTGTAGGCGAGGCGTGCCACGGGCGCGCCGAGCAGGCGCTGCGCCAGGGCCGTGTCCAGCAGCTTCAGATCACCTTGCGGCAGGTTCGCCGCCTCGACGTTCGGCAGGCTCATGAGTGTCAACGTAGAGGGTCAACTCCTAGAGAACAAGTTCAACTCCTAAATTAGGATCGAGGTAGGCTGACGGTCATGAGCGGCGTGCGTAGCTATGGGGATCCGTGCGGTGTCGCGCGTGGACTGGACGTCATCGGGGAGCGGTGGGCACTGCTGGTGGTCCGCGACCTGCTGCTCGGCCCCAGGCGTTTCAACGACCTGCTCGGCGGCCTGCCCGGCGTGAGCCCCAACGTGCTGAGCCAGCGGCTACGCCAACTGACCGAGCAGGGCGTCGTGCAACGGCGGGACCTCGGGCCGCCGACGCGGGTCCACCTCTACGAGCTGACCGAATGGGGCCGCGCCCTGGAGCCCATCCTCCTGCAGTTCGGGCGCTGGGGCAGCCAGTCACCGCAGATGCCCGAGGGCGCCCTGGGCGTCGACTCGCTGCTGCTCAGCGTCAAGGCGTCCTTCGACCCGGCGCGAGCCCCGGAACTCGCCGGCACCTACGCGTTCCACATCGACGCCGACACGATCCTCGCCGAGGTCGCCGAGGACGCGGTGCAGATCCGGCGCGGCACGGTCCCCGACCCCGACGCGACACTCACCACCGACATCGACACCCTCCGGGCCGTCTGCGGCTCCGAGATCACCCTCCCGGCGGCAGTGGAGTCGGGCGCGTTGCGCCTCACCGGTGACGAGGACGCCCAGCGACGCCTCACCGCCCTTCTCCTGAGCCCGTTCACACCCGCACCCCAGCCAGCCACGCCCTGACGTCCGGCACCGGCTGGATCGGGCCCGGATGGGAGGCGGCACCCCAACCAGGCCGTCATCCGGTCCAGTCGGTCGTCAACCCCGGGTCGCCAGCGCGCTGAGCGACGCGCCGTCGCGCCGTCGGCGACGCCGTTTGCGAAGCTCGTGGATGACGCCCCAGAGCCCGACGAACGCGAGCGCTATCCCGCCGAGCGCGACCAGATACTCCGCCCCGTCTCGGGACACCCACAGCCGGCCCCGCTCCGGGGCATCCGGCGAGTACAGGACCGTGAGGGAGTCACCGTCGCGGTTGGGGGAGCCGCTGCGGGTGACCAGCTCCGTGCGGAGCACTTGCCGTCCATCGGGTACGGCGTACTGGAATTCGTAGTACGTGCCATGGCGACTCGCGCGCGGTGGCGTCTCAGATGTGCTGATCAGCGTGGCGGTGGTGCAGACCTCCCCCGGCCAACCTCGATGATCCCAAACGATGGTGACGCCGAGACCGGTCACCAGGATTCCGCACATGATTGCCGTCAGTGAAGCCCGTAGCGCCGAGACACCAGTGGGATTGCGGCGTTCAGCCATGGCCGAGAGGTTATCCGTGCCACGCAAGGGGTTGCGGGGTGGGCACGACGCTTGCCGATGCTGGCTGATCGTCGGCATGTCGCGGTGCCCGCACTACTTCGCGGAAACTGCTGCCTCGGGCGCGCGGGAGACAGCAGTTTCCCTGATGTTGCGCGGATCTTGAGGCCGATCAGGCGTTCAGCAGGTGAGGCCGACCAGCGTCGCCAGTCGCGCCACGCCGGCCGGCACCGGCCGCGCCCGCGCACAATCGGCGATGAGGGTACGCGCCAGAGGCCGCCCCCGAACCTCGGCCGGCGCGACACTGTCCGCGTCGACCAACGCCCGTGCCGCCCCACGCAGGTCTCCGGCGTGCACGTACACCCGCGCGGCGTCGAGCAGGTACGCGCCCCGATACTCGGCCGGCAACCATCGCCAGCCCTCCCGCCGCACCACGATCGAGTGCCGTCGCAGCGCCTCCATCGAGTTGTCCCGCGCGGCCGCCAGCAGTACCCGTACCAGCTCGACAGCGACCGGGCCGAAGCTGGTGCGATGCTGATCGTCGTACCCCCGAAGGTTTGTGGCGACGCCCGCGGCCCGGTCGGTCAGCGCGGCGGCGCGGCGGTGCTCGCCGCAACCGGCGGCAGCGAGCGCGGCCTGGACCAGCAGCGTGCCGCCCACGGCCCACTCCCCCGCCGACCGCCCGCAGCCCCCGCCCCGGTGATCATGGAGTTGGCGGGAGCTTTGATCTCTATACGGCCCGTCAACCTCATGATCACCCGAGCGAGATGTGGCCGGGTCGGTGGTGGGCGGGAGAATGCGGGTGGCTGCGGTAAGTGTCGCGGTCAGGGCAAGGCGGTTACGGCCCGACGCGCGCAGCGCCTGGCCCACCGACACGGCCGCCGACGTCGCGAGCGCCGGGTCGTCTGCAGCGGCGCCCATCGCCCGGTCAGCGGCCAGCCAGGCGAGGTCGGCCTCGCCGAGCTTCACCAGCAGCGACGAGGTGATCCGGTAAGCCTGCACGAGCAGTTCCGCCGACCGCGCGCCCTGAGCGGCGTCGAGCAGACCCGGCACCACGCGCAGCAGCTCCGGGTAGTGCGCGTGCTGGTACGACAACCAGGCGTGCCCGACCTGCCGTCTCAGCTCATCGGTCTGCGGTGGAGCTTGCGGGATGTCGTAGCGGGCGAGCGCGGCCCGGATGTCGTCCACTCCAGGCGGAGTGCTGCTCGGGGTGCTGGGCGGCTGGCCGAGCAGCACCTCCGGGTCGACTCGCAGGACGCGGGACAGTTCCTGGATGACCGAGTACCGGTCCAGGGGGCGCACGCCGCGCTCGATCTTGTCGACCCAGCTCTTCGACCTGCGCAGGCGATCGGCCAGCATCTGCTGGGTCATCGAGCGCCGCACCCGCCAGCCGGCGACCCGTCGTCCGATGGGGAGGTCATCGCTGCTCACGCCGCCACCGCCGGTCCGGGACCGCACGGGTCGTGTCGTCCACGGGTACGCGCTCCGCCTCGGCCTGAGCCAGAATGCGCTGCTTGGCAGCCTCCTGCTCGGCCGCCTCAGCCTGTTCACCCTTGCTCGGTTGCCTATCGCTGCCCATCTCCACCTCCGTCAACCGGGGCGGGACACTGAGCTCTGCCGCCACCCGGGAACTCCCTGCAACCAGGCAAGCGGGCTGCCGGCCGACGAGCCAGATGGCGAGCGCTGCGCACGGTTGCGCTGGTCAGGACGTGGCTTGCGCGGGGTTGCGCGGGTCCCCATCGGACGACGGCAACCCATAGGCTCATCACTGTTGGTAGTTGAACGATTGCTGGAGGCGAAACGTGGCACGACCGGTGACGAATGCGGCCTTCGACGGACTGCTGACTGCCGCTGGTTATGGGAACGCGCACGCCGCATTCGCACGCCAGCTCAATCACGTCGGCCGAGAGCAGGGCGCCTGGCGGTACGACGCAGCCAGCGTCTACTGGTGGCTGCGCGGTCGCCGGCCTGGCGAGCACGTCCAAGAGGCCATGGCCGAAACACTCGCTCGCAAACTCGGGCGAGCCGTCTCTGCGGCGGAGCTGGGATTCGGCGTTCTCGCCAGCACCGGAACATGCGTCTACCCCGCTTCCGTCGATGCGGCAATAGATGCCGCCGAGCAGATCTGGATGACGCTCGCCAAGCACCTCAACCGGCAGGCAGACGGGAGCTTCGACAGCGGTAAAGCTCTACAGGCGGCGCTCGGCTGGCGGTACGACCTGCCCGATCAGGCGGTCATCCGGCGCGGTCGGCAGAAGGTGACCTCCAGCGATGTTCAATCGCTGTACGCGCTGGCGGACCATTTCACCGACCTCGACCGACGTCACGGCAGCGGCTCTCCGCATACTCGTGCCGTCATGGCCGATCTGCTCGTACGTCAGGTCGGGCCGATGTTGCGCGGCACCTACACCGACGCAGTGGGGCGCGAACTCCTGCGTGCGGCGGCGGTGCTCGCCGGCCAACTCGCCTTCATGTCGTACGACGCGGGCGACCATTCGAGGGCGCAACATCACGTGACCCTCGGTATGCGGCTCGCAAAGGCCGGGAACGACCGCCTCTACGGCGCTCACCTGCTAGCGAACCTTGCCACTCAGGCTGTGTTTCTGGGCCATGCTCGGGAGGCTGCTCGGCTCGCGGAAGCCGCCATCGACGGGGCTGGCCGTGCACCCGCCGCGGTCCTCGCGCGGCTACACGCCACCGCCGCTACGGCCTATGGACAGGCAGGCGAACGGCGTGCCTGCCAACTTGCCCTCAACAAGGCTGAGCACTCTCTAGGTCGGACGGGCACAGAGTCCGGCCCACGCTGGGTCGGCTACTTCACCCCAGCCCACCTGGCCGGCGCAGCTCTGAGATGCCTAGGCGACCTGCACCTTTATCCGCAGGCCCTACGACATGCGCCCGACGCGCTCACCCTCGGCAGCCAGAACACCCGAACCCGTGCCCTGCACACGGCTCTCATCGCGATGACTCATGCCCGGGCTGGCGACACCGATGCGGCCTGTGAGTGGAGCCGGACGCTGGTGCAGGATGCTGCGGCCGTCCAGTCGGTGCGCGTTCGTCAGCGCCTCCGCGAACTCACTACCAGTCTCCGCATGCACCGGGCATCGCCCCAGCTCAACGAAGCCCTGCTTGCTCTCTCAGCCGCGCCAGCAGCTACGTAGAGCGAGAGCGTACTTAGGCATGTCCGCTACCGTCACCGGGGTGACCTGGACGGAGCCCGCCACCTGGTATGCCAACCTGGCTTCCTTCTACGCTGCCGCTGCGGCTTTCATCACCGACCCAGCGGGGAACGTCCTGCTCGTCAAGCCCACATACCGCGACCACTGGGCCTTCCCTGGCGGCTATGTGGACGAGGGCGAATACCCACACGATGCCTGCGCCCGCGAAGTCCGGGAGGAACTGGGGATCGCCGTGGTGGTCGGCGAGCTTCTCGTCGTCGATTGGGCTCCGCCCTCTGGACAGCGGCCTCGCGCCATAATCAGCTTCACCTACGACTGCGGCTTCATTGCCGGCCTTGACGGCATCACTGTCCCAAGACAGGAACTAGAGGATGTTGCCTTCTTTACGCGCCGAGACGCTGAGCAGGCCCTTCCCCATAATGTGGCTCGGCGAGTCTCCGCAGCAGCAGATGCCCGCAGCCGCGAAGGCCCGACGCACCTTGTCGGCGGCGTGGAGCGACTGCCACCTTCAGGGTAAGGCGGCGGCGGAACAAGGGCGGCGCCCAGAGATCTCGCGAACGCAGGCGGCGCTGAGGTTCGGACATCGTTCGCCCAGTCCACCGCTCCGGGCCGAACTCGAAGGCCGACCCGCGAATATCTGTCCCTACTGCTCTCGCTACATATATTCCCGTTTCGGGCATAACGTACAGGGTCGGCGGACAATCCTCCGCGCGTGGCGGCGGAAGTCGGAATCACGACAGAACAGCGCGATGCGCGGCAGCCGCCGAACCGGATAGGATTTTCAATTTGCTGGCAGGATGGACGCCGGCCAACTCCTCCAGCAGAGCTGGCAAGAGATCTGTCCAGTAGACGGCGGGAGCGAAAATCGATGGGCGGCCGGGAAGCAGTCCGTGGTTTCGAGTATCAGTTCCTACAGGCTCTCGAATTCAGCCTAGATTCGATTTCTATCGATGATCGACGTACCACGACCCTGTTCGTCGAAGAGCCGCCCAAAGATGATCCGAATGCCGACGCCGAAATAGTCGACTTTTCACTGCACTCCGACCAGAAGTGCCTCCTCGCAGTTCAGGTCAAGAGTGGAAGTGAGGCATCGACAATTTCGGCGTGGGAGGCCGTGAAGATCATCATAAGATTAGTCAGCCTGGAGTCGGAAGCGTATCTTCTGCTCACCAACCGAGCCGCGGGCCCAGGACTTGAAGCATTACAGCGCCTCTTATCAAACCCTCCCGCAGATCCTCCTAGTTTGCGTGCTGAAATTCGTCGTCTTGTCGCAAGAGCAAAGACGGCATCCGAAATTCTGCCCCCCGCCGAATCGACCGCCTGGGAGCGCATTACCCGCTGCAGTATCCGGCTCGACGATCGTAATCGATACGAAGTTCGGAGTGCAGTACGCGAAAAGGTTCGAAATCTTCGTCGCAGATTCTCAGGGGCCGAATCTGTCGGATGGGACGCCGCAGGAATCCTACTTGGCTATCTTGTCTCCGAGGTAATCGGCAAGGCGGCAGCACCTGGCGAGCCACGAATACCCTTCACCGCGCTAAAGCGAGAATTGTGCATTGACGCAGTCACACTGGCTGACGCCATCGGGCGGCAAGGTTGGACGGAGTATGTAACAGTTCCTGCACGTCAACCCGATATCGCTCGACCAGAAATCCTTGAGAAGATCGGATCTGCCTTACAAACCCCAATCAAAAACATGCACGTTCCAGTGTGCGTATTAAGCGGTCTATCCGGAATTGGCAAGACTAGCTTAGCCGCAGCATGGGTGGCTGATCGCAACGACTCCTACGCCGCCGTCTTGTGGGTGGACGCGAGCAGTACCGAAGCGATGCACCACTCCTTCTCGGTAATCGATCAGTGGTGTCAGGCTGAGATTCCCTCCGCAAAGTTTCAGAATGACCTCAAGCAGCGAGTCCACCTTGCGCTTGCCCAGCTGCGCCAGCCGTGGCTACTCGTTTTCGACAACGCCATTGAGCATCCACATGTAAGAGCCTGGCTACCCACCTCGGGATTAGGTCATGTTCTTGTCACAACCACCGATCAGACGGCGTGGAGCGGGCCTCGTGTCAGCAAGGTCGCTGTTCCACCCATGACCCAGGATCAAGCACTCAACCTTATGTCAACGAGGCTCGTCGGACGCAAGAGGACGAACGAGCCTGAAGACCAGCTGCGGGAGTTCGTCGAGTACCTACAACGCTGGCCATTGGCGCTGGAGCTCGCGGCAGCGTATCTGAGCGAATGTTACGGCGACGTGGATAGCATTGGCGACTACAAACGTGCTCTGATGCGGGCCCTAGACGACGAGAGTTCTGTGCCCCTGGGTTACCCACGAACCCTTGCCGCAGCAATCCGCCTGGGGTGGGACCGCATGCGCGCCCATGGTGATAATGAAACCGCAGCCGAGTGTGCGTTCAAGGCTCTGTGGTTCGCTGCCTACATGTCATCCCGACAGATTCCCGTCCACCTTCTGCTAATGTGCATCTTCTTGGACCCACGGTCGGCCCTTGAGCAAGGCCTGAATGGGCCAGTTCCCTACCGAGGACAGAATGCCCCGATGGGTGAGATTGTCCGCGCCATGCGTAAAGAATCGCTTGTCGCCGTGGACCGACCCTTGGATTTCGAGCGCTCTAAACAAGGGCCAACATCTCTGAACTACACAATATCCATGAACGAAGTAGTGCAAGAGGTTATTCGGAGCGAAGCCCGCCGATCAAGAATTGAGGAAAGCATCGTCACTCAAGGCGCCTTCTTCACTCAGTCTTGGCTCGCCGGCCTCATCGATGCCGGACGCTACGACCTGGCAGGACAATTTTTGGAGCAGTGCATCACCCTCGGCGACTACGGTGACGCCCAGGGTTTCGACAACCATTGCTTAGCCCTGCTCTGGGGAAATACAGCCAGCGCCCTCATGTTTTACGAGGATTGGCACAACGCTGAGCGATGTCTGCGTTCCGAATTGCGCTACCTGCACGCAGCATCGGAACGTGATCCTCTTATCGATCTGCAAACGCACAGTCAACTCGCCTATTGCTTACTGAGGCGAGCCGAGAGGCCGAAGCTCATAGTTGGTGAAGTCACAGAACTGCTGGAGGCAGTTCTGGCACGCGCGGATGCTGCTCGGAAACATGATATAGAAGCCGTCTCTGTACAGATCTCGAATGCCGTAACAGTCGCAAACGAGATGTATATGGATTGGGGTCGAGACGAGCGCGTAGGTAACCTACTGGAGAGGCTGCGCCACTACAACTACAGTCTCCCGTCGACGGGGCTTAGTAAAGTCCAGAACGAAATTATCAAGATAAATGAAATGTTGCGATCGCCGTCGGATGAGACGGCAGCGGCCAGCAAATTCATCGAGGCGCTTCTTGACAGGGGAGATGCTGGCCCGCATACAGTCACCCTGCTAAGACTACTGGCCGAGGCGAAGGCCCAGAGTCATGACTGGGTGGGGTGCATCAAGGTCCTAGACAGCTTCTCGGCAGCCGCGGCAGGTTTGTCGATCGCCTACCTGGATTTGACGAACCTTGTTCTCGGCACAGCATACTTCGCGGTGATGTACGAGGTTGCAGGCGAGCCCGATGCGTGTATCGCCCTCGAGCGGGCTTTGACACTCGCATTGCAATATCAAAATGCAGGCGGCAGATTCCGGCCCCACGATAGAGCCAGGCTGCTTACTTACCAGGCATTCCTGGCTCTGACGAAGGGTCACTTCTCCGTAGCTCTGAGGCACATCGAATTAGTCGAAGAGCGGGACCTTTCGGAAGCCCAGACGGGCAAGGCTATTGGACCCTTGCAGCTATACCGCGTAATACGTCAGTCGCTGCAAACTTGCGATCCAAATCTACTAGATGTAAACACATAATCAAGGGGTAAGTTTGAAGAAGAAGAAGAGGGCTGCAGGTGGTACCCGTCCCGGGAGGCGCTTGTCAAAAGGATTGACGAGACAGGGTCTCGAAGTCGACATTCCCGCCGCCGACATTCCGAGGCCGATCGCCAACCTCTCGGGTCAACCCACGAATATCCCGAATAAGCCCGCTCGGGCCAAACTTCCCGTGTACCCAGAAGATAAGCGACGCTTGTGGTCTAGTCCTAATCTGCCGATCAGTGTGCGATTACTCTACGCGGTGCTGTCGTCGCAAAAAGAATTGGAAAGTAATTTCTACTTCAGGCCATCCTCGACGATTTGTGCTGAGCTCACGCGAGCTCTCGAGATCCTCGGTTACAACTCCGTCCCCTTTGCGGTCGTTCAGCAAGTGTTCCGTCGCCGTCCTGACGATGAGTTTTCTGCGCAACCTACAGGTGTCCCAATCGCAACCCTTGGAGGCAGAATCAGCAGATCTGGGCCGAGATTGTCGCCTAGGTTATGGGAACGCCATTACCTGATTTATACGCCAGATTTCCAGCGGTTAATCGATCCAGCAGCCTTCTACGGCAGAGAGCTTCGAGATCTACTCTTTTCTGACGACTCTTTAATGGCTCCTGCCTTAGTTCCTGTCGAGAAGGAGGAAATTTTGAGGGCCGTTCACCCTATCGGGTTCCTGAGGGACCCATACGTTACGGCTTACTCTATTCACGACGACTGGGTGGGCGCCCAAGTCGATGTTCGTGGAAGCCGAGATGCGGAGGTTGAATCGAGAGCAGTCTCGATCGCTTGGCGAGCGGCATCGGTTATCGCGATGATGAAGGTTGGAATGCCGGGATTTATTGGCGAGGTGAGCCCTGAGCTCTCACGCATTATTGGCACATTTCCCGATGGGTAGGGGGAAGGCACGAACCGCATTTAGTAGAATGTATCTGAGGTTACTAGGTGCCACTATCCGCTACGTCAACAATCCGCCGTATCGTTGACGTTGCCGACGTCTGGTACCTGCCTCACAACGCCACGATCGCCGCTGTCTCCGCTGGCAGCTCGATCCGGTCCCGCATGACGGTGACGCCCTCCCCCGTAGCCAGCAAGACCCGACGAGCCACCCCAGGCAACGACACTCCCTGCCCCCGCCCGGCGAAGTTAGCCACGACAAGCGTGTCCCCCCGCCGCATCAGCAGGAACTGGTCCCCGTGCTGCACAGAAACCGCGTGCATCCGAGGATCCGACAGGTCGGCCACCGACCGCCGCAGCGCGATCAGCCGCTGATAAAACGACAACATCGAAGCGTGCTCAGGCTTGTCGAGCTCGGCCCAGTCCAACCGGGACCGTACGAACGTCTCCGGGTCCTGCGGATCAGGCACGTCCCCCTCCGGCCACCCGTGTGAGGCGAACTCGCGCCGCCGCCCGGTCCGCACCGCAGAAGCCAACTCGGGCTCGGGGTGCGAGGTGAAGAACTGCCACGGCGTGGAGGCGGCCCACTCCTCCCCCATGAACAGCATGGGCGTGAACGGCGCCGTCAGCAGGATCATCGCCCCGACCCGCACGAGCGCGGACGACAACGAGGCCGAGATCCGATCCCCGGTGGCCCGGTTGCCGATCTGGTCGTGGTTCTGCAAATAGGCGACCAGCCGGTGCCCCGGCACCCGCGCATCCAGGGGCCGCCCGTGGTGACGGTTACGGAAGCTGGACCAGGTGCCCGCGTGGAAGAACCCCCCGGTGAGGACGTCCGACAGCGTCTCCAGCGAGCCGAAGTCGCCGTAGTAGCCCTGCCGCTCCCCCGTCAGCAGGGTGTGCAGCGCGTGGTGGGCGTCGTCGTTCCACTGGGCGTGCAGGCCGAACCCGCCCGCCTCCCGTGGCGTGATGAGCCGGGGGTCGTTCAGGTCAGACTCGGCGATCAGCGACAGCGGCCGGCCGAGATGAGTCGACAACGACTCGACGGAAACAGCCAGCTCCTCCAAGATCGGCACAGCCCGCGAGTCCGGCAGGGCGTGCACCGCGTCGAGCCGCAACCCGTCGACGTGGTAGTCGCGCAGCCACATGAGCACGCTGTCGATGATGTAGCGGCGTACCTCGTCCGAGTGTGGGCCGTCCAGGTTGATCGAGCGGCCCCAACTGTTGCTCTGCTCGGCGAGGTAGGGGCCGAACCGCGGCGCGTAGGCCCCGGAGGGCCCGAAATGGTTGTAGACGACGTCGAGGATCACCCCCAGCCCCTTCGCGTGGGCAGCGTCGACGAACCGTTTCAGGCCGTCGGGGCCGCCGTAGGGCTCGTGCGGGGCATACCAGCAGACGCCGTCGTACCCCCAGTTGTGTTCGCCGTTGAATGCGTTGACCGGGAGCAGTTCGACCAGGTCGACGCCGAGGTCGACCAGGTGGTCGAGGCGGTCGATGGCCGCGTCGAAGGTGCCTTCCGGGGTGAAGGTGCCGATGTGCAGCTCGTAGAGGATGCTGCCGGGCAGTTGCCGCCCCGTCCACGAGCCGTCGGACCACGCGTAAGCGCTGTGGTCGTAGCGGCGGCTCGGCCCGTGCACACCCGCAGGTTGCCACGGCGAGCGGGGGTCGGGCAGCGCGGTTTCGTCGTCGTTCAGCAGAAAGGAGTAGTCGAGGCCGGCGTCGCGCACCTCGACGGTCCACCAGCCGTCGGCGGCGGCGCGCATCTCGTGGTCGGTGTCGCCGGCCAGGCGTAGGCGTACCCGGCTGGCGTCCGGCGCCCAGACGGAGAATTCGGTCATGACGAGGCCTCCTCGGCAGCGGTGGGAGGAGCCAGCAGAGCAACGGGGTAGTCCGCGAGGACATTGTCCAACGGGACCTCCCCGCCACTGTAGACCCGGCCGGTGAACAGGTCCTTCATCTCGTTAACAGGAAGCGACAGGGCTGTGTCACACCAGCCACCGGCACGTGCCAGGCCCAGCGGCAGTCGGGTCGCCACGGCGATCACGCCACCCCGGTCGAAGGCCACCACGTGCCGGCCTACCGGCCCGTGCGCCGGCACCGGCCGGTAGGTGGTGAACAGCTCCGGGTGCGCCCGCCGCAGGCGCAGCGTCCGCGACACGACGAGCAGCTTCGCCGCTCCGTCGGTGTCGACCGGGGGACGCCAGCCGCCGTCGAGCCGCGCCAGCATCTCCCGGCGTACGTCGAAGTCGACCGGCCGGCGATTGTCCGGGTCGACCAGGGAGTTGTCCCACAGCTCGGTGCCCTGGTATGTGTCCGGGACGCCGGGCATGGTGAGCTGGATCAGCTTCTGCCCGAGGGAGTTGCACCAGCCGGCCGGGGCGATCGCGGCGGCGAGTTCGGTCAGCTCGTCGTGCAGCGCCGGGTCGTCGTACATGCGGTCGATGACCGCGTGCATGGCCTGCTCGAAGCCCGGGTCGGGGTCCGCCCAACTGGTCGAGGCCGCGGCCTCCCGGGCGGCCTTCTCGGCGTACGCGTGCAGCCGCTCCCGCTCGATCGGCCACGCGCCGACGGCCGTCTGCCAGAGCAGGTGGGCGAACGCCGGGTCGGGCAGCGGCGCGTACTCCATCCAGGTCGTGACCTGTTCCGCCCACCGACCCGGCAGCTCGCTGAGTACGGCGAGGCGGGCGCGGACGTCCTCGCCGCGCTTGGTGTCGTGGGTGGAGAGGGTGGTCTGGCTGGCGGGCCAGCGGACCTGGCGGGCGGCGGCGAAGCGGTGGAACTCCGCCGGCGGTACGCCGAAGTGGGCGGGGCTGCCGCCCACCTCGTTGAGCGCCACGAACCGGGTCCAGCGGTAGAAGGCGGTGTCCTCGACGCCCTTGGCCATCACCGCGCCGGTGAGCTGCGGGAAGCGCATGCCCAGCTCGTCGTCGGGGTCACGCAGCCGGCGGGTGATGGCGTCCAGTGCGCCGGTCAGGTCGGGGCGGCGGCGACCGGCCTCGGAGCGGGCGGCGGCGAGGTGCCGGGCGCCCTGCGGCGGGTAGCCCCGGTAGACCGGGAACACCGCCGCCAGCTCGGCGAGGGCCGCGCGGGCCTGCTCGGTCGGCACCTCGGGGGCGAGCGCGGCGAGCCGGGTCAGCTCGGCGCCGAGCAGCGTGGTGGCGGCCGCCAGCTTGGTCGAGTGGGTCAGGTCCTCCCACGAGGTGCGCTGCCCGGTCAGCCGGGTGTCCAGCACCGTGAAGTCGCCCTCGGCGTCGGTGTCGACGAAGAGGCCGTTCACGGCGGCGAGAGCGTCGTACCCGGTGGTGCCGTCCACCGGCCAGTCCGGCAGCTCCTCGCCGTACTCCAGGATCTTCTCCACCACGAGCCAGGCGTCCGGCGCGGCCTCGCGCAGCCGCGCGAGGTAGCCGGCCGGGTCGCGCAGGCCGTCCGGGTGGTCGACGCGGATGCCGTCGACCTCCCCGTCGGCGGCCCAGCGCAGGATCAGCTCGTGCACGGCCGCGAACACCGCCGGGTCCTCCACCCGCAGGCCCGCCAGGCCCGCGATGGCGAAGAACCGGCGGTACGTCAGCTCGGCGTCCCCGCGTCGCCAGGAGACCAGCTCGTAGCGCTGCCGGTCGTGCACCTCGCGGGCGCTGCCGTCGCCCGTGCCGTCGGCGATCGGAAAGCGGTGCTCGTGGTAGCGCAGCTCGCCGTCGACGACCTTCAGGTCGTCCAGGGCGGCCGGGTCGTCGGCCAGGACCGGCAGCAGCAGCCGGCCCCGGTCCCAGTCGATGTCGAACCAGTCGGCGTACGACGAGTCGCGCCCCCGGCGCAGCACGTCCCACCAGGCCGGGTTGGCCGGCGGTACGGCGACCCCGGCGTGGTTGGGCACGATGTCGACGACCAGGCCGAGCCGCTTGTCGCGCAGGGCGCGCACCAGCCGCTGCCGGGCAGCTTCCCCGCCCAGCTCCGAATTGACGGACCGGTGGTCGACGACGTCGTAGCCGTGCTGCGAGCCGGGCGTGGCGGCCAGCAGCGGGGCGCTGTAGAGGTGGCTGACGCCGAGGTCGTGCAGGTAGTCGACGATCGCGGCGGTGGCGTCCAGGTCGAAACCGGGGCGGACCTGGACGCGGTAGGTGGCCTTGGGAGGGGTGGCCGGCATGTCAGATCATCCTCTCCAACACGACGAGGGACCGGTCCGGTACCCGGATGGTGCCGCCCGCGCTGATCACCGTGGCGTCGCCCGGCTCCGGTTCGGCGGTGCTGATCACGCGTTCCCACTTCTGCCCGTACTCGCTGCCGGGCATGGTGAAGTCCAGCGGCGCGTCGTGGGCGTTGAAGCACAGCAGGAACGAGGCGTCGTGGTGCTTCTGGCCGTACTGGCCGCGCTCGCGGATGCCCTCGCCGTTGACGAACAGCGCCACCGACCGGCCGAAGTCGTTGCCCCAGTCCTCGCCGGTCATCTCCCGCCCGTCCGGGGTGTGCCACGCCAGGTCCGGCAGCGGCTCGTCGGTGCCGCGCCCGCCCACCGGCAGGCCGGTGAAGAACCGGCGGCGACGGAACACCTGGTGGCGCTTGCGGAAGTCGGTGAGCGTGCGCACGAAGTCCAGCAACTGCTCGTCGGCGTTGTCCCAGTCGATCCAGGCCAGCTCGCTGTCCTGGCAGTAGGCGTTGTTGTTGCCGTGCTGGGTACGCCCCAACTCGTCGCCATGGCCGATCATCGGCACGCCCTGCGACAACATCAGCGTGGCCAGGAAGTTGCGCCGCTGCTTGGCCCGCAGCGCGAGGACCGCCTCGTCGTCGGTGTCACCCTCGACCCCGCAGTTCCAGGACCGGTTGTGGCTCTCGCCGTCGCGGTTCTCCTCGCCGTTGGCCTCGTTGTGCTTGTCGTTGTAGGACACCAGGTCGTTGAGGGTGAACCCGTCGTGCACGGTGACGAAGTTGATGCTGTGGAACGGGCGGCGGCCGTCGTCCTGGTAGAGGTCGGCGGAACCAGAGATGCGGGACGCGAACTCGGCGAGGGTGGCCGGCTCACCGCGCCAGAAGTCCCGCACGGTGTCGCGGTACTTGCCGTTCCACTCCGTCCACAGCGGCGGGAAGTTGCCCACCTGGTAGCCGCCGGGGCCGACGTCCCACGGCTCGGCGATCAGCTTCACCCGGCTGACCACCGGGTCCTGCTGCACCACCTCGAAGAAGGTGGAGAGCCGGTCCACCTCGTAGAACTCGCGGGCCAGGGTGGCCGCCAGGTCGAACCGGAAGCCGTCGACGTGCATCTCGGTCACCCAGTAGCGCAGCGAATCCATGATCAGTTGCAGTGAGTGCGGGCTGCGCACGTTGAGGCTGTTGCCGGTGCCGGTGTAGTCGACGAAGTAGCGGCGGTCCTCCTCGCTGAGCCGGTAGTAGCTCGGGGCGTCCACACCCTTGAAGCTCAGCGTCGGGCCGAGGTGGTTGCCCTCGGCGGTGTGGTTGTAGACCACGTCGAGGATGACCTCGATGCCGGCCGCGTGCAGCGCCTTCACCATGCCCCGGAACTCCTGCACCTGCTGGCCGGTCCGGCCCAGCGCGGAGTAGCCGTGGTGCGGGGCGAAGAAGCCGATGGTGTTGTAGCCCCAGTAGTTGCGCAGCCCCAGGTCGACGAGCCGGTGGTCGTGCACGAACTCGTGCACCGGCATCAGCTCGATCGCCGTCACCCCGAGCCGCGTCAGGTACTCGATCATCGGCGGCGAGGCGATCCCCGCGTACGTGCCGCGCAGCTCCTCCGGGATGTCCGGGTGCCGCATCGTCAGCCCGCGCACGTGCGCCTCGTAGATCACCGAGTGGTGGTACGGGGTGCGCGGCGGCTTGTCGTTGCCCCAGTCGAAGTACGGGTTCACCACCACCGACTTCGGCATGAACGGCGCCGAGTCGGTTTCGTTCATCGTCTCCGGGTCGCCCAGCTCGTAGTCGTACACCGCCGGGTCCCACGTGACGTCACCGTCGATGGCCTTGGCGTACGGGTCGAGCAGCAGCTTGTGCGGGTTGCAGCGCAGCCCGTTCGCGGGGTCGTACGGCCCGTACACCCGGTAGCCGTAGCGCTGCCCCGGCTCGATGCCCGGCAGGTACGCGTGCCAGACGTACGCGTCGACCTCGCGCAACTCGATACGGCGCTCCGCGCCGGTGTCCCACTCGTCGAACAGGCACAGCTCGATCCGCTCGGCCACCTCGGAGAAGATGGCGAAGTTGGTGCCCATCCCGTCGTAGGTGGCGCCCAGGGGATACCGCTCGCCCGGCCAGACCTGCATGTCGCTCCCTCAAGCCATGGTGATGTGCGCGCCGGCTCAGCCGCCCGCGCGCAAGCGGGTAGTGCCCCCGCCCCGGGCGCGCCAATCCATCCTTTCAGGCGGTGACCGGAATCCACCTGTCTGATGCGCGCTACACCCCTCAGGTGTCTTCCGTCACCATGGCCGATTTGGAGGTGCGAACCGGCGTCCGATGGCCTTTGCTTGTCGGGGGACACGCGCCAGCGTGCGCCCGTCGGCCCTCGGCCACCTTTTTTCCACCCTCTCCGCCGCCACTGACGCCGGCGCGCCCCTCCATGCCTGGACGGAGACAGATGTGACGACCCTGCGGGTCGATGAGCAGCTCGCTGCCACCAAGGACCGAACCCACCGGCCCACCGTGACCTCCCGGCCCCAGCCGTCGACCTCGCCCGGTCCGTCCGCGCAGCCCGGCTCCGCCGTGCCGGCGCAGCGCGGTCCCGGTGTGCCGCCGCAGACCCGTCGCATCCTCATGCTGTCGTGGGAGTACCCGCCGGTGCTCGTCGGCGGCCTCGGCCGCCACGTCCACGCCCTGTCCGTGGCCCTGGCCGCCGCCGGGCACGAGGTCACCGTCGTCACCCGCCACGCCGAGGGCGCACCCCTGGAGGAGTACGCCGACGGCGTACGCATCCTGCGCGCCCCCGAAGACCCGGTGACGTTCCCCCTCGCCACCGGCTCGCTGCTGGCGTGGACCATGGCGTTCAACCACACCCTCACCCGCACCGCACTGCGCGCCACCCAGGCCGGCGCCTACGACGTCATCCACGCCCACGACTGGCTCGTCGCGCACACCGCGATGACGTTGCGCGACCACCTGGACATCCCGCTGGTCAGCACCATCCACGCCACCGAGGCGGGCCGGCACCAGGGCTGGCTGCCCGAGGAGATGAACCGCACCATCCACGGCGTCGAGCAGTGGCTCAGCAGCGAGTCCAACCGGGTGATCGTCTGCTCCGGCTACATGCGCGACGAGGTCAACGCCCTGTTCGGCGTACCGGCCAGCCGGGTCGACGTGGTCGCCAACGGCGTCGAGTCGTACCGCTGGAAGGTGCCGGCACGCGACGTGGCGGCGGCCCGGGCCCGGTTCGCCGGGGACGGCCCGCTGGTGACCTTCGCCGGTCGGCTGGTGTACGAGAAGGGCGTCCAGCACCTCGTCGCCGCTCTCCCCCGGCTGCGCGAGCGGCACCCCGGGCTGCGCGCCGTGATCGCCGGCGACGGCCCGTACCGCGCCGACCTGGAGGCCGAGGTGCACCTCCGTGGCCTCGGCGGCATGGTCAGCATGCCCGGCTTCCTCGGCGGCACCGACCTGCCGGCGCTGATGGCCGCGTCCGACTGCTTCGCCGTGCCGAGCATCTACGAGCCGTTCGGCATGGTCGCCCTCGAAGGGGCCGCCGCCGGTGCGCCCCTGGCCGTCGCCGCCACCGGTGGCCTCGCCGAGATCGTCGAGTCGGGAGCGACCGGCATGACGTTCCGCCCGCACGACCCGGACAGCCTCGCCGACGCCGTCGACGCGCTGCTGTCCGACCGCGAGCGCGCCCGCGCCATGGCCCGCCGGGCCCGTCGGATGGTCACCGAGCAGTACGGCTGGACCGCCATCGCCCAGCGCACCGCCGCCAGCTACGGCGCCGCCATCGCCAACGACGCCGCGTTCACGACCGAGCGCGCCGAACAGCGCATGTCGCAGGGCCGGGCGCTTCCGGCGCTCCCCGACGGCAACCTGCTGGCCGCCGCCGGCCTCCGCTGACGCCTCCGAGCGCGCGTGCCCGACGCGCACGTGCGGTGATCGACTCGCGTTCCTAGAAGTCGGGGTGTCCCGTGCCCGGTGACACCCCGACTTCCCGTAGGCCGAGCCGGTCACCGCCCGCCCGTGCGCCTCGACCACGGAAAGGGCACACCCGCCCCCGACACCACCGGCGAGCCGGGGCGGCACCCGGAGCGTCGACGCCCCCAGCCGGACGACCCCACCTCCCCCTCACGTCCTTTGCTCTGCTTCAACGGGGGAAACACCCGGTGTCCGATTATCGGACGCCAGGTGTTTCCTGGATTGAAGCAGAGCAAAGGACGCGCGCGGCAACCTCCCGGTCCGCCCCGGTGTCGCGGCTCCACCGCTCTTCGTCGGTGTGGATCGCCGCCCGGTCTTCCTCGGTGTGGATCGCCGCCCGCGCATCCTTGTCGCCCGCCCCGCCGACCCGAGGCGATTTCGCCGGTCGTGCCGGGCGCGGCTCGTCCTGCCAGAATGTGCTGATGTCTCGTCCCGTTGACGCTCTGGATTCCGCCTTCCCGATCGCCGCTTCGATCGCGCTGGACCTGATCCGGCACCCCGAGGTGGCCGCGCGGTGGTCGCGCCCGAGCGCCCTGCCGCACCTGTCCGTGGGCGCGCTGGCGTGCCACCTCGGGCGGCAGGCGATCCGTGCGGCGGAGTTGTTGCCCGCGTCCGCCGACCTGCCCACCCTGGAATCGGCCGACAGCCACTACGAGCGGGCCGCCTGGGTCACCGAGGGCACCCCGGACGAGGACGCGGTCGCGGCCGGCCCGGACGAGGCCGACGCGCTCCGCGGACCGGACGACCTGCACGCCCGCTCCGGCGAGGCGCTGACACAGGTAAACGACCTGCTCACCCGGGGAGCAGCCCTCGACCTGGTGCCGATCCCGTGGCAGGGCTGGTCCCTGCGACGCGCCGACTTCCTGCTCACGCGCCAGTTGGAGATCGTCGTACACAGCGACGACCTCGCGGTCAGCGTCGGCGTGCCCACCCCGGTCTTTCCGGCGGGGGTCTTCGACCCCGTACGCGACCTGCTCGTCCGGCTGGCTGTGCGCCGACACGGCCAGTCCGCGCTGATCGGCGCGTTGAGCCGCAGCGAACGAGCCCGCGACATCTCCGCCTTCTGACCCCGACCAGCAGGCCAGGACGACGGAACCCGAGCCGATCAAGGTCGACCGAAGACGACGCAGGCCGCCGACCCTGAAGCGGATCGGCGGCCTGCGGTCGTGAAAGGAGCGGAGGTCAGCGCTCGTTGAACGGGACGTAGTCCCGCTCGGCGGCGCCGACGTAGACCTGCCGCGGACGGCCGATCTTGGTCTCCGGGTCGCTGATCATCTCGCGCCACTGGGCGATCCAGCCGGGGAGCCGGCCGAGCGCGAAGAGCACCGTGAACATCTTCGTGGGGAAGCCCATGGCCTTGTAGATCAGGCCGGTGTAGAAGTCCACGTTCGGGTAGAGCCGCCGGGAGACGAAGAAGTCGTCGGCGAGGGCGATCTCCTCCAGCTCCATGGCGATGTCCAGCAGCGGGTCCGGCTTGGCCATCCGGCCCAGCACGTCCTGCGCGGCCTTCTTGACGATCGCCGCCCGTGGGTCGTAGTTCTTGTAGACCCGGTGGCCGAAGCCCATCAGCTTGACGCCGTCCTGCTTGTCCTTGACCTTGCGGACGAAGGACCGGACGTCGTCGTCACCGGCGTGGATCTGCTGGAGCATCTCCAGCACCGCCTGGTTCGCACCGCCGTGCAGCGGGCCGAACAGCGCGTTCACGCCCGCCGAGACGGAGGCGAACAGGTTGGCGTTGCTGGAGCCGACCAGCCGGACGGTCGACGTGGAGCAGTTCTGCTCGTGGTCGGCGTGCAGGACGAAGAGCATGTCCAGCACCTTCGACATGACCGGGTCGACCTCGTACGGCTCCGCCGGCACGCCGAACGTCATGCGCAGCAGGTTGTCCACGTACCCGAGGGAGTTGTCCGGGTACAGCAGCGGCTGCCCGATGGACTTCTTGTACGCGTACGAGGCGATGGTGGGGACCTTCGCCATGAGCCGGACCGTGGAGATCTCCACGTGCTCGGAGTCGAACGGGTCCAGGCTGTCCTGGTAGAAGGTCGACAGCGCGCTCACGGCGGACGACAGCACCGCCATCGGGTGGGCGTCGCGGGGAAAGCCGTCGAAGAACCGACGCATCTCCTCGTGCAGCAGCGAGTGCCGCCGGATCCACTCGGTGAACTCGGTCAGCTGCTGCTCGGTGGGCAGCTCACCGTAGATGAGCAGGTACGAGACCTCCAGGAAGGAGGACTTCTCGGCCAGTTGCTCGATCGGGTACCCCCGGTAACGCAGGATGCCCGCGTCGCCGTCGATGTAGGTGATCGCGGATGAGGCAGCCGCGGTGTTGACGAAACCGGGGTCGTACGTCGTCATCCCGGTTTCCTTCAACAGCTTGCTCACCCCGATGCCAGCGGGGCCCTCGACCGCGGAATGCACCGGCATCGACAGCTGCCCGCCGGGGTGGTCGAGCTTGACTTCCGTCATGTGGTTCCTCGCTTCGCCGGCAGATCTACGTTGAATTGCCTTCGCTTCTACCGTAATTGCGGCTCGGGGGACACTGCCCGCCGTGGTTCGGCGGTGAGGTATGCGTCACCCGATTCCCGACCAGCAGGCCGGGAAACCCGCAATCCCGGCAGGCGGGAAGCCCACGAAAGCCGCAAACGACCTGTCCCCGGCAGTCCGACGGACAGCCGGTTTCAGGACAGCGTCAGGCGGCGCAGCGTACCCGTGGCCGTGACCTGGTAGAGGTCGAGCTGGTTGGTGCCGGCGTGGAACAGCCGGTCGTCGGTGAGCAGCGCGGCGAACCGACGCCCGCCCGGGTCGGTCGGCACCACCGGGACGACCGCGCCGATCCGGCCGTTGACGGCGACGGCCAGCAGCGTGCCGTCCGGTATGGCATCGGGCACGTCACCCCAGACGAGTGCCGGGAGGGTGCCGGTGTCCGGATCGGTGGCCCGGAACGCGGCCAGGTCGGCGACGCGGGCGCTGCCGCCGCTGGGGCCGGCGCGTACCTCGGTGCCGACCAGCCGGTGTGGTGTCGGCAGCGGCGGTGGGGTGGGTACCCCGCCGGGGAAGGTGACCGCCTGGCCGGGGGTGTCGTAGAAGTGTTTCGTGGCGTCGGCGCGCGGGCTCTGGCGGGCGGAGCGACCGTCGACCCGCCAGGGCAGGCGGATGCCGGCCTCGTCGGCGACGGTGGGCAGCAGGTCGACGTGTTCCCAGTTGCGGTCGTCCACCCGGCCGGTCTGCTGCCGTGGTTCCTTGACGAACATCGGCACCCAGGCGACCTCGCCGGCGGCGGCCTTGATGGCGTCCATCCCCCGGCCCTGCGCGCCCGGTGTGAAGCTCACCCCGTGGTCGGCGGTGACGACGACGAGGGCCTGGTCGTAGAGGCCGCTGGCGCGCAGTGTGCGCAGCGTTTCGCCGATCAGCCGGTCGGTGTAGCCGAGTTGGGCGAGGTGACGTTGACGGGCCAGGTCGATCCAGCCGGCGCCGTCGTTGGGCAGGTCCTCGGGGGCGTCGTACCGCGCGCCGGACGGCAGGTACGCCCATGGGGAGTGCGGCATCAGCAGGTGCAGGAAGTGCAGGGTGGGCCGGGGCTGCGGCTTCAGCCCGGCGAGGAAGCTGGTGAACCGGGCGGGTTGGTTGTCGTCGAGGCTGTCCCAGCGGAACTTGGGGTCGGCCGGCACCGGCTCGGCGGCGTCCAGGCCCGCCTCGGCGCGCGTCCGCTCCCGGTACGAGTCCTCCGGGTCGACCGCGCTCTCCGTCGGCCCGGCGATCCGGCCGAGCAGCTTGCCGGTCTCCTTCACCAGCACGCCGAGTCCCTGTTCGGGGGCGACCGGCTGTTCGCAGCGGCTGGGTGGGCAGAGCCGGGTGATGCTCTCCTCGGCCTGGATGTCGTACAGGCCGCCGAAGGCGGTGAACAGGTTGTCCGGGTACTGCGAGTAGTGCGGCGCCACCGACCGCGCCGGGTAGCGGCCGGTGAGCATCGCCGGCAGCGCGTTGGGCGTCCAGCCGCTGACCCCGGTGGCGTTGCGGTACCAGGTCGACGCTCCGGCCAGCTCGGCGAAGTGCGGGAACCGTGCCGCGTCGATCCGGCCGTCGCCGCCGAGCAGGCTGACCAGCGGCAGCTCGTCGAGGATCAGCATGACCACCGGCGGGTGCACGGCGCTGCCCTGCGCGGTGCCGACCGCGCCGCCGTCGCCGCGCGGCAGCACGACCGCCGAGGTGGGCGACACGAACAGGAACAGCGCCACGAACGCCACCGGCCCGGCGGCGGCCAGTCGCAGCGCGCGGACCGGGGCCCGCCACCGCCGGTGCGCCGCCGCGCCGGCCACACCGGCCAGACCGGCAAGACCCAGCAGGGGTACGCCCCGAAGCGTCGTCGCGTGCCGACCCACCTGCACGGCGAGGGCAGCTACCAGCAGGCCCACCAGCGCCGTGTGGGTGAGCGCGCGGAGGGTCCGGCCGGCCAATCGGCTGAGCGCGCCCAGCGCCGCCACGGGCAGGGTGGGTACGAGCGCCACCAGCGCGACCAGCAGCAGGATCTGGCCGGTGTCGGCGCGGTGGAACAGGAAGAAGTCGGGGCTGCGGCCGAGCACGTCCAGCAGCGGCTGGGTGACGACCAGCCCGACCAGCGCGACGATCTCCAGCACCCGGCCCAGCTCCCCGCGCCACCCCCGCTCCCCCCGTCCGACAGCGGCGGGGGGCCGGGTCGACGGTGACGAGGCGGGCGGCGCGGGCTCGACGGGCGGGTCAGCCACCCATCACCGTCCGGTAGAGCGTGCGGGTGCCCGAGGGCAGTTCCAGCCGGTCGGTGATCCGGCCCCGGGCGGCGAGGAGCCGTTCGAAGGTGTCCCGCCGGTAGTCGGGAAAGAGGCCGTCGGGCTTGTTCGCCAGCAGCCGGGCGGCCATCGGGTCGTCCGGGTGGACGAACTCCACCACCACGGCCCCGCCGGGAGCGGTCAGCCCGGCCAGCCAGTCGACGACCTCCGGCAGCGGCACGTTGCGGCCGATCGCCAGGTGGTGCGCGAGAGCCAGGGCGAGCACGACGTCCGCCGACGCCCGCTGGGCGAAGCCGGCCCGCTCGACGCCGCGCCAGCCGCCGCCCGGGGACGGGTCGGCCAGGTCGACCACCAGCGGCAGGATCTGTTGCTGCCCCTCGGAGCGCAGCGCCCGGTACAGCTCGTCGACCACCGCCGGGTCTTGCTCGACGGCGACCACGTAGTCGGCGTGCCCGGCGGCCAGTCGGGAGTACCGGCCGTCGTTGGCCCCGAGGTCGAGCACCAGGCGGGGACGGCCGGCGGCGGCCACGGCGGCGACCACGAACTGCTCCTTGGCGACCCGGTCGCGCGCCGAGTAGCCGCAGGTGCGCTGGTAGTCCGACCAGTGGCTGCCGGAGGGGCGGTGCTCCAGGCGGCGAACCAGCTTCTCGATGCCGCGTACGGTGGCCGCCTGCAACTGGCGCGAGTAGCCGGCGGCCCGGAGCTGGGCCCTGACGTCGGTGGTGCTGGCGGCGGCGTTGCGTTGCTGCATCGCGCCGTGCAGGTGCAGGTGGGTCAGGACGCCGGGGCGCAGCCGACGGGTTCCGCCGAAGAGGGGACGCAACTGCTCGGCCTCGATGCCGTCCACCTGGGCGCGTAGCCAGGGTTGGAAGTCCACGCCCAGGTGCGCGGTGAGCAGCAGCGGGTAGAGCAGGGTCTGGCAGAACTGGCGGTAGCCGGCCCACGGTTCGCCGTCGCGGACCGGCGTGAAGGAGCCGATGTCGATGAAGACGGGTTTCGCGCCGCGCCACTGGAGGTTGTAGGCGGAGCCGTCCTTGGTGGTGAACCCCTCGGCGAGGGCGGTACGCAGGATCTCCAGGTGCAGCAGCGCGGCGTCGCGCAGCATGGCGAAGGACCACTCGTACGGGTGCGAGACGAACGGGATGCGTTCGTGGCGCAGCACCGCCGCCCATTCGGGGCCGGCGGCGGGCGCCAGCGTCGCGGGGGCGTCCTCGGTGGCGCAGACCTTGCCCGCCGAGACGAGGGTGGGAAAGAACGGGCTGGCCGCGAGGGTGCGCCAGTGCGCGGCGGCCTGGGCGTCGAGGCCGCGCAGCACCTCGTCGCCGACGTGGAAGACCCGGTTGGCGGGGTCGCGGAAGGAGGCGGGCTCGGGGCGTACCCCGGTGGGTGTGCTCGTCATGGTCGCCGCGACCGTTACCGCTGGTCGGTGGGCTGCCGGCGGAACCGGTCGACCAGCCGCCGCCAGTAGAGCCTGGCGGCGACCGCGACGCCGGCCACCCCGCCGACGACGGCCTGCACGATCAGGCTGCCCGATCCCGCGTCCAGGTAGGCCAGATGGATCACCGACCGCTCCTTCCCCTCGCCCGTCTCGACACCGGCGTCCCGGGGCGACAGCAATGAGGCTTTTGACCCAGTAAGCCGGACTTGTCCATCACCGTACGCTGCTCGTCCGCGCCACCGCGCCCACATCCGAGGACTCCCAGCCCGGCCACAGGAAGCGGCCTGCCTCGGTAGGCTGCGAAGCGTGCGCTGGATGGTCGTGGACGCGCCACTGGACTCCTCCGGCGCTCGGCGCGGCGAGGAGCGGGCGCCGGCCGCCCTGCGTCGGGCCGGCCTGCTGGACGCCCTGGCCGCCGACGACGACGGGCAGATCGACGAGGCCCGGTTGCGGGACCCGAACCGGGAGCCGGCGAGCGGGGTGATCGACGCCGCCGGCCTGGTCCAGGCCGGCGCCGCGATCAGCGCGCGGATCGGCGGGCTGATCGCGGACGGTCACCGACCGCTGGTGCTCGGCGGCGACTGCGCGATCCTGCCCGGCATCTGCCGCGCGCTGCCCCGCACGACCGAGCTGTGGTTCGTCGACGCGCATCCCGACTTCCTCGACGGCGCGACGTCGCCGACCGGCGAGGCCGCCGACATGGACCTGTCGGTGGTCACCGGGCACGGCCCGGCCGCCGCGATCGGCGTCGACGACGCGCTGCTCGACCCCGCCCGGGTGCACCTGCTCGGCCACCGACCGCCCACCGACGAGGACAGCCGTGTCGAGGCGGCCCGGATCGACCCGGCGATCCACCAGGTGCCCGCCGCCGACCTGCTGCGCCTCGGCGCCGGAGCGGTCGGGGCGGGCCTGGCCGGCGGCGGCGACGGGCCGGCCTGGCTGCACCTCGACCTGGACGTGGTGGATCCGCGCGACCTGCCGGCGGTGACCTACCCGGAGCCGGACGGGCCACGGTGGGCGGACCTCGTCGCACTGGTCACGCCGTTGGCGCGCGCCGACCGGCTGCTCGGGATGAGCGTGACCGACCTGAACCCCGACGAGGACCCCGACGGGCGGCACACCCGGCGCGTCGTCGAGGTCCTCGCGCAGATGCTGGCCTAGCTGCGCCGGTGGTGCATGCCCAGGCGCAGCAGCACGAAGCGCAGCACGGTGGCGACCAGGTTCGCGACCACCAGCACGGCCAGTTCCACCGACCGGGCGGGTACGGCGACGAGCGCGTGCAGCGCCGCCAGCGCGCCACTGGTCAACGCCAGGCCGAGGCCGAACGCCAGCAGCCCCTGCGCGTGGTGCCGACCGGCATTGCGGCTACCGGTGATCCCGAACGTCAGCCGTCGGTTCGCGGCCGTGTTCGCCACCGCCGTCAGAAACAGCGCCAGCAGGTTCGCCGGCTGCGCGCCGAGGGCGCCCCGGGTGGTCACGAACAGCAGCAGGTACGCCAGCGTGCTGGCCACCCCGACGGCGGCGAACCGGACCAGCTGCCCGGGAAGCCCGACCGGCACCTGTGCCGGTGGCGCGGCCAGCGGTGCCCGACCGAGCTGGGCACGTAGCTCGGCCAGGGGCAGCGCGCCGGTCACCAGGGACCGCCCGAGTCGACCCATCCCCCGCAGGTCGGCCAGGGCGGTGGCGACGATGTCGACGCGACTGTCCGGGTCGTCGACCCAGTCCACCGGCACCTCGTGGATGCGCAGCCCGGCCCGCTGCGCCAGCACCAGCAGCTCGGTGTCGAAGAACCACCCGGTGTCCCGCACGAGGGGCAGCAGCTCACCGGCCACGTCCGCGCGGATCGCCTTGAACCCGCACTGCGCGTCGGAGAACCGCGCGAACAGCGCGCCGCGCAGCAGCAGGTTGTAGGCCCGGGAGATGACCTCCCGTTTGGCGCCGCGCACCACCCGGGACGTACGCGCCAGCCGGGTGCCGATCGCCAGATCGGAGTGGCCGGAGATGAGCGGCGCGACCAGCGGCAGCAGCGCCGCGAGATCGGTGGACAGGTCCACGTCCATGTACGCCAGCACCGGCGCGGACGAGGCCGACCACGCGGCGGACAGCGCGCGTCCCCGACCCTTGGCGTCCAGGTGCAGCACCTCGACGCCCGGCAGTTCGGCGCGCAGGTCCTCGGCGACCGTCAGGGTGCCGTCCACGCTGGCGTTGTCGGCGACGGTGATCTGGAACGGGTACGGGAAGTGCTCGGTGAGGTGGGCGTGCAGCCGGCGTACGCACGGCCCGAGGTCGATCTCCTCGTTGTAGACGGGGATCACCACGTCCAGCACCGCCCCGGTGGTGGTGGACCGGGTCCGGACGGCGGGACGCGGGCCGCTGAGCGCGGTCACGACGCGTCCGCGCCGGTGCTCAGGTCGTAGACGGTGACCCCGTCCACGGTCTGCGCGGTGAACGTCTCCTCGACCCAGGTGGAGATCTCCTGCGAGGCCGAGCTGCCACCGTTGGCACGGAAGCCACCACCACCCACGAAGTAGTGGATCCTGTGGTCGGCCACGTAGCGCTGGAACTGGGCGAGGGTCGGTGACGGATCGCTGCCGTTGAACCCGCCGATCGGCATCACCGGATCGCCGGTGGCCAACTGATAACCGGAGGCGTTGTTGGAACCGATGGTGGCCGCCACCCAGGTGAAGTCATCGCTGTCGCGCTCGAGCAACTCGCGCAGCGCGGCGCTGGGTTCGCGGGCGTCGAGCAGACCGCCCATGCCGCCGCCGGCCTCCCGGCCACCACCGGGGAAGCCGGGTAGTTGGCCGCCGCCGCGGAAGCCACCGGGGAAGCCCGGCGCCTGACCGCCGCCGGGAGCACCGGGCGCCTGACCGCCGCCCGGGAAGCCCGGGGACCGTCCGCCGTTCTGGTTGCCGTTGCGGCCGTCGCCGCCGGGCGGCTGAGCGCCGTTGCGGCCGTCGCCGCCGGGCGGCTGAGCGCCGTTGCGGCCGTCGCCGGGGAACTGCCCGCCGCCGGGGAACGCCATCCCGCCGGGCGGTCGTCCGCCGGGGAAGCCGCCGCGGCCGAATCCGCCCGCCACCGCCGGGCCGGCGCTCGGGATCGAGCCGGTGTGCGGGGTCGCGGCGGTCTGCGCCGCGTACGCCGCCGGCCCCGCGAGGGCCGCCGCCGCGCCGACGCCCAGTGCCACGGCCCCCAGCCACCGGGGCAGTCGGACGGTCGACAGGAGCAGGGCCGCGCCGAGCAGACCGGCGACCAGGACCGCCGTGCGCAGCCACGGGTACCAGTCGGGGCTGCGCCCGAGCAGCACCCACGCCCACCAGACGGTGACCGCGAGGGTGGCGGCGAGGGTCGCCGTGGCGGCCAGCGGACGCCACCGCTGCCACCGGGACACCAGCGCCGGTTCCTCGTGCGCGTCGGCGGCCGGGGCGGGCCGCGGACGGCGCTGCCGCCAGAGCACGGTGACGCCGATGCCGACCAGCGCGCCGACGGCCGGCGCGAGCGCCACGGTGTAGTAGGCGTGGAAGATCCCGGACATGAAGCTGAAGATCAGTCCGGTCACCAGCAGCCAGCCACCCCACAGCAGCAGACCGGCCCGGGTGCGGTCGGTACGCGCGGCCCGACCGGCCACCACCAGGCCCGCGACCAGCAGGATCAACGCGGCCGGCAACAGCCAGGAGATCTGACCGCCGACCTCGCCGTCGAACATCCGCAGCAGGCCCGTCCGCCCCGAGAACGGCCCACCGCCGCCGCCCATCCGTCCGGCGCCCCCGCCGACGCTGCCCACCTCGTCGCCGGTGATCCGGCCGAGCCCGTTGTAGCCGAGGGTCAACTCCAGGATGCTGTTGCCCTGCGACCCGCCGACGTACGGACGCGCGCCGGCCGGGACGAGTTCGACGACGGCCACCCACCAGCCGGCGGACACCACCACCGCGAGACCCGCCAGCAGCAGTTGCCGTACCCGCCGCCACAGCCCGGTCGGGGCGGCCAGCAGGTAGACGCCGGCGAACACCGGCACCAGCAGGAAGGCCTGGAGCATCTTGGTCAGGAAGCCGAAGCCGACCAGCGCGCCGGCCAGCACGATCCACCGGGTGCTGGCCGTCTCCAACGCGCGCACGGTGGCGTACGCGCCGCCGAGCAGCAGGAGCACGAGCAGCGCGTCGGGGTTGTTGAAACGGAACATGAGCGTCGCCACCGGCGTGAGGGCGAGCACCACACCGGCGATCAGGCCGGCGACCGGCCCGTACCAGCGCTTCACGCTGGCGTACAGGACGCCGACGGAGGCGACGCCACAGAGTGCCTGCGGGACGAGCATCGCCCAGCTGTTGAGCCCGAAGATCCGCACCGACAGGGCCATCAGCCACAGCGAGGCGGGCGTCTTGTCCACGGTGATCGAGTTGGCCGCGTCGGAGGAGCCGTAGAAGAACGCCTTCCAGCTCACCGAGCCGGCCTGTGCGGCGGCCGCGTAGAACGAGTTGGCCCAGCCGGAGGCGCCGAGGCCCCAGAGGTAGAGCAGGCCGGTGCCCAGGAGCAGGGCCAGCAGAGCGGGCCGGGTCCAGGTCGGCGCACGGCCGGCCGGCGGCGGATGTTCCTCGGGGCGCGTGCTCGGGTGCGGCGGCCCGACCGGGTCGCCGGGCGTCGTCGACAGGGTGTCTGTTCGGTCCATGCCGCCAGCCTTGGCGGCCGAACTGGCGGAACCCCGTGCGCCGCCTATGCGTCAGCTGTGGGATCCGGCAGGCGGACGGCGAACACCGTCCGGCCGGGACGGCTGTCGACGCCGACCGTGCCGTGGTGCGCCTCGACGACGGCCGCCACGATCGCCAGGCCGAGCCCGGTGCTGCCGTGCGCCCGGGAGCGGGAGCTGTCACCCCGGGCGAACCGCTCGAACATCTCCGGTCGCAGCTGGGCCGGCACGCCCGGCCCGTCGTCGGCGACGGTGAGGACGGCGGCGTCCGCCTCCACGGCGAGAGTGGTGGTGACAGTCGTGCCGGGCGGGGTGTGCACGCGCGCGTTGGCCAGCAGGTTCGCCACCACCTGGTGCAGGCGGGCGGCGTCGCCGGGCACGCGGATGACGACCTCGGGCAGGTCGAGCCGCCAGTGGTGCTCGGGGCCGGCGACGTGCGCGTCGCTGACCGCGTCGACCACGAGGGCGGACAGGTCGACCGGGTCCGCCGCGAGCGGCCGGCCGGCGTCGAGCCGGGCCAGCAGCAGCAGGTCGTCGACGAGGCTGGTCATCCGGGCGCTCTCGGACTCGACGCGGCGCAGGGCGTGCGCCACGTCGGCGGGAACCTCGTCGCGGCCCCGCCGGGCCACCTCGGCGTACCCACGGATCGCCGCGAGCGGGGTGCGCAGCTCGTGGCTGGCGTCGGCGACGAACTGGCGTACCCGCGTCTCGCTGGCCTGCCGCGCGGCCAGCGCGTCGGCGACGTGGCCCAGCATCCGGTTCAACGCCGCGCCGACCTGGCCGACCTCGGTGCGCGGGTCGGTGTCGGCGGCCGGCACCCGGACGGCGAGCGCCACCTCGCCCCGGTCCAGTGGCAGCTCGGTGACCCGGGCGGCGGTCGCGGCCACCCGGTTCAGCGGTCGCAGCGTGGCCCGGACGATCAGCGCGCCCGCGCCACCGGCCAGGAACAGGCCGAGGCCGACGACCCCGGCCTGCGCGGCGACCAGCGCCCAGACGGTGTCCTGCACGCCGCTGAGCGGAATGCCCACGGCGACCACGACCCCGTTGGGCAGTTGCCGGGCCACCGCCCGGACGTCCCCCTGGTCGAGGGTGACGGTGCGGGGCCGGCCGTCGGTGGGCAGCGCGACCAGCCGTGCGGCGTCGGCGGCGGGCACGTCGGCGAGGCTGCCGCTCGCGGTGCTCCGCGTCGCCGTGGTGACGCCGTCGGCACGGCGTACGGCGAGCGAGCCCGGCGGGAAGCCGCGCGGAGGCTCCGGCGGGGTCGGCGCGGCCACGCCCGGCCGTGGGGCGGGCCACCCGGGGTCGCCACCCGGGCGGAACCACGGCGGCAGGTCGCGCGGCCGGTCCCCCATCGTCAACTGGGTGTCGACCTGGGCGACCAGCACGTGCCGCAGGGCCAGCGTGGTGAGCCCGCCGATGGCGACGCTGACCAGGGCGAGCAGCGCGACCAGGGCGAGCACCAGCCGGGTCCGCAGCGGTCGGCCGGCCCACCAGCGCCGCAGCCGGGCGAGTGCCCTAGTCGGCGGGTTTGAGGACATAGCCCGCGCCGCGCAGCGTGTGGATCATCGGCGGTCGCCCGGCGTCGATCTTCTTGCGCAGGTACGAGATGTACAGCTCCACCACGTTGGCCTGGCCGCCGAAGTCGTAGTTCCACACCCGGTCGAGGATCTGCGCCTTGCTGAGCACCCGACGCGGGTTGCGCATCAGGTAGCGCAGCAGCTCGAACTCGGTCGCGGTCAGCGTGACGAGCTGGCCGGCACGGCGGACCTCGTGACTGTCCTCGTCGAGGGTGAGGTCGCCGACGGTCAGCAGCGCCTCCTCGTGGGCGGCGACCGCGAAGCCCGAGCGGCGCAGCAGCGCGCGGAGCCGGGCGATCACCTCCTCCAGGCTGAACGGTTTGGTCACGTAGTCGTCGCCGCCCACGGTCAGCCCGGCGATGCGCTCCTCGACGGCGTCCCGGGCGGTCAGGAAGAGCACCGGCACGGTCGGGGCGTGCTCGCGCAGCCGACGCAGCACCTGGAAGCCGTCGAGGTCGGGCAGCATGACGTCGAGGACGACGGCGTCCGGCTGGAACTGCCGCGCGGCGCTCAACGCCGCCATGCCGTTGCCGGCGCTGCGCACCTGCCAGCCCTCGTAGCGCAGCGCCATCGAGAGCAGATCGGTAAGCGTCGCCTCGTCGTCCACCACCAGCACGCGGACCGGTTCACCGTCCGGGCGGCGCAACTCGATCCGGCCCGGCACGGTCTGCCCCTGGATGACCATGCCCCCCATCGTGGACACCTCCGCTGTGTCGCGCCTCTGCGCCGCCTGTGTGCCAGCTGTGCGGCCGGGCCGCCGGGCCACCGCTCAGCCTCCGACCGTGGTCACTCGGACACCCCGTACGCGTCGGTCCGGACGAAGCGCATGCTCCACCCGCCGTGGCCGTCGGGCTGGTCGCGCTCGTAGAGGTGGTCGGGGCCGGGCTGCGTCGGGCCGGTGCCGCCCGGATGCCGCATGATCCACCGGTGCGGAGGAGCGCCGTCCGGCTCGGCCGGCACCGCGCGGACCAGCCCGTCCGCGGGACCGCCGACGAAGCGTACGGTGACCTCGCCCATCGCGGCGCTCCTTTGCGTGACGATGCCGGCACGCTCGGTGCGTACGGCCCTGGGTCGCAAGCTACCGCACCGGGCGGCGACCCCGGTCGACGTACGGCGTGATCGACGGCCGACGCGGTTTGCCCAGCTCGGCCCCCGGGTACCGCGATTCCCAGGCCCCGCCGCCGGGTGGGACAAGGACGAGGAGCTGACGATGCGGACGCTGGACGGGCGGTACCAGCTCGAACAGCGCATCGGCGTCGGCGGGATGTCCGAGGTGTGGCGGGCCCACGATCGGGTGCTGGACCGACCGGTCGCCGTGAAGCTGATCGCGCCCGGCCCGGACGGCCACCACGACACGGTGGACCGGATCCGCACGGAGGCCCGATCGGCGGCCCGGTTGGTGCATCCGAACGTCGCGAGCGTGCACGACTTCGGCACCTCCTCGACGCTTCCCGGCCGCCGGGTCCCCTACATCGTCATGGAGCTGGCCGAGGGCGAGACCCTCGCGGCGCACCTGCGGGCGGGCCCACTGGACTGGCGCATCTCGGTACGGGTCTGCGCGGAGGTCGCCGCCGCGCTGTCCGCCGCGCACGCGAGCGGCATCGTGCACCGCGACGTCAAGCCGGCCAACGTCATGCTCACCCCGGCGGGGGTCAAGGTCCTCGACTTCGGCATCGCCACCCCGACCGGCACGGCGGACCCGATGCCCGACGGCATGCTGCTCGGCACCCCGGCGTACCTGGCGCCCGAACAGCTCGACGGCGCCCCCGCCACGCCGGCCGCCGACATGTACGCCCTCGGCGTGCTGCTCTACTACTGCCTCACCGGCCGTCTCCCCTACCGGGCCCAGAACCCGGCCGAGCTGCTGGCCGCGCGGCGGTCCCGGCCGCCCGAGCCGCTGCCGGAGGTCGACGGCCTCCCGCCCGAGGTGTCCGAGTTGTGCCGCTGCTGCCTGGAGGACGATCCCGCCGAGCGCCCGACCAGCCTGGTCACGGCCCTGCTGCTGGCCGAGGTCGTGGACGCCCGGGTGTACGTGCCGATGGCGATCCCCACCCAACGGCCACCGTCGGCGACGTCGTCGCCGTGGACCGAGCGGGCGGCGGCACAGCCCACCGAGGCGCTGTCGGTCGTCGACGCGAGCTGACCTGAGCGTTTCGCCCGCCCCCGGCCGGGTAGCCGGGCGGGTGAGCGACGGGAGGAACGCGATGCCGAGTCCGAGTTCCTGGCTGCGCGAGGCCACCGCCACCGCCGAGGGTGGCCACGTCCGAACCGATGACGGCGGGCTCTCCACGCCGCTCGCGTCGCCGCTGGCGGCGCACTGCACCGGCCTGAGACCGGAGCAGTTGTTGGCGGCGGCCTTCGCCTCCTGCCTGCACCACGCCGCCGTGGAGGCGGCCGGGGAGATCACCGACGAGGCGCACACGGTCCAGGTGCGCGCCGAGGCGAGGCTGGGGCGCGACGACGACGGCCGGTACCGAGCCGACGTGCACGCCTCGATCTCGTCGGCCGGTCTGAGCCGGGCGCAGTTGGCCGACCTGGTCGAGTACGCCGATCGGCTCTGGCCCTTCTCCAGCAGCGACAACACCCGGCACCGGCTGACGGTCAGCCCAGCCGAGAACGGCCGGCACTGAGGACCACCTTTCGGTGGATGCGACCATCGACCGGTCGGACGATGACCGAAGCGCGAGCCACAGCGACGTACGCGCATGTCCCGGTGACCGGTCTGATCAGGCGAATCGGGAATACCCGGCTCGCCTGATCGGCGAGGTTATGCCGGTATAAGCGGAGTTCGACCGGTCCCACACCATGGATTCGGGCAAATTGTGGCGCATGCCACTCTTGGGGCCGATGGCAGCGGGCAGTCGACTATCTAGCCTCGGCGGGTGCATCCCGACGACCCCACCGCCCAGAAGCTGGCCGACGCGCCCTCGACCACCCGCACGAGGGACGCCGCATCAACCGAACGGACGATCGGCCGTCACCGGGCCCCCGAACCGCCGCCGCGCCGCGCCCTGCTCGGCTCCACCCCGGTCCGGGTCGCCCTGGCCACCGGCGTCACCTGCTGCCTCGGCCTGGGCGCGTTCGCCGCCACCCGGGACGGGCAGGAAGCCCCGCAGCCCGTCCGGCCGATCGCCGACGCGCTGGCCGACCGTGCCGCCATCGCCGACGAGCGCGCCTCCCGGTCGCTGGACCGCGACATCGCCCCGGCCCGGGTCACCCCCACCCCCACGGCCTCGCCCACCCCCCGGCCCACCGTCACCCGCAAGGCCCCCAAGAAGCCGGTCAAGCCCCGCCGGCCGCGCCCGGTCGCCGGGCTCGACCAGCAGCAGATGGACAACGCGAAGATCATCGTGGACGTCGGCGTGGGGCTGAAGATGCCGCGTCGCGCCCTGGTCGTGGCGCTCGCCACCGCGATGCAGGAGAGCAACCTCTACAACCTGGCCAGCGACGTGCTGCCGGAGTCGAGCGAGTACCCGCACCAGGGCAGCGGCTCCGACCACGACTCGGTCGGGCTGTTCCAGCAGCGGCCCAGCAGCGGGTGGGGCACGGTCGCCGAGCTGATGCGCCCGTCGTACGCCGCCCGGGCCTTCTACACCGCCCTCGCCGAGATCCCCGGCTGGGAGGACATGAGCCTCACCGCCGCCGCCCAGGCCGTGCAGGTCTCGGCGTACCCCGACGCGTACGCCCCGCACGAGGACCGTGCCACCACCGTGGCGGCGGCGCTGCTGGCCTGAGGCGGTCTCAGCGGGCCGTACGCCCGGTGGGCGGCTGCGCCCCGCTGTCCCGGCCGCCGGCCGCCGCCCGGGTCGCGGGTACGCCCGTGCCGGCCGCGGCCGTGGGCGTGTCGGCCGGCACCGGCTCGACGGTCACGCCGATGAGGATCTCGTCCACCAGGGCCTCGCGGCGGCGGCGCGCGTGCAGCGCCTCTTCGAAGTCACGCCGGGCCTGCACGGCATCCGCGTACGCCTGCTCCCGGACCCGACGGGCCTCCTCACGGGCCTCGTCCAGCGCGCGGCGGGCCTGTGCCAGGATCTCGTCCGCCTCCTGACGCACCACGTCGCCGGCCCCGCGGGTGGCCGCGGCGTCGTCCAGGTCCAGTCGCTGGAGCAGCCCGCTGAGCCAGGTCGCCTCCTGGCGGATTTCGTCCCACTCCCGGGTCGCCCCGGCCGCGCCCTCCGCCCGCGCCGCGAGCCGGGACAACCTGATCCCCAGCTCATCCAGGAAGGAGTCCACCTGTCGCTGGTCGTAGCCGGTCTTCACGACGGAGAACCTCATACTGTCGCCCCCAGGCAGCCGCTGTTACTTCCCCACCTGGATCCTCGGGCGCGACGACACCTACCGAGGCGGTTCGGGAAAATTGTTCAGCATGCGCGGGACGGACGGATCAGGGGCGCTTGGGTAGCACGACCACGCGGCCGAAGAACTCGTCGATGCGGCGCACCACGTCGTTGAAGTCGTCCAGGTCGATCGGCTTGGTGACATAGGCGTTGGCCTGCAACGTGTAGCTGCCGACGATGTCGGTGTCCGCGTTGGAGGTGGTCAGCACCACGATCGGGATGGTCCGCAGATCCTCGTCCTGCTTGACCGCACCGAGCACCTGACGCCCGTCCATGCGCGGCATGTTGAGGTCGAGCAGGATCACGTCCGGCCGACGGGCCTGCAGGTGGCGACCCTCGGCCCGGAGGAACTCCATCGCCTCCTCGCCGTCGCTCACCACGTCGATGATCTTCTCGACGTCGGAGTCGGCCAGCGCCTCCTCGATCATCAGCACGTCGCCGGGATCGTCGTCGACCACCAGGATGCGTACCGGCTGCGGGCTGTCGCCCATCACTACCTGCCTCGGGTCGGCGGAGCATGGAAACCGGACGGTCACCGTGCTGGCGGGGAAATCTAGCCCATCAGAGGGCGCTGTGGGACGCCGGGTCGGCCGTGTCGGGAACGTAGCGGAGCACGTCGGCCAGACCGGTGATCCGCAACACGCGCTCGACCCGACCGGCGGCGCCGGTGATCCTCAGCCAGCCCCCGTCGGCGGCCGCCTGGTTGTCGCCCCGGACGAACACGGCCATCCCGGTGGAGTCGCAGAAGGTCAGGTCGGTGAGGTCGAGCAGCACCCGGCGCTCGCCGGCCGCGGTGAGCCGGTCGATGGCGGCGGTCAGCTCGTCCGCGGTGCTCAGGTCCAGCTCACCGGCGAGCCGCAGGCAGGCGACACCACCGTCGCGCCCGGCGTCGCTGACACTGAACGTCACCGTCTCCCCCCTCGCTCGCTCCACCGGCGGGTGGGACGTTTGCAGTGCGGCAAGTATACGCAGGGGGGTACGACGCTCCGCAGCGCGTGGTGATCGTCTGGCCCACCCGGGTCAGCCGGCGGAACGGGACGCGGCGGCCAGCCGGGCACGCCCCAGTTCCAGCGTGTGCGCGGCCCGGGGGTAGTCCCGCAACTCGGCGGCGAAGTGCTCCAGGGTCAGGGCGACGGCGCTGGCCGGCACCCGCCGGCTCGTCAGAATCTCCGCGAGCCAGTCGACGAACTCGGTGAACAGCGAGGCGTCGTCGACGTACAACGCGGCGGCCAGCGAGTCCAGGATGTGACCCAGGTCGCTCACCGTCGAGTCGAGCTGGGTGGCCGTGTACTCGCGCGTCGCCGGCGCCTTCTCCCGCAGATCGGTCAGCGCGCTGTCGATCAGATCGCCACGGCGGCGGACCAGACTCGCGTACTCGTCATCGGCCAGGTGCGCGAGTCGCGCCGCCGGCACCCGCCGCAGCGCCCGCTCGTCGGCGATCACCTCGGCTGCCGCCGGCGCGTTCGGCGCCCAGGCCGCACCGAGCCGGGCCGCCCACCGGCCGTCCGCGCCGAAGCCCCGCCCACCGACCACGACCGGCACGTCCGAACGCCGGCACGCCTCGATCATCCGGTGGGCATGCGGCAGCCGCATCGGCAGCGCGCAGGCCAGCGCGACCGCCTGCGCGTCGTTGCGGTGCAGGTACGACACGAGGTGCGCGGCCGGCACGCTGGCGCCCAGGAAGGTCACCTGCCAACCGCGGAGCCGCAGCACCTCGGCCACCAGCCGGGGCGGCAGGGCGTGCCACTCGCCGTCCATGCAGGCCACCACGACATGACCGCCCGTCGGACGCGATTTGGCGTGCGCCGCCACGGCGGCCACCACCCGCTCGCTGATGTGGGTGGCGGCGTGCTCCTGCGCCACGCTCCACTCGTTGCGGGCCCACCGCTCACCCACCTCGGCCTGTGCCGGCGCGACCAGGTCGAGCAGCACCCGCTCCGGCGGCACGCCCGCCTCCAACAGGCCGATCGCCACGTCGATCGCGGCGTACTCGTCGGCGTCGGCGAGGCAGGCCAGGTAGCCGGGGTAGGCGTCGGTCGGTTCCGTCGTCGCGGCGGGGGCGGTCACGCGGGGCTCATCCTCTGTTCGTCGGCGGTCGTCGGGGTGGGAACGGCGTGCAGGTGCCGCGCGCCACGACCGCCGGGGCTGACCGCGCGCAGCGCCAGGACGGCGATGTCGTCGTGGTCGCCGTGCCCCAGCCAGTCACAGGTGACCTGCTCGACGCGCTCGGCCAGGGCCGGCGCCGGCATGCGCTGGCAACCCGTCACGGCCGTCACCAGCCGCTCCGCGCCGAACTGCTCGTCGCCGCGACGACCCCCACGGGCCTCGGTGACGCCGTCGCTGTAGAGCAGACAGGTCTCGCCCGGCGCCAGACGTACGGTCACCTCGCCGACGCGCGGGTCGGGCACCACCCCGATCAGCATGCCGCGCAGCGGGACCGCCTCGACCTCGCCCGAGTCGCGCAGCACCAGCGGCGGCAGGTGCCCGCCCCCGGCCATCGTGAGGGTGACGCCTCCGTCGCGCTGCGGACGGGCCACGCCCAGCACGATGGTGGCGAAGCGGCCCTGGCCGTTGGCCTGGGTCGTCTCGAACAGGGCGTCGTTGAGCAGCCGCAGCAGCCGGCCCGGGTGGGACTCCACCCGGTGCAGCGCCTGCAGGCACTGGCGGAGCTGACCGGTGAACACGGCCGCCTCGACGCCCTTGCCGGAGACGTCGCCGAGGAAGAAGACGGAACCGCCGTCGGCGAGCCGGTGCGAGCCGTAGAAGTCGCCGCCGATGCGCAGTCCCGCCTGCGCCGGACGGTACGCGGTGCCCCACTGCACGCCCGCGGTCTCGGTCGGCTCGACCGGCAGCAGGCTGGCCTGCAGGGTGTCGGCGACCTCCGCCTGGTCGCGGTAGAGCTGGGCGGTGGTCAACGCCGCGCCGGCCCGGGCCGCGAACGCCCTGATCAACTCGACGTCGTCCTCGTCGTACCAGCGGCTGGAGCGCCGGGCGACCAACAGCACCCCGACGGGGGTGTCGCGGCCGGGCAGCGGGACGACGCGGGCGGTGCTGTCGACGCCGGTGAGGCCGGGCAGCCAGCCGGCGTCGACCGCCTGCTCCACCAGCCAGTCGACCGTGTGCGGCTCGACACCGGTCAGCCCGTCGGCGATGGCCGGCGGGAGGGTGCCGCCGGTCAGGACGCCGCTGTCGACCATCGGAGCCTCGTCGTCGACCCGGGTGGCCCGCCACCAGCGGCCCCGCCCCGCGCGGGGCGCGAGCACCAGCACCGCCACCTCGGCCAGGGTCGGCACGGCGAGTCGGACGACTGCGGCGGCGGCCCGGTCGGGGTGCAGCGGGTTGCCCAGCTTGTCGCCCACCACGGCCAGGAAGGCGGACCGGGCCCGCTCGGCGAGCAACGCGTCGGCCCGGCTGACGCTCTCGGTGACGTCCTCGACGTACCAGCAGCAGCGGCCGGCGGACAGCGGCACCCGGCGGGCGGTGAGCCGACGGTCGTGGTGGGTGAAGTTTCCGGGCACGCCGTCGCCCAACCCCGGCACGCCGGACGCGGCCAGCGGTTCACCGGGTACCACCTCGGGCAACAGCCGCTCGGCCACCGGGCTCACGTGCCGGACGACACCGTCCGCGTCGCAGACCACCAGGCCCTCGCGGAAGTGTTCGACGACCTCGGACCAGTCCGGACTGGCCGGGTCACGGTCGGGGGCCAGCGGCGCCAGCGCGGGCGCGGGCCAGGACGGTGCGGCGGCGGACCACGCCGGGGCCCGTGTGGTACTCGGCGTGGAGATCCGTCCGTCGCCCGGGTCCCAGTCCCTGACGTCGGAAGCAGTCACCAGCTGAGCCTCACTCCTTGTCGTCCACCGAACGTGCACCTGGCCACCCACCCTACGCCGGTGCGCCGTGACCGGCATCCGACAGCAGGTCGGGCCCCGGTTCCGGTAGCGAGCGGCCCCCCTCGACGGTTGTTACGATCCCCTCGCACCGGCCAGAGAATCCGGCGGGCGAAAGGGCGTGATCGTGCTGTTGGAAGGGCGTAGACCCGAGGCGAAGCCACTGATCCTGTCGGTCGACAGGTCCGAGCCCGACCTGCCCCTGATCCGCGTCGCCGGCGAGCTCGCGTACGCGACCTCGGCCCCTCTGCACGCCGAGATCGACCGGATCCTGGCCGACGCGCCACGCGCGATCGTGCTGGACTTCGCCGATCTGACCTTCATCGACAGCACCGGCCTCGCCGTCATCGTGCACGCCTGGCGGGAGGGTCAGGCGGTCGGCGCCGGGCTCCGGCTGCGCTCGGTCCCCCGCTTCCTGGCGACGATCCTGGACATCACCGGCGTGGCGACGCTCATCGGTCGGCCGTTGCCCACCGCCCGTCCGGAGGACGGCCCCGACGCCGAGGCGTCCCCCGCCACGGCGTGATCCGGCGACGCGCGGCCCCATAGTTTGCGTTCCGCGCGCGGACTGGGAACATGGTGCAATGCCCCACCAGCTGTTGACCATCGAGGTGAGCCGGCCCGACGCCGGTCACGTCCGGCTCCGGCTGACCGGCGATCTCGACTACGACACCGCGCCCGAGCTGGTGGCCGCCGCAGCCGGCCTGCACGGCGAGCAGCAGGTGACGATCGACCTGAGCGGCGTCGGCCTCTGCGACTCGTCCGGGCTCAGCGCCCTGCTGCTCGCGCGTCGGAGCGTCGGCGCGATCCAGCTCACCGGGGTCAGCCCGCAGATCCAGCAGTTGCTGGACCGCACCGGCCTCACCGAACTGCTGGCCGTGCAGGGCGACGACGACCTGCGCGCCACCGGCTGACGGGCGCACCGAGCGACCACCCCACGCGCGAGGGGGGTGGCCCCCGACCCTGGGACCTGGGGCCGGGGGCCGGAGAAATGCCTAGGGCGCGGTCATCGGCTGGAGTCGAGGCCCGCCATCGCGCAGTTCGACGGTCGACGGAGGTTCGATGTCGTCGGGTTCCCCCGAGTCGGGCGTCTGGTACAGGTAGCGGACAAACTCCCCACCCGCCTCGTTGTCGTCCGCACCCGGCCACTGGCCGATGCAGTCCATTCCGACCACTTCCCGGCCGGTTCCGTCGGCCTCCTCCAACAGCGCCCACAGGCTCACCGGGTAGCACCGGGTGGCGTCGGGCGTGAGCTGCCAGCGGGCGTACCAGCCGGGTCGAGCGGGAACGATCTCGACGATCCGTTTCATGACGACCTTCCTTCCGCGTACCTCGGAAGAACTGCCTCCTGCCCCGATCCTGCGGGCCGCACGGGTGAGCGCCCCTCACCCCGGGCGGATGAAGCCCGGCCCACGCTCAGCCCTACTCGGCCGGCAGCGTCCGTTTCGGCTCCCGGGACGGCGGGAACGCGACCGTCGCAGGATCGATCCCCAGCGGAAGGGGCGTCACCATGCGCAAGCAGATGGAGGGCGACAACCAGCGCCGCCGGGCGTTGGCCCGGCAGGCCCGCGAACAGGGCGGCCAGCCCAGCGAGTACGGCGCGAGCCTGAGCGCCTCCAAGCAGCTCACCAGCCTGGACCAGAGCAGACGGGCCGGACCGCCGCCGGCCGGACGGCACAAGGCGGACACCACGCGTGGTGGACCGGCCCCGCCGTCGAGGGGTACCCCGGACAATCCGCGACCGCAGCCGCCTCCCGGGGGCGCGGCCGGTGTGACAAGTCTGGGCTACCAGGATCTGGTCGAGGACGTCCGACGCCGGTCCGGGGTCGACTTCCGGACGGCGAAGGTGGGCGCCGAGGCGACCGTCCTGGTGCTGGCCTTCGCGCTCGACGTGGCGGAGCGGCAACGGCTGCTCGCCGCCGTGCCGAACTCGCTGCACGACGTCGTGCCCGTGGACGGCATCGAGCGGCACCGCGACCTGCCCGGCTTCCTGGCCGAGGTGGGCCGGATCAGCGGGCGTACGCCGGAGCAGGCCCGCTACCAGGCGGAGGCGACGATGGCCGCGCTCGCCGACCAGGACGGCGACCTGATCGAGTCCCTGCACGTCCCCGACGGCCTGCGGGAGCTGCTGAACCCGCCGGCGGCCGGCGGCGGCATCGTGGGGGCCTCCACCACCACGCCCACCCTGGACGAGGAGCAGGTCCAGGCGGCGCTGGACGACCTGCCGTACTGGGCCGGCGACACCACCGGCCTGTACCGGGTGGTCGCGCTGCCCCCGGACAACCTCGACCGGGTGCTCGCCCGGCTCGACCGGCTGCGTCAGGAGACCGGCCGGGGCCCGAGCATCGGGCGGCCCGGCGACACGGTAGCCGTGCTGACCGTCCGCACGAACCAGGCGGACGGGGTGAGCGCGCTGGACGTGGACCTGGCCCACGCGATCGACGACGCGATCGACGAGGCGGGCGCCGGGATGGCCGGCGGCTGACCGCCGTCGTGACGTACACGGGCCGGCGGACGCGGGTGCTCCCGCTCCGCCGGCCCGTCGGGCGCTCGGTTAGCGTGCCCTCATGAACCGCGCCGCCGACCGGTTGGAGTTGGTCGCCGATCCGGTCCGCAGGACCGGACGGACGCTGCTCTCCGCCGGCGTCGAGCAGTCGTACGTGGACGTCGAGGATCCCCGGCACCTGCACTTCGAGTACGTCCGCCGGATCGCGTCGGCCGTGGAGCTGGCAGCGCCGGCCGGCGTACCCCTGGACGTGTTGCACCTCGGCGGCGGCGCGTTGACGCTGCCCCGCTGGCTGGCCGCCACCCGGCCGGGCTCGGAACAGCGGGTCGTGGAACGGGACCGGGCGGTTGTCGACCTGGTGGCGCGGGAGCTGCCGCCGCTGCCACCCGAGGTGCGGGTGGAGGTCGGCGACGCGCGGGAGGCGGTCACCGCCACCGAGGCGGACGCGTACGACCTGGTGATCGCCGACATCTACCGGGCCGCCCGGATGCCCGGGCACGTCCGCACCGTGGAGTTCGCCGCCGAGGTGGCCCGTGTCCTGCGGCCCGGCGGGTTCTACCTGGTCAACGTGACGGACCTGCCACCGCTGGTCGGCACCCGGGTGCAGGTGGCGACGCTGCGGGCGGTCTTCGGGGACGTCTGCGTGTTCGGCGACCGCCGGATGCTGCGTGGTCGGCGCTACGGCAACCTGGTGCTCGCCGCGACGCACCGCCCCGGCGGGCTGCCGGTCGGTCGGCTCGCCGTGGCCGCGCTGCGCGACCCGATCGCGGGTGGGCTGCTGCACGCCGCCGCCCTCGACACCTTCGTGGCCGGCGCGCACCCACTTCTCGACACCGACGTCTGAGGGAGCGCCAACCGTCCCGCAATGCCGGGTTTCCTGCGGTCTGGGCGGGGAAGGCCCGGCGGGTGAGCAACGTCGACGATCGGGCCACCGCCCGCCGGACCCTGGTCGTGATCGCGCTGGTGCTGGCCGCCGCGCTCGCGCTGGCCTTCGTGTACGCGACCCGTCGGGTGCTCGTCTGGGCGGTGGTGGCCGCCTTCTTCGCGGTCGCGCTCAAACCGGCCGTGGACCGGCTGCAACGCCGGTTCGTCCGCCGCCGGGCGCTGGCCACGCTGCTCGTCTTCCTCGCCGCGTTCGTCGTGCTGGCGGTCCTCGCCACGGTGATCCTGGTGCCGCTGTTGGACGAGGTGGGCCGGTTCGCCGAGCGGGGGCCCGAGCTGCTGCGCGACGCGCGCGCCGGGCGCGGTCCGCTGGGTCAGTTCCTGGAACGCACCGGGGTACGGCGCTACGCCAGCGCGCACGCGGACGAGCTGCGGAACGCCGGAGCGCGGTTGCGGCAACCCGCCGTCGGGGTGCTGCGCGGCGTGGCGGAGGGGATCGCGGGGCTGGTCACGGTCGTCGTGCTGGCGTACCTCATGGTGTTGGAATCGCCGCGGATCACCCGTGGCGTGCTCGCGGTGGCCGGGGACGGTCCGGGCGAGCGGTTGCGCCGCGTCGGCCGGGAGGTGTCCCGCACGGTCACCGGCTACCTCACCGGCAACCTGCTGATCAGCGTGATCTGTGGCGCGTTGACCTTCCTGGTGTTGAGCCTCACGGGGGTGCCGTTCGCCGGGGTGATCGCGCTGCTCGTCGCGGTGGCCGACCTGATACCGCTGGTGGGCGCGACGATCGGCGCGGTGCTCGCCGCCGGGGCGGGGTTCCTGCACTCCCCCACCGCCGGCGTCGTCGTGCTCGTCTTCTTCGTCGTCTACCAGCAGGTGGAGAACCACCTGCTGCAACCCCTCATCCTGGCCCGGGCGGTCCGGCTCAACCCGCTGACCGTGCTGCTGAGCCTGCTGCTCGCGGCGGAGTTGGCCGGGCTGCTCGGCGCGCTGCTGGCCATCCCCGCCGCCGGCATCGTCCAGATCCTGCTGCGCGAGTACGGCCCGCGACGGGCGGACCCGCCCCGCCCGGAGGACCCGGCGCGGCGGGCGGAGCCTCCCCGCTCAGCGACCGCGCGCCGCGACCTCGGGTGAGGTGCTCTCCAACGGCACCGCGTTCGCCGGGACCAGCCCCAACTGCACCGCCGAGCGGGTGAGCGCGGCGTCGAGCACCCAGTCGGCCCCCACGCGGGTGCGGTTACCCGGCATCGCCATCAGGTGGTACGCCCGGGTGACCGCCTTGGCGGGCAGCCCGGCCAGGTTGACCTGTAGCGGGTTCGCGGCGGCGTCCTTGCCACCCAGGTCGACCACCCAGCCCAGGTCGTGGTGCTTGTACGGCCGGCGCTTGCCGAACCCGTACGACGCGGCGATGTTGTGCGCCACCCGCTTGCCCTGCCGCTCCGCGTGCTGCGCCGTCATGCCGCAGATCTGCCCCGGGTTGACCAGGTCGGGCACGGCGGCCGCGTCACCACAGGCGAAGACCTCCGGATAGCCGGGGACGTTGAGGTACTCGTCGGTGACCAGCCGGCCCCGCTCGGTGCGCAGCCCCAACTCGTTGACGAACGGGTCGGGCCGTACGCCCACGCACCACACCAGCGTGCAGGTGGGGACGTACTCGCCGTCGGTGAGCTTGACCCCGTCGCAGGTCGCCTCGGCCACCGAGGTGCCCATCCGCACGTCCACTCCGCGCTTGTTGAGCACCTTGTGCGAGGTGTCGGACATTCTCTTGTCCAGCTCCGGCAGCACGCGGGGGGCGACGTCGAGCAGCATCCAGCGGGGCCGGACGGTCAGCCGGGGTCGCTGCGCGTGCAGGGCGTCGGTGAACAGTTGGCCGTGCGCGGCGACCTCGGTGCCGGTGTACCCCGCACCGACCACCACGAAGGTGGAGCGGGCCCGCTGCTCGGCCGGGTCCTCGGCCTGCTCGGCCAACTCCACCTGGCGGACGATGTGGTCGTGCAGGTAGACGGCCTCGGGCAGGCCGCGGAAGCCGTGCGCGTACTCGGTGACGCCCGGGATGGGGAGCAGCTTGTTGACGCTGCCCACGGCGAGGACCAGCCGGTCGTACGCCAGGCGGTTCTTCTCCCCCTCGGGTTGGGTGAAGCCGACCCAGCGGTTCTGGAGGTCGACGTGGTCCGCCTCGCCGATCACGACCCGGACGCCCTTGAGGGTCCCGGTCAGCGGCACGGCGATGCGCGACGGCTCGACCACCCCGGCCGCCACCTCGGGCAGCAGCGGCAGGTACAGGAAGTAGTCGGTGGAGTTCAGCACCACGATCTCGGCCCGGTCCCGGGCGATCCGGCTCAACGTCTTCGCCGCGTGGTAACCGGCGAACCCGGCCCCCACGATCACCACACGAGGTTTCGTCATTGCCGGCCGTTTCCCGTCGCAGCCCAGGACAAACGTCGAAGCGCAGGCGCGCGGTCAGCTCCGCTCGATCCAGACGTGGCCGCTGGAGCCCGTCGCCTCTACACCCCACTCCTGACCGAAGGCCCGCACCCGGTTGGCCGAGATCCGGCCGATCTCCGGTGGAACCGCCGGGTCGAGCACGAGCCGACCCTCGACCGGGTTGAGCCCCAGCATCGCGCGGACCAGCGCCAGGGGCGCTCCGGCCGCCCACGCCTGTGGGCTGCACGCGGTGGGATACGGGATGGCGAACAGCAGCCGTTGTCGGTCGGACCCGCTGAGCGCCTCGGGCAGTCGGTGATCGAACTGCTCGGCAGCGTCGATCATCGCCAGGCTGACCCGGTTCGCCTCGGCCCGGTAGCCGTAGCGGGCCAGGCCGAGGGCGATCAGCGAGTTGTCGTGCGGCCAGACCGTGCCCAGGTGGTAGCCGAGGGGCCGGTAGAGGCGTTCCTCGGCGGACAGCGTCCGGATGCCCCAGCCGGAGAACATGTCGGGCGACATGAGCTGGCGCACCACCGCGTCCGCCCGCCCCGGCGGCACGATCCCGCTCCACAACAGGTGACCCATGCTGGACGTCTTGGAGTCGACCACGTTCTTGTCGCCATCGAGGGCCACCGCGTAGTAGCCGCCCCGCTCGTCGATCCAGAAGTCCCGGTTGAACCGCTCGTACAGGGTGCCGGCCTCGTCGCGCAGCCGTGCCGCCAGGGTGGGGTCGCCCAGCGGGCCGTCGAACAGCTCGGCCAGCCGCACCTTCGCGTCGAAGGTGTAGCCCTGGACGTCGGCCGTTGCCAGCGGCAGCACCGGGATACGCCCGTCGGCGAAGCAGACGCCGTCCGGCGAGTCCCGCCAGCACTGGTTGCCCAGCCCCTCCGGAGACCGGGTGGCATACTCCACGAAGCCGTCGCCGTCGCGGTCGCCGTACTCGTCGATCCACCGCAGCGCGGCCAGCGCGTTGTCGCGCAGGTGCCGGACGGTCTCGTCGTCGCGGGTCCACCGCCAGTACTCCGAGAGCAGGATCAGCCAGAGCTGGGTGGCGTCGGCGGTGCCGTAGTAGGGGCCGTACGGCTTCTGGCCGGTACGGGTCAGCTCGCCGCTGCGGGCCTCGTGCAGGATCTTGCCCGGCTCCTCGTCGGTGAAATCGTCACAGGCCTCGCCCTGTAGTCGGGCGAGCGCGAGCAGCGCCCCCTTCGCCAGCGCCGGCCCGGCCACCAACGTCTGGTACGCGGTGATCAGCGTGTCCCGCCCGAAGACGCTCAGGAACCAGGGCAGCCCCGCGCCGGGCAGCAGGATCCGCTGACCTTTGACCTCCAGGTCGAGCCGCAGCGCGGCCAGGTCGTCGCGGGACTGGCGGACGGTGCACTCCAGCGCCTGGCTGTCGCTGCGCAGCACGGCCCGATCCTCGGTCCACCGGCGCAGCGGGTCATCGGCCCTGCCTTGGAGGACGTCGATGATGTCGCCCCGCACCGGTTCGACCACTCCCAGGCCCGGCGCCAGCGGCACGTGTAGGTCCACCAGCCAGTCCTCGCGCGGACGCAGGTGCAGGTCCCAGACCAGATCGTCCCCCTCGATCCGGTCCGCCGGGGTCGCGCAACGCACCCGGGTCTCGGCGGTGAAGTCTCCGTTGCGGTAGGAGAAGCACAGCTCGGAGCCGTCGGCGGCGTGGCCGCGGACGATCTGCGCGGAGCGGTCCCGGACCACGGACTTGACCTCGAACAGGTCGGCGAAGTCCACGTCGACGGCGAGGCGCAGCTCCACCCGCACCGGCTCGGGCTGGTACGACACCAACTCCACCCGCTCGTGGAAGCCGTCGCTGACGTAGCGCAACCGCCGGATGGCGAGACCGTTCGGCGCCAGCCCGGGCAGTTCCGGGTTGGTGAGCACGTACTGCGCGGAGTAGTGCTCGATGGTCCTGGCCCGCAACACCAGCAGCTGACCACCGTTGACGGTGAGGGTCCAGCCGCTGATCAGGCGGGTGTCCAGGTGCACGAGCCCGCCGATGCTGCCGGGTGGCACGTCGCCGCGCGCGTCGGAGTAAAGGAAGGTGGGGCCGCTGAGCACGGCGAGCGAGTTGGGGCCCAGCTCGGGCGGCATCGCGCGCTGGTCACCACTCTCCCCCGTCGCGGAAGCCACGCCCGCGGTCGGGTTGGCGGGGGTCGCGCGCAGGACAGCCATGGCACCCACCGTAGGGATCGTGTTACGAAGTGTCATCACCCGGACCGGGTGAACTCCCCCAACATCCACGTCGAACGATATGGACAGACACCACCATCGATGGGCAGGATGCCCCAATGGGATCAGACGACATCGGCGGCTCGCCCACGAGGCCCACCCGCCGCACCTTCCTGTCCGCCTCCGCCGCCACCGCGGCGACCGCCGCCACCGTCGCGCTGCCGGCCCTGGCCGCGCCCGCCGCCGCTGACGCCGGCCCCGGGCGCGCAGCACACCCGCAGCGGCCCAACCGCGAGCTGCGCGAGCTGCTGCGCCAGGTCGACCCACGCCGGATCGAGGCGATCGTGCGCCGGCTCGCCGCGTTCGGCACCCGGCACACCCTCTCCAGCCAGGGCGACCCCGAGCGGGGCATCGGCGCCGCCCGGGACTGGATCCACGCCCGATTGCAGGAGTACGCGGCCACCTCCGGCGGCCGGATGACGGTCGAGCTCCAGTCGTACGTCCAGCAGCCCGCGTCCCGGATTCCCACCGCCACCCGGATCACCAACGTGGTCGCGACCCTGCGTGGCGCGACGTCGCCGAACCGCACGTACGTGGTCACCGGCCACTACGACTCCCGCGTCACCGACGTGATGGACGCCGCCAGCGACGCCCCCGGGGCCGACGACGACGCCTCGGGCGTGGCCGTGGTGCTGGAGCTGGCCCGACTGATGGCCACCCGGCCGACGGCCGCCACCATCGTGTTCGCCGCAGTGGCCGCCGAGGAACAGGGCCTGTACGGCTCGGCGTACCTGGCCGCGCAGCTCAAGGCGGCCGGCGTCGACGTGCAGGGCATGTTCAGCGACGACATCGTGGGCAGCAGCACCGCCGACGACGGCGCCCGCGACCCGTACACGGTGCGGCTGTTCGCCGAGGGCGTGCCGACCGCGGAGACTCCGGAGGAGGCCACCACCCGCCAGTCCGTCGGCGGCGAGAACGACTCACCGTCGCGCCAGCTCGCCCGGTTCGTCCGGGACGTCGCGGACAACGAAACGACCGGCATGCGGGTCCGGGTGATCTACCGGCGGGACCGCTACCTGCGCGGCAGCGACCACATCTCGTTCCTGCGCGAGGGCTGGCCGGCGGCCCGGTTCACGGAGCCGAACGAAGACTTCGCCCACCAGCACCAGGACGTCCGCGTGCAGGACGGCAAGCAGTTCGGTGACCTGCCGGAGTTCTGCGACTTCGCGTACATCGCGCGGGTGGCGAGGGTGAACGGCGCCGCGCTGTGGTCCCTGGCCCAGGCCCCCGGTACGCCCAAGGGCGCCATCATCGTGACCACCGATCTGACCAACAACACGACGCTGCGCTGGCAGCGCGGCGACGAGCCGGACCTCGCCGGCTACGAGGTGGTGTGGCGCGAGACCACGGCCGCCGAGTGGCAGCGGGTGATCGGGGTCGGCGACGTCACCGAGGTCAGCATCGACCTGTCCAAGGACAACGTCTTCTTCGGCATCCGCGCGGTCAACCGAGCCGGCCTCCACAGCCCGGTAGCCTTCCCCCGCCCCGGCGCCTAACCCCCTGCGGGCCCGCCGCTGCCCCTTGCCCCGCCCTCGCCCCCGTCCTCGCCCCGTTGATCATGAGGTTAGCGTCACCCGCTTCGGCGTGTCGTGACGCTAACCTCATGATCACGCGGGTGGGGTGGGGGGAGGTGGGGTGGGGGCTGTTATGGCCCAGCGTTCGTGGTCGCGCCAGGCGCCGTCGATGAAGAGGTAGTCGGGGGAGAAGCCCTCCAGGCGGAAGCCGAGCTTGCGGGCGACCCGCCGGGACGGCTCGTTGCCGGGCTGGATGTTCGCCTCCAGCCGGTGCAGTCCGACGCTGGTGAACGCGTGGTCGATGACCAGGGCGATGCCCGCAGAGGCGTGGCCGGTGCCGCTGTACGGCTCGAACGCCGCGTACCCGAGGTACCCGCCGCGCAGCGCGCCGAGCACGATTCCGCTGATGTTCACGTAGCCGGCGATCGCTCCGCTGGCCCGGTCGCAGATCAGGTAGCCGGCGCTGTCGCGACGCCGGATCCGGGCGAGGTAACGGTCGTACTCCTCGGGCGTTTCCGGCGCGGCCAGCCACGGATGGTGCAGGTCCCGACTCCGCCGCACGGCCGCCACGAACTCGTCGACGTCGGTCGGCCGGGGTCGCCGGATCGCGGCGGGACCACCGCTGCGCAGGTATCTCACGGCGGACCACTCTGACGACCGGCGCGACAGTTGTCCAACCGGCCCGCCGTTCGTACCGGCCCACGCCCAGCCGGGGACGGCCTAGCGGGGCGTCAGCAGCCGGAAGGGGGTGCCGTCGGGATCGGCCAGCACCACCGCGCCCGCCGGGTCGGTGCCGACCCGGGTCGCGCCGAGGGCGAGCAGACGGTCCACCTCCGCCTGCCGGTCACCGTCGACGGGTGGGGCGAGGTCGAAGCTCACCCGACCCCTGCCCTCGCTCGACATGTAGGGCGGCCCACCCCACGTGATCTTCGTGCCGCCGCGCGGCGACTGGATCGCGGTCTCCTGGTCCTGGTCCCAGACCAGCGGCCAACCGAGCGCCTCGGCCCAGAAGTACCCGACTTCCGGCGTGCCGTCGCAGGCCAGCGCGCCGACGAACCCGCAGCCGGCGAGGAAGTTGTTGCCCGGCGGGATGACGTCGAACTCGTTGCCCTCCGGGTCGGCCAGCACCACGTGGTCGACGTCCGGGCCCTGGCCGATGTCGATGTGCCGTCCACCCAGCTCGATCGCCCTGGAGACCGTCAGCTCCTGATCCTGCGGCGAGGTGCTTGTCAGGTCGAAGTGCATGAGGTTCTGGACGACCTTCGGCTGCTCGGTCGGCGGGAAGCGGAGTCGGAACCCGGTGTCGTCGGTGGGCACGAGACCCACACCCTCGCGCGGATCGTCGACGATCTCCCAGCCGAGGATCCCGGACCAGAACCGCGCCAGAGGCAGAGGTTCGAGCGCGTCGAAGCTGATCGCGAACAGGTGGGAGGTCATCGGTCTGCTCATCTCCGATCCGATTGGGCGCGGCCCGCCGTGGAGCGAAAGCCTAAGGATGAGCATGCCGTTCCGCATCCGAGTATTCGCTACCGCCGTGCCCGCCCGGGGCCTAGCCTCGCACCGTGGCCAGGACTCGCAAGCGGACGATCCGCGTCGACGACGTCGACTATCGATGGACGGTCAGCCAGGCCGATCCGGGCCACGTCGTGGTCCGGGTGTGGGACGTCGACGGCGGCCAGGACGTCCGGCTGGAGGAGCGGGTCGCCTTCGACGACCCGTGGCTCAACTACGGGCCGATCATCACCACGGATCCCGAGCGGGTGGTCGAGGTGTTCGCCCTGGAGCCGGTCACGCCACGGCTGGTCGAGAGGCTGATCCGGGAGGCGCTCGCCGGCCCGGTCAGTGGCGCGTGACGAAGGTGACGAAGGCCCGCCAGGCCGCCGGGGTGACGACCAGCGCCGGGCCGGCCGGGTCCTTGCTGTCGCGGACACCCACCACGCCCGGCAGGTTGGCCGCGACCTCGACACAGTCGCCCTGATTGCCGCTGCTGCGGGTGCTCTTGCGCCAGATCGCGCCGCTCAGGTCCATGCCTCTGCCGCCTCCGAGATCACGCTGAGGGTCTGCCCGTGCGGCATCGCCTCGGCCCGTACCGATTCCCACGACTGTCGCAGCGATAGTACGTCCGTAGGGCGCTCGATCACCGTCCCCTTTAGAGGATTGTCCAGGTAGGCCACGTCGTCCCCGTCAGCCGGGGTGGCGATCACGAAGGCGCCGTCCAGCCCGGGATACGCGCCCACCTCGCGCGGCACGAGGTGCAGGTGCACCCGTGGCCGCCGGCCAATGTCAAGAAGGTGCTGTAGCTGCTCGCGCATCACGGTCGGTCCGCCCACGGGCCGTTCCAGCACCGTGTAGTCGAGCACCGCGACGAAGAGTGGTGGCTGCTCACGGGTCAGGATCTCCTGCCGCTGGAGTCGGGCAGCGACAGGCTGGTCCAGCTGATGATCGGCCAGCTGACTCGCGCCGCTATAGAGCGCCCGCGCATACCCCTCGGTTTGCAGCAGCCCCGGCAGCACCAACGGCTGGAACGAACGCAGCGCCGTCGCCTCCTGCTCGATCGTCACCCACTCGCGGAACCACGGCATCACCGACTCGCGGATCATCGTCTCGCGGATGCGCAGCAGCAGGCCGTCGGCGTCCAGCACGCGGTCGCTGCGCTCGGTGAACTCCAGCCGGGGCGGACGCCGGCACTGCTCGACGGCCGCGACGAGCGACGCCGAGTAGTTGATCCGCTCGCTCAGCGCCTCCTGGGACAGACCGGCGACCGTCCGCAGCCGACGCAGCTCTCCGGCGAACAGCTCCAGCATGGGCAAACGATCCACTGCACACCTCTGCACACCGGGGGCGTCTGACACGTACATCGGCGCTGGTGGGACTCGCGCGCCTTCCGACAGTAGCGGCCCGGTCAGCAGACTGTCACGTAGCGGAACCGCCCGGCCCGGCCGACCGACGGGCGGAACCGAACGAGGGGCCGCCGCGAACCCCCGTACCGCGGCGGCCCCTCCCCCACCTGCGAAGGAGCGTGATCCATGCTGACCTCACCGCCCGCGCCGACCGGCACACCGCCACACACGCCGCTGCGTCCGATGTGGTGTTGCCGGGCATGCGGCGGCCCATGGCCCTGCCCGACCGCCCGGCTGGTGCTCAAGGCCGAACACGAGCACGACCTGATCGGCCTGTCGATCTACCTGTGCGGGCAACTGCACGAGGCGATCCGGGACCTCTACCGGCTCAATCCCGACGAGGCGCCCGCACCGCAGGCGATGTTCGCGCGGTTCGTCGGCTGGACCCCGTACCGCCGCCCGCTCATCGCGCCGGACTGAACCAGCGGGCCAGCCACGGGGTGAACGCGACGAGCGCGGCGGCAAGGGCGGTGATGACGGCCTGCCCGATCCGGCCCGGCGTGACGCCACCGGCCGGGTCGAGCACGTAGTTGGCGTACCCGTTGGCGGCGGCGTCCGTGACCAGCACGGCGCAGCCCAGCCCGAGCCCCGCCGAACGGCGGGCCGCCAGCAGCAGCGCCGCCAGCGGATCCCACAGGGTCAGGGACGCGAAGTAGACCGCGAGCCAGCCGGGCAGGGCGAGCTGCGGTCGAAGGCCGGGGACGAACAGCTGGAGTACGTGCACGACGCCGCCGTACGCGAAGACCAGCACGGCCGCCGACACGACCAGCCGGACCCGCGCCGGAACGCCGCGCCACCGATCGGTGCCCACCCGGCCAGTCTGCCGCGCGACCCCGACACGAGAAGCACCCTGATCGACGTCGGATCGCCGATGTGGGGGTATCCGGGGCACTTCGACACCCCCACATCAGCGAAACGGAGTCGATCAAGGGCTGAGCCGCCGGCTAGGCCGGGTTGTTGGCGTGGGTCAGGGTCTCCCAGGCCACGAAGAGGTTGTTCGTGCCCTGGGGACGCTTGCGCTCGGTGTAACTCTGGGTGTTGGCCATGCCGATGCCCATCCGGTTGTGCAGCGCGTTGAAGCCGACCTCGGTGATCGGGCCGAGGCCGAGGACGACCGAGCCGCCGCACACGCTGGACGGCACGGCGGTGCCGTTCTCGTACTTCGTGTGGAAGCCGAGGGCGTGGCGCAGCCGGTCCTGAAGCTCCGGGTACAGGTCGCCACCCTGGATGCGGGTGGTCTCGGCGACATGTGAGATGGCGGAGAGGCTGTAGCCGGTGTGGACCCAGTCGCGGCAGGTCTCCTGCGCGTGACCGTCGGTGTAGGTGGCCTGGCCGTGCCAGCGGGACACGAGTTCGGCGGGCGTGTCGACGCTGGTGGCCGGCGGGTACAGGGGTCGAACCCCGTCTGCGGCGATGTAGATGGAGGCAGCGGCCACGGCCCGGAACCGGGCGAGCGCCCGGTCGTACGACGTGCGGTCCTCCAGGAAGATCGAGATGCCGATGGCCGCCTCGGCGAGGGTCAGGTCCCAGTTGCTGGTGCGGGAGTCACCGGCGATGACCACGGGCAGGTAGACGGTGCGCAGCATGGTCGCGAACCGCGCCTGGTTGGGCCAGTTGCCGTACGTGTACCGGATGATCTCGGCGGCGCGCGGCCACACCGAGCCGGCCCAGCCGGTCTGCAACGGGGCGTTGGCGTTGGTGTGCCGCTGGATCGTGGCGGACCAGGCGTCCATCAGGGCGATCGACTTCTGCGCGTACGCCGAGTTGCCGGTGATGTACCAGGCCAGCGCGTCGGTGTACGCGGCGATGGCGTCCTCGCGCTCGTCGGTGCAGCCGTAGTTCGGGTTGGAGGTCTGACCACACTCCACAGTCGCGCGCGGTGCGGGGACCCGGGACAGGGAGGCGTACCGGCTGCCCATCATCTGGTTGTAGGCGTCGCGCCACGGCTGCTCGCCGGCCTGCACCTTGGCCTTGACGAAGTCGAGCTGTGGCCGGCTGACCAGCACACCGGGATGGGTGAAGGTGGCCGGGGCGGCCTGGGCGCTCGGGGGTGCGGTGGTGGTCACCGCGCCGGCGGCGAGCGCGATGACCACCGCCAGGAGTACGCGTCGACAGCGCATGGGGGCCCTCCTCAGTACGGGTGGATGAATAGACAACTGTCTTAACAGTTGCCGGACATCCGACCGCATACCGGGAAAGCGAGCAAGAAGGCATCGATAAATTCAAGACTATGAAAAATCAAGTATTTATCCACTTTCCCGCGCTCACCCCCGCCCCTTGCATCTCGGCTCAGCCCGGCAGGGAGCTGAGCTCGCCCCCGTTGGCGATCATCACGGTTCCGTTGACGTAGCTGCTGCGGTCGTCCACCAGGAACAGGACGACCTCGGCGATCTCGTCGGGCTCCCCGACCCGACCACGGATGTTGACCTTCCCGAGCATCTCCGCGTTCCCACCGAGCATCTGCTCGGTGCCTTCGGTCCGCACCGGGCCGGGCGACACGGCGTTGACGCGGACTCCGTTGGCCCCGAACTCGGTGGCCCAGGAGCGGGTGAGGATCTCGGCGGCGGCCTTGGAGGCGCCGTAGGCACCGCCGACGGGCGCGGCCAGGGTAGCGGCGGTCGACGTGACGTTGACGATGACGCCGTGGCCGCGCTTGGCCATGCCGGGCGCCAACGCACCCACCAGGAGGAACGGTGCCCGGGTGTTGATCGCGACGTGCCGGTCGAAGCTCTCCGTGCTGGTGTCCGGCGTGCTGGCGAAGTCGTAGATCCCGGCGTTGTTCACCAGGATGTCCACCTCGCCGGCGGTGGCCGCCAGCCCGATGACCTGCTCGGCGTCGGTGAGGTCGGCGGCCACGAAGCGCGCCCGGCCACCCCGCTGGGCGATCTCGGCGACCAGGTCGGCACCCCGGCGCGGGTCCCGCCCGTGCACGACGACCTCGGCGCCGCGCTCGGCAAGCTTGCGGGCGACGGCGCGGCCGATGCCGGCGGTGGCGCCAGTCACGAGGGCGGTACGTCCGGAGAGATCAGTGCTGACAGTCATCAGGGCCTTCTTTCTGGGTTGGTCAACCCATTTTTAGCACCGCTTTCTGGGTTACACAACCCAGTCGGGTAGGCTGGGCTGCGTGACAGAGAGCTCGGCCCCGCCGCAGCGGCTGACGCGCAAGGGACAGGCGACCCGCGAGCGCATCGTGCAGGCCGCCACCGACCTCATCGCCGTCCACGGCGTCGCCGGGACCAGCACCGAGGACGTCCGTAGGGCAGCCGGCGTGAGCGGCTCGCAGCTCTACCACTACTTCGACAGCAAGCAGGCCCTCATCCGGGCGGTCATCACCCGCCAGGCCGACGCCCCGCCGATCCCCGGCCAGCCGATGATGGGTGCGCTCGACAGCTTCGACGCCCTCCGCGCCTGGGCGGACGCGGCCATCGAACGGCAGGAACAGAACGGGGGACGCGGTGAGTGCACCCTCGGCTCACTGGCCGCCGAACTCAGCGCCGACGAGGAGTCGCACGAGGAGCTCAACCAGGGCTTCCTGCGGTGGCAGGCCCTGCTGTTGGACGGCCTGGGCGCGATGCGGGACCGGGGCGAGCTGCGCGCCGAAGCGGACCTCGACAAGCTGTCCCTGGTGCTGCTGACGGCTCTGCAGGGCGGGGCGCTGCTGAGTCAGACGATGCGCAACACCCAGCCGATGCGCGCGTCGCTGGACGCCGCCCTGGCCTACATCCGCTCGTTCACACCGAGGCCGTAGCCGTTAGCGGCGGCGAAGCCGGCTTGTTCAGAGCGGCTCGGGCAGCGTCTGCTCCATCGGCATCGGCACCTGGAGGTAGGTGACACCGCGCATGTCCAGCCAGGCCCGGTCCGGCCCGCGCACCAGCCGCACCATCACCGACTCGCAGGACGGACAGCGGCCGACCAGACCCGGGGCGTGCGAGTAGACGTGCAGGCTGGCCATCGAGCCGGTCATTCCGCAGTTCTCACAGCGGCCCATCGCGGTGCTCAGGTCGACGGCGAACAGCTCGCGCAGCGGACCGTCGAGCATGTTGCCGTCCAGGTAGGACATGTTGGTCATCGGATCTCCTCGACAAGACGGTGAGCGGCGGGCGCGCTCTCAGCCGGTGGGGCCGAAGCGTTCGGTCCTGATCCGCCGCGAGGGATGGCCCAGCCCCACCAGCAGGTCGGCCACGGCCTCCACGAACCCGGTCGGACCGCAGACGTACGTGAGCGGTTGCAGATCCGGCGGCCAGCCGTGGGTGTTGACGTCGGCCAGGCCGACCCGGTGCGGCTCGCCGCGCCAGCCGTCGGGGGCCTCGCGCGTGTAGACGTACGCCACGTCCAGGCCGAAGTCGTCGCGGCCCCGGCGGCGCAACTCGTCGGCGTAGATCACATCCTGCGGCGTGCGGACCGAGTAGATCAGCCGGAACGGCACCTTGCTGCCGACCTCCCGCCGCGCCCGGATCATCGCCATCAGCGGGACGATCCCGGAGCCGCCGGCCACGAGCTGCACCGGATCGGTCTGCTCCGGCCGCCAGATGAACCAGCCACCGAGCGGTCCGCGGATCTCCACCGGGTCGCCGGCGGTGAAGACATCGATGAGGTACGGAGACACCTCACCGTCGTGGACCCGCTGGACGGTCACCTCGATGCGCGGGCCGCCGGGCCCGTCCACGACCGGCCCGGCGATCGAGTACGACCGGGCGGCCTGGTAGCCGTCCGGGGCGGTCAGGCGCACGTCGACGTGCTGGCCGGGCAGGTGCCCCGGCCAGTCGGGCACCTCCAGCACCAGCGTCTGCGCGGACGGCGTCTCCACCCGGCGCTCCACCAGACGGGCCACCTGCCACTTGATCGGCGCACGGGCCGGGGTGCCCGTCGCCACGGCCCGCTCAGTCACCCTGGTACCGCTGCTCGCGCCACGGGTCGCCGTAGTCGTGGTATCCGGCGGTCTCCCAGAACCCCGGCTCGTCCATCGTCTTGAGCCGGATGCCGCGCACCCACTTGGCGGACTTCCAGAAGTACAGGTGCGGCACCAGCAGCCGGGCCGGGCCGCCGTGCTCGGCCGGCAGCGGCGCTCCGTCGAAGGTGTGCGCCACCCACGCCCGGCCGCCGCGCAGGTCCTCCAGGGGCAGGTTGGTGGTGTAGCCGCCGTAGGAGTGCGCGAGCGCGAAGTGCGCGCCAGTGTCCACACCCTCGAGCAGGGTGTCCAGGGAGACGCCCGTCCAGCTGGTGCCGAGCTTCGACCAGTGGGTGACGCAGTGGATGTCGACGGTCGGCGTCTCCTGCGGAAGCGCCATCAACTCCTGCCACGACCACCGGTACTCGGCGCCGTTCTCGGCGGCGATGACGAACTCCCAGGTGTCCAGGGAGACCCGGGGTGTCGGGCCGGCCGAGAGCACCGGGAAGTCCTCGGTCAGGTACTGACCGGGCGGCAGGGCCGGCTCCTGTGATCGGGGCCGACCCTGAAAGCCCGGTGACACGATTCCCATTGCACAGTCGTACCACCCGGGCCGGCCGGGGCGGGAGCTTTCCCGCGTACCCCCTCGTGGGCCCGGCGCGGCGCGGTCAGTGCCGTTCGGTGACGACCTCGCGCTCGGCGGGCGTGCCGCCCCGGGTGGCGCGCAGGCTGGTCAGGGTGACCACCACCAGCACACCGATGATCACGCCGAGCGAGGCCAGGGTGGGGATCTGCGGCACGCTCTCCCAGATGCCGTGCGCCCAGTGCAGACCCAGCTTGAGCCCGATGAACGCCAGGATGATCGCCAGACCGTAGCTGAGGTGCACCAGCCGGCTCAGCGCCGCGTGCAGGACGAAGTAGAGCGCCCGCAGGCCGAGCAGGGCGAACGCGTTGGTGGCGAAGACCAGGTACGGGTCCTCGGTGATGCCGTAGACCGCCGGCACCGAGTCGACGGCGAAGACGATGTCGGTGGCCAGCACCGCGACCACCACCAGGGCGAACGGCGTGAGCGCACGCCGTGCGCCCTCCCGGACGGTCATCCGGGTGCCGTGGTAGTCGTCGACCACCGGCATGACCTTGCGCAGCAGCTTGACCGAGCGCATCTTGTTGATGTCGACCTCCTGCTCGTGCCCGGAGAGGGCGTCGCGCAGGAGCTTCACCGCGGTGGCGATGAGGATGATCGCGAAGAGCAGGAACGCGAAGTCGAGGGTCTGCAACGCCGCCGCGCCGAGGGCGATGAAGACCGCCCGCAGCACCAGGGCGCCCGCGATGCCGTAGAGCAGCACCCGCTGGGCCAGCACGGCCGGTACCGCGAACGCGGCCAGCAGCAGCATGAAGACGAAGAGGTTGTCGACCGAGAGGGACTTCTCGACGAGGTAACCGGTCAGGTATTCGACGCCCTGCTGGGAGCCGTAGCGGGCCCAGAGCCACCCACCGAAGGCCAGCGGCAGGGCGATGTAGAAGGTCGACCAGCCGATCGCCTCCCGCATGGACACCTCGTGCGGCTTGCGCGTCACCAGGAAGTCCAGCACCAGCAGGAGCAGCACGCCGGCGATCGTCACCGCCCAGAGGGTGGGCGTACCGATCGACGACAGGTCACTCGCCGCGGCCAAGGGGGACAATTCGGTCATGGGGTCTCCTCGAACACCGTGTCATGTTCGAGGTCTCCTTCACCCATCACTCGATGGGCAACCACCCGAGGCACGCCGGGCGTGCCGTACTGACCGGAATGGTTCGTGGGAAGTACTCCCCTCGCACGACCAGGTTAGGCCAGGCCGGATCGACACGCCAAGCCGGCCGTCGATGGTTGCCCTGGCCAACCGCTGTGTGCGCCTGCTCTCCCACCCGCCCTCAGGCGCGGCGCAGCGTCGCGCCGGGGGCCATCGCCTGCTCCACGAGATCCCGGTAGTCGCGCGGCAACTGCGTCGCCACGTCGTCGAACTCGCCGCCCGTGATCGCCTCGCGCAGCGTGGTGAACACCGCCCGGACGGCGTCCCGCGCCGCCGGCTCCTCGACCCGCGCCCGCAACGCCACGCGCGCCACGAACTCGGCCGCCCCGAAGCGGTCCGCCTGCTCGGTGCTCGGGCTCGGCTTGAGCATCAGTTGCAGCGGCTGCGGCAACTGGGCCGCCAGGTCCAGCACCTCGCCACCGGTCAGCCGCTCGGCGAACGTCTCCAGCACCGCCCGGGTCAGCTCGACGGCCTGCTCCGACGACGTACGGGTGCGCTGGGAAACCTGGTCGACGAAGGTGTCGTAGTTCATCGCGTACTCCCTCGAACGGTGTCTGCGGCGCCTGCGGGTACCCGCGGCGCCCCGCTGGAAACGACGCCGGATTTCCCCTACGACCCGGGCGTGACCCGGCGGCGGACGGGTAACCGCCGCCGGACGCGACCAATCCATGCCCCGAGGGAGCCCCAGACATGGCGAGCTACGCGGACGTCCTGCAGTACCTGTCGAGCCTGGACTACCCGGCCGAGAAGGACGACGTGGTCCGCGAGGCCGAGCGCGAAGGCGCCCCGCCGGACGTGCTCAAGGCACTGCGCGCGCTGCCCCCGGTCGACTACGCCAACGGCACCGAGGTGGCCCGCTCGGCCGGCATCGAGGCCGCTCCCGAGGTGGGCCCGGCGCAACACGCGACGGCCCAACGCGCGACGCAGGCCCGGGACAAGAAGCACAACCGGGTGTCGCAGCATCTGCGCGGCATCTGACCGCGCCGTGGAGGTGTCCGCCGTGGCGAGCCGGCGTCGCGGATGACCGGCACCGGTCCGCTGTCCCGCCCGCCGGACGGAGGCATCCCCGCGGCGACGCAGCTGCTGATCGTGGCGGTGGTCGGCATTCTCGTGGGCGGCGTCTTCGCTCTGACGCTGTCGCCCGCGCTGTCCCCGCTGGCCGGCTGGGACGCCGCCGCGCTGAGCTGGCTGGTGCTGGTGTGGCGCAAACTCTGGCCGATGGACGCCGCCCGCACCGCCCAACTCGCCGTGCACGAGGACCCCAACCGGCCCACCCGGGACGTGGTCCTGCTGATCGCCTGCCTCGCCAGCCTGCTGGCCGTCGGGCTGGTTCTGGCCAGCGCGCACGCCGCGCCACCCGGAGTGCGCCGCGACCTGTACGGCGTACTCGGCGTCCTCAGCGTGGTGCTGTCCTGGCTGGTCGTGCACACCGTCTTCGCCGCCCGCTACGCGCGGATCTACTACACGGGCCCGGACGGCGGCGTGAACTTCAACCAGAGCGAACCGCCCCGGTACTCGGACTTCGCGTACGTCGCGTTCACCGTCGGGGCGACGTTCCAGGTCTCCGACACCAACCTGACGAGCAACGAGATGCGCCGGACGGTGCTGCGGCACTCGATGGTGTCGTACCTGTTCGGCGCGTTCGTCATCGCCGTCACGGTGAACCTGCTTGCGGGGCTGGCACGCTGAGTGGGTGGGCGCGGGCCGGCGCCCTGTCCCGTCGGATCCTGCCTGCTCGACGGTCTTGCCGGAGCTGGCGAACGTTCGCCGGGACAGGCGGGCGCCCCTTGGCCACGAACCGCGACCGGGGGCGCCACGCAAACCTGCCCAGGCGGTGAACCACGTCCGAACCGGTCGCGGCCACCAGGCGGTGGATGCCCGCCCGAACCGAGCGGTCAGCACTGCCGGGTACAACCATACGACAGAACATCCTCCGTACGGTCAGTTTTTGCTGAACTGTGGGCCAGCCCACGTCAGCCCCGGCATCCGTTGCGGAGAACGCGTCGGGTCAGCCGTGCAGGCCGCCGGTACGGTCGCGGGCCTTGAGCCGGGTGGTGGGCAGGGCGGGCGCGGGCAGCGGCGACGCCGCGTCGTCGGCCACCACACCGAAACGCCGCCCGGCCATCCAGTCCTCCCGAGCCGTGGCGATCTCCTCGTGCGAACGGCCCACGAAGTTCCACCACATGACCAGCGGCTCCTCGAACGGCGTACCGCCCAGCAGCAACAGCCGCGCCCCCGCCCCGCCGCGCACGGTCAGCTCACGCCGACCCGTACCCAGGTAGAGCAGCGCCCCCGGCTCGAAGCCCACCCCGGCGGCCTCGGCCGCGCCGGACATTGCCAGCACGGCGTACTCGAAGTCGGGCCGCAACGGCAGCGTCGTGGGCGCCGACCCGCCCAGTTCGAGCTGCACGCCCACCAGCGGGGTGTGCACCACCGCCGGCGACCGCTGCCCGGCGAACTCGCCCACCAGCAGCGTCACGTCGACCTCACCGTCGCGCCAGCGCGGCAGGTCGGCGTGGTGGGCGAAGTCGGCCGCGCCGGCCCGCGCCGGGTCCGGCAGCGCCACCCAGAGCTGCACCCCGTGCATGACCGGCGGGTGCGTGGCCGGCGACCGCTCCGAGTGGGCGATGCCGTGCCCGGAGGTCATCACGTTCAACTGGCCGGGTCGGATCGCCTGGACGTTGCCCAGGCTGTCCCGGTGGATGATCTCGCCGTCGAGCAGCCACGTCACCGTCTGCAGCCCCGTGTGCGGGTGCGGCGGAACCTCCATGCCGGGTCGCTGCGCCACATCGTCCGGGCCGAAATGGTCCACGAAGCACCATGCGCCGACCATCCGTCGGGGCCGCTGCGGCAGCAGACGCCGCACCGTCGTGTACCGACCCAGCGGCACGTCGTGGCCGGGCAGCAGCACGCTGCCGGGATCGACGTCGGCCACGCCGGGCGGTCGGGTCTGCGCCAGCATCGATTCGGTACGCTCCACCGCCCGACTGTACGCTCGCGCGCTCCCCCGACAGCCGCGCTTCCGGTTCGGGGTGACCGCCACCTCAACCGCCGGGGCGTTCAGGCTGGCGCTCGAATCCCGCGTGGCGTCCCCCGGCCACCGATGCCGGCCAGCCGTACCCGGCCTTGGTTCCCATCACCGCGCCTCGGTCACCGTCACCGCGCCTCGGTCACCGTCACCGCGTTGACGCCCGCGACCAGGTCCAGGAAGATCCGGTTGGGCGAGCGGTCCCATCCCGGCGTGCTCACCAGATCCCCGGCGGCAACCCCGTTCCACCGCTGGTCGCGGACCACCACCGAGCCGGCGCCCGCGCCCGCCCGCACCCGCACCGGCGGCACGCCCGGCACCCGGACGGACAGCCGGCTGGTCCCGCCGGTCAACCGCACAGTCATGACGCCGCGATCCACGGGCGGCAGGATGAGATCGGTGCGAGCGGAACCGCCGACAAGGTCCACTCCCCGCAGACGCGCCCGCGTCAGATCCAGCGCCTGGTCGCTCACCCCGCCCTCCAGGCGCAGACGCCAGGCGACCCGCTCGCTGAGCAACACCCGTACGGCCCGTCCGTCGGACGCGCCGGCGGCCACCACGCCGAGCCGGACCGTCTCCCCGTCGAGCACCGGCCGGGCCGCCACACCCGTGCCGGACGGACTGCTGATCCGGTACAGGTCGTCACCCAGGTCCGTCACCCGCAGGTCGAACGACGTCAACCCGTCGACGAGCACGAAGGTAGCCTTCTGCCGGCCCGCCAACGGCGCGGTCACCGTCTGATCGGATGCCGCCGCGGCGTCCTGCCTCGTGTCCCGTGGACCCGTGTCGCTGTAGGTCTGACCGAGGCGGTCGGGGTCACTCACGATCACCGCGACCGCCATGACGCCGAGTACCAGCACGACGGCAGCGGCGGTCAGCAGCAGGCGGGCACCGACGGACCAGCGTCCCGACGCGACGTCCACTTCCGGTGGCCCCGGCTCTGTCTCGGGCGGCGGTTTCCCCGTTGTCGCCCGGTCCCGGCTGGCCGGCTCGGGCACTGGTTGGTTCGTCGCAGAGTCGTCGGCGGGCAGGTGCGCCGCAGCCGTCCGGGCCGCGGCCGTCGTGTCCGCAGGTCGCCGACCTGCGCGGCGTGTCGCTTGATGCTCGCTTCGATGCTCGCCTTGAGGTTCGTTGCCGTCACCCACCACGGCCATGCCCTGTCCCTCCGCCGGTCCCCGCCGGAGGGTACGGACGCGACCGTCGATCGGATCACCGGGCGGCGACAAGGCCACTGCGCTACGTCGCCCCACGAGATCTTGGACAGTTTCCGTTCCGAGCTGACTGTTCCGAGCTGACGGAAGCTGTCCAAGATCTGTAGATGCGGCGATGGCCGGCACCCGTTGTCGGGTGCCGGTCATCGGTGGTTGTTAGCTGTTCCAGTTGTGGGCGACGAGGTCGGTGGCCTGCTGCTCCCACTGGGCGTAGGCGTCCGGGTAGGCGGAGACCTGGACGGTCTGGGCGGCGTCGGTCAGCGGCATGTCCTGCCAGCGGTCGACCTGCTTGAGGCCCTTGAGGAACGCCGTCGTCGAGTACTCCGGGTTGGTGATCTGCTCGGGCGTGCCCCAACCGGAGGTCGGGCGCTGCTGGAACAGACCGAGGGAGTCGTGGTCGTTGGCGTCGCCGAGGTGGCCCAGGTTCTGAAGCTTGGACTCCTGCAGGCTGGTGGCGATGGAGATGACCGCGGCGCGCTCGGGCAGGCCGGCCTTCTTGGTGGCGGCGATGATGGC
>NZ_JBEXUR010000016.1:11500-157074 GCF_040614415.1 Micromonospora sp. NPDC005979 | reverse complement strand
CTCGAGTACCCCGAAGGGCCTTTCCGCTCGACTTGCATGTGTTAAGCACGCCGCCAGCGTTCGTCCTGAGCCAGGATCAAACTCTCCAACAAAAAATTAGTTGAACAGCTATCCCGGCAACAAACAAATGTTGCCAAAGGAATCCCAACCAACAACCCACCAAAAGCAGGCTGCCAGTCCGGGGTATAAATCATAATTGGCACTGGCTTTACAAGCACCCTGTTGAGTTCTCAAAGAACAACCACACACCGATCAGAAGCTCCACATTCCGTGGAACCCCGTTTCGGGGCAACCGCTCAAACCTACTTGGTCGAACTTACATTGTCAACCTCGTATTCGAGGTGATCAATCTGGTTCGTCCGGACCCACGATGACGCACGCCGTATCCGGCGGTCGTTACTCTCGTGGGAAGCCGCAGACCGGCCGATCGCCGCTGCGCGGCTCTCCGCCCGGCTCCTGCCGGCTTCAGAACTCTACCCGGTCGGCTTCGCGTCCGCAACCCCGTCTCCGAGGTGTTTCGCACCGCCCGATCTCAGTCTCGCTCGGCGTCTCCGCCACGAGCCTGGCGCCCGCTCTCGGCCGGTTTGTCCGGCCTCCCTCGTGCAGAGAGAAAGTTACGCGGACGGCCCGGAGAAGGCAAATCAGGGTTCATCACTGGTTCGGGTCACGTCGACCGGCGCGCTCTCCACCGTGGTCGGCGACGCGGCACACGTCGGCGTGCCAGAGTGTCACTCATGGATGAGTCCGGGCTGGAGACCGCGGTGTTCGCCGAGGAAGCACTGCTCGGCATCCTCCTGCCGTTCTGGCAACTGGTGATCGGCGCGGTCGTGCTGGTGGTCCTGTTCTTCTCGGTCGGACGTCTGGCCCGCCGCGGCAGGTCCCGGATGACAACGGCCCTGCTGGTCACCGCCGCGGTGATCGCCGGGCTCGCGACGATCGGCGTCCTGCTCGAGGGCTGACTCTCAGAGCCGGCGGTTGGCGAGGCTCGGCAGCTCGGCCCGGATCACGGACAGCCGGTCAAGGTCCAGGTCGGCGACGGCCACCCCCGGCCCGTCGGGCAGCTGGGTCAGGACCGTCCCCCACGGGTCGACCACCATGCTGCGTCCGAAGCAGGTGCGGCCCGGCTCGTGGTCACCGGTCTGACCGGCCGCCGCCACGAAGCACTGGTTCTCGATCGCCCGGGCCCGGAGCAGCACCTCCCAGTGGTCCCGCCCGGTGTGCATCATGAACGCCGCCGGCACCACCAGGAGCTGAGCGCCGCCCTCGGTGGCGAGCCGCCGGTACAGCTCCGGGAAGCGCAGGTCGTAGCAGATCGACAGCCCGACCCGGAGGCCCTCCACGTCCACCACGACGGGTTGGGTGCCGGGCGCGACGGTCTCCGACTCCCGGTAGGAGACCCGACCGGGGATCTGCACGTCGTACAGATGGATTTTGCGGTAGCTCGCGGCCAGGCTGCCGGCACGGTCGAAGACCAGCGAGGTGTTCCAGGTGTGCGCGGGGTCCGGGCCGGCCTCGTGGAACGACCCGGCCAGCACCCACATGCCCAGCCGCCGTGCGACCCCGGCGAAGAAGCTGCCCACCTCGCCGTCGACCGGCTCCGGCTCGGGCAGACCGGCCTCCGGGCCGAGATAGTCGACGTACTCAGGAAGGATGGCCAGGTCCGCGCCGCCGTCGGCGGCGCGTTCCAGCAGCAGCTCCGCGGCGGCCAGGTTGGCCTTGCGGTCGTCCCGGGCGTTGAGCTGGCAGACGGCGACGCGCATGAGAGAAGAGTACGACCGGACGGGCCGGTGTGGACAGCCTCAGATGCTGGCCAGCACGAGAGCCCCCGCCGCGAACCCGAGGCCGGCGACCTGGACCGGCCGCAGCCGTTCACGGTCGACGGCGAGCGCGAGCAGCACCGTGCTGGCGGGGTAGAGCGCGGCGATCGCCGCCACGATGCTGAGGTGCCCTCGCGCGGCAGCGGCCAGGAAGAGCGCGTTGGCGGCGCTGTCGAGCAGACCGGCGAGGGCCGCCCAACCGAGCACCCGCCGTCCGAGCCGCAGTCGCACACCGGTGCCGGCGGCGAGGAGCAGGCCGAACGCGATCGAGCTGGTCCGTACCGCGGCCACCGGCCACATGCCCGCGTTCTCGCTGGCCTGACCGAGCAGGGTGAAGAAGACGCCGAAGAGGGCGCCGGCCGCGAGGGCGAGCCCCACCAGTCGGGCGGGGACCGTCCGGCGACCACCGCCCTCGCCGAGGCTGACCAGAGCGATCGCCACCACCGCGAGGCCGGCGCCGGTGAGCGCCGGAGCGCCGGGGAAGGTGCTGGTGAACAGGCCGGCGACGATCGGCACCACGGCCGCGGTGATCGCGGTGACCGGCGCCACCACGGCCATCATCCCGCCGGCGAGCGCCCGGTAGAGCAGCACGACGCCGCCGGCGCCCGCCGTCCCCGCGAGCAGTCCCCAGGCGATGTCGGCGACCGTCGGTGACCCCGGCACCAGGAGCACCAGAGCGACCAACAGGGGGACGCTCAGCAGCTGGGAGATCACGGTCACCGCGATGGGGTCGGCGCGGCGGGACGCCTTTCCGCCGGAGAAGTCGGCGGTGCCGAACGCGACCGCGGACACCGCTGCCAGGAGAATGGGGAACATGCCACTGTCGTACCACAATAGTAACCGTGAAGGATAGTTTGATGACCGACGCAGGTGGCCGGGTCAGTGCGGTGACGGCCGCGGTGGCCCGGCAGGTACGGGAGCTGCGCGCCGCCCGGGGCTGGTCCTTCGAGGAGCTGGCCGGCCGGTCCGGCGTGAGCAAGGCGATGCTCGTACAGATCGAGAGCGCACGCACCAACCCCAGCGTCGGCACGCTGTGCCGGGTCGCCGACGCGTTCGGCGTCAACATCGCCCGGCTGCTCGAGCCCGACGAGGAGCAGACCGTGCGGATCAGCTCCACGGCCGAGGCGCCCGTGCTCTGGCAGGGCGAGCACGGCGGCACCGCCCACCTTCTCAGCGGGCTCGGCGAACCCGACCTCGTCGAGCTGTGGGACTGGCGGCTGGAACCCGGAGAGCGACACCGCTCCGCCGACCACCCTCGGGGTACCCGGGAGGTCCTGCACGTCCTCGCCGGGGCGGTGGTCGTCCACGTGGACGGGCAGGATCACGCCGTACGGGCCGGGGACACGATCGAGTTCCACGCCGACCGGGAGCACGGCTACCGCAACGACGCCGACGAACCGGCTCGGCTGATGATGGTGACGGTCACCCCGTCGGGTGAGTGGGACCGCCGGACACGGTCACGCCGACCGCGTCAGTGACGGACGGCCGGCGTGACGTGAGGAGGATCAGGCCGACTTCTCCTCGCGGTCCCGCCGGGCCCGACGCCCGGTGAACTCGCGCGGAACGATCGTCGGGTTGACGTTCTCCAGGACGACCTCGCGGGTGATCAACACCCGGGCGGCGTCGGGGTTGCTCGGGACCTCGTACATCGCGGAGAGCAGGACCTCCTCGATGATGGCCCGCAGGCCACGGGCGCCGGTGCCCCGCAGCATGGCCTGGTCGGCGATGGCCTCCAGCGCCGGCTCGTCGAACTCCAGCTCGACGCCGTCCAGCTCGAACAGGCGCTGGTACTGCCGGACGAGGGCGTTGCGCGGCTCGGTGAGGATACGCACCAGGGCGCTGCGGTCCAGGCTGCGCACGTTGGTGATCACGGGAAGCCGGCCGACGAACTCGGGGATCAGCCCGAACTTGAGCATGTCCTCCGGCATGACCTGGCTGAAGATGTCGTCGGTCGACCGCTCGGACACCGACCGCAGGCGAGCGCCGAAGCCGGTGCCACCCTGCCCGGTGCGGGACTCGATGATCTGGTCGAGGCCGGCGAACGCGCCACCGCAGATGAACAGCACGTTCGTGGTGTCGATCTGGATGAACTCCTGGTGCGGGTGCTTGCGACCGCCCTGCGGCGGGACGTTGGCGACCGTGCCCTCCAGCATCTTGAGCAGGGCCTGCTGCACACCCTCGCCGGAGACGTCGCGGGTGATCGACGGGTTCTCCGACTTACGGGCGATCTTGTCGACCTCGTCGATGTAGATGATGCCGGTCTCGGCGCGCTTGATGTCGTAGTCGGCGGCCTGGATCAGCTTGAGGAGGATGTTCTCCACGTCCTCGCCGACGTAGCCCGCCTCGGTCAACGCGGTGGCGTCGGCGATGGCGAACGGGACGTTCAGCATTCGGGCGAGGGTCTGCGCCAGGTGGGTCTTGCCGCACCCCGTCGGGCCGAGCAGCAGGATGTTGGACTTGGCCAGCTCGACGGCGTCACTGCCGGAGCCCGGCGCGTTGGCCGCCTCTGCCTGGATGCGCTTGTAGTGGTTGTAGACCGCGACGGCGAGCGCCTTCTTGGCCTGGTCCTGCCCCACGACGTAGTTGTCGAGGAACTGGCAGATCTCCATCGGCTTGGGAAGCTCTTCCCACTTCACCTCGCCGGACTCGGCCAGCTCCTCTTCGATGATCTCGTTACAGAGATCGATGCACTCGTCGCAGATGTAGACCCCTGGGCCCGCGATGAGCTTCTTGACCTGCTTCTGCGACTTACCGCAGAAGGAGCATTTCAGTAGGTCGCCGCCGTCACCGATCCGTGCCACCTACGTTCTCCCTGCACTCATCGGCCGGAGACCCGGCCCTGACCTGCGGACGCTGCGCGCCGCCCGGCTTGGTTCGCTTCGCTGGCCCGACCGGCGAAGCGGTACGGACCCGACGTTACCCGTTGGCGGGGCATTCTCCGACCCCCAAAACGGGTGTGTCAGAGGCCGGCCGGGAACTTCACGCCCCGGCCAACCTCTGACCCGGTACAGCTCAGCTGGCGGAGTGGGTCGCCAGCAGACCCTTCTTGCGGCTGGTCAGAATCGTGTCCACCAGCCCGTACTCCTTGGACTCCTCGGCCGTCATGATCTTGTCACGGTCGATGTCCTTGCGGACCTGCTCGATCGGGCGGTTGCAGTGGCGGGACAACATGTCCTCCAACTGCGTCCGCATCCGCAGGATCTCCCGGGCCTGGATCTCGATGTCCGAGCCCTGCCCGTAGCCGCCCTCGGTGGCCGGCTGGTGGATGATGATCCGCGAGTTCGGAAGCGCCATCCGCTTACCCGCGGTGCCCGCCGACAGCAGCACGGCCGCGGCGCTGGCCGCCTGCCCGAGGCAGACCGTCTGGATGTCGGGGCGGACGTACTGCATGGTGTCGTAGATCGCCGTCATCGCGGTGAAGGAGCCACCCGGCGAGTTGATGTACATGATGATGTCGCGGTCCGGGTCGGTGCCCTCCAGCGTGAGCAGCTGGGCCATCACGTCGTTGGCCGACGCGTCGTCCACCTGGACACCGAGGAAGATGATCCGGTCCTCGAAGAGCTTGTTGTACGGGTTCGACTCCTTGACCCCGTACGACGTGCGCTCGACGAACGACGGCAGCACGTAGCGGTTGTGCACGGCCGCGAACTGGGGCGGCAGGCTCAGGTCGGTCATCGTCAGCTCCTCAGCTCAGGGTCCCGGCGCCATCCGGAACCTGAGCGGCCCCGATGATCACCTTGTCGATGAAGCCGTAGTCCATGGCCTCCTGGGCGGTGAACCAACGGTCCCGGTCCGAGTCCGCCTCGATCTGCGACTGGTCTTGGCCGGTGTGGTGCGCGACCCGCTCCTGGAACATCCGCTTCGTGTAGAGCATCTGCTCCGCCTGGATGGCGATGTCGGACGCCGTGCCGCCCAGACCACCGGACGGCTGGTGCATCATGATCCGGGCGTGCGGCAGGGCGTAGCGCTTGCCCTTGGTGCCCGCGCAGAGCAGCAGCTGACCCATCGAGGCCGCCATGCCCATCGCCACGGTCGACACGTCGTTGTCGATGAACTGCATGGTGTCGTAGATCGCCATGCCCGAGTAGACCGAGCCACCCGGCGAGTTGATCCACAGGTTGATGTCGCGGTCCGGGTCCTCCGCGGCGAGCAGCAGCAGCTGCGCGCAGATGCGGTTGGCGACCTGGTCGGTCACCTCACTGCCCAGGAAGATGATGCGCTCCTTGAGCAACCGGTTGTAGACCGAGTCGTCGAGGTTGCCAATGGAGTCGCCACCGCGCGCGTCAATCGCCCGGAGCGACTTCTTGGGGATGTGCATGTCGGTCATGGCAGCCCTTCGCTCTCCGTACCGTCTTTCCCGACACTAACCGCTGTGCGGGGCCGCAGAGTCCCGGTCGGGGCACTGTTCGCTCTCAGCGCAGCTGTGTCGGGCACCCGCGGCGCGGGCCTTCCGGGCGTACCCCGGCAGCGCTCAACTCCGGGTGTCCCCGGAAAGGGTTTGGCCGCCGTGCACCGCGCAGCGGCGGACGGCGGCCGCACCCGACGATCAGTGCTCGTGGTTGTGCTCGGCCTCGTTGGCGGCACGCAGCGCGTCCAGGGTGACCGGGTTGCCGGCCGAGTCCTTGATCGTGATGCGCTCCATGACGGCCGCGAGCGCCTTGCCGCGCCGGACGTCACCGAAGACCGCGGCGGCGGCGCCGGAGCGCACCAGCTGGTCGTAGTACTGCTGCGGGGCCATGCCGGCGCGCTGCGCCCGGTGCACGATCTCGTGCCCGAACTCGTCGTCGGAAACCTGCACGTCCTCCGCGTCGGCCAGCGTGTCGAGCAGGAGCTGCACCTTGACGCCCTCGGTGGCCGCCTCGGTCAGCTCGGCGTCGATCTGCTCCTCGGTCTTCTCCTCGGCCGCCAGGTATTCCTCGAGGGAGGCGCCGATCCGCTCGAGCTGGTCGACCATCGCCTGCTTGCGGCTGGCGACCTCCTCGCGCACGACACCCTCCGGCGCCGGCACCTCGGCGGTCTCGACCAGCTGCGCCAGCGCCTTGTCGCGGGCGGCGTAGATCTGCTCGACCTGCTTGCCCTGGGTGACCCGGGACCGCAGGTCGCCGCGCAGCTCCTCGATCGTGTCGAACTCGCTGGCCATCTGCGCGAACTCGTCGTTCAGCTCCGGCAGCTCCTTCTCCTTGACCGTGCGCACGGTCACCGCCACGTCGGCGTCACGGCCGGCGAAGTCGCCGCCCACGAGCTGGGTGGTGAAGGTGGTGCTGTCGCCGGCGGCGAGGCCGACCACGGCCTCGTCCAGGCCCGGCAGGAGCTGCTTGCTGCCCACCTCGTGGGAGATGTTGCTGGCCTGACCGCCCGGCACGTCCTCGCCGTCGACGGTCGCGTTCAGGTCGATCTGCACGTAGTCGCCCTCGGCGGCGGCCCGCTCGACCGTCTTCAGGGTGGCGAACCGCTCCCGCAGGTTCTTGACCTGCTCGTCGATCTCACTGTCGTCGATCTGCAGCTCGTCGACGGTCACCTCGATGGTGGACGCGTCCGGGATGGTGATCTCCGGACGGACGTCGACCTCGGCGGTGAAGTTCAGCGAGTCACCGTCGTTGAACTCGGTGATCTCGACCTCGGGACGCCCCAGCGTCTTCAGGTCGTGCTCGCGTACCGCGGCCATGATGTTCTCCGGGATGGCCTCCTGGACCGCCTCGTTGAGGACGGTGCCCCGGCCCACCCGCTGGTCGATCACCGCGGTCGGCACCTTGCCCCGGCGGAAGCCCGGGACCTGGACCTGCGAACCGATCTCCCGGTACGCCTTCTTGAGGCTCGGCTCGAGCTCGACGAACGGCACCTCGATGGCGAGCCGCACGCGCGTCGGGCTCAGAGTCTCGACGGTGCTCTTCACAGGCGTACTCCTTGACGGATCTGGGTTTTGATTCTGGGCCTTCGATTGGCCCATCGAGTGTAGGCGAGCCGGCGGGGCCGGCCCGCAGCGCCCGGGGAGACCGGACGCGGACGACAGTCGGGGTGGCGGGATTTGAACCCACGGCCCCTCGCTCCCAAAGCGAGTGCGCTACCAAGCTGCGCCACACCCCGTGGCGACGTGCAGTCTATGCCGTCGCCGCGCCTCAGGCAGTGCCGGGGCGTCCGTCACCCGGACAGATCTCCCATCTCACCCTTTTTCGCTGTTCAAGATCCGCGCGACGTCCGCCGCGCGCCGCCCGCGCGCGATCCGCGCAACATCGGGGAAACTGCGGCTTCCCGGCGCGCGGATGCCGCAACTTCGGCGTTGTTGTGCGGATCTTGAGGCGTGCGGCGCGGCGTCGTCACGACACGACGCCACGGGGGCGGTGGCGCGGTCGCGCGCCCACGACCGGCATTGGGTACGCTGTCGGCGCGCCCCGTTCCGGCGGGGCCGAGCGCGGGCGTAGCTCAATGGCAGAGCTTCAGTCTTCCAAACTGACGGTGCGGGTTCGATTCCCGTCGCCCGCTCCACCCATGAAGCCCAGGCTCAGCGGCACATTCGCTGAGCCTGGGCTTTCCCCGTTCAGTCCTCGACGCGTTCCAGGACGACCATGGGAATCTCCCGGGTGATCCGCTGCTGGTACGCGGCGTACTCCGACCGGGCCGACACCATCAGACGCCACAGGCGCGGACGCTCCCGCGTTGTGGCGGTGCGCGCCCGAGCGGTGAAGGTCTCCGTACCGACCTGCACGGTGACGTACGGGTCGGCGAGCAGGTTGAGATACCACGCGGGGTGGTGCTCCGCGCCGCGATTCGAGGCGGCCAGCACGTAACGGTCGCCATCGCGCTCGTACACGAGCGCGGTGCGGCGCAGCTCGCCGGTTCGTCGGCCACGAGTCGTCAGGAGCAGGTCGTGCACGCCCGGCCGTGGTCTGCCGCCAGTCTCCTCGAAACGACGGATGTGCTCGGCGACCCAGGTGTTCGGGCTGTCGTGGACCTCGGGCATCACACCTCCCGAACACTCAGGGCGGACCGGTGGTGGCGCGGCGTCTCGATCTCGTCGAGCAGCGCTATCGCGAAGTCCGGGTAGCTGATCCGGCTGGCCGGGTCGCCGTGCCCGGCGACCCGATAGCGGCCGGTACGCGTGCCGTCGTGGTCGAAGTCGCCGGCCGGGGCCACGTACGCCCAGTCGAGATCGCAGGTCCGCAGCTCGTCGAGGCCCGCCGCGTGGCCCAGGTAGAAGGAGCGGTACTCGTCGGGATAGCCGGGCTCGTCCATCAGGGCCACGCCGGACGCTCCGGGCAAGATCGACGCGAGGCCCACCACCACCAGGCGGCGTACGCCCGCCTCGGCCAGGCCGGCGGCCAGGGCGCGGGACGACGTCGTGAAGAACTGAGTCGGTGCCTGGGACAGGTCCACGGCGGCGCTGATCGCGGCGTCCTGCCCGGCGGCGGCGCGCGCGACGCTCGCGGCGTCCGTGACGTCGCCGGCCACCACGTGCGCGTCGCCCAGGTCACCGTGGGCCGCCGGATCGCGCACCACGGCGGTGACCCGATGGCCGCGAAGACGCGCCTCGGCGACGGCCTGCCGCCCGGCCCGGCCACCCGCGCCGAAGATCACGATGTTCATGGCGAACGCCTCTCACCAGGGCCGGAACCCTTACGCCCGGCCGGTTCGCCGACGCTATCGCCGGGGCTGGTTACCGCCGAGATACCAGCTATCGTCAGGCCATGAGGCAACCCCTGCCCGCCGACATGTTCGACGAGCTGTGCCCCTCCTCGCTCAATCCGATCCGGTTCGGTGACAAGTGGGCGGCCCTCGTCATCCGCTGCCTGGAAGACGGGCCTCGCCGCTTCTCCGAGCTGCGCGTGCCGCTGCGCCGCGTCACACCAAAGGTCCTCACCCAGTCGCTGCGCTCCCTCGAACGGGACGGGCTGGTCACCCGCACCGTCCACGCCGGAGCGGCCGCGCACGTCGAGTACGAGCTGACGCCGGTGGGCCGCAGCATGCTCGAACCGATCGCGGTCGCCTGCGCCTGGGTGGCACAGCACTGGGACGAGCTGCTCGACGCCCGCGAGTCGTACGACAACGGGACCGCATCCCGGTGACCGGCGCCCGTCCCGCGCGGGCGCGACGGGCGCCGGTCGCTCCGGTCGCGGGTCAGCTCGTCGGCACCAGGAGGTAGGCCCGGCGCGCGCGATCACCGCCCTCGGCGCAGTCGACGGGGCAGGCGAGGCCCACGATGACGCCGTCGTCGTTGACGTCCTCGGCGGAGCGCAGCGTCACCGTCGGAGGAAGGTTCCGCACCCGGGTGTTCAGGTCGACCATCCGACCGCCCTGCCAGAGGAACGCCCGCTCGTTGTAGAAGTCGGGGCTGCTGGTCCGGGCGATGCCCACCACCTGGCCGTTCTCGTTCACGGCCCGCGCCTCGGAGTAGTTGCCGCCGAGGGACCCGAGGTCGCGGATGGTGCCGTTACGCCAGAGCGTCGCCCGCAGCTGACCGGTGGTGTTCTGCGAGACACCGACGACGTGACCCCGGTCGTTGATGTCCCGGGCGTACGTGGACTCCGTGACACCGCCCAGGGTGCCGAGGTCCGTCAGCGCCCCACCGGAGTAGACGAAGGCGTGCAGGCCACCGCTCGGCACGGCGGCGCCGCCGACGACATGCCCGGACGAGTTCACGCCGTAGGCGATGCTGTCCGTGCCCCAGGGGCCCGCCTGGCCGCCGAGCGTGCCCAGGTCGACGACCTTGCCGTCGCGCCAGACGACCGCCCGGGTCGGCGCCCCCTGCGTCTCGAACCGGCTGCCCACCACCACGCCGTCGTCGTTGACGTCGTACGCCGAACTTCCGCTGCCCGCGCCGTAGCCGGTGCCGAGGTCGGTCATGACCCCGCCGGAATAGCGGAAGGCGTGCGGAGGCTCCGTCGCGTTGACGTGGGTGGCCCCGACGACGACGCCCCGGTCGTTGATGCCCGCCGCGGAGCTCGCGCCGTACGGTCCGGTGTACAGGGCGCCCAGGTCGCTCATCACCCCGTTCGTCGAGGCGAACGCGTGGAAGTTGTAGACACCGTCGATCGTGGAGACGCCCACCACGGTACGGGCGTCGTTGAGGGCGTAGCCGTCGCTGGTGGGCGGTTCCCCCGTACTCGGCACACCGAGCGTCCCCAGATCCACGAACGTGTACGTGGGCAGCGCCGCGGCTGCCGACGCGACGCCCGGTGCGGTCGTCAGACCGGTGGTCAGCACGATCAGGAAGGCCAGACTTCTCCGTAGTCGACTCATCGACGGTCCCCTCGTTGGCAACGGATGGGGGAATGATGTCCGTCGACGTGACCGGATGACCTTACGTCGTCCTTACCGATCAGGAACCTTGACATGTGTCGATCGGTGCACTGGTGTAAGGACCACACGCATCGACGTCCGTCACAGGAGGGCACATGATCGTCCGACGACGGTGGACGGCTGCCGCCACCACAGCGATCCTGATCAGCGCGGCGCTGTCCCATCCCGGCACCGCGACGGCGGCACCCGTCGCCGACACCGCCCCGATCACCCTGGCCGCCACCGAGACCGCTCTGGTCCGGATGCAGTTGCGCGATCAGGCCCAGCTCGACAGGTTGGTCGCCAGCGGCGTCGACCTCGCCAACCGGCCCCGGGCACGGGACGGCCGGATCATCGCCGACCTGGTGTTGACCGGCGCGCAGCTCGCCGACCTCACCGCCCGGGGCGCTACCGCCGCGCAGGTCGTGCAGCGGGCCGGCGACGGCAGCCGGCACTTCGCCGACAGTGTCCGCGCGGCGCGGGCGCGTACCGCCGCCGGGCTCGGCGCACCGGCCGCCGGCCAGCGGACCAGCAGCACGGCCGCCGCCGTCGACACCCTCGCGGTCCAGCAGGCGTACTGGTGGACCACCGGCGGGCAGACGTTCCTCCAGGCGCAGGTGGCCACCACCGCCACCGACGACCCGGACGTGGAGATCACCGTCGGCTGGCGGACCGCCGACGGCGCCACCGGGTCGTTCCCGCTCTACCGGTTCGAGGACTCGGGCGAGTACCAGTACCACTACAACGTCCCCCAGCCGGTGCCGAGCCGACCGGTCCAGCTGACCGCCACGTCCAGCCTCGGCGGCGTCAGTCGGGCCGTCACCCCGACGCTGTGGCCGAACGCCACCCCGCCGCCGCTGCCGGCCGGCTACCAGAAGGACTTCATCGACGCGTACCTGACGCCGGTGGACATCCAGGCGCGGATCAAGCGGCTGGCCCGCCAGTACCGGGACCTGGTCGACGTCATCGACCTGCCGAACAAGACCCAGGGGTACCGCCGGAACGCCGTCGCGTACCTGGGCGACCCGGCGGTCGCCGCCGTGGTCGTGGAGTCGGTCCGCTTCGGCGACCAGGGCATGAACGGCGTGCAGGTGCGCACCGTCGACCCGGGCCGACCCAACCGACCGCTGACCGTCGGCTACCGCGACCGCGTCCTCACGGTCACGCTCGCCACCGACGCCGCGGGCAAGACGGTGAGCACCACCGACGACGTCGCGGCGGCCGTCAACGCCCGACAGGCGAACCGGTTCCGGGCCACCGTCGAGGACGGCTCGACCGGGCTGCCGATGCCTGTCGCCGGCCCGGCCCGCCTCGACGACGGGCTCCAGGGCACCGAGGTGCCGGCGAAGCCCTGGACGGTGCAGGCCCTGCGTCTCGGCGTACACCGGGACGGCTCCCGGATCGGCGTGCTGGCGTACTCCCAGGAACACGCCCGGGAGTGGGCCACGCCGCTGGTGACGCTGGAGTTCGCCGAGCGCATGCTGGCGAACGCCCGTACCGACCCGGCCACCCGTGAGCTGCTGGAACAGGTCGACGTGTTCGTCATCCCGACGGTCAACCCGGACGGCGCGAACTACTCGTTCAACGACTACAACTTCCAGCGCAAGAACCTGGTCAACCACTGCGAGGGACCGGCACGGGACCCGAAGTACCGCACCTCGTGGGGCGTCGACGTGAACCGGAACTACACCGTCGGGTCGTACTTCGACGGGTACGTGGGCGCAAGCGCGAACTGCCTCTCCGGCAACTACGCCGGTACGGCGGAGCTGTCCGAGGCGGAGAGCGGCAACGTCATCGCGCTGGCCAAGGCCCACCCCAACATCAGGTTCGCGATGAACGTGCACTCCTACGGCGGGTACTTCATGTGGCCGCCGGGCGCGTACCGGGCCGACGGGCGGATCACCCTGCCCCGGCCGTCGATCGACGAGTCGACGCTGTTCCTCGACAGCGCCCGGCGGATCGTCGGCGCGATCGCCCAGGAGCGCGGCACGGTCACCTGGCCGTCGCAGACCGGCCCGGTCGCCGACGTGCTCTACTCCGCCGCCGGCAACTCGGCCGACCAGCTCTACTACGAGCTGGGCATCTTCGCCTGGGACTTCGAGGTCGGCAACGACCGCTGGAACCCGACCACCGGCGAGTGGGAGGGCGTCGGCTTCCAGCCGCCGTTCGACGAGGCGCACGGCGAGTCCCAGGAGTACGCGGGCGGCCTGGTCGAACTGGTCCGGGTGGCCCGCGACCACGCCGCCGCCGAGGCCACCACCGGCTGACCCGCTCCCGGCTGACCCGAACGACGGACGCTCCGGCCGGCCACGGATGAACCGTGGCCGGCCGGGTAAGCAGCGGCACTGCCTGGTGGGGAGACGACCGGGTGCACGGGCGGGCGGCGCATTGCCGGCCCGTCCGTGCACGCCTCGTCACACGTTCGAGGTGATCCAGTTCCAGGCCGACACGACCCACTCGGTCTGCTGGAGCCAGGCCACGCCCAGGCCGACGAGGAAGACTCCGGTGGCCAGGTGAGCGCCCCGCGCGCCGCGCCGGACCCGTCCGAGCTGCCGCTCCAGCACCAACCGCCCCACGGCCCGGGCCAGGGCGAACAGGCCGACTGCCACCAGCAGGCTCAACACGAGGACGAGCAGCGGGCCGGACAGGTCGCCACCGCCGGAGAGCGCCCAGATCCCCCAGCACACGAAGGCGAACAGGCCGCCCGCCGCGCTCCACTCGCCGCCGCGACGCAACTGCGCCAGCCGCCAGCTCAGCGGCCGGCGCGGGGCGGGTTCGCCCGGCCAGCCCGTGCCGGTCGGCTCCTCGACCACGGGGAACGGTTCGGTGCGCGGGGTACGCGGTTGACCCACCGGTGCCACACCGCGGCGGAAGCCGTCCCGCTGCGCCGGCACATCGACGCCGGCCTGCGGTGGGACCTCGACGGTTCGCTCCGCCCACGGCTGCGTCTGGTCTGCCATCTCGTCCTCCCCCTGACGGGCGGCCTCAGCACCGCCCGAACCCGAGGGTAGCCAGCCGGCAAATCGGTCGCAGACCGCCGTCCGGCGCGACCAAGATCCGCACAACTTCCCGAATGTTGCTGCCTCCGACGCTCGGGAAGCCACAACATCCCTGATGTCGGGCGGATCTTGATGGCGTGGGGAGGTACGGTCGGCTGATGGGTGACCCGGACCGACGCCGGCGACGGCTGCGCCACCACATCGACTCCGACGCGGCCACGCGCAGCGCCGACGGCTCGACGGCCAGCACGGCGGGCGTCCACGACGGCGCAGAACCGCCACCCCGACGTCGAGGTGCCGGCGGCGACGACCGCGACGGCGAGCGGGGGCTACGCGGGCTGGTCGGCTCCGGTTCGTCCCAGGTGGGGCTGAGCGCGGCGCTGCGGGCCCGCGACGCCGCCCGGCCGAGCGACGACGACCTCGCCGACGCGGAGGCGCGGTTGGTGGTCGTGCGCCGCAACTGGGTGCCCCGCGAGGACCTGCCCCGCCCGCCGCGCTGACGGCGGGCGACGCGGGTCAGCAGGGTCAGGGCAGCTCGGGCAGCTTCCGGGTCTGCTCGTACTCGGCGACCTGGATGATCCGGCGGGCGTGCCGCTCGTTCCCGGAGAATGGCGTGTTCAGGAACGCCTCGACGATGCCCGTGGCCTCGTCCAGCGTGTGCTGGCGGGCGCCCACCGCGACGACGTTTGCGTCGTTGTGCTGCCGGGCGAGCTGAGCCGTCTCGACACTCCAGGCCAGGGCGGCACGAACCCCGGCCACCTTGTTCGCGGCGATCTGCTCGCCGTTGCCGGACCCGCCGATGACGACCCCCAGGGAGGTCTCGTCGGCGACCACCCGGTCACCGGTGTGCAGGCAGAACGTCGGGTAGTCGTCGTCCGGGTCGTAGCTGTGCGGGCCGACGTCGACCACGTCGTACCCCTGCTTGGCCAGGTGATTGGCCAGGTGCACCTTCAACTCGAAACCGGCGTGGTCGGATCCCAGGTAGACGCGCATACCGGGCAGTCTGTCAGGCCGCGCTCTCCAGCGCCGCAGGGGCGGCGCTGGAGAGGCGGGTACGTCACACGGTCGGGCGGTACGCGGTCAGCGGGGCAGCTCGGCGACCACCAGGCCACCGCGCGCCTTCGGGGTGAACCAGGTGCTCTTGCGGGGCATCTTCTCCCGGGCCAGGTTCACCGCGACGAAGTCCGCCACGGTCACCGGCGCGATGAGGACGGCCAGCTCGGCACGCCCGGCGTCGACCTCCCCGGTGAGCCAGCTCGCCGGGTAGTCCCCACCCACGTAGGTGATCCGCTTGTCGCCCGGGTCCAGACCCAGAGCGTCGCGCAGCACCAGCCGCTCGACCAGGGCGTGGTCCAGGTTCTCCAGGCGGGCGTCGGCGGTGGCGGGCAGGCGCACCGCGTACCCCTGGCCGGCCAGCCGGAGGTGGACGGTGCCGCCGGCCGTCGGGACCTCGACCGGGCCGTCGATCGGCTCGACCTCGGCGCCCGCGGCCCGCAACCGGTCGAGCAGCTCGGCCGGGGTGGTGGTCAGCTCGCTGACCAGCCGGTTGTACGGCTGGATGGCCACCGACGCCGGGGTGGTCACCACGGCCAGGAAGCGCGACAGCCCGCCGGTCTGGGCGGCCAGGCTGCGGTGGTTGCCGTCGGCGACGACCAGCTCGCCACCGCCCGCCAGGGCGGTCAGCGCGTCCTGCTCGGGGCCCGGGCCGAGCAGCCAGATGGCGTGGGTGCGGCCCGCCTGGTCGGTGTCGGTCGCGGCCGGCGCCCCGGCCGCGTCGGTCGCCGCCGCGAGCGCGGCGTGCAGCTCGTCACCACTGCCGGTCTGCAGCAGGAGTACGGGTGAGAGCAGGTGACCCAGCGCCTCGGCCAGCGCCACACGCTCGCGCACCTTGGCGATGAACACGTCCTCGTTGCGGATGACCAGGCCCGGCTCGTCGGCGCTGGTGGAGATCTGGTCGGTGTCCACCATCGCGAACAGCCCGTACGCCGGTTTCTCACCCGGCGCGCTGATCCGGTACAGCACGACCACCTGCTCGGCGGGTGTGTAGCTGCCGTCGGCCTTGGCCTCGGCGAGTCGGGCCACCGAGGCCGGCAGCGCGTCGAGGAACGACGTCCCCAGGCTGTCCGGAGCACGGTGCGGCATCTCGATGCCGAGGGCACTGTGCGGGTTCGCCTCGATGATCGCGGTGATCTCCGCGTCGTCGGCGAACTCGTCGTAGTTCTGCGCGCCGGTGCCGCCAGTGGTGATCCAGGCCCGGGCAATCGGATGCACGACCGTCATGCCCACTGACGCTACCGGCGTCGACGGACCGGACGACGGGGACCCGCGCGGCGTCCACCAGATGAAAGCGCCCGCACGTCGGCGTGGTCAGCCGGCGCGGCCGGACGCGCCGTTGTGCCGGCGGTGCCGCCCGGCGACGACCGGGCCGGCGTTGCCGCGCCGGCCGCCCCCGACCGGACCGGTGACCGCGTTGCGGCGAGGCGTGGCGGGCGGCCCCGGCACGGGACGCTCGGGCGGCGGCGCCGGAACGGGCCGCGGGTTCAGCGGCGGAGTGGGCACGGGACGCGGCGCGGTGGGCGTCGGCGGGGGCGGAGCCGGTTCGGCCGGCGCGGCCGCCACCACGGCGACCGGTTCCAACGCCGCCACGACCGCCGCCGACGCCGAGGGCGTCGCCAACGCGGCCCGTGCGGGTGTCAGGCGCGAGGTGACCGGCACCCGGGCCACGCCGACCACGATGGGCGGCGCGAGCAGGTCCGCCACGTCGGCGGGAAGGTCGGGGCGGACCGTCGGCCAGCGGGAACCGTCGACCGACCAGTACGCCGCGCCGGGAGTCTCGATCACCCCCTGCCGGGTCAACTGATCGTCACCGGACGCACGGTGCTTGGCCATCGGGACTGCCTCCACGAGCTGCGGTGTGCGGCCCTGCGGGGCCACTGCGCGGACACCGAGGGAAACGACGCCCCCCGCCCGGCGGTGACGCTGTGACCGTTTCCGGCCCCCGCAGCCGCGCCGGGCCCCGGCGCGACGCACCCCCGCCCGGACAACCGACAGGGTCCGGACGGGGTGTGCGACGGTCGTGCTCAGTCGAAGATCGGGGACTGCTCGCGGGTGCGCTTGAGCTCGTAAAAGCCCGGGGTGCCGGCGACCAGGAGGACACCGTCCCAGAGCCGTCCGGCGGCCTCGCCCTTCGGGCGCGGCGTGATCACCGGGCCGAAGAACGCGACCGGCTTGCCGTCCGGGCCGGGCGCGTGCACGACCGGGGTGCCGACGTCCTGCCCGACGGGACGCATGCCGGCCTCGTGGCTGGCCCGCAGCGCCTCGTCGTACTCGGTGCTGTCGGCGGCGGCGGCCAACGCCGGGTCCAAGCCGGCCTCGGTCAGCGCGGCCACGTACAGCTCGGGGCCCCGCTCCTGCTTCTCCAGGTGGATCCGGTTGCCGAGCGCGGTGTAGAGCCTGCGCAGGACGTCGTTGCCGTACCGCTGCTCGGCGGCGATGCAGATCCGCACCGGGCCCCAGGCGGTCTTCAGGAAGGTCTTGTAGTCCTCGGACAGGTGGTCCCGACCGTCGTTGAGCACGGCCAGGCTCATCACGTGGAAGCGGATGTCCACGTCCCGGACCTGCTCGACCTCCAGCAGCCAACGGGAGGTGATCCACGCCCACGGGCAGGCCGGGTCGAACCACATGTCTACGGCGACACGTTCGGACACGGTGCGATCCCTTCGCGACAGGAGCGGCGCCGGCGATCCGGCGTCTCTCCAGGAATCCTCTCCCCGGGTCCGGCGGACCGACACCCGAATGAGAGCGTGACCTCGACCACCGATGGCAGGCCGTCCGTGGAAGACTCGGACCGGGCCGGACGTCACGAGCGGTCGGCAGACGGGCGCCGCCGGGCGTACGGCGAGACGTGGGATGGAGACGAACAGTGCCGGGAGTGCGTAACCTGACGCAGGTCGAGGCGACCGAGCGGGCCCGCCTGCTCGAGGTGACCGGATACGACATCAGGCTGGACCTGGCGACCGCCGTGCTGGCCGCCGACGGCCGCACCTTCTCCTCGACGACCGAGGTCAGGTTCCGCTGCGCCGAGCCGGGGGCGAGCACGTTCATCGAGGTGGCCGCCGAATCGGTGCGGTCCGCCACGCTGAACGGCGCCCCGGTGGACCTGTCCGACTGGTCGGCCGAGAAGGGCCTGACCCTGACCGGACTAGCCGGTGACAACACCCTGGTCGTCGACGCGGACTTCGCCTACTCCAACAGTGGACAGGGCCTGCACCGCACCGTCGACCCGGTCGACGGCGAGACCTACCTGTACAGCCAGTTCGAGACGGCCGACGCGCAGCGGGTGTTCGCCTGCTTCGACCAGCCCGACCTCAAGAGCGTCTACACCTGGCACGCGACGGTTCCCGCGCACTGGCGGGTCGTGTCCAACATGCCGGTGCGGAGCGAGGAGCCGGCCGGCGAGGACCTCAAGACCGTCCACTTCACCGAGTCGGCCCGGATGAGCACGTACATCACCGCGCTGTGCGCCGGCCCGTACCACGAGGTGCGCGACAGCCACGACGGCATCGACCTGGGAGTGTTCTGCCGGGCGTCCATGTCGCGCTACCTGGACTCCGACGACCTGTTCCTCATCACCAAGCAGGGCTTCGACTTCTTCCACGAGAAGTTCGGCGTGCGCTACCCGCTGCCGAAGTACGACCAGCTGTGGGTGCCCGACTTCAACGCCGGCGCGATGGAGAACTTCGGCTGCGTCACGCACGCCGAGTCGCACTACCTGTACCGCTCGCAGGTCACCGACTACGAGTACGAGCAGCGGGCCAACACGATCCTGCACGAGCTGGCGCACATGTGGTTCGGTGACCTGGTCACCATGCGCTGGTGGAACGACCTGTGGCTGAACGAGTCGTTCGCCGAGTGGGCCAGCCACTGGTGCAACACCAACGCCACCCGGTTCACCGAGGCGTGGACGACGTTCCTGTCGATCCGCAAGAACTGGGGTTACCGACAGGACCAGCTCTCCTCCACCCACCCGGTCTACACCGAGATGCCGGACATGGAGGCCGTCGAGGTCAACTTCGACGGCATCACCTACGCCAAGGGCGCGAGCGTGCTCAAGCAGCTCGTCGCGTACGTCGGCGAGGAGCCGTTCGTGGCCGGGCTGCGGGCGTACTTCGGCAAGCACGCGTGGGGCAACGCCACCTTCGACGACCTGCTCACCGAGCTGGAGGCGGCCTCGGGCCGGGAGCTGCGCAAGTTCGCGGCGCAGTGGCTGGAGACCGCGCAGGTCAACACGCTGCGCCCGGAGGTGACCATCGGTGCCGACGGCACGTACGAGCAGGTCATCGTCCGGCAGGAGGCGCCGACGGCGTACCCGACGCTGCGCACCCACCGGATCGGCGTCGGCCTGTACGACCTCACCGACGGTCGGCTGGTCCGCCGCGAACGGTACGAGGTGGACGTGACCGGTGAGCGGACCGAGCTCGCCGAGCTGCGCGGCCTCCGGGCGGCCGACGTGCTGCTGCTCAACGACGACGACCTGAGCTACACCAAGCTGCGCCTGGACGAGCGGTCGCTGGCGACGGTGGTGCGGCACATCGGTGGACTCGACTCGTCGCTGGCGCGCGCGCTGTGCTGGACGGCCGCGTGGGACATGACCCGCGACGCCGAGCTGGCGACCCGCGACTACGTGGCGCTGGTCCTGGCCGGGCTGCCCGCCGAGACCGACATCAACCTGGTCACCGCCACCCTGCGCCAGGCCACCACCGCGCTGACCCTCTACGCCGACCCGGTTTGGGCGGCCACCGGCTGGGCGGGACTGGCCCGCACGGCGAAGGACGCGCTCGCCGCCGCCGAGCCGGGCAGCGGCTTCCAGCTCGCCTGGGCCCGGGCGTTCACCTCGGCGGCCCGCTCCGAAGAGGACCTGGCCACGCTGCGCGGCTGGCTGGACGGCACCGGCGCTCCGGAGGGCCTGACCGTGGACACCGAGCTGCGCTGGACGGTGCTCGGCGCGCTGGTGGCCAACGGCGCGGCCGGTGCGCCCGAGATCGAGGCGGAGCTGGCCGGCGACCGTACGGCCAGCGGCGAGCGGGAGGCCGCGTACGCGCACGCGCTGGTGCCGACGGCGGAGAACAAGGCGGCCGTGTGGGCGCTGCTGACCGGCCCGGACGCGCTGCCGAACTGGCGGAACCGGGCGCTGTTGCAGGGCCTGGCCCACCCGGCGCAGGTGGAGCTGGTCACCCCGTACCGGGAGCGGTACTTCGCGGCGGTCGGGCAGGTGTGGGCCAGCCGGGACAGCGAGCCGGCGCAGGAGTTCGCCCAGCTCGCGTACCCGACGTACCTGGTGGACGACGAGACGGTGGCGGCCACCGACGCGTGGCTGGCCGGGGACGGCAACCCGGGCCCGCTGCGTCGCCTGGTCGCCGAGGGCCGTGACGGCGTGCTGCGGGCGCTCAAGGCCCGCGCGAAGGACGCCGAGCAGAGCTGACCCAGCGAGTACGCCGCCGCCGGGCCGCGGCTCGCGTGATCGACTCGACCTCGCCGATATGGGGGTGTCCGCCGGGCGGACACCCCCATATCGCTGACCTGGTGGAGATCTCCTCCCGATGCGGTCACCGTGCGCGCTCAGGCCACGAGGAAGATCACGCTCGAACATGGAAATAGGGGCATCCGCGACGTCGGATGCCCCTATTTCCATGTTCGAGCACGATCTTGCGCGGCGCGGCGCGGCGCGGCACCGCGCGGCACCGCGCGTGGGATGTGGCGCGGCACGTACGAGTAGGATCAGCCCTTGCCGGCGTGGCTGGCGAGCTGGTCGAGCCCGTTGATGATGCCGCCGGCGAGGTCGCCGCCGCTGAACGCGCCGACCATCGAGAGCGCGGCCAGCTTGGCGTACGTGTCGGGGATGCGCTTGCGCGCGTGCCGTCCGGTGACGATCTCCAGCTGCCGCTGGTTGGGCGACAGGGCGATCAGCACCGACTTGTCCGGGTCGGCGAGCTGGCGGTGCAGCCGCTGGGCGTGCTCGCGGATCGGCTCGTCGAGGCCGCCGACGAACACCGAGAAGACCAGGCCGGTGCCCTTGTCGGCCAGGCGCAGGGCCTCGTCGATGCGCAGCAGCTGACGGGTCGAGAAGGGCCCGTCGAGCACCTCGGGCGGATTCTCCGTCCCGGTCGGCTTCTCACCAACGGTCACTTGCGCCTCCGGTTCCACCGGCCGGCGCCTCGACGCTGGCCTGCTCTAGCTTGTGGCTGGTCAGCGCGGGCGCCTGCGCGCCCGCCGTCAGCGCGGTGCCGGCCGAGTCGGCCAGCTGCTCCGGGCGGCCCAGGAACCAGACCGGAGTGAAGTCGAAGGGCCGGCCCGGCCGGTAGCGCTTGGCGCCACCACCACCGCCGGTGGCACCCCCACGGCTACCGGCGTACGACAGGCCGGCGATCACCAGCACTGCCGCCAACGGGATGCCGACGAAGACCAGCACCGTCTCGGTAACAGACAATCCCAACGCCCCCAGGCGGAAGAAGGACCTCGAACAAGCGGGTCGGATGGACGATCATGATGGCGACCGGCCAACTCCGTCGCTATTCACGTTAGCGGAGTCGACGGCCCGCCAGATTGCGGGGTGCCGATCCCATCCGTCACTGGCGTGCTCCAGTTGCGCAGCGGTAGCGATGAGCCGCGCGTCGTCGCCGTACCGGCCGGTGAGCAGCACCCCGACGGGCAGCCCGTCGGTGGTCGTGGTGCCCAGGGGCAGGGAGACCGAGGGGTCGCCGGTGACGTTGAAGATGGCGCAGTAGGGCGAGAAGCGGCGCTGCCGGTCGAAATCGGCCGCCGGGTCGCCGTCGGCCGTGAACCAGCCGACGGGCGCCTGCGGGGCGGCCAGGGTGGGGCAGAGCAGGAGGTCGCAGTCGGCGGTGCGGGCCGCGCCGAGGCGTACCTGCGCCTGCAGTTCCCCGAGGGTCGCGGACAGTGTCCCCGCGGACACCTCGGCGCCCCGGGCGCGGAGCAGCCGGGTCAGCGGCAGCAGCTCCGGCTCGCGCTGCGCCGGTACCGGTGCGAGCGCCAGGACGTACCAGATGATCTCGAACAGCGGCCACACCGCCGGCGTGAGCGGCGGCGGCACCTCGACCACCTCGTGGCCGGCGGCGGCGAGCAGCGCGGCGGCGGAGTCGACGGCCGCGACGCAGTCGGGGTGCACCGGCTCGTCGGCGAGCATCGGCGTGGTGAACCGGCCGATCCGCAGGCGGCCGGGCTCGGCCCGGCGGGCGGCGGCCAGGTACCCGCCGGGCGGCGCGGGCGGCGACAGGTAGGGCTCGCCGGGCACCGGGACCGCCATGACGTCGAGCAGCGCGGCGATGTCGGCCACCGTCCGCCCGATCGGCCCGCTGGTGGGCAGACCGAACGCGCCGGAGCCGAGCGGCCCGCCGGAGACCAGGCCACGGCTGGGTTTGTAGCCGATCAGGCCGCAGAGCGACGCCGGGATGCGCAGCGAGCCGCCGCCGTCGGACCCATGGGCGACGGGCACGAGGCCGGCCGCGACCGCCGCCGCCGCGCCGCCGCTGGAACCACCGGCGGTGTACGCCAACTGCCACGGATTGCGGGCCGGCGGCGCGACGCGGCCCTCCGAGTAGAGCGAGCAGCCCAGCTCCGAGGTGGTCGTCTTGCCGAGGCTGACGAGGCCGGCGGCCTTGATGAACCGGACCACGTCGGCGTCGACCGGCGGGACGAAGTCGGCGAAGGCGGCCGACCCGAAGGTGGTGCGTACCCCGGCGGTGAGGGTGAGGTCCTTGATGGCGGTCGGTACGCCGTGCAGCGGCCCGCGCGCCTGCGCCGGCGCGGCGTCGGCGGCGCGGGCGGCGGCGCGGGCCAGCTCGGGCGTGACCGTGACGAACGCGCCCACGGTGTCGCCGAGCGCCGCCACCCGGCGCAGGGAGTGCTCGACCAGCTCGACGCTGGACAGCTCGCCGCGGGCGATGGCGGCGGCCTGCTCCAGCGCGGTCAGGTCGTGCGGCTCGGCCATGTCCTCATCCTGCCCGCTGGGAGCGGCTGTCGGCGGGTCGACACGGCGGTCGCCCTTCGCGGCGGAGGCTGCTGCTCCCGATACCGACCCGGCCGTGTCGGGAGGCAACCCCCTCTCACCGGTCGCCCGCTCGCCCGCCCGGCGGCGGGCCGACTACTGCCGGCGTCCTTTGCTCTGCTTCAACGGAGGCAACACCGGCGGCGGGCCGACTCCTGCCCGGCGTCCTTTGCTCTGCTTCAACGGAGGCAACAGCCGATGTCCGTTTATCGGACACGTGGTGTTGCGTGGATTGAAGCAGAGCAAAGGCAACAGAACAGGGTCCGTCGGCCCGTCGCGGCCGTCCGTCCTGCGGGGGCACCACCAGGGGTACGCCGTTAGCGCCGCCCGTGCAGGAAGCGCAGGGCGTTCGTGGATCGGAGCTTGTCGCGCTGGGCGTCGGTGAGGAAGTCGGCCGCGTCGACCACCGCGCCGACGGGCCGCTCCCCCAGCGGGTACGGGTAGTCGCTGCCGACCAGCACGCGGTCCTCCCCCAGCGTGTCGACCAGCAGCCGCAGCGCCGGCGGCGTGAAGACCACCGAGTCGACGCTGAACCGGTCGACGTAGCTGCTCGGCGGGGCGGCGGACGCGCCCCGGACCAGGTCGCCACGGCGGTGCCAGGCGTTGTCGGCGCGGCCGAGCCAGAACGGAAAGCTGCCCCCGCCGTGCGCGAAACAGATCCGCAGCGTCTCGGGCACCCGGTCGAAGACGCCGCCCAGGATCATCGCGAGCACCGACAGGTGCGTCTCGGCGGGCATCCCGGTGAGCCAGCGCGCCATCCAGCGGTCCAGCCGGGGGCTGCCGGGCATGTCCCAGGGGTGGACGAAGACCGGGGCGTCCACCTCGGCGCAGTGCTGCAGGAACGTCACCACCCCGGCGTCGTCCAGGTCCCGGTCGCCCACGTGGTTGCCGATCTCCACGCCCACGTGCCCGGCTGCCAGGCTGCGGTCCAGCTCGGCGCAGGCGGCGTCCGGGTCCTGAAGGGGCACCTGGCAGAACGGCACCAGCCGGTCGCCACCGGCCGCAGTGACCTCCAGGGTCAGGTCGTTGAAGATCCGGGCGACCTTCACGGCCTGGTCGGCCGGGCGGTCGTAGCTGAAGAAGACCGGCGTCGGCGACACCACCTGCACGGCGACACCGTCGGCGTCCATGTCGGCCAGTCGGCGGGACGCGTCCCAGCACTCGGCGCCGATCGGCCGGAACTCCGTCTCCCCCACCATGATCATGGCGGCGCGCTCGGAGTCCACCCGCAACCACGGCCAGCCGGACCCGCCGCACGCCGCGCCGAGGTCCGGCCACCCCTTGGGTACGACGTGCGTGTGCACGTCGACCACACCAGCGGGCATCAGCCCTTGCCCGGGTGCAGGGTGCCGCAGTTCGCGCAGGTACGCGCCGACTCGTCCGCGTAGAACGCCTGGAACACCGGCGGCAGGTCGGCCGCGATGTCGCGGACCTGCAACTCCACCTCGTGCACCTTGTGCCCGCACTCCGGGCAGTACCACTGGAACGTCTCGAGCGTGCCCTCCTCGCGGACCCGCTCCACGACCACACCGATCGAGCCGGCCTCCGGCCGCTGCGGCGAGTGCGGGGTGTTGCGCGGCAGCATCCACATCTGACCCTCGCGCACGTGCACCGTACGCGGGCCCTGCGGGGTCATCAGGTTGATGTGCATGTTGCCCTTGACCTGGTAGAAGAACTCCTCGTACGGGTCCACGTGGAAGTCGGTGCGCTGGTTGGGCCCGCCCACCACCATCACGATGAAGTCGTCCCCGCCGGGGAACATCTCCTTGTTGCCCACCGGAGGCTTCAGCAAGTGCTGGTTCTCCGCGATCCAGCCGGGAAAGCTGAACGGTTCGGCGATCTCACTCACGACTGACCTCCCGAGGGAAGAAGGGCCACGGCCTGGATCTCGATGAGCAGGTGCGGGTGCGGCAGCTGGTGCACCGCCACCGTCGTACGGGTCGGGCCGGACGCGTCGAAGAACTCCGCCCAGACCTCGTTGTAGCCACCGAAGTCGTTCATGTTGACCAGGTACGACGTCACCTGGACGAGGTCGGCGAGGTCCGCGCCGACCGACCGCAGCAGGTCGCCGATGTTCTCGATGACGGCCCGGGTCTGCACCCGGATGTCCAGGTCGGTCGTACCGAACTCGTCCACGGACACGCCGGCGAAGCTGTTGTCCGGCCGCCGGGACGACGTACCGGAGACGAAGACGAACCCACCCGCCACCTTGACGTGCGGAAAGGCCCCCCGAGGGACGGCCTTGCCGGCGACGACGACCCCGCTCACGACGACGCCCGCAGAGACGCGGTGCCGAGCTTCTCGACGACCGCGCGGACGTGCGCGCCGGGGCGCAGCGGGACGGCGGCGGTGGCCGCGCCGGCCAGGAACACCCAGCCCGACTCCAGTCGCACCCCGTGCCGGCCCGCCAGTCGGATGCCCTCGTCGAGCGCGCGGCGCGGATCGCCGAGGATCGCCGCCGTCGAGCCGACCTGGGCCACCCGGCCGTCGACCTCCAGCAGCACGCCCAGGTTGTCCAAACCCGCCGGCACCGGGGACCACGGGCCGATCACGAACGCGGCGGCCGAGGTGTTGTCCGCGATGACGTCCGGCAACGAGAAGCGGAAGTCCGCGTACCGGGAGTCGATCAGCTCGATGGCCGGCGCGACCGCGCGCACCGCCGTGGCGAAGTCGCCGACCGGTTCACCCGGCTCGGGCAGCCGGTCCAGCAGGAACGCCACCTCCGGCTCGACCCGGGGATGGATGTACGCGGCCGGGTCGACCGCGCCACCGTCGGGCACCCGCATCGCGTCGGTGAGCCGTCCCCAGATCACCTCGTCCACGCCGACCTGGGCCATCTTCGCCTTGCTGGTGAGCCCCATCTTCAGCCCGACCATCCGCTCGCCGGCGTCGATCCGGCGCTGCGCCAGCGCGGCCTGCACGGCGTACGCGGCGTCCACGTCGAGTCCGGTCTCGGCGGCGAGTTGTCCAATGGCGGTGGCCATGTCGGCTGCCGCGCCCAACTTCTCGGCGATCCCCGCGATGTCCGGTCCGATCATGATTGCTGCTCCTTGCCGGCCAGGTCGAGTGCCACGTCGACGATCATGTCCTCCTGGCCGCCGACCATCCGACGTCGGCCCAACTCGACCAGGATCGAGCGCACATCCACGCCGTACTTCGCCGAGGCCCGCTCGGCGTGCCGCAGGAAGCTGGAGTAGACCCCGGCGTACCCGAGGGAGAGCGTCTCCCGGTCCACCTGGACGGGCCGGTCCTGCAACGGGCGGACGATGTCGTCGGCGGCATCCATCAGCGCGAACACGTCGCAGCCGTGCTTCCAGCCGTGCAGTTCGGCGACCGCCACGAAGACCTCCAGCGGCGCGTTGCCGGCGCCCGCGCCCATCCCGGCCAGGGAGGCGTCGACGCGGACGGTCCGACCCCACGGCGACCCGAGTGGACCGTCACCGAGGACCCGGCCGTGCTCCACGGCGAGCACGCTGTTGGCAACGCCGAGGGACAGGTTGTGGTGCGCGTGGATGCCGATCTGCGTCTCCGGGTCGAGGACCTGCCGGTACGCGTCGACCCGCTGCGCCACGTCGGACATCAGCAGCCGGCCGCCGGAGTCGGTGACGTAGACGCAGTGCGCCCCGTACGACTCCATGAGTTTGGCCTGCCCGGCCAGCCCGGCCGGATCGTTCATGTGCGACATCATCAGGAACCCGGCCACGTCCATGCCGTTCTCCCGGGCCCAGGAGATGTGCTGGGCGGAGATGTCCGCCTCCGTGCAGTGGGTGGCGATACGGACGCTGGTCACCCCGAGCGCCTGGGCGGCCTTCAGGTCGGCGATGGTGCCGATGCCGGGCAGCAGCAGGGTGGTCAGCTTCGCCGAGGTCAGCACCTCGGCGGCCGCGGAGATCCACTCGGCGTCGCTGGCCGCTCCGTGGCCGTAGTTGACGCTGGATCCGGCGAGCCCGTCGCCGTGCGCGACCTCGATGGCGGCCACCCCGGCGGCGTCCAGCGCGGCGGCGATCGTGCGCACCTGCTCGACCGTGTAGCGGTGGGCGATGGCGTGCATGCCGTCGCGCAGGGTCACGTCCTGGATGTACAGGTCGGTCATGCCACCGCTCCCGTCGCGCGCAGGGCCACCAGCCGCTCGGCGGTCCGCAGCGCGGCCGACGTCATGATGTCCAGGTTCCCGGCGTACGCCGGAAGGTAGTGGCCCGCGCCGGAGACCTCCAGGAAGACCGACACCTGCAAGGCGGTGAGCTGCCGTCCGAGCGACGGCAGGTACGCCTGCACCCGGTCGAACTGCACGTCCTGCTTGAGCCGGTAGCCGGGGACGTACTCCTGCACCCTCGCCACCATGTCGCTGATCGAGGCGGCGATGGCGGCGCGGTCGGCGTCCGCGTCCGGGCAGAGGCAGTAGACGGTGTCCCGCATGAGCAGCGGCGGGTCCGCCGGGTTCAGCACGATGATGGCCTTGCCCCGCTCGGCCCCGCCGACCACCTCGATGGCTCGCGCCGTGGTCTCGGTGAACTCGTCGATGTTGGCCCGGGTGCCCGGCCCCGCCGACTTCGAGGCGATCGACGCGACGATCTCCCCGTACGCCACCGGGGTGACCCGACCGACGGCGGCGACGATCGGCACGGTCGCCTGGCCGCCGCAGGTCACCATGTTGACGTTCGGCTCGTGCAGGTGCTCGTCGAGGTTGACCGGCGGCACCACGTACGGGCCGATCGCGGCCGGGGTCAGGTCGACCACCGTACGACCGTGTGACCGCAGCACCTCGTCGTGGCGGCGGTGCGCGCCGGCCGAGGTGGCGTCGAAGACCAGTTCGACGTCGGCGAACTCGGGCATCGCGACGAGGCCGTCCACGCCGTCGGCGGTGGTGGCGACGCCGAGGCGGCGGGCCCGCGCCAGGCCGTCGGAGGCCGGGTCGATGCCGGCCATCGCCACCATCCGCAGGCTGTCGCTCAGCCGGAGAACCTTGATCATCAGGTCGGTCCCGATGTTTCCGGAACCGAGCACCGCCACACCGGTGGTCATGACGAGACCTCCTTGCCGAAGCAGGTGCGTACCGAGCCGAGCCCGGAGATCCGGGCCTCGTACGCGGCCCCGGGGGTGACCGGGACCATCGGGCCGAGCGCCCCGGAGAGCACCACGTCACCGGCGCGCAGCGGGTCACCGGCCCGGGCGAGGGTGGCGGCCAGCCAGTGCAGGGCGTGCAGCGGGTTCCCGAGGCAGGCCGCGCCCGCGCCCACCGAGACCGGCTCACCGGCGTGCTCCAGCACCATCCCGCACAGTCGCAGGTCGACGTCGGCGAGCCGGCGCGGCGACGTGCCCAGCACGAACAGCCCGCTGGAGGCGTTGTCGGCGATCGTGTCCACGATGGAGATGTCCCAGCCGGCGACCCGTGAGTCGACGATCTCGATGGCGGGCAGCACGTGGTCGACCGCGCGGATCAGATCGACCGTGGTGATCCGCTCCTCGGCGAGGTCGCCGCCGAGCACGAACGCGATCTCCGCCTCGACCCGCGGCTGGAGCAGCCGGTCGATCGGCACCTCGACCCCGTCGCCGACGGCCATCTCGTCGGTCAGCATCCCGAAGTCGGGCTGGAACACCCCGAAGGTCTCCTGCACCGCCCGGGAGGTCAGCCCGATCTTCGCGCCGACGCGGCGCTCGCCCCGGCCCTGCCAGGCCCGCGTCTGCAACTGCTGCACGCGGTACGCGGACTCGACGTCCCCCTCCGGCAGCAACCGGCCGCGCAGCGGCGGGCACGGCTTGCCGCTGCTGCGGGCCTCGGCCAGTTCCCGGTTGGCGGCCTCGATGTCGGCTTCCACGTTCACTCCCCCGGTCACGACAGGTCCACGCAGACGTTTGTGAGTTCGGAGTAGAAGTCCAGCGAGTGCACGCCGCCCTCCCGACCGATGCCGGACGCCTTCACCCCGCCGAACGGGGTTCGCAGGTCCCGCAGGAACCAGGTGTTGACCCAGACGATGCCGGCGTCCAGCCGCGCCCCGGCCCGGTGCGCCACACCGACGTCCCGGGTCCACACCGTCGCCGCCAGGCCATAGTCGGTGCCGTTGGCCAGGGCGTACGCCTCGTCCTCGGTGTCGAACGGCGCGACGTGCACCACCGGGCCGAAGATCTCCTCCCGGTTGGTGCGGGCGTCCGCGCCGAGGCCGGCGAGCACCGTGGGCTGCACGTACGAGCCGCCGTCCCGGGCGTCGCCGAAGGTGGGCGTACCGCCGCCGGTCAGCACCTCGGCGCCCTCGGACCGGGCCAGGTCGTACGCCCCGAGCACCTTGGCCCGGTGCTGCGGTGAGATGAGCGGCATGGTGGCCGTGGCCTCGTCGGTCGGCCAGCCGTACGCCAGCTCGCCGGCCCGCTTCGCCAGCCGGGCGGTGAACTCCTCGAAGACCGGCCGCTGCACGTAGATGCGCTCGGTGCAGAGGCACACCTGACCGCCGTTGGTGAAGCTGGACCGCACCGACCCGGCGATCGCCGCGTCCAGGTCCGCGTCGGCGAAGACCAGGCCGGCGTTCTTGCCGCCCAGCTCGAAGCTGACCGCCTTCACCCCGTCGGCGGCGGCCCGCATGATCGCGCCGCCGGTGGCCGACTCGCCCGTGAAGGTGATCGCGTCCACGCCCGGGTGGCGGGTCAGGAACTCCCCCGCCGAGTCCGGACCGAAGCCGTGCACGAGGTTGAACACACCCTCGGGTACACCGGCGGCGGCCATCACCTCGGCCAGCACCGTCGCCGAGGCGGGTGTCTCCTCGCTGGGCTTGACCACCACGGCGTTGCCGCAGGCCAGCGCCGGGGCGACCTTCCAGGTGAGCAGCAGCAGCGGCAGGTTCCACGGCACGATGACGGCGACCACGCCGACCGGTTTGCGGACCGCGTAGTTGAGGGCCCGGCCACCGGTCGGGGTGACCGTGGTGAACGACTCGGTGGGCGCGGTCGCCACGATCTCGGCGAACGCCCGGAAGTTCGCCGCGCCGCGCGGGATGTCCAGCGTACGGGCCTGGGCGATGGACTTGCCGGTGTCGGCGACCTCGGCGGTGACCAGGTCGTCGAAGCGGCGTTCCAGCTCGTCGGCGACCCGACGCAGCACCTCGGCGCGCTCGCGTTCGCCCATCCGGCCCCACGGCCCGCGCAGGGCCGCGCGGGCGGCGGCGACCGCGTCGTCCACGGTGGACCGTGACGCCTCGGCCACCTCGAAGACCGGCTCGCCGGTCACCGGGCTGACCTTGGTGAACGTCGACCCCGCGTCGACGAACTCGCCGCCCACGAAGTTGCGCAGCCGTGGCAGCCCGGCCGGCGCGTGGCCGGTCATCAACGTCGGGTCCCAGAGGTTCGTCACGCGCGCCTCCCTCGGTTGAGCACCGCCGTGATCGCACCGGCCAGCAGCAGCGCCGCCCCACCGGCGACCGCGCCGAGCACCCGGTGCTGCCGGCGCACCCGGCGGCGCACCTCGGCGTACGGGGTGGTGGAGAAGGACACCAGCTCGTACTGCGAAACGTACCGGCCGGGCAGGGCCCGTTCCAGCGCGTGCTCCACCCGCCGTCGTGCCTGGAAGACCGGGGACGCGACCTTGTCCCGCATCTCCACGAAGTTGGTCAACGCCATCTGCGCGATGGCCTCGGCGTTCTCCTGCCGGCGGCGCTGGAACAGCGGCAGCGCCGCCGTCCACTCGTCGGCGCACTCGTCGAGGCAGCGGTCCAGCTCGACGACGTCCTCGAAGGCGCAGTTCGCGCCCTGGCCGTAGAACGGCACGATGGCGTGCGCGGCGTCGCCGATCAGGCCGACCGTCCCGTTGACCTGCCAGGGCGTGCTGCGGACCGTGCCCAGCACACCCACCGGGTTGTGCTGATAGTCGTCCACCAGGGCCGGGGCCAGCGGGACCACGTCCGGGTACCGCTCGGCGAAGTGCGCCCGGATCGCGGCCGGATTGTCCAGGGCGGCGAAGCTGCCGGCCCCCTCGTTGGGCCAGAACAGCGTGCAGGTGAACGAGCGGTCCGGGTTCGGCAGCGCGATCATCATCGACGTGCCGCGCGGCCAGATGTGCAGGGCGTCCGGGTCGAGGGCGAAGTCCCCGCCCAGCGGCGGGATCGTCAGCTCCTTGTAGCCGTAGTCGAGGAAGTCCACGCTCTCGCTCAGCAGCCCGTGCGCCAGGAGCTGCCCGCGTACGGCGGAGCCCGCGCCGTCCGCGCCCAGCACCACGGACGCCTTGGCGGCGACCGGGCCCTGCGGGGTGTCGAAGCTCAACGAGCCGTCGGTCGGGTCGAGCCCGACGAGACGGTGGTCGAAGACGACCCGCACCCCGGGCAGCGCGGTTGCGGCGTCCAGCAGGGCGTTGTTCAGCGCGCCCCGGCTGATCGAGTTGATCGCCCGGTCGCCGGCCGCGCTGTACGACTGGAACTGCGGCTCCCCCTCGACCGGGTGGATCATCCGGCCGCGCATCGGCAGCGCGTCGGCCATCACCTGTTCGGCCAGGCCGATCCGGCGCAGCGCGTCCAGCCCGCGCTCGGAGAGCGCCAGGTTGATCGAACGCCCGCGCTCGGCCGTGCCGGTGCGCGGGTCCGGCCGCCGCTCGTACAGGGCCACCGGGTAACCCCGCCGGGCCAGGAAGCAGGCGGCCAGGCACCCGGCCAGGCCGGCTCCGATGATCGCGACCTCGTCGCGCCGGGCCGTCACGGGTTCACCTGCCCCACGGTCGCGGCCAGTGCGGCGGCGGCCCGCCAACAGTCGAGGTACGTCGAGTAGAGCGGCACCGGGGCGAATCGGACCACGTCCGGCTCCCGGGCGTCGGCGATGACGCCGTGTTCGTACCGTAGGCGTTTGGTCAGCTCGGCGGCGCTGCCGGCGCCGATGCGGACCGAGAGCTGGCAGCCCCGCCGCGCCGGGTCGTGCGGGGTGACCACCCGCAGCGGCCGGTCGGCGGTGACCTCGTCGAGCAGCGATTCCAGCCAGCCGGTGAGGCGCAGGCTGCGGGCGCGCAGCGCCGGCATGCCGACCGCGTCGAACAGCTCCAGCGAGGTACGCACCGGGCCCATCGCGAAGATCGGCGGGTTGGAGATCTGCCACGCCTCCACGGTGGACGGTGGGCGGGACACCGGCGTCATCTCGAACCGGGTGGCCGCCGCGGTGCTCCACCAGCCCTCGAAGCGCGGCAGGCCGGGGTCGCCGAGGTGGCGCTCGTGCACGAAGACGCCGGCCAACGCCCCGGGACCGGAGTTCAGGTACTTGTAGGAGCACCAGGCCGCGAAGTCGACGTCCCAGTCGTGCAACGCGAGGGGCACGTTGCCGACCGCGTGGGCGAGATCCCAGCCGACCACCGCGCCGGCCGCCCGGCCGGCGGCCGTGATCGCCGGGATGTCCAGCAGCTCACCGGTCAGGTAGTTGACGCCGCCGAGGAGCACCAGCGCCACCCGGTCGCCCTCGGCGGCCAGGTAGTCGGTGACGTCCTCGGTCCGCAGCGCGTCCTCGCCCGGGCGGGGGCGCAGCCGGACCACCGCGTCGTCCGGGTCCAGGCCGTGGAAGCGGGCCTGGCTGCGCACCGCGTAACTGTCCGAGGGGAAGGCGGAGTCCTCGATGACGATGCGGGTACGCGCGCCGGCCGGGCGGTAGAAGCTGACCATCAGCAGGTGCAGGTTGACGGTGAGCGAGTTCATCACCACGGCCTCCGCGGGCCGGGCGCCGACCAGTCGGGCGACCGGGCCCGTCAACAGCTCGTGGTACGGCAGCCAGGCGCGCTCGGCCTCCAGGTGCCCCTCGACGCCGAGCCGCCCCCAGGCGTCCAGGTCGGCGAGGAGCTCGTCGCGGGTGGCCCGGGGTTGCAGACCGAGCGAGTTACCGGCCAGGTACGCCGATTCGGGGTGGTCGCCGCCGTCGGCGGGCGGCACGTGGAAGAGGTGCCGGTGACCCGGGTCGGCCTCGTCGAGGCGGTACGCCTCGTCAACAGGAATGTGCATGTCTCGCTCTCCGGTCACATCGCGGTGCGGGCCGACCACAGCTCCGGGAAGACCACCCGGGCCATGCTCCGTTGCAGCCACGCCAGGCCGGCGGAACCGCCGCTGCCGACCTTCGCGCCCATCGTCCGCTGCACCGCCTTGACGTGGTTCCAGCGCCAGTCGCCGAACTCCTCGGCGACACCGCTGAGCGCCTCGCCGAGCAGCCGCAGGTGGTTGTCGGGGCCGTTCTCGGCGTAGATCCGCACCCAGGCGGCCTCGACCTGCGGCTGCGGGTCGTGTTCGACCGCCACGTCCCGGTCCAGCACGTCGGCCGGGATGTCGAAGCCGCGCCGGGCCAACAGCGCGACGACGTCGTCCCAGAGGCTCGGGGCGGCCATCGCCGCGCTCAGGGCGGCGTGCACCTCGACCTGCCGACGGAACGGGCGGATCAGCGCCGGGTCGCGCAGCCCGAGCAGGAACTCGAGGTGCCGGTACATGGCGGACTGGAAGCCGCTGCCCTCGCCGAGCAGGTTGCGGAACCGGTTGAAGTCGGCCGGAGTCATCCAGCGCAGGCCCTGCCAGGCGGCGTTCAACCCCTCCAGGTGCAGGGTGGCCCGGCGCAGCGGGGCCAGCGCGTCCCAGATCCGGTCGGCGCGCAGCAGTCGCTGGGTCTCGCGCAGTTCGTGACAGGTCAGTCCGAAGTACAGCTCCATGATCTGACTGACCATGAGGAACGACATCTCGCCGGGATCGTCGCTGAGAGGTTGCTGCAACTGGTGCAGCGCGCTGGCACGCACGTACGCGTCGTACGGCACCAGGTCGGCGAACTCGAGAGTCGGCTCACCGCCGTTGCGTGCGGCGCGTGCCGCCCGTTGTCGCGGGGTCACCGGTCGCACCGTGGCGACGCGGTTCGAGGCCCGCCGCTCCGTCGATTCCACCAGTCGTCTCCCTTCCCCGAACTGCCGACGTCATGATCTCGCGGTGGGATCGGCGTACGGAATGCCGGATCAACGGGACTTGCCGTCCTGACCTGACGAACGGAAGGCAGCTAGGCGAATCCGGTTCACGAAAGTAAGGTGCGAGCGTGGACGACATGGACTGGGCGCTGCTGCGCGAGTTGCAGGCCGACGCCCGGCTCTCCTTCAGTGAGTTGTCCCGCCGGGTGCACCTGTCCCCACCGGCGGTCGCCGAGCGGGTCCGCCGGCTTGAGGAGACCGGCGTGATCACCGGCTACCACGCCCACGTCGACCTGACCCGGGCCGGCCGTACGGTGGTCGCCCTGATCCGGATGTCCTGTTACGGATCGCGGTGCATCCTGCACGACCCGGAGGTGTCCCACTGGCCAGAGATCCTGGAGATCCACCGGATCACCGGTGACGCGTGCAGCATGCTCAAGGTGGCCGCCGGCTCGATCGGGGACTTCGAAACCGTCATCGACCGCCTGGCCCCGTACGGCCAACCATCGAGCACCATGGTCCTGTCCTCCCCCCTCCCCTGGCACCCCATAACCCCCCACACCTAACCCCCCACCCCACCCGCCCCACCCCTCCACCACCCCTCCCCCCGCGCCGATCTTGCACTTTCTGTCGCCGAAATACGAGGAATGCCCCGGTACGCGACGACAGAAAGTGCAAGATCGCGGAACGCCAGGCGCAGCCCCAGGGGGTCGATCATGGAGTTGTGGTGGGTAAATGGTGCTTAGATGCGCCTTTTGCGGGGCACCACGACTCCATGATCGACGCGTCGGAGGGGGGTGGGGTTTGCCTTTGGGGTGGGGGGAAAGCAGCGCGCGTGCCCAGGGGAGGGTTCCGGCGGTCGTCGCCGGTTGGGGGGAAATCATGCAGGGTCTTCGCACGATCAACCGCGCGCTCTCGTCCGCTCTGACACTGGTCGGACTTATCGGGGCGTTCGTCCTGCTGTCGGTCACGCCGGCCCACGCGGGTGAGAACACCTTCGTCGAAGTGACACCGAACAGCGTCCCGGCGGGCAGCCGGGTCACGATCCGCGCGAGCTGCGACAACAACAACGACCGGCAGGCGAACGTACGGTCCGACGCGTTCGGGCACGTCATGCTCAGGCCGGACAACGGCTTCCTCAAGGGGGAGGTCACCGTTCCGGGCAACAAGGAGCCCGGTGACTACCAGGTCGACCTGCGCTGCCAGAACAACCAGACCGCGCAGACGATGCTGACCGTGCTCAACATGGCCTCGCCCAGCAAGGGGCCGGCGACGGGGGGCGGCGGCACCGCCGGCGGCCGGGGAACCGGCTCGGTCCTGGTCCTCGGTGGCGTGGCACTGGTGGCCGCCGCGGTCGCGCTCGGCATGATGGGCGGTCGGCGTCGGCCCGGAGCCGGCTCCTGACCCGGAGCTGCCATGACCCGCAGATCCGCGCGTACGCGGCCGGACGGCCCTGCCCGCTCGACGCGGTCGGACGGCCCTGCCCGCTCCACGCGGTCGGACCGCTCGGCCCGCTCGACGCGGTCGGACCGTTCGGCCCGCGTTCGGGCCGCGAGGACGCTGCGCGCCACCGGTCGGCTGGTGGCCCGGGCCTCGGGCCGGCTGCGGCGGGTCGCCGGGCAGGCGGTCTCCGCCAGTGTCGCCACCACCGACCCGGACGCGCGCCCGCTGCCGCCACGCCGTCCGGGCGGGCCACCGTTAGCCCGCCGTCGGCTGGGCGGCGACGGGCCGGGGTTGCCGGTCCTGGTCATCGCCACGCTGATGGTGCTGATCGTGGCGATGCTCGGCGTCGAACGGGTGACCGGGGTGAGTCTGCTGCCGGACCGGATCAGCGCGGGCCTGCGGCCGCCGCCGAAGAAGTTCCCGGTGCTGCCGGCCAGCCCGCCGACCGCCCTCGCCATCGACACGATCGACCTGCGGGCGCCGCTGCACGACGTGGGCATCGCCCCGGACGGCACCATCGCCGTGCCCGACGTGGCCCGCGCCCAGGAGGCCGGCTGGTACGACCAGGGACCCACCCCGGGGCAGTACGGGCCGGCGGTGGTCGTCGGGCACGTGGACACGACCACGGGCCCGGCCGTGTTCCACCGGCTCCGGGAACTGCGCTCCGGCGACCGGGTCGACATCACCCGCGCCGACGGTCGGGTGGCGGTCTTCGAGGTGGATTCGGTGGAGCGGTTCAGCAAGGAACGGCTACCGGTGGACGAGGTGTACGGCGACTTCAGCCGGCCCAGCCTGCGACTGATCACCTGCGGCGGCCGGTGGGTGGGTGGCGAGACCGGTTACTCGGACAACCTGGTGGTCTTCGCCTCGCTGGTCGAGGCCCGTGGCGGGTGACCTCCCGCGTCGCCGTCCAGGTAGGCGGCGAGGCGGGCGGCCCCGGTGAGCATGGCCCGGCCGCGCTCGGTGAGCCGTCCGCGCCATTGGGCCAGCGACGCGGCCAGTGGTTCGGCACCGCCGGCGTCCCGTACGTGACGCAGCACGTCGGCGATGTGGCTCAGCCGGTACCCGCCCCGGCGCAGCAGGTGGGCGAGTTCGGCGTCCCGGACGTCGTCGGGCGAGTAGACGCGATGGCGGGTGACCCGGTCACGCTCCGGTCGCAGGATTCCGGCCGACTCCCACTTGCGCAGCGTCGCCGGTCGTACGCCGAGCCGGTGCGCGAGCGCGCTGATCGGTACGGCCCGCCGGGTCTGCGGCGCGGGCTTCGTGGCGGTGAGCGTGCTGACCGCCACCTCGACCGCGTCCAGGGTCTCCCGGTCGCGCCGTAGCAGGCCGTGGCCGTCATCGATCGCCCGCAACGCGGTGTCGAGCTCGCCCCGGTTGACGGCGCGCATGATGTCGCCGCCGGCCGCGTGACCGTGGCCCGCGACGAGGGCTAGGTAGGCGTCAAGTGCCCGGGCGTGCGTCTCGGTGAACCGGCGGTACCCGCTGGCGGTGCGCTCGGCCGGCGGCAGCACACCGTCGCGTTCGTAGTTGCGGACGGCCTGCGCCGACAGCCCGTGCCGCCGCGCGAGGTCGATCGGTCGGCGTACCCCGTGGTTTGAGGGTTTTGGGGTGACCACCGTGCTCCCTCACTCTGAAGTCTCAACCGGTGGTTCAACGATACGGTCGATGCAATGACCACTCTTCTCGACCTGCTCGGCGGCTCACCGACCCTGCTCGCGATCGGCGAGCCGACGCATGGTGAATCCGCCTTCCTCCAGATCCGCAACGACACCTTCCTGACGCTGGCCGAGCACGGCTACCGCTCCATCGCCGTGGAGAGCGACCGGGCCGCCGGGCTCCTCGCCGACGAGTTCGTGGACGGCGGAGGCGTGCCGCTGGACCGCGCGCTCGCCGAGGGATTCAGTCACGGCTTCGGCGCCGCCCCGGCCAACCGTGACCTGCTGCTGCGCATGCAGGCGTGGAACGACGGACGACCCACCGGGCAGCGCCTGCGGTTCCACGGTTTCGACGCGCCGCTGGAGATCGAGGGCGCCCCGAGCCCGCGCCGACACCTGACGTTCGTGTGCGACTTTCTCGGCCTGGACCGGTCGGCGGAGATCGACGACCTGGTCGGGGACGAGGCCCGGTGGAGTGACACGGCCGCCGTGTGGGAGCCGGGCCGGTCCGTCGGACGCTCGACGGACGCCCAGCGGCTGCGGGTTCTCGCCGACGACCTGCTGACCGAGCTGTTTCTCCAGGCGCACCGCCGGTCCGCGGGCTGGCAGGCGGCCCACGTGCACGCCACGTCCGCGGTCACGTTGCTGCGGTACCACGCCGCCGCGGCGGCCGACCTCGCGCCGGAGGAACGGTTCGCGCGCCTGGCCGGGGTCCGGGACGCACTGATGGCCGAGAACCTGCTCGCGATCCGGGCGGTCGAGGCCGACCGGGGACCGACGCTGGTCTTCGCGCACAACACGCACCTGCAACGCCATCCGGCCACCATGACGATCGGTGGCGCGACGGTGTCGTGGGCCGGTGCCGGCGCGATCGTCGGGGCGCTGCTGGGCGAGCGGTACGCGGTGGTGGTCGGCGCCCTCGGCGCGAGTCCCGCGCTCGGCATCGACGCGCCCGCCGCGTCGACCTACGAGGGTCGGCTCCAGCAGCGGGGCAACCTCCCCGGGTACGTCCCGACGGCCGACATCGCGCCGGCCGAGCGCAGGACGCACGACTACCGCTACGTCCCGCTGGACCGGGCGACCATCGACAACGCCGACGCGGTGCTGCACATCCCGACCGGCGTCGACGCGGCCGTGCTCGCCGAGCGGATCGGCGCGCTGCCCGGCGTCGAACAGGTGGTGGCGAGCGCGGAGAACGGGTCACCGGAGGCCGCGTGGGGTGACCGCTTCTTCCACGTCGGGCCGGACCGCCGCCAACCGTTCGCCACCATCGTCGAACACGACGTGCCCGACTTCGACGAGGCCGGACAGCTCGACCGCCCCGGCGTCTTCCGGCTGAACCTGGAGCTGGGCCGGACCGAGTTCGAAAGGGTGTTCGGCTTCGCGCCGGCGGCCTTCGAGGAGCACCGGGACGACTTCGACTACGCCCGGCTGGACACCCTCACGCCGCACCCGGGCTACGCGCTGTACGGCTTCGCCAGCATCGTGATGCCCGGTCCGCAGATGCTGCCCGAGGTCGACCGGCTCCTCGCGATCGCGCACCGGCGGGCGGTCGACCGGCACGAGCGCGCGACGCGCCGGGCCGCCGGCCAGCAGGACTGAGCCCGCGCCGCTCGAACCAGACACCGAGCGCCCGACGCCGGCCCCCCGGACGGCCGTCCTGGGCCGCGGGGCGCGCGGGTGCGGCCGGGCCCGCACGGGTACGGGTCAGGCTGCCGCTTCGGGCTCGCGCAGGTCGAGCCAGTCGGCCCAGCGCGGGTCCGGAGCGCGGTGCCCGAGGACCCGCCACGCGGTGCCCTTCGGGGCGGCCGGCAGGGCGTGCAGCCGCCAACCCAGCTCGGCCGGGGTCTTGTCGCCCTTGGTGTGGTTGCACCGCGCGCACGCGGCGACCACGTTCTCCCAGGCGTGCCGGCCGCCCCGGCTACGGGGGAAGACGTGGTCGATGGTCTCGGCCGGGCCCCGGCAGTAGGCGCACCGCCAACCGTCCCGGGCGAAGATCGCCCGGCGGGACAGCCCGACGTGGGTGCGGTAGGGCACCCGGACGAAGCGGGTCAGCCGCACGACCGACGGCACCGGCAGCGCGTCCCGGGCGCTGTGCAGGATGCCGTCGCCGTCGGCGACGCAGACGGCCTTGGCCGAGAGGACGAGGATCGCGGCGCGACGCACCGACACGACACACAGCGGCTCGTAGGTGGCGTTGAGAACCAGCGCGCCGGAGCCCACCGTGGGTCGTATGTCAGGCATCGCGATCACCCTCCCGGTTCAGCGGCTGCTGCGAACCCGCCGCCGACCGGAGTTGGGCACGATGGCCCGCACCGTCGACGCCCGTTCGATCACCGACGTCCGTTGCGCCAATAGTCCCTGATCGGACCCCGGATTGCACGTACTAATCCAGGGTCGGATGTGAAGCTCTTTTCCGCACCTGTCACGATGGCCGGTTCGCCCCGGTCCGATCCGGCGCTCCGGCGCATCTCACCCGGCTGGTGGGTCGGCGGCGGCCGGTCGGAGGTGTTGCGGTACGAAGACAGGGTGAGTGCCGCCAGCGTGACGCCCCTTGCCCTGCCCGACGTCGTCTCGGTGAACTGTCAGGGCAGTTCCTCCTGTGAGTTCCTCTACCGCATGACCAGGTCGGAATGGTTCGCCGAGGGCAGCTACTGGATCCTGCTCAAGCCACTGCGGGTCCTGCTGATCCTGGCGCTGGCGATGGTGGCGCGCTGGGCGCTGCACCGGACGATCGACCGGCTGGTCCGGACGACCACCGACGGCGCGGTGCCGACGATGCTGCGGCCGCTGCGCGAGCGGGTGCCCACGGCGGCGGTCGACCCAGCCGAGTTCGTGCCGGAGCGGCGGCGGCAGCGGGCCGAGGCGATCGGCTCGGTGCTGCGCAGCCTGACCACGGCGTTCGTCTTCGGCATCGCGCTGTTGATGATCCTGCGCGAGTTCAGCTTCGACCTAGCGCCGCTGCTGGCCAGCGCCGGCATCGCCGGCGTGGCGCTGGGCTTCGGCGCGCAGAGCCTGGTCAAGGACCTGATCGCCGGTCTCTTCATGCTCATCGAGGACCAGTACGGCGTGGGCGACAACGTCGACCTCGGCGAGGCGACGGGCGTCGTGGAGTCGGTCGGGCTACGCGTCACCACGGTCCGGGACGGACGTGGCGTGCTCTGGTACATCCGCAACGGCGAGATCATCCGGGTGGGCAACAAGAGCCAGGGCTGGGCGCTGGTGGTGGTGGACCTGCCGATCGGCTTCAGCGGTACGGAGGAGGCCAGCGCGGTGCTGCGTACGGCCGCCGCGTCGGTGGCGGTGGACCCGGACCTGTCGCCGGAGATCGTGGAGGCGCCGGAGGTGCTGGGCGTCGAGCAGATGACGGTGGACGGCGCCGTGATCCGCACGGTGGTCAAGACGACTGCCGACGGCCAGTTCGCGGTGGCCCGGGAACTGCGGCGCAGGCTGGCGGAGGCGTTGGAGAACTCGGGGATCACCGCGCAGATCGCCGCCGCCCGCATCTATCCCGGTGTGCCGAGCCGGCCCCTGCCGGAGGGTGAGACCGGTCAGGGTGGCGCCACCTGACCCGGTGGCACTGGCCGGCAATCCAGGGGTCGCGGTCCACCCGGCCCCTGGAGTATCGTCCGTTCGTTCAGTCGGGGATGCGACGAACGATCCGTTCGCCCTAGCTAGTCGTCGGACGATCGGGCAGAATCCCGAAGCACGCGTTCCCGCTGGAGCGCGGTCACGTCCTCGCTGATCCGACAGATCTGACGAGTGTTCCCGGCCCGGCGGCCACAAGCGGCCGTGCCCGGGGGCCCGATGGAGGCGACGGTGCCCGACGAGCGACCTTCCGCGGAAGGTCCGGCCACTTTTCGCGAAGTGTTTGCCCAACGTGAGTTCCGGGCTGTCTTCACCGCCGGGTCGCTGTCCTGGGTCGGTGACTACGTCGCCAAGGCCGCCGTGACCCTCCTCGTCTACCAGCAGACCAGGTCCGTCGCGCTCTCCGCGGCCGCGTTCGCGGTGAGCTACCTGCCGTGGCTGCTCGGTGGTCCGCTGCTCGCCGCGCTGGCCGAGCGGCACCCGTACCGGCGGGTGATGGTGGCGTGTGACGTCATCCGGATGGTGCTGATGGTGCTCATCGCCCTCCCTGGTCTGCCGGTCCCGCTGGTGCTGGTGCTCCTCTTCGCCACCACGCTCGCCAACCCGCCCAGCCAGGCGGCGAAGTCGGCGCTGATGGCGCGGATCCTCACCGGAGACCGGCTGGTGGTCGGACTCTCGTTGAACAGCAGCGTCGGGCAGGCCGCACAGGTCGTCGGGTACCTGTTCGGCGCCGCCGTCGCCTCGATCGACCCGACCGTCGCGCTGCTGTTCAACGCCGCGACCTTCGGCCTCTCGGCGCTGCTGCTGCGCTTCGGCGTCCGGAATCACGCCGCGATGTCCACCGCCCACCGCGGCCACCTGCTGCGGGAGACCGCCGAGGGCTTCGGGATCGTCTTCCGTACGCCGGTGTTGCGGGCCATCGCGGTGCTGGTGTTCAGCGCGATGCTCTTCTCGATCGTCCCCGAGGGGCTGGCCGCCGCCTGGGCCAACGAGGACGCCCGGAGCGGCATGGCCGCCGGTACCGCGCAGGCCGTCATCATGGTCGCCAGTCCGGTGGGCTTCATCCTCGGCGGGCTGCTGGTGAGCCGGTTGTGCGGCCCGGCCCGCCGGTTGGCCATGATGCGCCCGCTCGCGGTGCTCGCCCCGCTGGCGCTGGTGCCCGCGCTGTTCGATCCGCCACCGCTGGTGGTGGCGCTGCTGGCCGCCCTGTGCGGCTTCGCGGTCGCCGGCATGCTCCCGATGGCCAACGGGCTGTTCGTCCGGGCCCTGCCGGACGGGTTCCGGGCTCGCGCGTTCGGCGTGATGGCCACCGGCGTGCAGGTCATCCAGGGCGTCGCCGTGCTGGTCACCGGGTTGCTCGCCGAACGGTTCCCCCTCCCGGTGGTGGTCGGCGTCTGGAGCGCCGCCGGGGTGCTGCTGATGGCTGTCGCCACCCTGCGCTGGCCGAGCCGGCAGACGGTGGAGGAGGCGGTGGCGGCAGCCACGGCCGCCAACGTCGCGCGGGCCCGCGCGGTGGGCGACGTCGCCGTCAACGGGACGACGGCGCTCACCGACCCTCGGGCAACCGGAGGCCACCGCCGGCACGCGGTCACGTGATCCACAGGGTGAGCCGACGCACGGCCTCCGGGTCGGGTCCGCAGCCGGCGCACCTGGCAGGATGGAATGGTGAACCCCGCAGGTGAATCCGACCGTCCCGACGCGTCGATGACGCTCTTCGAAGCGGTCGGCGGCGAACCCACCTTCCGCAGGCTGGTGGACGAGTTCTACGTCGGCGTCGCCAGCGACCCGCTGCTGCGACCCATGTACCCGGAGGAGGACCTGGGCCCGGCGGCCGACCGGTTGACCCTGTTCCTGATGCAGTACTGGGGTGGGCCGAACACGTACTCCGCGCAGCGCGGTCACCCGCGACTGCGGATGCGGCACGCCCCGTTCCGGATCGGTGTGGCCGAGCGGGACGCCTGGCTGCGGCACATGCGCCAGGCGGTGGACCGGCTCGACCTGGAACCGCCGCTCGCCGTCGCCCTCTGGGACTACCTGGAGCGGGCCGCGTACTTCATGGTCAACGCCATGGAGGACCCGGCCGAGCGCGCCTGACGGCGCGCACCGGGCGTACGGGCCGTCTCAGAGCAGGGCGCCCTCGTCGTGCAGCCAGTCCACGAAGCTGGTGGCCACGGCCGCGCCGCAGTCGAGCATCTCGACCAGCAGCGCGTCGTGCGTACCGGCGCCGAGGGGGACCTGAAGCTCGGCGTAGATCGGTAGCTGACCGCGCTCGGTCGGATCGCCGATGTACGCCTTGCAGAAGCGGCGGGTGTGGTTCCACTCGTTGACCACCCGGTAGGCCCGGTCGGCCCAGTCCGGCGGGACCGTGGCGTGCGGGCGGGCCCGCATCACCAGGATCTCGTCCTCCGGGCCCTCGAGGGTGACCAGCACGGCGTGGCGCTCCCACATGGCCAGCAGGTTGCCGTCACCGTCGGCCAGGTAACGCACGTCGAGAAGGTCGAGTGCGTCACAGACCCGGCGCAGGCTCACCGGCTCGATGGTGGCCGCCATCTCGGCCAGTACGGGTCGGTCGCTGCCCGGGCAGTCGTCCCCCGGCTGGCGAGGACTCGGCGGCCCGACCCGGACCGCGCTCTCCACTGTGATCCCGCTTCGGGTTTCCGGATCACCGCCGTCGGCGGGACCGGGGCGCCATGACCACCACGGCATCGCTCGTCGCACCTCACTCCCCAGCGGATCCAGACGCCTACGGTGCGTTGGATCCGAGGATGGACGGTACCCGGACAGCCGGGTTGAAGCACCCCCCCAACGACCCCACCGGCCCAGAAGAATGAATGGGGGTCATCCGTTCGGACGAGTAGAGAGGGGAGTCACGGCGAGATCGGTAGCCTTCTGCAACCAGGCCGCTCCGTACGGTCCCACCAGGCCCACCCAACGTCCGGCGACCCTCACCCGCACGCCGGCGCTCGCCGAAGGGGCAGCCGGCTCGTCGACCGCGCCGAGGAAGCCCATCCGGACCAGTCCCTGCACCAGTCGCTGCGGCACCTCGACCGGTGGGCCCGGCGGATCGTCCGGCGTGACCACCACGGCCACGTGGTCGAGCAGCGCGTCGCGCAGGGCCCGCTGACCCACCGCTCGGCCCGCCACCCCCTCGGCACTCGCCGTACGCAGGGTGCCCGCCGCCGCGTCCGCGATCCGGCGCATCTCGACGCCGGGCAGCACCTCGACCGGCTCGCTGCGCGCGGGCGGCAGGGGCCAGCGCCACTGCGCGTCCCGGCGCGCCGGCAACGCGGTACCGCCGCGTCCCAGCTCGGCCAGCAGGTCGGCCGCGCCCACGGTGACGTCCCCGGCGGCGTCGCCGGCCACCGTGGAGGCGACCAGCACCTGCCACGGCAGCCGGGCCCACAGGACGACCCGCCCGGGAGCGCCGGCCGGCCGCAGCCGCACCGGCGCCGCCGGGTCCAGCCGGACCAGCCGGGCCAGGAAGGCGCCCGCGTCGGCCACGCCGGCCAGGCCGTGGCCGGACGGCGACGCCGCCACCCGTTCCGGCCGCGTCACGAGCCGCCGCCCTGCGGGGCGTATGTCAGCAGGAAGTCCCGCTCCTCGACGGTGATCCGCCGGGGCACCTGACGCGTCAGGTCGAACGGCACCAGCACCGAGCGGGCGCGACTGGCCAGCACCTCACCGTCGTACAGCTCGTAGGCGACGGTGAACCGGGACGCCTTGATCTCCTCCACCCACAGCTCGATGCGGACCGTCGGCGCGGACTCTGCGGTGGCCCGTCCGAGCGCGTAGTCGACCGGGCGCAGGTAGTCGACCTCGTGCCGGCGGATCACCACCCCGTCGGCGAACGAGCCCACTCCCCAGGCCCGGCCACCGGCGAACATCAACGCCACCCGCGCCTCCTCGTACAGCGTGAGGAAGCGCGAGTTGTTGACGTGTCCGTACGCGTCCAGGTCGGACCAGCGCAGCGTGCAGTGGTAGACGAACCGGTCAGTCACGGGTCAGCTTGCGGTAGGTCACCCGGTGCGGTCGGGCGGCCTCCGCGCCGAGGCGGTCGATCTTGTTCTTCTCGTACGCGTCGAAGTTGCCCTCGAACCAGAACCACTTGGCCGGGTCCTGGTCGTCGCCCTCCCAGGCCAGGATGTGCGTGGCGACCCGGTCCAGGAACATCCGGTCGTGGGAGATGACCACGGCGCAGCCGGGGAACTCCAGCAGGGCGTTCTCCAGGCTGGACAGCGTCTCCACGTCCAGGTCGTTCGTCGGCTCGTCGAGCAGGATGACGTTGCCGCCGATCTTCAGGGTCAGCGCCAGGTTGAGCCGGTTGCGCTCACCGCCGGAGAGCACCTTCGTCGGCTTCTGCTGGTCCGGGCCCTTGAAGCCGAACGCCGCGATGTACGCCCGCGACGGCATCTCGACCTTGCCCACCATCAGGTAGTCCAGACCGTCCGAGACGACCTCCCAGACGGTCTTGTCGCCGTTGAGGCCCTCGCGGTTCTGGTCGACGTACGACAGCGAGACGGTCGGACCGACCCGCACCTCGCCGCCGGTCGGCTCCTCCAGCCCGACGATGGTCTTGAACAGGGTGGTCTTGCCGACGCCGTTCGGGCCGATGATGCCGACGATGCCGTTGCGCGGCAGCGAGAACGACAGGTTGTCGATGAGCAGCCGGTCACCGAAGCCCTTGCTGAGGTTGTTCGCCTCGATGACCGTGCCGCCCAGCCGCGGACCCGGCGGGATCTGGATCTCCTCGAAGTCCAGCTTGCGGGTCTTCTCCGCCTCGGCGGCCATCTCGTCGTACCGGTCGAGGCGGGCCTTGGACTTGGTCTGCCGCGCCTTGGCGTTGGAGCGGACCCACTCCAGCTCCTCGGTGAGGCGCTTCTTCATCTTGGCGTCGCGGCGGCCCTCGACGGCCAGCCGGGCGGCCTTCTTCTCCAGGTAGGTGGAGTAGTTGCCCTCGTACGGGTAGGTCCGGCCGCGGTCCAGCTCGAGGATCCAGTTGGCCACGTTGTCGAGGAAGTACCGGTCGTGCGTGATCGCCATGACCGTGCCGGCGTACTTGGCCAGGTGCTGCTCCAGCCAGGAGACGCTCTCCGCGTCCAGGTGGTTGGTGGGCTCGTCGAGCAGCAGCAGGTCGGGCGCCTCCAGCAGCAGCTTGCAGAGCGCGACCCGGCGCCGCTCACCACCGGAGAGCTGGGTCACGTCGGCGTCCGGCGGCGGGCACCGCAGGGCGTCCATCGCCAGTTCGAGCTTGGAGTCGACGTCCCACGCGTCGAGGTGGTCCAGCTCCTCCTGGAGCTTGCCCATCTCCTCCATCAGCTCGTCGGAGTAGTCGGTCGCCATCTGCTCGGCGATCTTGTTGAACCGCTCCAGCTTGGCCTTGGTCTCGGCGACCGCCTCCTCGACGTTGCCGAGGACCGTCTTGGCGTCGTTGAGCGGGGGCTCCTGCGCGAGCATGCCGACGGTGTAGCCGGGCATGAGCCGGGCCTCGCCGTTGCTCGGCTTGTCCATGCCTGCCATGATCTTGAGGAGGCTGGACTTACCGGCGCCGTTCGGGCCGACCACACCGATCTTGGCGCCCGGCAGGAAGTTCAGCGTCACGTTGTCCAGCACGACCTTGTCGCCGTGCGCCTTGCGCGCCTTTTCCAGGACGTAGATGAACTGGGCCACGGTGCGGGCTACCTCCGTCGGTTTGCTGTCGCCTGAGTGGGCGGCGCGGCGCGAGCTGACACCTCCGCCCGCCGCCGCCGGCCGGGAGCCGGCCACGCGCACGCCATCGTCAATCCTGACAGGTACGGCGCGCTTCGCCCACATCACCCCGCCCCAGGAGTACGCCGGCGAGCCGCGCCGCCTCCGATCGTCGGGCTGTCGACAAGATCACCTTCAGGATTCACCGCACACTGGGCGGGTAGGAGACTCCGGCACGGGGGCCCAGACACCGCAGCTACGCTCAGTACGCTCATCGCGGTGGACCCGTCAGTACCCGGAGGTGGCCGATCGTGACCGTCCGTAGCTCCTTTGTCGTAGTGGCGAACCGTCTGCCGGTCGACGAGGTGAGCACACCCGAGGGACGGCAGTGGCGACGCAGCCCCGGTGGGCTCGTCACCGCGCTGCATCCCGTACTCGCCGAGCACCAGGGCACCTGGGTCGGCTGGGCCGGCGGCACCGGCGCCGCCCCCGAGCCGTTCGACCTGGAGGGCATCCGGCTGCACCCGGTCCCGCTGAGCGCCGAGGAGTTGGAGCGCTACTACGAGGGCCAGTCCAACGCGACGATCTGGCCCCTCTACCACGACGCGGTGGAGACACCGGCGTACAAGCGTCGCTGGCGTGAGGCGTACCGGCTGGTCAACGCCCGGTTCGCGGAGGCCGCTGCCGACGTCGCGGCCGAGGGCGCGACGGTCTGGGTGCAGGACTACCAGCTCCAGCTGGTGCCGGCCATGCTCCGCGAGCTGCGCCCGGACCTGCGGATCGGCTTCTTCCTGCACATCCCGTTCCCGCCGATCGAGCTGTTCATGCAGATGCCGTTCCGTACCGAGCTGCTGCGCGGTCTACTCGGCGCGGACCTGGTGGGCTTCCAGCAGCGGTTGGCCGCGCAGAACTTCGTCCGGCTGGCCCGGCACCTGCTCGGGCTCCGGTACGAGGGTCAGATGATCCAGGTCGACGGTCGGCAGGTGAAGGCGGGCGCCTTCCCCATCTCCATCGACACGCAGGAGATGGAGCGGATGGCGGCCGACCCGGCGATCCAGGCGCGGGCCAAGCAGATCCGCGCCGAGCTGGGCGACCCGAAGACGATAATCCTGGGCGTGGACCGGCTCGACTACACCAAGGGCATCGAGTTGCGCCTGAAGGCGTTCCGCGAGTTGCTTGCTGACGGAAAGTTGACAGTTCCGGACGCCGTTATGGTGCAGGTGGCCACGCCGAGCCGCGAGCGCGTCGAGCACTACCAGGCACTTCGGGTCAAGGTCGAGCGCGAGGTTGGTCGGATTAATGGCGAATTCGGCCGAGTCGGCGTGCCTGCCGTGCATTACCTCCATCAGTCGTACAGTCGCAGTGAACTGGCCGCGATGTACGTTGCTGCGGACGTGATGATGGTGACCCCGCTGCGAGACGGCATGAACCTCGTGGCCAAGGAGTACGTCGCATCCCGTGCCGACCAGGGCGGTGCGCTCGTGCTCAGCGAGTTCGCTGGCGCCGCAACGGAGCTGCGCCAGGCATTCCTATGTAACCCGCACGACCCGGACGCGGTGAAGGACGCCCTGCTCCGGGCCGTGCACGTGGAGAAAACCGAGGCACGCCGCCGGATGCGGACAATGCAACGTCACCTGCGTACCCACGACGTGGGGCACTGGGCCAAGTCTTTCCTCTCCGAACTGGGAGTTTCCGAGGCGGAGGCCGCGTGAACACGGCCGTCAACGACGGAACGGCGATCGCCACCGGGGTGATGGACCCCGAGCTGCGATCCGCCATCGGCCGGATCGCCCGGGTTCCGCAGCTCCTGATCGCCTGCGACTACGACGGCACACTCGCGCCGATCGTGGAGGATCCCAGCACCGCCGTACCGCTGCCCGAGTCGGTGGCCGCGATCCGCGCGCTCGCGGCGCTGCCGCAGACGAGCGTGGCCGTGGTCTCCGGCCGCGCCCTGCGCGACCTGGCCGCGCTCTCCCGGCTGCCCAGCGAGGTACACCTCGTCGGCAGCCACGGCTCCGAATTCGACATCGGCTTCGTCGAGCGCCTCTCCCCCGAGCTGGTCGCGGTCCGCACCCAGGTGCGCAACGCGCTGCGCGAGATCGCCGCCGAACACCCGGGCATCCGGCTCGAACGCAAGCCGGCCAGCGTCGCGGTGCACACCCGGGGCGTCGACCCGCAGGTCGCCGCCGCCGCCATCGAGGCCGTCCGGAACGGCCCGGCCGCCTTCGACGGCGTCACCGTGACGCAGGGCAAGGAGGTCATCGAGCTGTCCGTGGTGGCCACCCACAAGGGCACGGCCGTCGACCAGCTACGGACCCAGCTCTCGGCGAGCGCGGTGCTCTTCATCGGCGACGACGTCACCGACGAGAACGCCTTCGGCAACCTGCACGGGCCGGACCTCGGTATCAAGATCGGCCCAGGCGACACCAAGGCGAGCTTCCGGGTGGCCGAGCCGATCGAGGCCGCCCGCGCGCTCGGGCTGCTGCTGGAGACCCGCCGGCACTGGCTGTTCGGCGAGCGGGCGGTGCCCATCGAGCGGCACTCGATGCTGGCCAACGGTCGTACCGTCGCCCTGCTCACCCCCGAGGCGAAGGTGAGCTGGCTCTGCCACCCCAAGCCGGACTCGGCGGCGATCTTCGCCGACCTGGTCGGCGGCAGCCCGGCCGGTCACTTCAGCATCGCCCCGGAGCGTGGCGGCATCCCGCTGGGCCAGCGCTACCGCTCCGGAACGATGACCGTCGAGACCCGGTGGTCCGGGCTCACCGTCACCGACTGGCTGGACAAGCCGGCCCGCGAGACGACGCCGGACGGTCCCGCCGTGGTCACCGGCGACTCGACCCTGGTCCGGGTCCTCAGCGGCAACGGCCGGGTCCGGGTGGAGTTCGCGCCGCGCCCCGAGTTCGGCCAGGTGGCCGTGCAGTTGCAACCCGTCGGCGACGGCCTGCTGGTGCTCGGCTCGAACGAACCGGTCGCCCTCTACTCCCCCGGGGTGGAGTGGCAGGTCAACAACGACGGTGGGTACGAGACCGCCAAGGCGGTCGTCGACCTCTCCGCCGCTGGTGGGCAGGTCGTGCTGGAGCTGCGCTTCGGCACGCACAGCCTGGAGCACCACCGGGTGCCGATCCACGAGCGGCAGGCCGCGGCCGAGCAGCCGTGGAAGGACTGGGTGGCCTCGCTGCGGCTGCCGTCCACCTCCCGTGACCTGGTCGCGCGCAGCGCCCTCACCCTGCGCGGGCTCTGCCACGAGACGACCGGCTCGATCCTCGCCGCGGCCACCACCTCCCTGCCGGAGGAGCTGGGCGGCGTCCGCAACTGGGACTACCGCTACTGCTGGCTGCGCGACGCCGCGCTGACCGCCCGCGCGCTCGTCGACCTCGGCTCCATCGACGAGGCCGAGGCGTTCCTGCGCTGGGTGGACGGCTGCATCGAGCGCACCGGCGGCCACCCGGAACGGCTGCATCCGCTCTACACCATCGACGGGTACGAGTTGGGCGCCGAGGCGGTCATCGACACGCTGCCCGGGTACGCCGGCTCCCGTCCGGTCCGGGTCGGCAACCTCGCCAACCACCAGCTCCAGCTCGACGTGTTCGGCCCCATCGCCGACCTGATCGCGGCCGTCGCCGACGCACGCGGCTCGGTCCGCGACGACGAGTGGCGGGTCCTGGAGAACATGGTCGAGGCGGTCCGCCGCCGCTGGCACGAGCCCGACCACGGCATCTGGGAGGCGCGGCTGCCACCCCGGCACCACGTCTTCTCCAAGGTGATGTGCTGGATGACCGTCGACCGGGCGCTGCACGTGATGCGTCAGCACGGCGGCGAGGACCGGCCCGAGTGGACGGACCTGCGCGACCGGATCGGCGCCAACGTGCTGGAGCACGGCTGGCACGACGACGTCGAGGCGTACAGCGTCGCGTACGGGGACGAGGACATGGACGCCTCGTCGCTGTGGATCGGCCTCTCCGGCCTGCTCCCGGGCGACGACCCGCGCTTCCTGTCCACGGTCCTGAAGATCGAGGCGGACCTGCGCAGCGGCCCGGTCGTCTACCGGTACCACTGGGACGACGGCCTGCCCGGCCGCGAGGGCGGTTTCCACATCTGCACGGCGTGGCTGATCGAGGCGTACCTGCGCACCGGCCGCCGCACCGACGCGGAGGAGCTGTTCGCGCAGATGGTGCTGACCGCCGGTCCGACCGGCCTGCTCCCCGAGCAGTACGACCCGCTCGCCGAGCGCGGCCTGGGCAACCACCCGCAGGCGTACAGCCACCTCGGGCTGATCCGCTGTGCCCTGCTGCTGGACAACATGCTCAAGCAGTAACGACAGCACGTACGACGACCGGCCGGAGCAACGCTGCTCCGGCCCGTCGTCAGTTCGGCAGGCCCCCGCTCGGTCCGACCGCACCGACGGGTACCGGCCGCCCGAGCACCGCCGTCACCAGCTCGCTCCCACCCCTGCGCGTCCTTTGCTCTGCTTCCCTCCAGGCAACACAAACGGCCGCCCGGTGTTGCTTCCGTTGAAGCAGAGCAAAGGACGCGCGGGGACCAGCCGGTCTCCGCTGCCCCGCGCCGCTCGAGGCCGCCCGCGCCGCTCGAGGCCGCATGGTCCCGGGTCGCCGATCAGTCGTCGAGTGCACCCACCACGTCGCCCACCACGACCACGGCCGGCGGCCGGACCTCGGCACTGTGCACGTCGGCGGCCACCGCGTCGAGCGTCGAGCGCAGCACCCGCTGGGCGCCCGTGGTGGCCTCCTGGACGACGGCGGCCGGCGTCTGCGGCGGTCGACCGTGCGCGATCAGGGTGGCCGTGATGGCGGCGAGGTTCTTGAGCCCCATCAGGATCACCAGGGTGCCGCGCAGGCCGGCGAGGGCGTCCCAGCGCACCAGCGAGGCCGGCGAGTCGGGCGCGACGTGCCCGGAGACCACGGTGAACTCGTGCGCCACCCCCCGGTGGGTGACCGGGATGCCGGCCGCGGCCGGCGCGGCGATCGAGCTGGTCACCCCCGGCACGACGGTCACCGGCACGCCGGCCGCCGCGCAGGCCAGCAGCTCCTCGCCGCCCCGACCGAAGACGTACGGGTCGCCGCCCTTGAGCCGCACCACGGCAGCGCCGGCCAGCGCCCGGTCGACCAGGATCTGGTTGATCTCCTCCTGGGCCCGGGACGGGCCGTAGGGGATCTTCGAGGCGTCCACCAGCTCGACGTCCGGGCGCAGCTCGTCCAGGAGCAGGCCGGGCACCAACCGGTCGGCGACCACCACGTCCGCCTCGGCGAGCAGCCGCCAACCCTTCACGGTGATCAGTTCCGGGTCACCCGGCCCGGAGCCGACAAGAGCCACGCGTCCGCCGGTCGCACTGTCCGTCCCGGTTGCGCCGTCGGCCCGGTTCTGCGGCGGAACGCTCTCGCCCGCTGCCAGGCGCACGGCGAGCAGGTCGCGGATGGCGTCGCGGACGGTCATCGCCCGGCGGGGGTCACCGCCGCCGAGCACCGCGACGGTGACCGGGCCGTGCCGGGTGACCGCCGGGGTCCAGGCGGTGGCGGCCGTCCGGTCGTCGGCGCGTACGCAGAAGATCCGCCGCTCGTCCGCGACGGCGCTGACCGCCGCCGCCGCGATCGGATCGTCGATCGCCACCTGGACCAGCCAGGCCCCGTCCAGGTCCTCGGGCACGAACCGGCGCGGCACCCAGCGCAGCCGGGCCGCGTCGACCCGGGCCTGCAACGCCGGGGTCAGCTCCGGTGCCACCAGCAGGACATCCGCGCCGGCGTCCAGCAGCGCCGGCACGCGCCGGGTGGCGACCGCGCCGCCACCCACCACGACCACCCGCCGTCCGTCGAGCCGCAGACCAAGGGGGTACGGGTTCGCGCTCATCCGGCACCACCGGACCGCTCGTTGGACGCGGTCACTTCTCGGCCACGCCGGCCGAGTCGAACGTGGCCACCTCGTGCAGTACCCGGACCGCGCCGGTGACCACCGGCAGCGCCAGCAGCGCGCCGGTGCCCTCGCCGAGGCGCAGCCCCAGATCGATGAGCGGGTCGAGGCCGAGGTGTCGCAACGCCACCGTCGCGCCGGGCTCCGCCGAGCGGTGTCCGGCAACCATGGCGGCGACCGCGTCCGGCGCGAACGCGGCGGCGGCGAGCGCGGCGGACACCGCGATCACCCCGTCCAGCAGGACCGGCGTACGACGGGCGGCGGCACCGAGGATCAGCCCGGCCAGCGCGGCGTGCTCCAGGCCACCGACGGCGGCCAGGACACCCAGCGGGTCGGCCGGGTCGGGCGTGTGCCGGGCCAGCGCGGCCCGCACCACGGCCACCTTGTGGGCGTACGTCGCATCGTCCACTCCGGTGCCCCGACCCGTGGAGTCGAGCGGGTCGACGCCGGTGAACGCGGCGATCAGCGCGGCGGCCGGGGTGGTGTTGCCGATGCCCATGTCCCCGGTGAGCAGGATGCCGGCGCCGGCGTCGATCAGCTCGTCGGCGACCCGGACGCCGGTCAGGATCGCCGCCAGCGCCTCGTCCCGGGTGAGCGCGGCGGTCACCGACAGGTCGCGGGTACCGCGGCGTACGGATGCGTCGATCAGCCGCGGCGCGCCCAGATCCGACGCGGGCGCGGGCAGCGGGTGGGCCACCCCGACGTCGACGACGGTGACCGACGCGCCGGCCTGCCGGGCGAACGCGTTGACGACCGCGCCACCGGCCAGGAAGTTGCCGATCATCTGCGCGGTGACCTCCTGCGGCCACGGGGTGACGCCCTGGGCGTGCACTCCGTGATCGCCCGCGAAGATCGCCACGGCGGCGGGCTCGGGCACCGGCGGCGGGCAGGCCCCGGCCAGTCCGGCGAGGCGTACCGACAGGTTCTCCAGCAGGCCCAGCGAGCCCGCCGGCTTGGTCAGCCGGCCGTGCAGCTCGCGGGCGGCGGCCATCGCCGCCTCGTCCGGGGGCCGGATCGCCGACGTCGTGGTCTCCAGCATCATGCCTCCATGATCTCGCGCAGCACCGCGATGAACGAGTCGGTGGTGTCTCGGTCGCGTACCGCCACCCGCAGCCAGTCCGGGCCGAGCCCGGGGAAGGTGTCGCCCCGGCGGACCGCCCAGCCCCGGTCGCGCAGGGCGGCCCGTACCCGGGTCGCGTCGGGCAGGCGCAGCAGGACGAACGCGCTGGCGGGGCGGCCGGCGACGCGTACGCCCGGCAGGTCGGTCAGGCGGGCGACCAGGTGGTCGCGGTCGGCGGCGAGTTCGGCGGCGATCGCGCGTTCGGCCTGGACCGCGACGGGCGTGGCGCAGGCCTCGGCGGCGGCCAGCGCGGGCGTGGAGACGGCCCAGAGCGGCTGGACGGCGGCCAGGCGGGACAGCAGGCCGGCGTCGCCGAGCAGGTAGCCGATCCGCAGGCCGGCCAGGCCCCAGGTCTTGGTGAGGCTGCGCAGGACGAGCAGCCCGGGCAGGTCACGCCGCTCGGCGAGCGACTCCGGTTCGCCGGTGTGCGCGCCGCCCGTGGTGTCGGCGAACGCCTCGTCGACGACCAGCACCCGGCCGGGACGGGCGAGCGCGGCGATCGTCCGCGCGGGGTGCAGCACCGAGGTTGGGTTCGTCGGGTTGCCGATCATGACCAGGTCCGCGTCGGCGGGCACCAGGGATTCGTCGAGGCGGAAGCCGTCGGCGGGGTCCAGCAGGACCCGCTCGACCGGGTGTCCGGCGGCCCGCAGCGCCGCCTCCGGCTCGGTGAACTGCGGGTGCACCACCACGGGCCGGCGCACGCCGCGCAGCGCCTGGGCGATGAGCACGAAACCCTCGGCGGCCCCGGCGGTGAGCAGTACCTCGTCCGGGTGACGCCGGTGCCGGGCGGCGACGGCCGCGCGGGCCGGGGCCGGATCCGGATAGCGGGCCAGGTCGGTGAGGGTGGCGGCGATCGGATCGGCCAGCCAGGCCGGCAGCGGCGCCCGGCGGACGTTGACGGCGAGGTCGACCAGCCCGGCGCTGGCCTCGGCGTCGCCGTGGTGCGCCAGGTCGGGCCCGGCGTCGACGAACGGCGACACCCCCCACGGCTGATCACGCATGTCCGCGATCCTGCCGGGAAGGTGGCCGGCGGGACAGTCGATGTCGACGTAAGCCATGTCACCACCTCGCGGGTTTATGAGTTCTTCTCATGTACGAATCGGAAATGTCATAACTTTGCGACGTGAGCAACCGACCCCTTGCTGCCGCCGGTCGTCTCGTTCCTCTCCTGCGCGCCGGACTCATCGCCGGCATCGTGATCGCTGCCGCCGCCTACCCGCTGGTCGCCCTCACCGGGCTCGGCGCGAAGGCCACCGCCCACGCCACGGAGCAGAAGACCCGGCTGCTGACCAAAGCCCTGCCCGCCGAGACCTCCTACCTGTACGCCCCGGACGGCAAGACCGTGCTGACCATGTTCTACGAGGAGTACCGGCAGTACACGAAGCTGTCGGACATGTCGCCGAACATCCAGCAGGCGATCGTCGCCGCCGAGGACTCCCGCTTCTACCAGCACCACGGCGTCGACCCGAAGGGCGTGGCCCGCGCCTTCGTGGCCAACGCCCACTCCAGCGGGGTGTCCCAGGGCGCGTCGACGCTGACCATGCAGTACGTCCGGATGGCCCTGCGGGACAGCGCCACCACCCCGAAGGAGGTCCAGGAGGCCACCCAGCAGACCAGCCTGCGCAAGGTCAAGGAGATGCGCATGGCGCTGGACCTGGAGAAGGAAATGAGCAAGGAAGACATCATGGAGCGCTACCTGAACTCGGCGTACTTCGGTCACCGGGCGTACGGCATCTACGCGGCCAGCGAGATCTTCTTCTCCAAGACCCCGAAGGACCTCACCCCGGTCGAGGCCGCCACCCTCGCCGGGCTCGTCAAGTCCCCCTCCGAGTACGACCCGGCCGACTCCGACCAGAAGGAGGCCACCGGGCGGCGCAACTACGTCCTGGACCGGATGAGCCAGCTCGGTTACATGTCCCCCGACTCGGCCGCCGCCGCGAAGTCCGAGCCGATCCGGCTGAAGCTCACCACTCCACCGAGCGACTGCGCCTCGATCATCGAGAAGTACCAGAGCTGGGGCTTCGCCTGCGACTACGTGAAGAACTGGTGGAGCGCGCAACCGGCGTTCGGCAGCAACCCCCTCGAACGGATGGACAAGCTGCGCCGGGGCGGCTACCGGATCGTGCTCAGCCTCGACCAGAAGGTCCAGGAGGCGGCCGAGAAGAACGTCGGCGCGAAGGAGGGCACCGGCAGCCCCTTCGCCAACGGCATCGTGGTCTCCGAACCGGGCACCGGGCGGGTCAAGGCGATGGCGGTGAACCGGAACTACTCCCTGGACCTGGCCGACAATCCACCCAGCTCCAATCCCGAGGCCGGGCCGAAGGTCAAGGCCAACTACCCGAACACGGTGGCGCCACTGCTCGGCGGCGGGGACCTGCCCGGCTACCAGGCCGGATCGACGTTCAAGATGTTCCCGATGCTGGCCGCGCTGGACTCCGGGATGACGTTGTCCACCTCGTTCAACGCCCCATACCGCTACAAGTCGTCCGTCTACGACGGCTGGGCGCCGTCGAACGCCAGCGGCGCGATGACCGGCCAGCAGACCATGTGGTCGGGCTTCGGCAAGTCCGTCAACACGTACTTCGTCTGGCTGGAGGAGAAGGTGGGCGCGGAGAAGGCGGTCCGGCTCGCCGAACAGCTCGGCCTGCGCTGGCGCACCGACGTCGACCGGGAGCAGGCGTCACCGGGCAAGGCCAACAAGTGGGGCGCGTTCACCCTCGGCGTCTCCGACGCCACCCCGCTGGAGATGGCGAACGCCTACGCGGCCATCGCGGCCGACGGCCGCTACTGCGAGGCGATACCCGTGCAGGCGATCATGAACCGGGACGGCACGCCGGCCACGTACGCCACACCGGGCGGCATCCAGCGCGAGGTGGCGAAGCCCCGCTGCCGCCAGGTGGTCAGCGCCGACGCCGCCCGCGCGGCCACCGACGCCGCCCGCTGCCCGACCGGGGACACCCCGGCACGCGGGGGCTGCGGCGGCTGGTCGACGGCCGACAGCGTCCGGGGTACGGTCGGCCGCCCGGTCGCCGGCAAGACGGGTACCACCGACAGCACCCGGTCCGCCTGGTTCGTCGGGTTCACACCGGAACTGGCTGCGGCGAGCTTCATCTCCGACCCGGACAATCCGTTCAACGCGGTCGGTGACGGGCAGTCCCAGATCCCGATCGCGGCGGTGGCACAGACACTGCGCGACGGCCTCAAGGGCACACCGACCCGCCAGTTCACGCCACCCTCGGACGCCATCGTCGGGTGACGGCGGGGGTCGGCCAAGGTCCGCCTGGCGGCGGGGGTCGGCGGAAGGTCCACCTGGCGGCGGGGATCAGCGGAGATCCGCCGCCACGAACGACCAGACTTCGAGGTCGACCCGGCCACCGCCGACGAAGCCGGCGTTGCGCAACAGGCCCTCGTAGGTGAAGCCGGCCTTCTCGGCGACCCGACGGGACGCCAGGTTGCCGGGCGCGACCCGCAGCTCGACCCGCTGGAAACCGTGCTCCAGGATCAACGCGATGGCCACCGCGTCCACGGCCTCGGCGGCCAGGCCGAAGCCCCGGGCGTGGGGGGCCATCGCGTAGGAGACCTCGGTGAGGCGGGCGCCCCAGTCGGTACGCCGGGTCCAGAGGGAGCCGACCACCTGGTCGTCCTCCCGGCGGATCACCGCATAGTGGTCGCCCTCGCCGCTGTCGCGTCGCTGCCGGGCCAGGTCGGTGCACCAGGCGTGCCCGTCGATCGGGCCGGACTCTCCGGGCAACGGCAGCCAACGCCGGGTCAGCTTGTCGGCGAAGATCTCGCCGGCCGCCGCCGCGTCGGCCGCGGTGAGCCGGCGCACCTCCGTACGCGGGGTGGAGACGGTCAACGCCGGAAACCGGCGGACCGCCACCTGACCGATCACGCCGGGACCACCGGCGGTGACACCACCTCGGCTGCTGGCTCGCCCACCGCCGCGGCCACCACCCGGGCGGCGGCCGCCGGATGACCGGCCCAGTGCAGGGTGAGCTGCGAGGCGTGCACGTTGCGCCAGACGAATCCCTCCGGCGTGCCACCGTCCCAGCTCCACGCCGGGCGCTGACCGGCGCGCGGGGTGAGCACCGCCCGGTGCTCCTTGTGCCCGACGACCACCGTGCCGCTCTCGGCGACCACGCTGTCGGTCCCGGCGGTCGCCTCCCGGTAGCCCACCACCAGACCGTCGCGGCTCGCGCCGACCGCGTCCAGCACACCGCACATCGGCAGCCCGTCCAGCTCCCGGGCCAACCAGAGCAGACCGGCGCCCTCGGCGACCACCGGCCGGCCGGTACGCGCCAACTCGGCCACCGCGATGCAGAGCCGACGGTTGGCCGACAGCTGCTCGGCGTACGCCTCGGGCAGCGCTCCCCCGACAACCAGTGCCCGGGTGCCGACGGGCAACGCCTCGTCGCGCAGCGGGTCGACCGTGACCACCTCTGCCCCGGCCGCCGTCAGCAGCTCCGCGGTCTCCGGATGGCTGAAGCTGCCACCCGGACCGCCCGCCACCGCGACCAGCGGACGCATCGCCGGCACGACCAGCTCACCGAGCGCGTCCCCCGGCGACCAGGCCACCGCCGGCAGGGGCGGAGCGGAACGGGCCAGCCCGAGCAGACGTTCCAGGTCGACGGTGGCGGCGACGGCCTCACCCAGGCGACGCACCGCGCGGACGGCGTCGGCCGAGGAGTCGACGACCGGCGCGACCCCGTGCCGGCGGGACGGCAGCACGGCCGGCAGGTCCTGGCGGCGCAGCGCGCCGTAGACGGGCACGCCCACGTCGTCCAACGCCTCGCGCAGCATGCTCTCGTGCCGCGACGACGCCACCCGGTTGAGGATCACCCCGCCCAGCCACAACTGCTCGTCGTACGAGCGGAAACCGTGCACCAGCGCGGCCACCGACTGACCCATCGCGGCCACGTCGACCACCAGCACCACCGGGCTGCGCAGCGCCGCCGCGGCGGCGGCCGTGGACTCCTGCTCGGGCCGGCCGCCCACCGAGTCGTACAGGCCCATGCTGCCCTGCACGACCGCGAGACCGGCACCGGCGGCGCCGTGCGCGACCAGCGGGGCGAGCCGGTCGACGCCGACCAGCCGGGGATCGATCACCCGGCCCGGTCGGCCGGCGGCGAGACCGAGGTACGCGGCGTCGACGTGGTCCGGGCCGAGCTTGAACCCGGCGACGTCGACACCCCGCTCGGCCAGGGCGGCGAGCAGCCCGATCGCCAGCGCGTTCTTTCCGTGCCCGGAGGACGGCGCGCTGAGCACCAGGCGCGGCACGACGGTCATCATCGACTCCTCGCGGGCGGCGGCGGGTACGCGACGGACAACCGAGGGGGTCGATCCGTCGGCGTGACGATACTCGCCCGCACCGACGGGCGAGCACCGCCAACCGGGGGTCGGCGGACCGTCCCGGCCCGGTCGCGGTGAGTGGCCCCGGTCATACGGGTAGCCTCGGTGCCGTGTACCGGTTCCTGCTGAGCCCACGCTGGTTGGGCGCCTTCGCGCTGACGCTGGTCGCCGCCGCCGTCATGGTGTGGCTCGGCAACTGGCAGCTGGACCGCTACCGAGGTCGTACCGAGATCAACGAGCGGATCGACGCGGGCGAGCGGATGGCCCCGGCGCCCCTTGCCGACGCGTTCCGCCCGCCGGCCGGTGGCCCCGGCACCGCCGGTCCGGCTCCCGCGAAGGACCGGGTCTGGACCCGCGTCACCGCCACCGGCCGGTACGACACGTCGAACACCGTCCTGGTGCGGGGCCGGACGGTCGACAGCCGGGTCGGCTTCGAGGTGCTCACTCCGCTCGTGCTCGCCGACGGCACCGCGCTGCTGGTGGACCGGGGCTGGATCCCGCCCGCGCCGGGCGGCGCGACCGCCCAGCCGGCGGTGCCCACCCCGCCGGGCGGCGATGTCACGGTCAACGGCCGGGTACACGAGACCGAGAGCGGCGCCGGCGTGGTGGACCGCCGCGACGGGCGGCTGGAGACGCGCCGGATCGCCGTACCGCGGCTGGCCCGCGAGCTGCCCTACCCGGTCTACGGCGGCTACCTGCTGCTGGACGAGCAGACCCCGGCCGCCGACCCGGCGTTCAAGGCCGTTCCGGTCGGGCACACCAACAACTGGCAGAACTTCGGCTACGTCGTGCAGTGGTGGCTGTTCGCCGCGATGGCGATCTTCGGCTACGGCTGGGTGGCCCGCCGCGAGGCACGCCGGGCCGCCGGTCTCGGCGGCGCGCCGGCCCCGCTGGACCGGGCGGCCGAGCCGACGCCCAGCGCGTCCGCCTGACCCCGCCCTGCCAGCCTGGACCGGCGTCAGCCGGTGGCCCGGCCCGCGTGGATGGCGCGGACGGCGTCGATGGTGTCGGCCTCGGCGGCGGACTTGTCGTCCCGGTAGCGCACCACGCGGGCGAACCGCAGCGCCATTCCACCCGGATAGCGGGTGCTCGTCTGCACCCCGTCGAACGCGATCTCCACGACCTGCTCGGGGCGTACCCGGACCACCCAGTCGCCGCGCTCGACGGCGAGGCCGAGGAAGCGCTCGGTCTGCCACCGCAGCAGTTCGTCGGTGAGCCCCTTGAACGTCTTGCCGAGCATCACGAAGTCGCCGGTGCGCGGGTCACGGGCGCCGAGGTGCAGGTTGGAGAGCCAGCCCTTGCGCCGGCCGCTGCCCCACTCCACGGCGAGCACCACCAGGTCGAGGGTGTGTCGGGGTTTGACCTTGACCCAGGCCGCCCCACGACGGCCGGCGTCGTAGGGGGCGTCCAGCGCCTTGACGACCACGCCCTCCTGGCCCGCGTCGAGGGCGGCGGCGAACGCCGCGCCGGCCTGCTCCGGACCGTCGACCTCCATCCGACCGACCAGCAGCGACGCGTCCACCGCGCCGGCGAGCGCGGCCCACCGCTGGTGGCCGGGCAGGTCGATCAGATCCTCACCGTCGAGGTGCAGCAGGTCGAAGAAGTACGGGGTGAGCACCGTCGTGCCGGTGCTGGCGGCGGCCGCGAGCACCGCCGGGGCGACCGGCGTACGGCCGGTGGTGCTCGGTGTGGTGCGCCGGGCGGCCCGGCTGGAGGTCTGCTGGAACGGCAGCGGGCGGCCCGTCTCGTCCAGACCGATCGCCTCGCCGTCGAGCACCAGCTCCCGGCCGGGCAGGGCGCGAACCGCCGCGACGACCTCGGGCACGCGGCTGGTGATCTCGTCGAGGCTGCGGGTGAACACGGCGATGTCGGCGCCGGAGCGGTGCACCTGGATGCGGATGCCGTCGAGTTTCACGTCGACCACGGCGGGCGTGCCGGTCGCGGCCAGCGCCTCGTCGACCGAGGGGGCGCTCTGGGCGAGCATCGGCGCGAGCGGCCGGCCGACCCGCAGGCCGAAACCGGCCAGCTCTGCGGCCCCTCCGCGCAGCGCGGCCACCGCCACGGCACGCAGGTCACCGGCGAGCAGCAGGGCACGGCGGACGGTGGCGACCGGCACCTCGGCGGCCCGGGCCACGGCGTCGGCGAGCAGCCCGGCCTGCGCGCCCTGGCGCAGCTCGCCGCCGAACAGGCCGGTCAGCAGCCGTTGCTCGTCGGCGGTGGCCGCCGCGTAGAGGGCGCCGAGCAGAGCGCGGCGGCGGGCCTGCGCCCCCGAGCCGTGCACAGCGGCGATCTGGGCGATGGCCGCGTCGACGGCGGCCACGGTCAGCGTCGGCTCGGCGGCCGGCGCGGGCAGGTCACGCAGGCTCGCGTAGCCCACACCGGTCTGGCGTTGCCGCAGCTCACCAGCGAGATAGCCGGCGCCGGGCTCCACCTCGGCCGGATCGAGCCGGCGCAGCGCGTCGGCGAGCAGCTCCACCTTGGCCCGTCGGCCGCTGGTGGCGCCCACGGCGGCGGAGGTGGCCGCCAGGTCGATGAACCGCACGAAGCTCATCCTGCCAGTCACCTCCGACACCGCCCGGGCATTGCCGTGCCCGGGCGGTGTCGGCGCGGTGCCGCAGCCCGCTGGCCCTGTTTCTCAAGGCACGCAGGGGCGGCGGGAATCAGGCGGAGACGGGCTCCTCGATGCGCAACCCTCGGGCGCGGACCTCACCGGCCACCCGGGAGAGCACCGAGTCGAGGGCGACCAGGGCGGCGGAGAGCTCACCGAGCTGTTCGTTGAGCGTGTCCTCGGACCACGCGGAGACGTCGACGTCCCCCAGTGCGCTGACGGCGGCCCCCAACCGGGCCATCACCTCGTTCGTACTCATGTTCGAAAGCCTATAACAATCCCATCGACGACACGCCGTAAACACGCAGTTCAGCCGCAAACTTGCCGTTATCACTCGGCCGCTGCGGCCACCTTGCCCAGCAGCAGCGCCTCGGCGAGGCAGACCTTGGCGAACTCGCCCAGGTGCAGGCTCTCGTTCGGACCGTGCGCGCGGGCGTGCGGGTCCTCCACCCCGGTCACCAGGATCGCCGCCTGCGGGAACATCTCCTGGAACGTGGCGATGAACGGGATCGAACCGCCGATGCCGATGTCCACCGGCTCGGTGCCGTCCCAGGCGGCCTGGAACGCCGAGCGGGCGGCGTCGAACATCGGCCCGGACGCGTCGATCACGCACGGGTCGCCGTCGTGCTCGATGGTGACCGTCACCTGCGCCCCCCACGGCGCGTGCTTCTCCAGGTGGTCGCGCACCGCCGCGTACGCCCGCTTGGGATCGTCGCCCGGGGCGAGGCGGACGCTGAGCTTGGCCTTCGCGGCCGGCACCAGGGCGTTCGGCGCCTCACCGGTGGCCGGAGCGTCGACACCGAGCACGGCCACCGCCGGCTTGGTCCAGATCCGGTCGGTGATCCGACCGGTGCCGATGAACCGCACACCCTCGGCCAGTCCGGACTCGGCGCGCACCCGGTCCTCCGGGTAGTCGACAGTCGCGCCCTCGCGACTCACGAGGCCGTCCACCGCCACGTCACCGGCGTCGTCGTGCAGGGTCGCCAGCAGCCGGACCAGCGCGGTCAGCGCGTCCGGGACGGCGCCGCCGAACATGCCGCTGTGCACGGCGTGGTCCAGCGTGCGCACCTCGACGAAGCAGTTGACGATGCCGCGCAATGAGGTGGTCAGCGCCGGTACGCCGATGTCCCAGTTGCCCGAGTCGGCGATCACAATGACGTCCGAGGCGATCTCGTCGCGGTGCTCGACGAGCAGCCGCTCCAACGAGTCGGAGCCGAACTCCTCCTCGCCCTCGATGAACAGCACCACGCCGACCGGCAGCGCGTCCCCGTACGCCCGCAGGGCCGCGACGTGCGCCATGATGCCGGCCTTGTCGTCGGCCGCGCCCCTGGCGTACAGGCGGCCGTCGCGCTCCACCGGCTCGAACGGGTCGGACTCCCACAGCGACCGGTCGCCGACCGGCTGCACGTCGTGGTGGGCGTAGAGCAGCACGGTGGGCGCGCCGGGCGGGGCCGTGCGCCGGCCGATCACGGCGGGCTGCCCGCCCGAACGCACGATGTCGACGTCCAGGCCGCAGCCGCGCAGCAACTCGGCGACCGCCTCGGCGGAACGCTCGACGTGCGAGTGGTCGAAGCCGTCGAAGGCGATGCCGGGGATGCGGACGAGGCGTTCGAGGTCGGCCCGGACGCCGGGCATCTCCCGCTCGACGGCGGCCCGCACCTCGGACTCGGACATGATCGGTGAGGTCATGACCGGCATCGTATGCCGGCCTTACCCAGGCCGGCCGGCGGAGCCCGTACCCGCTGGGGGGACCCACACGAAGTAGCGCGACGCGTCGAGCGGCAGCGGCGGCGCGCCGTCGACCACCAGGTCGGCGTGCGCGACGGTGTCGTCGGCGGCGAAGTGCGCCCGCTCGCCGGCATGCCAGCGGCGCAGCTCCGGCAGGATCTCCGGCCCGTCCCGCTCGACCGCGCGGGCCAGCCGCAGCGGCGCGGGCGCGGTCACGAAGACAGCGAGCGTCAGCTCCGGCCGGACGACGGCACGCGCGGCGCTGACCCCCTCCACGATCAGCACCGGCGTCACCGGCACCGGCACCGGGCGGGGCAGGAAGGACCGCCGTACCCAGCTGTACCGCCGGTACGCTCCCGGCTCACCCTGGCGCAGCCGGGCCAGCACCTCGCCGTCGAGCCGGGGCCAGAAGGTCAACTGGTCGTCCCAGCCGTCGAGCAGGTCGTCGGTGTGCACCACGGGCGGCCGCCCGCCGGGCAGCGCCGCCAGGGCATCCGCGAGGTGCGCCGCGAACCGGCTCTTGCCCGCGCCGCTCGGCCCGTCGACGGCGACCAGCCGGGTCCGCCCCAACCGCGCCGGGCCCGCGAGCACCCGGCGCGCGACCTTGGCGTACGCCTCGACGACCGCCACCGGCACGAAGGGTTGCTCCGTCGGACCGCCGGCGTCGTGTCGGTGGCCACCGGCGCCGGGGCCACGCAGCGGCGGACCCTTGCGGCCGAGCGGTCCCCTGGCGACGAGTCCGTACACGACCGCAGTATGCGCGGCCCGCTCCGGCCCGCGCCCGTCGGTCGGTCGGGCGGGCGGGCGGGCGGGCGGGCGGGCGGGCGGGCGGATGATCGACTCGGTTTCAAGGATGTCGCGGTGTCGTGCCGGTCAGGACGCCCCGACATCATGGAAACCGGTGTCGATCACGCCGATCTCGGCCGCATGACACGTCTGGCTGAGCCTGTTGGGGCGGCCATTCTCACGTCCGGGGGAATTGGGGTGGCGAGGGGTGACGGGCGGTGCGTTCGCCGCGCGGGCCGGTACCCGAGTCGGCATGATTCGGTGGTGCTCCGAGACGTGATGAGCCCCGGCATCGACGCCCTGCTCGAACAGGCCCGCGCCGGGCTGCACCGACTGACTCCACAGCAGACCGTCGAGGCGGTCCGCGGTGGCGCTCTGCTTGTCGACACCCGTACCGACACGCAGCGCCGCGAACAGGGTGACCTTCCCGGGGCGGTGGTCATCGACCGCACGGTGCTGGAGTGGCGGCTCGACCCGGCCAGCGCCTGGCGCATCCCGGAGGCCACCGCGTACGACCGGGAGATCATCGTGGTGTGCCGCCAGGGCTACAGCTCCAGCCTGGCCGCCGCCAGCCTCCAGACCCTCGGGCTGCGCCGGGCCACCGACATGATCGGCGGCGTCGACGCGTGGCTGGCCGCCGGCCTACCGACCACCGACCGCCCCGCCGACATCCGCCTCTGACCCGCCCGCTACCCACCCCGCCGATCATGAAGTTGTGGTGGCGGACGTAGGGGACCATCAGCGACGTATCAGGCACCACGACTCCATGATCGACGCCAGAGGCGGTCGGTCCGTCGCGACGGTGGCGGTGTTGGCGCTGGAGGCGGTCGGTCCGTCGCGGGGGTGGCGGTGTTGGCGCTGGAGGCGGTCGGTCCGTCGCGGGGGTGGCGCTCAGGTGGGCGGGGCGCCGGGCGGGATGAAGGGGAGAGTCTCGGGTGCGCCGGTCTCGATGAGACGCCAGAGGGCGTCGGTGTCGAGGTGCTCCTCGACGAGGTCGCCGAGCAGGTCGAGCGAGCGTTCCCGGGCGGCGGCGAAGCTGGTGGCCGGCGCGACCCGGAAGCCGGTACGTCCGGCCAGCCGTGCCGCCTCGGTGAGGAACCAGCGGCGGAAACCGTCGGACTCGAACGCGCCGTGCCAGTGCGTGCCGTGCACCGCGCCGAGCACCGCTCCCTCGCCCGCGCCGTCGGCCCCGGTCAGCAGCGGGGGCAGGTCCGGGTCGGCCTGCGACACGTACCCGTGGTGGATCTCGTAGCCGCGGACCGTCACGTCGCCGGGGCCGGCGCCCACCGACTGCCGGACGGTCTTGCGGGGATCGAAAGTGATCTCGATGGGCAGCAGACCGAGCCCGGGTACGCTGCCCTGCCGACTCTCGACCGGGTCATGGATGGCTCGGCCGAGCATCTGGAATCCGCCACAGAGGCCGAGCAGCGGCTTACCAGCTGCCGCGTGGGCGGCGACCGCGTCGGCGAGGCCGGTCTCGCGTAGCCAGGCCAGGTCCGCGACTGTCGACTTCGAGCCGGGTAGGACGATCACATCGGCGGAGGCCAGTTCGGCCGGCTCGACGGTGAGACGCACGCGGACACCCGGCTCGGTGGCGAGCGCCTCCACGTCGGTGGCGTTGCTGATGCGGGGCAGCCGGACGACGGCCACGTCCAGCCATTCGGTGCCGTGTGGGGCGGCGGGACGGCCGAGTACCCGGCCGTAGGCGAGGGAGTCCTCCGCGTCCAGCCACAGGTCGAGCGACCAGGGCAGCACCCCGTACGTGGGACGGCCGGTCACGTGACGCAGCATGTCCAACCCCGGCTGGAGCAGGCCGAGGTCGCCCCGGAACTTGTTGATCACGAAACCGGCGACGAGAGCCTGGTCGGCCGGGTCGAGCAGGGCCACCGTGCCGAACATCGACGCGAAGACGCCGCCCCGGTCGATGTCCCCGACCACGATGGCGGGCAGGTTGGCGTGCCGGGCGAGCCCCATGTTGACGTAGTCCCCGGCCCGCAGGTTGATCTCCGCCGGGCTGCCCGCGCCCTCGCAGATCACCACGTCGTACGCCGCGCGCAGCTCAGCCAGCGCCGCGTACGCGGTCTCGGCGAGCCGGGGTCGCAGCTGCCGGAAGGTGCCGGCGGTGATCGTGTCGACCGCCTCGCCGAGGAGTACCACCTGACTGGCGAGGTCACTGCCCGGCTTGAGCAGCACCGGGTTGAAACGCAGGTCCGGTGCGAGCCCGCACGCCGCGGCCTGCATGGCCTGGGCGCGGCCGATCTCCCCACCCCGCCCGTCCGGCCCGACCACGACGGCCGAGTTGTTCGACATGTTCTGCGCCTTGAACGGCGCCACCTTCACGCCCCGCCGGTGCAACCAGCGGCAGATGCCGGCGGTGAGCACGCTCTTGCCGGCGTCCGAGGTGGTGCCGGCGACCAGCAGCCCGCCGCTCATCGCCCGCTCCCCCGCCCCGCGATTCGGCCGACCCGGCCACGCTCCGCCCCGACGGGCCCTGGGCGGCCTGCCCATCGGCCACGCTCTGCCCCGAGGGGCAGCGAGCGGTTTGTCGACGGGCCGCGTTGAACCGTCCCCCGGGCCGGCACAGGGCCGGCACCCCGCCCGGTCACCGCTCGCACGCCCCGCCGCGCGACCGCCCCGGTGAGACGACCGACGGTCAGCGGGTAGGCCGCGGCCAGCCCGAGGGCTGCCAGGCCGACCGCACTGGAGATACGCGCGGCCCGCTTGAGGTGTCGCGCCTCGGGACGGGGGCCGTCGCCCAGGAACGGGCGGACCTCGGAGCGCCCGAAGTACCTGTTGCGGCCACCGAGGCGGACGCCGAGCGCGCCGGCCATCGCCGCCTCGCACTGGCCGGCGTTGGGGCTCGGGTGGTCGTTGCGGTCCCGCCGCCACACCCGCCAGGCGCGGTCCCGGTCGCCGTGCGCCACCGGAGCGACGGCGATGGTGAGGAGCCCGGTCAGCCGGGACGGCACGAGGTTGAGCAGGTCGTCGAGCCGGGCGGACGGGGTGCCGAACCGCGCGTAGCGCTCCGACCGGTGCCCGACCATCGCGTCCAGGGTGTTCGCGGCGCGGTAACCCAGCAGCCCGGGCAGGCCGGCGACCGCACCCCAGAGCAGCGGGGCGACCACCGCGTCGGAGGTGTTCTCCGCGACCGACTCGACGGTGGCGCGGGCCAACTCCGACTCGTCCAGGGTCGACGGGTCCCGGCCGCAGAGGTTGCCGAGGCGTTCCCGGGCGGCGGGCAGGTCGCCGTCGCGCAGCGTCCGACCCATGATCGCGGCCTCACGTCGCAGGGTGCGGCCGCCCAGCACGGTCCAGGTGCCGGCGGCGACGAGGACCGCACGGCTCACCGGCCGGTGCCGGGTGGCCAGCGTGGCGGCCACCCCGAGCGCCACGGGCCCACCGACCGCCAGTGCCGTGAACGCCGCCCCGGCGGTCCGGTCCGGGCGGTGCAGGCGACGCTCCAGAGCGCCGGCCACCTGGCCGAACCCGGCGACCGGGTGCCACCGGCGGGGGTCGCCGAGCAACCGGTCCAGGGCGTAACCAGCCACCAGGCCCACCGCGTTCGCCACCGGTGCTGTCCGTCGCACGCTCACCACCCCCGGCCGGCCAGCCTAGACGAGCACCGCATGAGCCAGCCGCGCCTGCCGTACTCCACCCGACTCTCCTCCACTCGCTCCGCTCACGCGGGGTGACGACGCGAGCCGCGCCGCCACCCCACCCCCGTCGTGCCCCCGGCGCGTACGCCGTCGGCCTCAGGCGGCCGCGCTGCCGCCTCGGGGCCGGACACTCATGCCGGCTGCGGCACCCGGCCTCGGCCCCGCCGGCCCCGACCGGACGACGGGGCACCCGGCTGGCCCTCGTCGGGTACCGGCCCCAACTCGTCGTCGGGGTCGTCCTCCGGGTCGGCGTCGTCCGCCGTCGCCGCGAGTGTGAGCCCGTCGTCGTGCAGGGCGACGTCGAGCGGACCGTGGCCCAGCGGACTGGTACGCGGTGCGGCGTACTCGGGCAGCTCGAAGTCGTCGTCGAGCGGGCCGTCGTCGGGCAGTGCCGGGGCCTCCTCGGCGGGTACCGGCTCGGTGGGCTCGCCGTGCACGCGGCTCTCGGTCGCGGCGTCCTCGACGATGCTGGTGGTCATGGTCGGCCGGTTACGCAGGAAGCGGGCGCGCCCCCGGGACAGGTCGTGGCCGACCGCGACCGCCTCCAACTCGTAGAGGGTGCGGTGGGTGCCGGCCTCGTCGATCCAGTCGCGGGTGTAGAGCCGACCGCAGACCACCACCGGGTCGCCGACCATCACCGACGCGGCGACGCCCTCGGCGAGCTTGCGCCAGCAGTTGACGCGGACGCGCAGCGAATTCCCGTCGACCCAACGGCCGCTGTCGCGGTCGAGGCGGCGTGCGGTGGAGGCGACCTTGAAATTGGCCACCAGCGTGTTGCTCTCCTTGGTCCGACGCCACTCGGGCGCCGTCAGAATATTGCCGACGATCGTGACGTACGTGTCGAACATCGTCCCTCCAGGGGATCGGGGGTGTGCCAGCTCGAGTCGACTCGGCATCGAGCCTGTGCGATGTCGACGGCCACCGCCAGCGCCGCCACCCGGACCTGTGGACAACGGGCCACCTGTGGACAACGCCCTGATCAAGCCCCTGCTGTGGTACGGCCGACCCACTCGAACGGCCAAGGGCGGTTCCGGAGCCGACCGAACTGGGTATGGATTTGATCAACGCACCACCGACAGGCTCCACGTCGACGAGAGGTCAGCACCATGACGATCACTACTTTCGACTCCGCGACCGTTTCCGAGGTGCGGCGATGAGCGCCGTGGCGAACCCGGCGACCGTGGGCGAGTGCCTGCGGGTCGGCGCGGGGTTCTCCCAGGGCGACCGCAACTGGATCGCCGAGCAGTTCGCCACCCTCGACGCCCGACTGGCCGGGTTCCACGCCGACGCCACCGAGCTTGAGGTGTCGGTGAAGGACCGGGAGGCGCGGGGTCAGAAGGTCACGCTGGAGTGCTGGATCGCCGGCCGGCAGAAGATCGTCACCACCTCCACCGAGGAGGACCTGCACGCCGCCCTCAACGACGTCCGCGACGACCTGCGTCGCAAGCTCAACGACGCCAAGACCCGCCAGGAGCCGAGGAACAACAAGCACCTGCGCGACATCCCGCAGCCCCAGGGCGACCTCGACCCGCTCGACGAGGACCCGGCCCGCGCCGACGCGGAAACGGTCTGACCCACCCCCGCCCGGCCCGCCCGACGCGCCCGACGCGCCCGCGATCTTGCACTTTCGGACGCCAATATGCGGCTTTCCAGTAGTTATGCCGCCACAGAAAGTGCAAGACCGCGGGCGGAGGCGAGGCGGGCACGGGCGAGGGCCGGGCGAGAGCGACGGGCGCGGGCGGGGCTACCGCTGGGTAGGCAGGGCGGCGTAGCGTCGCGGTTGTGGAACCGGACGTGTTGGGGCTGCCCTACGAGCGGCGGACGATCGACCTGGGCACCGACGACGAAGGTCCCGTTGTCGCGACCCTGGTCCGGCGGCGGGCCGAGCGCCCCACCGGGCGGGCGGTGCTCTACGTGCACGGGTTCGTCGACTACTTCTTCCAGACCCACCTGGCCGACTTCTTCGCCGAGCGTGGTTGGGACTTCTACGCGCTCGACCTGCGCAAGTACGGTCGTAGTCTGCTCGCGCACCAGACGCCGAACTTCTGCCGCGACATCAGTGACTACTTCCCCGAGCTGGACGCCGCCGCCGAGATCATCCGCAGTGAGGACGAGCACGAAACCCTGCTGGTGATGGGCCACTCCACCGGCGGCCTGATCATCTCGCTCTGGGCGGACGCCCGCCGCGACGCCGGTCTCGTCGACGGCCTGGTCCTCAACAGCCCCTTCTTCGACCTCAACGCTCCCTGGGCGGTCCGTCGACCCCTCGCGGCCGCCGTCGCCCGGCTGGGCCGCAGGGCGCCGCACCGCATCCTGCCGCTGGGCCTGGGCACGGTGTACGGCGAGAGCCTGCACGCCGACCACCGCGGCGAGTGGACCTATGACCTGGCCTGGAAGCCGCTGGCCGGGTTCCCGGTGCGGGCCGGCTGGCTGAACGCGATCCGCACCGGCCAGCGTCGGCTACGCGCCGGCCTGGACATCCCGGTGCCAGTGCTGCTGGCCTGCTCGACCCGCTCCTTCCGGGGCAAGAAGTGGCACGACAACGCCACCCTGGCCGACGCGGTGCTGGACGTCGGCCACATGGTGAAGTACGCGCCCCGCCTCGGCCAGCACGTCACCCTGGCCCGCTTCGACGGCGGGTTGCACGACCTCACGCTCTCCGGCCCGGCCGTACGGGCGAAGGTCTTCGACGAGGTCGGCCGCTGGGCCGAGGCGTTCCTGGCCGCCGGCCCCACCGCCCCGGCCGACGACGATGCCGACACCGACGCGCCCACGCTGCCGCACAGCCGCCGCCCGTCGACCGACACCGCCGAGGCAACGGCGGTCGGCGACTGATCGACCGGACTGGGCCGAGCGGGACGCTCCGGGGGCGAGGACGGTCAGCGCGGACCGGGTTCAGGTGTCGCCGCGCGCGGCTGACAGGATCGCGCCGATCCGGTCGAAGGTCACCACCGGGTGCCCGCCGACGCCGGGCAGCACCAGGCCGAGGCAGTACAGCGACACGTCACCGGCCGCGTCGGCCTGCACGACGAAGACGGGCGCGCCCACGTACCCCGGTGGTAGTTCCGTGGTGATCCGCACGTGGTCCCCGTCGCGGACCACGCGCTCGATCGCCACCTCCAGGGGGCGGGAGCCGTCCTCTCGTACCCCATGGGCCAGCACGAAAGCGGAACTGGCGTCGGCGCCGAGGTCGGCGACGGCCGCGGGCCCGGCGGCGATCCCCGCCGGTACCGGCTGCACGCGCCACCGCCAGCCGCCGTCGCCCGCGTAGCGGTGCAGGCCGGCGGTCGGCAGCACCGCGACCCCGTCACCCGGGAAGCTGGACCATCCGGGCACGATCTCGCCCTGCGCGACAGCGTCCGGCGCGACGCCGGCCGGCTCGGTGACGCTCGCCCGCAGGCCCAGCTCACCGCCCGCCGCGCCGACGAGGTCGGCCGCCGTCAGCAGCGCCTCCCCCACCGGGTCGTCGCCACCCTGAAAGAAGAAGGCGGTGCCGTAGGCGTCGGCCGTCCGGTAGGGCAGGATCGCCCGACCGACGACCTGGCACAGCTCGTAGGCGACGCTGCTCTCGGCGTCGGGGTCCAGCAACACCAGCCGAGGGTACGGGGAGACGACCGGCCTCCTCGCGGGAACCCGGATGCCGACCGGAGCCGCCTCGTGAGACTCTGCACGGCAACGTGGAGGCGGCACCCATCGACCCGACGCGCGGTGGGTCGGCGGTACCCTTCTCGCGCGACTTCCACGCCGCGCGCCCGTAGCTCAGCGGATAGAGCAGGGGACTTCTAATCCCAAGGCCGCAGGTTCGAATCCTGCCGGGCGCACCACCGACACCCCAGGTCAGCGGCCTGTCGCTCCCGGTCCAGTCGATCAACGGCGCCCGTACCACCATTTGTGCAGCCAGGTCGGCCGAAGAGCTGCTTCGCAGCCTCGTTGACGGCCGCCCGCTCGACCTGAGACGCGAACTGCGTGACATGTCAGCGCTGGCTGGCACACTCCGGCACATGAGTTACGACTTGGCGGTCTGGGAAGGTGACAGGCCTGCTGACAACGCCGCAGCGCTGACCACCTTCAGGGCGCTCTATGAGAGGTACGTCGAAAAAGGCTCGATCCCGCCGACGCCGCGTATCCGAACCTACGTTGAAGCCCTGCTTGAGCGGTGGATCGACCTCACCGAGGACGACGACGATGAGCGGCGCCCGTGGTCGACGGGGCCACTGATCACGGAGGCATCGGGACCGTTCATTTACTTCCCCATGGTGTACAGCCGCTGTGAGGAAGTGTCGGCCGGCGCCGCACGCGTTGCGGCTGAGCACGGTCTTGTCTGCTTCGACCCGCAGCTAGGCCTGCTTCGGCCCGCTCCTGAGGAGCTGTAGTCCGTTTTGCGGGCCACGGGTTGAGGGCACTCGGGCTCGTCCGGATGCGGTCAGGTCCGCTTCGTCATAGCGCAGCATCGATCGATGCTCTCACACGATCCTGCGATGGTGGCGCGGGAACAAGCGCGCGAGGCGGGGTAGACGCCGTTCGATCTCGGCGAGGCTGTCGCTGTCCCACGGTTGATCGGTTGGCTCCGGATCGAAGTACATGCGGTGCCCCCGGGCGTCCAGTGCTTCATCGAGGCCGCCTTCACGTCCGGTGCTGTAGTCGTAGGCTCGGCGTGCCACGTAGGCGAGATCTTCCCAGTGCGGCCAATCCGCGTCGGCCCATTCCCGCGGGCTGCGGCCTGCGAGCGCCCGAACGGCGGGCAGGTCGGCGAGGTTGTCGGGGTTCTGGGCGACGTGATGCCACCAGCGCTGCCCGTGGCCGATGAGCCATGGTTGGAAGTACCAGAACGCGTCGCCGCTACACAGGCCGTCCATGATCTGGTCGGCTGCGCCCCATATGGCGTAGGTGTCGATCGGGCGTCGCGCAGCGTTCAGGTGGACCTGGAAGTCCACGATGTGCTCAAGGGACACACGGCTGAGCCGGTATGCCAACCAGTCCAGTCTTCGGGCCGGGTCGGTCGTCTCCTCGGCCGACCGCTCCAAGAACCTCCAGAATTCCGCCATGTCCACCTCGGGGACGTTAACGGCCCTGTCGAACCACATCTAGCGCTGGTTACCCTGCCTGCGGCTCGGAGGTGGAAGTACAGCCGGGTCCATCGCGGGCGGAACGAGCCACCGGTGGCCGGCATACTTCCCCGCATGAGTTACGACCTGGCGGTGTGGGAGGGCGACGTGCCCGCCGACGACGATGCGGCCGGCGAGCTGTACGAGGCGCTGTACCAGCAGTACTTCGAGTACGAGGAGTTGCCGCCGACGCCCCGGATCCGCGCCTACGTCGACGCCGTCGCGGAACGCTGGCCCGACCTCTACGGCCACGACGCCGGGCTCTACCCGCTGTCGAACGGACTCGTCGACGAGGCATCCGGCCCGATGGTCTACTTCACGATCCCCTTCAACCGGGCCGACGAGGTCTCAACGGCAGCAGCGCAACTGGCAGCCGATCATGGGCTCGTCTGCTACGACCCGCAGGGGGAACACCTGCGACCCGCTGCCGCTCACGAAACCTGACCCTCGGCATCCTGGACGCCGCAGCGCTGCTCGGGCCGACTGTGGCGGACGCGCAGCGGGTCCGCTGATAGCGTCGCCGCGTGTCGATGTTCCGAACTCCTCAGGTGATTCTGTTCAGCGAGGACGTCCCTCGCGCCGCCGAGTTCTATGGCGGTCTCGGCTTCACCGAGACCTTCCGGGTGCCGACCGAGGGCGAGCCGATCCACATCGACCTGACGCTCGACGGCTACAAGATCGGTATCGCCTCGGTGGCCTCCACGCGCGAGGACCACGGACTCGATCCCGTGCCGCAGGGTCAGCGGGCGGCGGTGATCCTCTGGACCGACGACACCGCCGGCGCGTACGCGGCCCTCACGACGAACGGCGCCCCCGCCCTGGCCGCACCGCACCGGTGGCTCGACCGCCTGTTGATCGCTTGGACGGCCGACCCGGACGGCAACCCGATCCAGATCGTCCAGCAGCTCTGACGACTCCGGTCGTCGGCGGCGAAAGGCCTAGCGTCTACTCGTAGAAGCAGCCGGCATGCAGGGCGTCCGCGAGGAGTTGCCAGGTCGGTTGCGCCGGGAGAGGTTGGCCGGCACGCTTCTGCAGGCGGCTTCGGTCCTGTAGGAACGCCGCGCACGCCTCCAGGTAGCGGTCTGTGGTCATGTTCTCGACCGCGTCTGGATCGCGAGCGATATCATCAGCTAGCCACCTCAGCCAGGTGACCAAGTCGTCCAGGCTGTCGACCCGCTTCAGCGGGCGGTTGTCGTCCTCGGCCATGACCGCCTCCCCTGCATCCCACCGCCACCATCGCGGATTCTTTCTTGCACTGTGCCGGTACAACCGCCGAGGAATGACTTACGGCAGGCTGACACGATGCGAAAACTGACCTTCGGTATGAGCGTGAGCCTGGACGGCTACGTCGCCGCGCCCGGTGACGACCTCGGGTGGGGTGTGCCGAGCGACGAGCTGTTCCAATTCTGGTCCGACCGGGTGGCGGCGACCGGCACGGCCCTGTACGGGCGCAGGCTGTGGGAGGCGATGAGTTCCCACTGGCCGACCGCCGACCAGCAGCCGGCTGCCACACCAGCGACGATCGAATTCGCCGGCCGCTGGCGGGACATGCCGAAGGTGGTCTTCTCCTCGACGATCAGCACGGTCGACTGGAACGCCCGCCTGCACACCGGCGACGCGGTCACCGAGATCGCCCGGCTCAAGGACGGGGACGGCGGATCGTTGGACATCGCCGGCGCCACCCTCGCGGCGGCGGCGATGCGGGAGGGGTTGATCGACGAGTACGTGCTGGTCACCCACCCGGTCCTGATCGGCGGTGGCAAACCGTTCTTCGCCGCCATTGACAAATGGGTGAACCTGAGCCTGGTGGAAACCCGGACGTTCCCTGGCGGCGTGCTCCTGACCAGGTACGAGACCAAAAGCTGAACGGCGCGACCGCTGTCGGGTCAGGGGCGGTGCTGGGCCAGGTCGACGTGGCGCTCGACTGAGCGCTGTACCGGCCCGGTGTACTCGGTGAGCATGAACCGACGATGATCCTCCGAGGGATGAACGGTGACCGCGATAGTGCTCTCGTCCTCGAAGCGCAGCGTGAAGACGGGATCGAGATCGCACAGGAACGCGAAGCCGTCGCGTTCGTCGTCGGAGTCGCTGACCAGGTGGCCGCGAGCGTTCCAGCCGGCGTCGGTGGCGGTGACCACGACGGCGACTTCGACCGGGCCGAGCATCATCGAGCTGTTGGCCCACCAGTCCAGCCAGCAGCGGCCCTCGAAGCGGTCCATGCCGCCACCTCCTCGCGCTCACCCAGACCACACACCAGCGGATCGCGGAGCAGCACGTTGACAGCGCGAGGCAGCAGGGCGGAGACGCCGATCTCCTGCCCGAGCATGATCCTCAGGTCTTCGACCGTGAACTCCGCCAACGGCTTACGGCGTAGCTCCGTGCAACGCGTGATGAGGAAGGCGTCGTCCGGAGAGGGATCCGGCCAGACGTCCCGCTCAAGCTCCTCGATCGTCGTCACGGCGGTCAGCGTAGTCCGCGCGATCCTGGTGCCCCTACGGCCGGCGTCGGGACCGAGCCCGATCTTGGTCAGCCATGCTCGGCGACGACGGTGCCTCGCGCGTGCACCGTAACGACTAGGCTGCGCTCGCGCAGCTCCCGCATCGCCATCCGAACGCTTCCGCACGCCACGCCATACGTCTGCTGCAAGTGAAATTCGCTCGTCAAGGGCTGCCCGGTGGAGCTTGCCCTCCCTCGATCTGCTTGGCGAGCAGGTCAGCCAACTGCCGGTAGAGCGTGGGAATTGCTCGGCACTGATCTTCGGCCAAACGATTCTGTATTGGTGAAAGAACAGCACCGGGCTCCTCGCGCTCGCGGAGAAGCTCATCGAGGACCCGGCACTGTTACAGCATGAAATCACGCGTACAACGCGAATCCGGAACGTTGACTCAGGCCCTTCAATCCGCCACGCCGAATTCGGTGACAACTCCGGCGCCCATCGTCACGACCACATCACGTGACCGGCCATCCGCGCGACGAGTCGGGCCATGCGGTCCGAGCCGCACGGCAGGCAATATTGCCCCTCGCCTAACTGGTTGGCGATCACCGTCGCGGGCCGTCGAGGCCACTCCGCCTATTCACTGATGAGCACAGCTTGCCCGAAGGCCACATGTTCGACGTCACGCTGCTCGTTAGTTCGCTGATCGCGGCCAGCGCAACGAATCTTAAGTTGTACAACGCCCTGCAGGTTAACCTCCACCACTGCAGGCTTTCCTAGGGTCGCGGTCCTTTTGGCACCGATCTGCTGACCCGCGTTGGAATAGAAGCTAACATCGGCCGCCCGCCCGGAGGCGTAAGGTGTATTGTCATCGATGCCAAGCCAGAAACTAAGAGTTTTGAAACCGCCTACTGGAATTACGAAATATGTGTTCTTGCCTCGACAGGTGAACTGCACGGACTGTTGGTAGGGTTGTCCGCCCATCACCACCGAGGCAAATTTCTCGAAACCGCCGTTACGGTCAGGACAGCAGTCGGTTTCCTCTAGGTGCTCGCTCAGGTCCTTGGAACCTAGGGACGGGCTCGGAGAGATCTCCGTGGGCTCGCCAGCTGAGATACTTGGCCCCTCCGACGAACTTTCGGCCGACGACGGAGGTGGCACATCCACGCTGCCACTTTCGAAATTCGAGCTAGAAGGGTCCGAGAGGGGCGTGGGAAAGAAGGATGGCGTTGGCGTGTGGGTAGAAGTCACTCCGGAACTGGCGTCGCGCATCTCATCTCGAGTGAGTGAGGCTATTGCAACAATTAGTGCGATAACAGTGCACACGCCGGCAATTACGCTGACTACCGCCACAACAGCCGGCTGCTTCGCCCATGCCACAAAACGTCCCATAGTGTATTTCGCCAGCCCTTCACAAGATGAGCCGACTTCACGTCGACTAGTGATGACCCATGACGCGTCACAACTTGTGCAGCATGCCACTCTCCCACAAAAACGAGAATGATTCGCTTCTTTGCCTGGCCCTCGCTTTGAGTGGCCCGTCGTTGAGTGGACTTAGGCGAGTACTTGCGGGGCCCCGGGAGGTTCCCTGCCAGGCCGGGCCGATCAATGTCATACATTAGAAGACTTTCTCACTAGCGCGACAGGCAGCCGAAGGTCACGCTGGCACGCCTCGCAGGATTTGGTGGCCTGGCCGAGAGCACACGGAAGCGAGGAAGCATCTGCTGCTGGATTCGCCTCTAGCAGGGGCAGATTGCAGCGAAACAACTCGTCGATCATCCAGAGAGGACCGTTACAGGACGATCTGTATCGTTGCGCCGGGTGCGTGACGAACGAGCAGGTCCTACGACAGGTGACGACGGGATACAAGCTGTGATGCCGGCGCTGCGGACATAGACCTCCCGCTTGTCGGTGGCCATGCCCTTCGCGTCGAGGACGTAGCCGGTCAGCCACACCCAGCCGTGGTACGGGTCGGGTGCGCCGATCGACACGAGCCGGAGGCGGAGTGTTCTGTCCCCGCTGAACTGCACCGAACATTCCGAACCGATAAGCACGACATCACCGGCCTTGAACGCGGTCACGGCACCCAACCGAGGAAGCGGAGCCGAAGGGCCTCCGGTGGCGCCCAGCTCATGTCCTGGCGGGCAGAGGCGAGGCACATGCCCATGTAGAGCTTCAGCGCGCACGAAGCTTCCGCGTACTCGCCCCGCAGTTCCTCTCGTCGCGCTGCGCACGGCCAGGGCCGGTCGCACGTCACGCACAGCCAGAGCGGCAGGGTCGGCCCGTGCCGCGTCACTGGTCCTCGCTCGGCCAGTGGCCCCGATTGATGGGGATGCGATGACGAGAGCGGCAGGGCAGGTCCGCACCACAGCGACACACGTAACGCCAACGTTCCCAGCTCCAGGCCGGACGGTGACGGCGCGCGAGGGTCAGTGCCGTCGACAGCAGGTAGTCATCGAAACGAACCCTTCGCATACGGCCTCCTACCGAATGTCAACCTCTCTGCCGCCACCGTAGTTCTGTACGTATCTGTACGTCTATAGACGTACCAGAGGTCTAGACGTCCATGGACGTGCCCTAGGTTGCGCTCATGATCGATCCGCTGTCTCCGACGCCGATGTACGTGCAGCTCGCAGACGTGATCGCCAAACGGATCGAGACCGGCGAGCTGCCACCCAGGCGACCGATCCCCAGCGAGTCCACGCTTCAGCAGGAGTACGGCGTCGCCCGCGGCACGGTCCGGGCGGCAGTGCGCCTGCTGCGCGAGCGCGGACTGGTCATGACCGTGCCGCAGCGCGGGACCTACGTCAGCGACAAGTAGTTGGAGCGGGTGTCTACGGGCGGCCCGGCCGCCGGCGTTAATAGGGCGTGACGTTCGAGGAATACGCGTTCGCCCGCACATCGGCGCTGGTGCGGCTCGCGCGGCTGCTGACCGGCGACGAGCATCGGGCCGAGGACCTGGTTCAGGATGTCCTGGCCCGGGCGTACGCCCGCTGGGGGCGCATCTCGCGAACGGATCAGCCGGATGCCTACGTCCGACGCATGCTGGTCAACGCCCACCACTCGTGGTGGCGTCGTCGTAGCAGCCGGGAGGTCACCGTCGCCGCCGTACTCGATCGGGCGGGTGACGTGGACGAGGCCGCCGGCGTCGCCGAGCGGGACGCGCTGTGGCGGCTCGTGTCGGACCTGCCGGCGCGTCAGCGCACCGTGATCGTCCTGCGCTACTACGAGGATCTCGACGACACGGCGATCGCCGGGATCCTCGCCTGCTCGACCGGCACGGTACGCACCCACGCGAAGCGCGCCCTGACGGCGCTGCGGAAACGGCAGGAAGCACCAACCCCCGCACGGGCAGGAGACCTCTGATGGTCAGCGACCTCGATCGGCGGCTCGCCGCCACGCTCGCGCATCGCGCCGGTGGTGACATCGACCCGACGCCCATCGTCGAGCAGGCCCGGCAGAACGGTCGTCGTCTGCGGCGGCGTCGCCGTGGGCTGCTCGCCGCGAGCGCGGCGGCGGTGTGTGTGGCCCTCGCCGCGGTGGGCCTGACCGTCCCCGGCGCCGACGACCCGACGCCGCCAGCCACAACGCTCCTGCTGCCGGAGACAACCGTGCAGAACGGGCGGGCCGTCGGCGCAGACCCGACGACCGTGCACTTCTCGGCGGACGCGCTGCTGAACAGTGCCGAATACGCGACGTGGCGGGCGGGGCGCGGCTCCGAGAGCGTCGAGTTCCGGGGCCCGGACGGCGCGGCGCGTTTCGCGCTGGCGCGCAGCGTCGCGGCGCTGGACGCGTTGCCGCAGACCCTGTCCTCGTCCGGCCGGCCGCAGCCCCGGACCGACGTGCGGGTCGGCGACCGGCCAGGGGTCGCCTGGTTCGATCCGTCCGGCGACCAGAAGCTGTGGTTCGTCCGCTGGCAACCCGCCGACGGGCTCTGGGCGCAATTGGACACCTACGCGGCCACCAGCGACGAGGCCACCGGCACGGCGGGCCGGGTGCGGTTCGACGGTGCCCGCCGCTGCGTGGTGCCGTTCCGCCTGGAGTCGCTGCCGGCCGGCGCACGGTTGCTGGAATGCTCGGTCACCCTCGGCCGGTCGGAGAAGGGCGCGTTCGCCGAGGGCTCGCTCGTCGTCGGCGACGACGCCGGCCGCTGGCTGACGGTGCGGGCGCAGTCCGCTCCGGGCCACCAGGTCAGGTCCGCCGACCTCGTCGCGGGCCCCTACCGGGTACGTCGGCAGGGCAGCGACGTCCTGGAGATGACCGTCGAACCCTGCTTCGTCGAGGCGTTCCACAGGGGCTGGGGAAGCGGCTACACCGAGGCGGAGGCGCTGACGATCCTCGGCGGGTACCGTCCCGCCCCCGACCTCGACCACCCCGACACCTGGTGACCACACGTGGCGGTACGGCCAAGCAGAAGGCACCGGAAGTCGGTGCCGGTCCGTCGCGGCGGTGCCATATGCTGCCCGCGTTCGACACGGGGGCACGGGGAGAAACACATGCGACGGTACGGCTGGGCGGCGCTCACGGCTGCGTTCCTCACGCTGGCGCTGGCGGGCTGCGGCACGCCGGCCGGCACGGACGGTGACCTGTTCGACGACTGGCAACCGATGGCGGCGGCGCAGCAGTTCGTCCCGAAGGCCGACGAGTGCCACCTCATCGACGAGGCCACGTCGTACCTGAGCAGCTACTCCCCCGTCGACTGCGCGAAGACGCACAAGGTGGAGACCTTCCACGTCGGCACCTTCACCGGCGCTCTGGCTACCCGTACCGCTCCGCCCAAGACGGAGTCGGCGACGATGCGGTCGACCTTCGCCGACTGTGACAAGCGCGCGAAGCAGTTCGTGGGCGGCGACTGGCGCGATGCCCGCCTGTCGGTGCAGGTCGCGCCAGCATCGCCGGCCGCCTGGTCGGGTGGCGCGCGCTGGTACCGGTGCGACATCTTCGAGCTGGACGAGGTCAACGGCCCGAACGGCGAGAGCGATGCGGCGATCCAGCGGGGCGGATCGCTGCGCAACGCCCTGGCCAGCCGCTCCCCGCTGCACTACGGGTGCATGAACGAGGACAAGTGGCAGATGCTGCGGCCGGTCGCCTGCACCGCCGGACATCAGTTCGAGTACGCCGGCACCTGGATGGCGCCGGACCGCTCGTGGGCTGACGCGACCCGGGACGAGGACTCCATCCACGCGGCCTGCCGGAAGGTCATCGCCCGCTACGCGAAGGTGCCGGTGGACGGCGATCTGATCTACCGCACCGGCACCTCGTACCGCTTCCCGAACCGCCTGCTGTGGGAGCGCGGCGATCGCGGCGTGCGCTGCTACTACTGGTCCGGTGGCACCAACGTCAAGCGATCGATCGCCGGCGGCGGCACGAAGGCGCTGCCGATCCGCTGAGCCGGGTCAGCTCGGTCCCAGCAGCGCCGCCAGCGCGGCGTCGCCCTGCCCGAGCTGCGACCCGCCGGGCGGTGCCACGACCAGGAAGCGCCGGCAGGCGTCGAGTTCGACGTACCACTCGGGCCCGCTCTCGTCGACGGCCCGGAGCACCGCGAAGCGGGACGCCGGGGTGGCGCATTCGGCCGCCGGTCGGGTGCCGGCCAGCGCCCGCAGCACGTCCGCCTGTCGCTGCGGTGGCAGCGGCCGGCCGTACACGAAGTCACCCCCCGGTTTGCCGCTGCCACGCTCGGACGGTGGCACCTGGTAGACGCAGAGGCGCAGCGGCCCGGCCTTCGGGCCGGCGCCCGGCGCGACGCGGCCGGGACGGCCGAGGGTGGCCTCGACCCACACCATGTCCGACCAGCGCTGCGCGCACCCGGCGGCCTCGGCCTCCGAGGATTCGACAACCCCGAGGGTACGGCTGTCGACAGTGGTCAGCCGCAGCCCGTCCAGCGCCGCGCGGACCTCCGGGCGAGGCTTGCCACAGGCATCCGTCGGCAGGTACGGCCGCAGCCACCGACCCCGGTCGTCGAGCAGCGCCAGCCAGGGTGGGACGAGCATGTCGGCGGTGCAGGCGACCTCCCCCCGACCCCGTTCCTGGTCGGCCAGGCCCAGCGCGGCGACGAGCGGGCCGATGTCGTCGGCGCGGCGTTCGGTGGCCACCTGCTCGCGGCCACCACCGGCCTTCGGCACGACGTCACGGCCGCAGAGCACGGCGGTGGCCGGGACGAAATCCCCGTCGATCCGTCCGACGCGCGGCTCGACCCCGGCCGGCGTCGCCGACCCGCCCGCCCCCGGGGGTACGGGCAGCACGGCGCCCGCCTGCGGCGCGATCTTGGCGCACGAGGTCCACTTCTCGGCGATCTCGGCCGGGCCAGGATCCTTCGACGTGGTGCCCGAGCCCCCGGTGTCGGCCGGGCCCGCGCAGCCGGCCAGCACCAGGCCGCACAGCCCCAGGCCGAGCAGCGTCGCCACCAGTGTCGTTCCGCCTGAGCGCATCCCGCTCACCACCTCTCTGCCGTCGGATCAGACGAGTGGGAACCCGGCGCGGTTCCAGCGTGACGCCGCCGACCATGGGCGACGCTGCCCGCCGGGGCCGGAGCGCCCGTCGGCAGAATGGCCGGATGGCACATCTGGGACTGGTCGCGCTGCTTGTGAACGAGTACGACGAGGCGATCGACTTCTACGTCGGCGGGCTCGGCTTCGAGTTGGTGGAGGACACGCCTCGCCCGGACGGCTCACGCTGGGTGGTCGTCCGGCCTCCCGGGGCTCGGGAGACGGCCCTGCTGCTGGCCCGGGCGGGCAACGCCGAACAGCGGGCACGGGTGGGCGACCAGACCGGCGGCCGGGTCGGCCTGTTCCTGCACACCGAGGACTTCGCCGCAGCTCACGCCCGCATGGTCGGGGCCGGCGTGCGGTTCCTGGAGGAGCCGCGACACGAGGCGTACGGGTCGGTGGCGGTCTTCGTCGACCTGTACGGCAACCGCTGGGACCTGATCCAGCCCCGCAGCGCAGAGTGACGACAAGGCGACACCACGCGCACGATGGGTGAACGCTCGGCATCCGCCATGCTATTCTCCGATGTCGATCTCCGCCGTGCGGACCCGGGACCGGGTCGTTGTCGGAAGGACACCTCCCGATGCCGGCGACTGCCGCCCCGACCGTGCCACCGCCCACCCTGGACAATCCCGCCGGCGGGGCGTTCAGTTTCATCTTCACCACCCTGCCGGCCCTGCTGCGGCTGACGTGCGGGCTGGTCGGCGCCGCTGTGGCGTTGTCGGTGCGTACCCCACCGGTGGACGCGGCCCTGCTGCTGCCCGGCGTGGCCGCGCTGACCGGGTGGTCGCTCTGGTACGCGGTCCGCGCGCTGCGCCACGGGATCACGCCGGTGCTGGTCGCCGGTGACGTCGCGATCACCGCGGTGGCCTGCCTGCTCATCCCCCGCCTGGTGGCGCCCGAGGTGTTGCCCGGCGAGGGCAGTTGGATCGCGGTGCTCGCCAGCACCACGGTGATCAACGCGCAGGCCACCGCCAGGGCCCGCTGGTCGATCCCGGCCGGGCTGCTGGTCACCGCCGCCTACGTGGCGGGCGCGCAGGCGGCCGGCGACGTCACCGAGGCCCGGGCACACGCCGCCACCCTGCTCGTACAGACGGCCTGCACCGCGATGATGACGGGGGTCATGCGCCGCCGGATCGGTCGGGCCGACCACGCCTTCGCCGAGCACCAGCGGCTGACCCGGGAGGCGCTGGTCGCCCGGACCGCCCGGGAGGCGGAGCGCCAGCAGAACCGGGACCTGCACGACACGGTGCTCGGCACCCTGACCATGGTGGGACTGGGCGCGGTGCCCGGCCCGTCGGCCACGTTCCGCGAGCGGTGCGCCACCGACCTGCGTACCCTCGTCGCGTTGACCGACCGCGGCCCGACGCCCGGCGACGGCCCGGTGCCGCTCGACGAGCGGCTGCGCACGGTCCCCGACCGGTTGCCCGAGCTGCCGGTGAGCCTGGAGCTGACCGCCTGCGCGGTGCCCGCCGGGGTGGCCGACGCGATCACCGAGAGCGCCTACGCGGCGCTGTCCAACGTGGTCCGACATGCCCCGGGCGCACGGACCACACTGCGGCTGAGCCGCGGCGCGGTCGCCGTCGTGGCCGAGGTGGTCGACGACGGCCCCGGCTTCGACCCGGCCACCGTCCCCACGCACCGGTACGGTCTGCGCGAGTCGATCCAGGGGCGGATGGCGGCGGTCGGCGGGCGGGCCGAGGTGTGTTCCGCGCCCGGCGCCGGCACCCGGATTCGACTGGAGTGGCCCGGTGGCGGCTGACCTCGGCGCGACGGCGGACCGGGCCGGCATTCGTGCCCTACCGGTGCCTCGACCCGGCCCGGTCGACGGGCCCGAGCAGGCGGTGCTCGCCGCGCCCGCCGCCGTGGCCCAGGCCTCCGACCGGGGTGCCCGGATCGTCTCCGTCGCCATCGCGCTGGCCTGGCACGTCGCGATCGGACTGCCCGCGGTGCTGGCGACCCGCGCGCAGTTCTCCGCACCGACGGTCGTGCTCGGCGGCTGGGTGCTGGTCGCCGTGGCCGGGGCGGTGGCCGGCGTCCGGCTGCTGCGCGGCACGCCACTGCCGCCGTGGCCGCTCGCCGGGCTGCTGATCGCCGTCGACGCGGCGGTCTTCGCGGCGGTCGGCGAACGACACCTGTTCACCGCCGCCAACTGGGTGTGGGGCACGCTCGGCTGGTTCTTCGTGCTCGCCATGTGGGGGCGGCGGGTCGGCGGTCTCGTCGCGCTGCTGACCACCCACGCGACGATCGCGCTCGCCGCCGTCCTCGCGTACGCGCCGAGCGCGGCCGACCTGGCCCGCTACACCATGTACGTCTACGGCACCTTCACGCTGCCGGTGGCGGTCTTCGCCGGCAGCGCGGTGATCGTCGGCCTGGCCCGGGACCGGGCCGCCGCAGCCGCGGCGATGCACACGATCGCCGCCGAGCGGGCCGCCGCCGAGCAGGGCCGGCAGGAACGCCGTGACCGGCTCGCCCTGGTGGGCGCGGCGGCCGGGCGGGTGCTCGGCGAGCTGGCCGACGGGGAGGCGGACCCGGCCGACCCGGAGGTGCAGCGCCGGTGTGTACTGGCCGCGGCCCGGCTGCGTCGCCTGATCGCCGAATCCGACGACGTGCCCGACCCGCTCCTGCACGAGCTACGGGCCGCCGTGGACCTGGCCGAACGCAACGGGCTGCCGATCGACCTGGTCGCCATCGGCAACCCGCCGCCGCTGCCGGTGGAGATCCGTCGCCGGCTGGCCGACCCGCTCACCAGCCTGCTCGCCGACGCCGGGGGGTGGGCCCGCCTGACCGTGGTGTCCGGCCCGGACGAGGTGGTGGTCAGCCTCGTCACGCCGGATCGGGAGGGGCCGGACGCGACCGGCCCGCCCACCGAACACCTGGACGGGCCGGTGCAGCACCTTTACGAACGGGACGGGGACATCAGATGGGCGCAGACCCGGTGGTCGGGGTGACCGGTGACCGGCCGGTCGGGGTGGCGATCGTGGACGACCATCCGGTGGTCGTCGACGGGGTACGCGCCTGGCTCGCCAGCGAACCGCGACTGACCGTGCTGGCCACCGGGGACGACCCGGACGAGGTGCTGCGCGCCGCGCCGGACGCCGACGTCGTCCTGCTCGATCTGCGGCTGCACGGCCGGATGGCGCTGGACAAGCTGGCCGAGTTGAGCGCCACCGGGCGGCGGGTGGTGGTCTACTCGGAGCACACCGACCCGGAGACCATGCTCGCCGCGCTGGACGCCGGGGCCGTGGCATTCCTGGCCAAGCACGAGGGCCGCGAACACTGCGTGGCGACCGTGCTGGCCGCGGCGAGTGACCGCCCGTACGTGCCTCCGGCGCTGGCCGGCGCGATGGTCGGCGACCCGAGACCGGACCGACCGGCACTGTCCGACAAGGAGCGGGAGGCCCTGCTGCTCTGGTTCCAGTCGATGTCCAAGGCGTCGGTGGCGCGTCGCATGCAGATCAGCGAGCACACCGTGAAGCAGTACGTCGACCGCGCGCGGATCAAGTACACCCGCGCGGGGCGGCCGGCAGCCACAAAGGCGGCGCTGCTCGCCCGTGCGATCGAGGACGGCCTCGTCCGCCCGGAGGAGATCGGCATCTACCGGTCACAGGCGACGCACGACCGGCCGACCCCCTAACGGGCGTCATGACAGTGGCCGACGAATCGGCGAAGCTCAACGCACAGCCAGTTCACCGGGAGGTCGTGACGATGCACGCCGACGCGTCCCCCTTCTTCATCGGCCCGCACCGGTTCGACGCGCCGGACGACGACGCCGGCCCCACCCTCGACCGGCGGTACGACATGCGCCCGCTGCCGGGCGAGAAGGTGCTCGGGCGGCACCGGCTGCTCGTGGCGGGCTACCTGCTCGGGCCGACGGAGACACGATGCGCCTGGCAGCTCCCCGGGCCGGTCTCGGTGACCGTCACCGACCAGCGGATCTGCTGGGTCGGCACCGGTTCGCAGCTCTCGCTGGTCGCCGACGACACGCCCCGGCCCCGGCCCACCGGCCGCGTGACCGGCCTGATGACCGGCCAGATCCGCTGGCAGTGGCCGTCCCGGCTGGAACTGCCCGCCGAGCCGCCACAACTGATGATCGTCTGCGACGCGTTGCGGACGATCCAGCAGCCGGCGCTGGCCCTGGGCGGGTCACCGGGCGAGGTCGTCGCGCTGGCCCAGCAGGTCCGCCGGGCGGTGGCCATGTTCCGCCTCACCCGCCCGCAACTGGTGGACCTCTCCGCCCAGGAGCGCGACGTCCTGCTGCTGCGGGCCGGCCCCGCGCTGCTCGCCGGGGACACCCGGATCACCCTGCCCGGCTCGCTACCGGTGGAGTTCCGCTCCCGCGACGACTACTACCGCTCGGGGCCGGAACCCAGCTCCTGGGACGGCTTCGCCGACGGCACGTCCGGACGACACTGACGCCGACTCCGCTTCGACGGCCGCGCAGGCCGGGCCTCGGCGAGCCGGTCCCTCCGGCGTCGGTGGCAGCCCTCGGGCGTTGCCCCGACCGTGCGCCGGGCGTGGCCTGCCGCAGAGCGGGCGACGATGCTCGCTCATCTCGCCCGCCCCGTAGCGGCGCGTCACCGACACCTCGTTGATCGCTACTGCGGGTGAGCTCGGCGCCGGGTTGGGTACGCAGTGAGCGTGATGACTGTGAGGCATCAAGATGACTGTGAGGCATCACGCTCACTGCGGCATCCGCTCCCGACCACCAAACAGCAGAGCGCGCCCCCACCGCCGGCACGTGAGACGCGCGGAGGACCGTCAGCCGGGGCGGCGGAGCGTCGTCAGACGCTGGGGGCGCGTTCCTCCCCGGCGGCGTCCAGCGCGGCGGCCTCCTCGGGCGTCGGCGCGCTCCCGCCCAGGTGGGCCGGCAGCCACCAGGTGTCCTCCGGGCCGGCCGGCGCATCCGGGTACTCGCGCTGGGCCCGCTCCACGAGCGCGCTCAGCCGGGTGGTCAACTCGGCGGCCAGCACGTTCGGGTCCGGAAAGTCCGCCGGCAGGATCGGCTCGCCGATGAGGATCGTGATGGGCGTGTGCCGACGGGTGAGGGTGCGGGGACGGCCCTTGGTCCAGAGTCGCTGGGTGCCCCACAGCGCGACCGGCAGGACCGGCACCTTCGCCGAACGCGCCATCCGGACGGTGCCGCTCTTGAGTTCCTTGACGGTGAACGACCGGCTGATGGTGGCCTCGGGAAAGACGCCCACCACCTCCCCGCGCTTGAGCGCGTCGACGGCCGTACGGAACGAGGCCGCGCCGGCCTGCCGGTCCACCGGGATGTGGCGCATGCCGCGCATCAGCGGGCCGGAGATCCGGTGCGCGAACACCGACTGCTTGGCCATGAACCGGACGAGCCGACCCGAGGCGTTCGCGCCCAACCCGGCGAAGATGAAGTCGAGGTAGCTGACGTGGTTGCTGGCCAGCACCGCCCCGCCCGTGCGAGGCACATGGTGGGCGCCCTCGATGGTGATCTTCAGGTCGAGGACCCGGAACAACGTCTTGGCAGCGGCGATAACGGGCGGGTACACGAGCTCCGGCATCCGCAGAATCTACCGTGCCCGGCTGGGCATCGCCTGGGTGGCGGCCCGGCGGCGACGCGGGTGGCGCGCCGCCGCCGGTGTGCCTCGCGCGCGGCTCAGTCGGCGAGACTGTGCAGATCGAGCCGACCTCGGGCGAAGGCGTCCACCCGCCCCCAACGGCCCGGAATGTCCAGGACCTCGATCCGGCCCATCCCGACCGGGAGACGCGGCTCGACCGCCAGGTGCCCGTCGTGCGGTTCGAGACCGAGCATGGTGCGCAACAGCAGCAGCGGCGTACCCGTCGACCAGGCCTGCGGGCTACACGCCGTGGGGTACTCGACCGGGAACTTGGTCAGCTCCCGCGGGTAGCCGCCGAACGCCTCCGGTAGCCGCCCGTCGAAGTAGGTGGCCGCGTCGAGGATGCCGTTGGCGATGGTGGCGGCCTCCTCGGCGAACCCGTAGCGACGCAGGCCCCAGGCGATGAACGAGTTGTCGAACGGCCAGATCGTGCCGTTGTGGTAACCGATGGGGTTGTACCGGGCCTCCCCCTCGGCGAGCGTGCGCACCCCCCAGCCGGAGAACAGTCGCGGCCCGACCAGGTGCGCCGCCAGCTTCTCGGCCCGCGCCGGATCGACGATCCCGCTCCACAGCAGGTGACCGATGTTGGAGCTGAGGATGTCGCACTGGCGACCGTCCGGATCCAGGGCCAGCGCGTAGTACTCGCCGTCGTCCACCCACCAGTCCCGGTTGAACCGCTCCTTCAGCTCCGCCGCCTCCCGCTCCAACTGGTCGGCGAACTCCGGGTCGTCCCAGAACAAGCGGGCCATCCGCGCCGCGCGGACCTTCGCGTCGTACGCGTACCCCTGCACCTCGCAGGTGGCCCGGGGAAACGGCGGCAGGGTGCCGTCGGAGTAGGAGATCGAATCCCAGGAGTCCTTCCAGCACTGGTTCTCCAGGCCGGTCTCGGTGTTGCGGCGCTCGTACCAGATGTAGCCGTTGCCGACCAGGTCGGCGTAACTGTCGATCCACTTGAGCGCGGCCCGGGACTCCTGCTCCAACTCCTTGACCAGCGCCACGTCCCCGCTCCACCGCTCGTACTCGTCGAGCAGCACGAGGAACAGCGGAGTCGCGTCCACCGACCCGTAGTACGGCGAGTGCGGCTGCTCCTCGAAGGCGGCGGTCTCGCCGTACCGCATCTCGTGCAGGATCCGCCCCGGGTCCTCGTCCCGGAAGTCGTCGAACCGACTGCCCTGCAGGGACGCGAGGATGCGCAGCGTCGTCTTCGACAACTGCGGCGTGAACGGCAGCGTCTGGAGGCAGGTGAGGATGCTGTCCCGGCCGAACATGGTCATGAACCAGGGCAGACCGGCCGCGGGCAGGGTGGCGCCCCCGAGCGACAGCGGCGAGAAGCGCAGCGCCGCGAGGTCGATGAGACTGCGCCGGTACGTGCTGGCGACCCGTCCGTACTGACTGTTGACCTTCGGCGCGTCCGCGATCCACTGCTCCAGGTCGTGTTGCAGGGCCAGCCGCTCCCCGCCGTGCACGCGCAGACCCATCCGCAGGTCCCGGTCCCCTGGGCCGACCGCGCGCGTCTGCACGTCGATCTGCGCCTCCCACTGCTCATTCGGTTCCAGGCGGATGGTGTACGTGAAACCCCGGTTGTCGTAGCGCGGCGACATCGACGAGGAAATGATCGTTTCGCGCCGGAAGTTGCCCCGGCGGTAGCCCAGGCGCAGCTTGTCGGCCTCGACCTCGGTATAGATCTCGCCCTTCTTGTTCAGGATCTCGTCCTTGACCTGGAACAGGTCTGCGAAGTCGGCCGCGGCGTCCATCCGAATTTCCAGATCGACCGCCTTCTCGTCGTGGTTGAGGATGGTGAGCTGTTCACAGAAGCTGCCGCCGACCGCGCGCTCGCGGATGATCGACAACTTCGCGTCCACGTAGTGGGTGGCCATCCCCGGCACGAGGAAGAACCGGGACTCGAAGTACTGCAGGTCGTCGTACGAGAGCGAGTTGAGGCGTTCTCCGTTGACGCTCAGCACCCACGTCGACAGGAACCGGGTGTCGAGGGAGAAGAGCCCGGTTGGTTCGCTCGGCGTCGCCTCGATGTCACCGGTGTCCTCGCAGACGACGAACGTGCTGCCGTCCAGGATCCGAATCGTGTTGCTCTGCCCCATCACCGCACCTCCCCAGCGAATCGGCGACGCGGCCCACGGGCGTCCGGCGACCCGGGGAAGATCCGCTCCACCTGCACCACCAGCCGGGCGTCCCCCGACACCGTCATGTCCCCGCGCAACAGCGCCGCCAGGCCGTGCTCACGGCCGGCCGCTATCTCGTCGAACAGCATCGGGCTGGCACCGATCACCGTGTCGGCCTCGCTGTCCTCCTGGCTCACGTTGAGCCGCCCACGGTCGATCTTCAGCAGCCAGTGCCGGGTCTGCGCCCCCTCGTGCAGGTCGATCCGCAGTGTCCCGGAGGTCTTCGCCAGCAGAGGCTCGTACCCCCGCCGGTCCAGCTCCTCGAAGAACCTCGTGGTCGCGTCCACCATCGGGTCCACTCCTCCCAGTCGGCCGGGCCCCGGCGATCACACCCGACGCGCCACGCGTCCCGCGATGCACGTCCCCGCACGGGTCCCCCGACCCCAGGACCCCAACCTCGCCCAAATGGGGTGACCCGCCTCCCGCCCCTCACCCCTCCCCCTCCATCCCACCCCCTCTGCCCCGGTGATCAAGAGGTTCGCGTCACCGCTCTCGGCGTGTCGTGACGCGAACCTCTTGATCACCGGACCGAGGCGGGCTGGGGGCGGGCTGGGGGCCGGCTGAGGGCAGGGCATGGGCGGGCGGGCGCGGGGCGGGTGGGGGTGGAGGGCAGGGGGGCGCCGGCCCTTCCGGGATGGGAGGGCCGGCGCTCCTGTGCTGCCTGCGTCAGTTGTTCGGCTCGTCAGCGCTGATGTCGGCCAGCACCGACTGCGGCTCACGCTCGACCGCGAGGTCGCCCATCGAGACCAGGCCGATCAGGCGGCCCTCGTCGACCACCGGCAGCCGACGTACGGCGTAGGTACGCATCAGGTCAGCGGCGGACACCGCGTCGTCGTACTGGCTCACCGTGATCACATCGCGGCTGGTGATCTGGTTCAGCCGGGTCGAGCCCGGGTCCATGTTCTCCGCGACACCCCGGACCGTGATGTCCCGGTCCGTGACGATACCGACGACACTGTCGCCATCGGTCACCACCACGTCACCAATGGCGCTGTCACGCATCTCCTGCGCGGCGGCGATCAGCGTGTCGTTGCCGTCCATCGTCACCAACCGGGTCGTCATGAACTCTCCGACCGTTGTCATGGTGCTCCCCTCTCGGTGTCGGCACGGCCCGTCTACCCGCCGCCCCGCAGGGGGTAACACCATCGGTCGGCCGGCTATCCGTCCGGCCGGCGCAGGCGGCGCAGTTCGTACCGGCCACAGCTGGTCAGGGTGTAGAACATCGGTGCCAGCGCGTACCCCAGGATGCCGACCGCGGCCCGTGCCCGTGCCGTGGGGCAGCGTGCCCCGGCGACGCCGCCTACCGTGGACGAGGTGCGGACGGGTGAGCGTGAACTGCGGGAGCTGATCGGCGGCAACGCCTGGCTGACCCGGGCGCTGACCGTGGTCCGCGACTCCGGCCTGCCCGACGCCTGGATCGGCGCGGGCGCCCTGCGCGACCTCGTCTGGGGCGAGCGGTACGGCGACGGGTTCGACCCGACGACCGTTCGCGACGTGGACGTCGTCTTCTTCGACCCGGCGAGGTTGTCCCGCGAGGACGACCGGCGGGCCACCGACCGTTTGGTCGCCGCCTGGTCGGCCCCGCCGTGGCAGGCGCGCAACCAGGCGGCGGTACACACCTGGTACGCCTCGAAGTTCGGCGGAGACCCGATCGCGCCGTACCGGAGCGTCGCCGAGGCGGTGGCCACCTGGCCGGAGTACGCCACAGCCGTGGCCGTGCGCCTGGCAGCGGACGTTGAGCTGGAGATCTGTGCCCCGTACGGCCTCGCGGACCTACTCGGCGGGGTGTGGCGGCACAACCCGGCCCGGGTGGACGTCGCGCTGTCCCGACAGCGGCTGGCCCGCCACCGGCCCGCGCACCGCTGGCCCGGGGTGACCGTGGTCGAGCCGGGCTGACCCGGCAGTGCGGGCGATCCCTCAGGAGCGGGGCGGCATCCCGTAGATCCGCTCCACGTGCAGGCGCAGCACCAGCCGCTGCTCGGCGACCATGGCGCTGCGGTATTCGGCCCAGTCCGGGTGCTCGCCGCGCAACGACCGGTAGAGCCCGACCAACTCCTCGACCGTGGCGTCGTCGACGTCGGCCGCCGTGGCGGTCAGCTCGGCACGCCCCTCGACTACCGCGTACGCCCAGCCGTCCTCGCTGCTGACGTGGAAGCTGGCGCGCGGGTCCCGACGGAGGTTGGCGGTCTTGGCCCGGCCGTCGGTGACGGACACCCGGATCAGGCCGGCAGCGGGATCGAACGAGTAGACCACCGTGGACAGTTGCGGTCGCCCGTCACGTTTGATGGTGGCGAGCACGCCCATCGAACGACCGGCGACCAGGTCGGTCAACGCCTGCTGGTTGGGGTCCTCCGGCACAGCTTCCTCCAGGTGACACGGTCGGCTTCGTCCATCCAAACACGATCGGCGCGCTCCCGCTCCCGCTCGCGACGTGCCGGCGCCCACCACCGACTGCGGGCCCGGACCGTGACCGGCCGGGCCCGCAGGGGACGGTGATCCTCAGCGCCGTTCGGCGGCGACCAGCTCGGCGAGCTGTACGGCGTTGAGCGCCGCGCCCTTGCGCAGGTTGTCGTTGGAGCAGAACAGCGCCAGCCCGTACTCGACGGTCTCGTCGGCGCGGATGCGACCCACGTAGGTCGGGTCCTGCCCGGCGGCCTGCAACGGCGTCGGCACGGCGGTCAGCGCGACGCCGGGCGCGTCGGCCAGCAGTTCATGGGCCCGCTGCGGCGTGATCGGCCGCGCGAAGCGGGCGTTGATCTGCAGCGAGTGGCCGGTGAAGACCGGCACCCGTACGCAGGTGCCGGACACCTTGAGCTCGGGGATCTCCAGGATCTTGCGGCTCTCGTTGCGGAGCTTCTGCTCCTCGTCGGTCTCGAACGAACCGTCGTCGACGATCGAGCCGGCCAGTGGCAGCACGTTGAAGGCGATCGGCTCGGCGAACGAGCGCGGCGCGGGGAACTCGACGGCCGACCCGTCGAAGGCGAGCCCGGCGGCGTGCTCGGCGACCTTGCGGACCTGCTCGTCCAGCTCGGCGACGCCGGCCAGCCCGGCGCCGGAGACCGCCTGGTACGTCGAGACGACCAGACCGAGCAGTCCAGCCTCGGCGTGCAGCGGGCGCAGCACCGGCATCGCGGCCATCGTCGTGCAGTTGGGGTTCGCGATGATCCCCTTCGGGCGGTCGGCCGCGGCGTGTGGGTTGACCTCGGCGACCACCAGTGGCACCAGCGGGTCCATCCGGAACGCCGACGAGTTGTCGATCACCACGGCGCCGGCCTCGGCGACCCGGGGAGCCAACTCCCTGGCCGTGCCCTTACCGGCCGAGAAGAGCACGATGTCCAGCCCGGAGTAGTCCGCCGTCGCGGCGTCCTCGACGGTCACCTCCTCGTCGCGCCACGGCAACGTACGCCCCGCGGACCGCGCCGAGGCGAACAACCGCACCTGTTCCGCCGGGAACTCCCGCTCCGCCAGCACCTGCCGCATCACGCCACCGACCTGGCCGGTGGCCCCCACAATGCCGATCCTCATGCCCCGGAGGCTACCCACCCCACCCCCGAAACCGGGACCCCTTTCCCACCTCCCGGGTCCCACCTCACACCGGACCGCGCCCGGAATGTTGATCAAGAGGTTTGCGTCAAGAAGCGCGTGCAATCTGACGCAAACCTCTTGATCAACGCGTCTACAGCAGGATCAGGTCTCCTAGGGCTGCGGACTCCAGGTCTTCTCGGATCACTGCCGCGTCGCCCTCTATCACCAGGGTCAGCGCGTCGGTGTGCAGGTGCTGGGCCGCGGCGGCGGAGACCTGGTCCACGTCGGCGTTGAGCAGCTCCTCGCGCAGCCGGGCGTGGTAGTCGTCCGGCAGGTCGTGCACCACGAGCGTCGTCAGGGCGGACGCGATCGCCCGGGGGCTCTGCAACTCGACCGAGAGCTGCCCGGCCCGCCAGGAGCGGGCCACCGCCAGCTCGTCCTCGGTCACGCCCTCCGCCTGCGTACGGGCGATCTCACCCACCGCCTCGACCAGGGCCGGCGTGGTGACCGCGGTCTGCACGCCCGAACTGACCGCGAACCGGCCGAACCGGCGGGACGAGGCGAACTCGCCCCGGATGCCGTACGTGTAGCCGCGCACCTCGCGGATCAGGTGGTTGAGCCGGGAGGTGAACGCCCCGCCGAGGACCGTGCCGGCGAGGGTCATCGGCACGTGGTCGGGGTGCGCCCGGTGCGGCGCCGGGTGGCCCAGCCGCAGCGTGGACTGCACCGAGCCCGGCCGGTCCACCAGGATGATCCGCCGGCCGGCGCGCAGCGGCACCTCGACCGGACCGCCGAGCTCGGCCGGACCGCCTCCGGTGCCGGCGAACGCCGCGGCCGCCAGGGCGTCCAGGTCGATCCGGTCCAGGTCACCGGCGACGACCAGGGTGCCGGGCCGCAGGAACCACTCGGAGTGGAAGACGGTGATGTCCTCGGTGTCCAGGGCGGCCACCGAGTCCGGGTCGCCGTACATCGGTCGTCCCCACCGCGTGTCGGCGCCGAACAGGTCGGCGCGCAGCGCGGCGTCGGCGCGCGGACCGGGGTTGGCCCAGTCCATGCGCAGCGCGTTCGCCTCGTCGTCGCGGACCCGCCGCACGTCGGTCGGGTCGAGTCGGGGCGTCCGGACGGCCTCGGCGAGCAGTTCCACGGCGGCGGTCAACCGGTCCACCGGGACCTGCACGCTGACCTGGAACGAGTCCCAGTCCAGCCCGGTCACCAGTTCGGTGCCCAACGCCTCGATGGCCAGCGCGTACGCGGTGGCGTCCCGCTGCGCGGTGCCCTCCTCCATGGCCTTGGCGAGGACACCGCCCAGGCCCTCCTTGCCGGTCAGCTCGCGGCCGGCGCCGGCGTCGAGCAGTAGCAGCGCGACGGCGAGGTTCTGCCCGGGCAGGTGCGCGGCGACCACCTGCCCGCCGCCTACCGCGCGGCGGACCACCGGCGGGAACCGGTACGGGCGAGCGGCACCCGGGCCGGGACGGTCGGCGATCAGCGTCATGCGGTCTCCTCGGGCACGTAGGTCAGGGTCACCCGGTCGGCGGCGCCGAGCACCTCGGCGGCCGTCTCGGCGATCTGTTCGGCGGTCACGGCGAGCCAGGCGGGCAGCCGGTCGGCGGCCCGGGCCGGGTCACCGAACTGGGTGGCGTACCGGCCGAGCGTGTCCGCGCGGCCGTCCACCGTCGACATCTGCCGCCACCACGCGGTGCTCAGCAGCGCCTTGGCCCGGTCCAGTTCGGCGGCGGTGACCGGCACGGTGGCCAGCTCGTCGACGACCTCGGCGAGCCCTTCGGTCAGCCGTTCGGCGCTCACCCCGGGCCGGGCCGTGGCGGTGGCGATCAGCGGCGCGGGCGCGTGCGCGAGGTCCACCCCGTACGCGCCGACCAGGTCGGGTTGGGCGATCCGCTCGCCGTCGGCGAGCCGCTGGTAGAGCCGACTGCCCCGACCGCTGCCGAGAACCGTGGCGAGGACGGTGAGCACGTCGTACCCGGGGGTGCCGAACGGGTGGCCGCGGTGCGCGACGTAGACGCGCGGCGCGGGCACGTCGGCGGTCACCGTCTCCACGGCGGGCTGCCCGGTCGCGGGGACGCTGCGGCCGTCCGGGGCGGCCGGGATGTCGTCGCGGGCGGGCAACGCGCCGAAGTACTTGTCGGCTAGCGCGAACACCTCGGCGGCCGTGGCGTCGCCGACGACGGTGAGCACCGCGTTGTTCGGCGCGTAGTACATCTCGTGGAACGCCTGGAAGGTCGCGAGGTCGGCGGCGTTCAGGTCGGCCATGGAACCGATAGTCGAGTGGTGGTACGGGTGCCCCGGCGGGTAGAGCAGCGGCAGCAGCCGCAGCCAGGCGTCCCCGTACGGGACGTTCTCGTAGCGCTGCCGGCGCTCGTTCTTGACCACCTCGCGCTGGTTGTCGAGCGTCTCCTGGGTGAGCGCCGGGACCAGCCCACCCATCCGGTCGGCCTCCAGCCAGAGCGCCAACTCCAGGTGTTCGGCCGGGACCGTCTCGAAGTAGTTCGTCCGGTCCGGGTTGGTGGTCGCGTTCAGCGAGCCGCCGGAGCCCTGGATCAGCTTCATGTGTTCGGTCTTCGCCACGTTCACCGAGCCCTCGAACATGAGGTGTTCGAAGAGATGGGCGAAGCCGGTCTGCCCGGCCGGCTCGTGCCGGGATCCGACGTCGTACCAGAGGTTCACGGCCACCGCGGGCGCGGTCCGATCCTCGCTCACCACCACACGCAGGCCGTTGTCCAGTCGGGACGTCTCGATGGGCCAGGGGTAACCACTGTCGGGCATGGCACGACGCTATCCGATCTCGCGGACGGAAAGGTGACGTGCGGTGCGTCGGCGAGCCGACCCACCCGCCCGCATCGAGTCCGCCGCTCGGGGTACCGCAGGGGTATGACCCCACCCGCCGCCGGACCGGCCGCCCGCGCCGTCGAACGCGCGAGCGCCGCGCTCGGCCGCCTGCGCCGCGGCCGGTTGCTGCATCCGGCGGGCGCGTCGTTCTCCGCCCTGGTGACGATCTGGGGTACGCCCGGACCGCCCGTCGGGGTCGGCCTGCTGGACGATCCCGGTGAGTACGCGGGCACGGTCCGCCTGTCCCGGGGGACGCCCACGCCGGGCGGGTGGCCGGACGTGCTGGGCGTGGCCCTGCGCGTGCACTGCGCCCAGGGACGCCCGTTCGACCTGCTGGCCAGCTCCAGCGGCGCCGCCCCGGTGCTGCGGAACCTGCCGCTGCCCCGCCGGGGCTTCTCCGGGACGTACAGCACGATCATGGGCTATCGCGCCGGCCGCCGCCGACTCTGGTTGGCCGCGTTGGCCGACCCGGAGGCGGTCGACCTCGGCCCTACCCTGTCCGCCGTCACGGCGGCGGCCCGGACGGACGCGCCGCGCCTGGTGCTCGCGGTCGCGTCCGCCGTGGGGCCGTGGCGACCGTTCGGCCAGGTCGGCATCGGCGTCCCGCTGGACGCCCGTCAGGACGCCGCGCTCGCGTTCGACCCGGTGCGCAACCTGCCGGCCGGCCTGCGGGCGGCCGGTCCGCTCACCTGGCTGCGCGAGCAGACCTACCGGGGGTCACGCCGGGCCCGCGGTGCGACGGTTCAGTCCGGCGGCTCGACGGCCACCACGGTCTGATCCGAGGTACGCCGTTCCAGCACCGTGTCGGGGGCCGCGTTCTGGTCCGCCTCGCGCAGGTCCGATTCGGCGAGGATGGCCTCCGCCTGCGCCTGCGGATCGTCACTGCCCGCGGCGACCTCCTCGGGAAGGAGGTGGTGGGCGCGGGACTCCGCCCGCTCCTGATCGCTCTGCTCGTCAGTCATGGCACCCCTGTTACCCCGGGTCCGCCCTTCGCACGCGGTGTTCACTCCGCATCCTGGGACGAGGGACCGGCGAGCCCGGCCGGGTCGGGTAGGCTGGCCCGGTGATGAGGACGTATCCATGGTTTAGGCAGCCGGCTGGCACGCCGGTGACTTCACCATGATCTGACGTCACCACGGACCGAGCCGGCCGGGCAGGAGCTGTCGTTCCTGCCCCTCTGCGTACGAGCAGCCGGCTCGTCCCGGGCACCGGCCCCGGGCACGGTCGGCGAAAGGATGCCCACCGTGACGACCCCGGAGACCGATCGGGTCAGCGACCAGCGGATCGACCGCGTCGTGCCGCTGACCACACCCGCCCTGCTGCACCACGAGTTGCCCCTGGACACCCCGCTCGCCGCGGCCGTGTTGAACGACCGCCGCGCGGTGAGCCGGGTGCTCGACCGCGAGGACGACCGCCTGCTGGTGGTCGTCGGCCCGTGCTCGGTGCACGACCCGGCGGCCGCGCTGGAGTACGCCGAGCGTCTGCGCGCCGCCGCCGACCGGCTCGCCGACGACCTGCTCATCGTCATGCGGGTCTACTTCGAGAAACCCCGCTCGACGGTCGGTTGGAAGGGCCTGATCAACGACCCCGGGCTGGACGGCAGCGGCGACGTCAACACCGGCCTACGCCGGGCCCGGGCGCTGCTGCTCGACGTCCTCCGGCTCGGCCTGCCGGTGGGTTGCGAGTTCCTCGACCCGATCACCCCGCAGTACATCGCCGACACGGTGGGCTGGGGTGCGATCGGCGCCCGCACCGTGGAGAGCCAGGTGCACCGGCAGCTCGCCTCCGGCCTGTCCATGCCGATCGGCATGAAGAACCGCCCCGACGGCAGCATCGGCACGGCCGTGGACGCGATCCGCGCCGCAGGAGTCCCGCACGTGTTCCCGGGCATCGACTTCTCGGGCACCCCAGCGATCATGCACACGCGGGGGAACACCGACGGTCACCTGGTGCTGCGCGGCGGCGGCGGACGGCCGAACTACGACGCGGCGTCGGTGGCGGGGGCGCTCGACCTGCTCCGCGCCGCCGGGCTGCCCGAGCGCCTGGTGATCGACGCCAGCCACGCCAACAGCGGCAAGGACCACCGCAACCAGCCCCTGGTCGCCGCCGACGTGGCCGCCCAGCTGGCCGCCGGCCAGCGCGGGATCACCGGCGTGATGCTGGAGTCGTTCCTCCTGCCCGGCCGGCAGGACCTCGACCCCACCCGCGAGCTGGTGTACGGCCGCTCGGTGACGGACGCCTGCCTCGGCTGGGACGACACCGCCGAGGTGCTCGCCGCCCTGGCCACCGCCGTACGCGCCCGCCGGGCCACCCTGCCCACCCACGCGTAGGGCGTGTGTCAAAGTCCTCGGTCGAGCAGGGGCTTTGAGACACGCCCTGGAGGTGTGACGGCCGGCACTGCGGTGCGCGGAACACGAGCGGGCGCGGCCTGGTTAACTGAGGTGTCGGTGTGCTCAGTGTCCCCGGGCCTCACCTAAATAGCCCTCGCGGAATACCGTTCGGCTGGAGCCGCGTCGCGCCACTCGCCGAGAGGCGACCTACACACCGACACCAGCGCCGCCCCCGGCTCACGAGGCCGGGGGCGGCGCTGTCTGTGCTGTCCCAGGTCCACGGCTCGCGCCTGGCGTGCTCGCCGCCTGCCGGGCCACCGGCGTGACGTTTGACCGATTCCGGCCCGGGTAGCTGACCAACGTGACCGACGACGCATCCGTGGCCGACGAGCCGGACACCCGCGCTCTCGACGACCTGCTCGACGACATCTACCGGGGTCAGGAGCGCATCCAACAGGCGGAGATCTACCGCCGGGCCGTCGCCGCCGAACTCCCGCCGGACCTGCTCGCCCGCATCGACGCGTTGCCCGAGGGCGAGTACGCGGTGGACGAGGCCAGCGACCTGCTGGGCGGCAGCGTCGCGTGAGCGGAACGAGCGCAGCCAGCGAGCCCAGCGACGCGAAGGGACGACACACCATGACGCACCACGAGGACCACGACGAGAAGGTCCCGGCGCTGGGCCAGCCACCGGAGGGCCGGGACACCACGCCCGAGCCGGACTTCGCCAACGAACACGACCGCACGGCGGTGGACCGGGACATCATCACGGGCGCGGACGAGGACGAACGCGAGCCGGAGTCGCCGCACGGCTGGTCCGGTATGCAGCGTTGACGCGTACGACAGGAGGGGGCCGGCAGATGCCGGCCCCCTCCTGTCGCGTCTGCTCGTCAGTCGTCGTCGTGTCCGCCCTCGGCGGCCTGCTGGGCCGAGGCGTACGCCATCTGGAGGAAGTCGGAGGCTGCCACGGCGGTGAGCGCGGTCGCCACCAGGCGTGTCAGCCGGGGGGCGAGCACCAGTCCCCCGGTGAGGCCCGTCGCCACCCAGACCGCCAGGCAGAACGGGCAGCTCAGCAACTCGCCGATGGCGTGCCGGGTGGAGCTGCCCGAGTCGCGGACCTGCTCCATCACCTCGCCGCTGCCGATCGGCCGGTCGTACCGGGTGAACGGAGCCCGCAACGGGCTGGTCACCGCGTCCTTGGACAGCAGCCGGCTGAGCTTGTGCGTGGCGATGGAGAGGAGCACCACGTCGGCGACGGCGGGGCGCTCGGGCACCGTCCGCCCGGTCACCTTGACCAGGCCGGCGAGCGCTCCGGTGACGCCCGCGTAGGTGCCCATCGCCGCCAGGTAACCGCCGAGCGGTCGATGCTCGTGCGGCGCGTACGCCCGGCGCAGCCGCGCCACCCTCTGTCGCAGGCCAGTGTCGGTCACCGGTCTCCTTCCATGTCGTCGTGGTCGTGGTACGAGAGTTCCGAACGGTCGGCGTGTCTTAACCGGCCTGAAGGTTGTCGGCGACCTCGCGGGCGAGGTTGGTCAGCGCCTCGTCGGCCAACTGATCGGGGTCGGCACCCGAGCCGTCGGTCAGGTCGAGCTGGATCCGCGCGCCGCCGGAATCGGCGGGATCCACCCGGATCTCGGCCGCCCAGTCGGCGTCGCCCCAGCGGGCCCGCAGCTCCTCCCCACTGACCTCGGCCGGAGGGCTTCCGTCGGACCGCAGTGGCGCGGGCAACCAGGCCGAGGCTCGGGCCGGGTCGGTGGCCGTGTTGAAGACCACCTCGGGCGGCGCGGACATGCCGCGCACGGCTCGCGCCGCCATCAGGCGTCCCGCAGACGGCTCGGGTCGACCTCCCGGCCCGGGTGGCGGGCGAGGTACTCGGTCTCCAGCTCCGCCGTACGCCGCAGATGGTTCGCAAGCGCGGAATCCGCCGCGTGCCGCAGCGTGTCCAGCCGGGTGCGGTGCAGGCTGTGCATCTCGCGGATCAGATCGTCGTCGGTCAGCTCCGTCGGGTCGACGCCGACCTCGTCGCCGTCAAATCCGACGCCGACCGCGTCGCCGTCGAGTTCGGCGCCCCCCGGGTCGGCGAAGTGGTCGCCGTCCCACTCGGGCACCCGCTGCTCCGGGCTCATCTCCGTACCGCCGTTGGACGCAAACCCGTCCTCGCGTACCGATCCGGTCATCATCGCCCCCCTGGTCTCGTTTGGGCTGGCGCCTAGACGGATGCCCACACGGGGTGACACCAAACCATCGCGTCCGCGCGCCAGCTACGACGCCGTGTCGGAGAGCGCCGCCGTCCCCGGTACCCTCGACCCCATGAGGTGGCTCTGGACCCCGGCGTGGATCGCACGTCACGTGGCCATGGTCGTGCTGGTCGGGAGCTTCCTCGGGGCGGGCTGGTGGCAGATCAGCCGGGCGACCGCCGGCAACAGCCTCAGCTGGGGGTACGCCGTCGAGTGGCCGATCTTCGCCGGCTTCGTGGTGTACGTCTGGTGGCGCGAGGTGCGGCTGGCCCGGCGCGCCGCGCAGGGCGGCACGGTGTCCCCCGGCGCTCCGGCCGACGAGCCGGCCCCGGCCGCGAGCGCGGACTCCCGACCGGCGGTACGCCGACCGGTGCGGGTGACCAGGGCGCCGGTCGACGCGACGCCCGGTGACGACGCGCTGGCCGCGTACAACGACTACCTGTCATGGTTGAACGCCAATCCGGGCGCCCGGCCCGGTGACTATCCCGGCTGAGCCGGGCCTGAAGAAGGACGGACGAAGTGGGCGCAGCCCTTACCCGGTACCGCGTGATCGCCTGGATCGTGGGCGTGGTGCTGATCCTGCTGGTCGTGATCGGGATGCCGCTGAAGTACGCGTTCGACAACCCGACGGTGGTGGAGACCGTCGGCCCGGCGCACGGCTTCCTCTACATGATCTATCTGGTGGCCGCGTTCGACCTGAGCCGCCGGGCCGACTGGCCGCTGAAGCGGATGCTCCTGGTGATGCTGGCCGGCACCGTGCCGTTCGTCTCGTTCTACGCCGAGCGTCGCGTCACCGCCTGGCTCGACCGGCCGGCCACCCGTACGCCGGAGCCGGTCGCCGGCTGATCGGGGCCACGAGGGGCCGTCCGGTCAGCGGTTCGGCCGCCAGGGGTCGGCCGAGGCGACCGGGTCGACCCAACCGCCGTACCGGTTGACCTCCCGGGCGCGCAGCAGCGCCCGGGTGACCTGGCCGAACTGCCGCTCGTCGTCGGCGCTGAAGAGCAGCACCTCGGCACCCCGGTGCCATCCCCACAGCTCGTACGGTGGTGGTCGCCAGCGGTCACCGACGAGGGCGAGGGTCGCCGGCAACAGGAGGACCGCTCCGAGGATGAGGTACGCCCCGGCGGTCAACCGCTGTAGGCCGCCGCTGAAGCCGAGGAGCAGGCCGACCACGCCGATCATGGAGGCGGTGGTCACGACGGCCCGGACGGCGATCCGGTCGTGCGGCCCTCGGGTGGTACGCAGGTGGGTCAGGTCGGGGATGCGGTAGCTGGTGCGGCCGACGGTGAACCGGTCGACGGTGACGATGATGCCGGGTCGCGCGTAGAGCAGCGTGGACCTGGCACCGGGCACCGTTCGCTGCGGTCGCGTCGTTGCGCCTTCACGATTCACGGATCCTCCCGCGGGTGCGGTCTGTCGGGTCGAATCCCGTGACCACCGACGTGAGTGTCCGATGACGGGATTCCCGGCCCCGGGCTCCATTGTGTTGGGGCGCCGCCACCCCACCTGGGCATTTACGGCAGCGGACCGCCCACCCACCCGGGCGACATCGTCGCGAAACCGCATCCATTTCGCCTTTTATCGGGGTATGGCGCGCTGTTAACCGGCGGCATGCGCCGGGAACGACGAAAGTCGTATATCGGTCATTACCGCAAGCAAAGGTGCCGCCGGAGCCTTCGCCCCCGTGTCGGTGGCCCCGTTGACGCTCTCGTTCCGCAGTGGCACTTCCTGCCACTTGGTCAACATTCGCCCCTGCTTCAACTGCGCAGCACAACCGTCCCGGGTTAGGTTGGGCGAGCCGGTCCGGCCCAGTGTCGTCCACCCGGACGACCCCGACCGGTGTCGCCGAGGGCGTCAGCAGCCCCGTCGGCGGCCGTGGGAGAGGAGCCTCTCGCTCTTGTCATCCCTGAGAACCCTGCTGCGTACCGTGGCGCTGGTCGGCCTGTCGGCCGCCCTGATCGCCCCGACGGCGGCGGCGCACGCCGAGCCGTCCCCCGCCGACCTGACCCGCCGGATCGAGACGTCCTCGGCCGAGTTGGAGCGGGTCGTGGAGTCGTACAACAAGCTCACGGAGGACATCAAGGACAACAAAGCCGCGGTGGCCCGATTACAGGCCCGCATCGGCCCGCTCGAACAGCAGGCCGAGCAGAGCCGGGCGGATGTCGCCGCACTCGCCAACACCGCGTACAAGAGCGGCAGCCTTCGTACCGCCGACGCGTTGCTCCGGCCCGGCGGCGCCGCCGCCATGCTGGACCGGCTCGGCACCCTCGACCAGCTGACCCGACAGCGCCAGGAGCGCATCTCCGGCTTCACCGACAACCAGCGGCGGCTGCTCGACGAGAAGAAGCGGCTGGACGCCACGCTGGCCCGGCAGGCCGCCCAGGCCCGCGAGTTGGCGGCGGGCAAGACACGCATCGAGAAGGACCTGGCCGAGCTGTACGAGCTGCGCCGACAGGCGTACGGGGCGGCCACCGAGCGACCCGCGCCCAAGGCGGCGGAGGCCGAGGTCCGGAATGTTCCGGCGGTCGCCGGAGATGCCGGCACGGCGGTGCGCTACGCCTTCGGCGCGATCGGCAAGCCGTACGTCTGGGCAGGTGAGGGGCCGGGCGGCTACGACTGCTCCGGGCTCACCCTGGCCGCCTGGCGGGCGGCCGGACGATCGCTGCCGCACAGCGCGCGGATGCAGTGGGGGGCGGTCGCACACATCGGCCGAGGCGATCTGCGACCCGGAGACCTCATTTTCTACAGCGGTCTCGGGCACGTCGCCCTCTACGTGGGCGACGGGCAGGTGATCGACGCGCCGAGCGCCGGTCGCAACGTGCTCAAGCGCGGCATGAACATGATGTCGATCCACGGGTACGGCAGGGTCCGCTAGACGGTGAACGGCCGGCGTCCCCCTATCGGACGCCGGCCGTTCGCCGTCATTACTACCAGGTCAGGCTGCCTGCAGCCCCTCGGCCCGGGCCAGCTCGCGGAGCCGGCCGAGGGCCTGGATCTCGAGCTGGCGGATCCGCTCGCGGGACAGCGAGAAGCGGGACGCGACCTCGGTCAGCGAGTGCTCGCGGCCGTCCTCCAGGCCGTAGCGGGCCCGCATGATGCCGGCGGACCGGTCGTCGAGGTGGTTGAGCAGCCCCTCGATGCGCTGCCGCTCGAGGCCGCTCAGGACGATGTCCTCCGGCGACGGCGCATCGCTGTCGGCGACCAGGTCACCGAGGTTGGTGTCGCCGTCGTCGCCGACCGGGGTGTCCAGCGAAACCGTGTCCTGCGACCAGCGGCGCAGCTCGTTGACCCGCTCGACGGTGACGCCGAGCGATGCCGCGATCTGCTCCGGCTCCGGGTCGCTGCCCAGCTCACGGGTGAGCTGCCGGGTCACGTTCCGCATCCGGTTGACGTCCTCCACCAGGTGCACCGGCAGACGGACGGTGCGCTCCTGCTGGGCGATCGCCCGGCTGATGGCCTGGCGGATCCACCAGGTGGCATAGGTGGAGAACTTGTAGCCACGCTCGTAGTCGAACTTCTCGACCGCTCGGACGAGGCCGGTGTTGCCCTCCTGGATCAGGTCCAGCATGGGCATCCCCGAGCGTACGTAACGACGCGCGATCGACACGACCAGTCGCAGGTTGGCGCGGATGAAGAGGTCCTTCGCGCGCTCACCCTCGGCGACCAGCCGATCCAGGTCGGCCCGGTCGACACCGTCGGGAACGGCATCCTCGCCGAGCAGGTGCTCGGCGTAGAGGCCCGCCTCGATCGCCTTGGAGAGATCGACCTCCTTGGCGGCGTCCAGCAGTGGCGTCCGGGAGATCTCGTGCAGGTAGACGCCGACCAGGTCACGCTCCTCGGCGACCTCGTCGGTACGCATGCCGATGTTCTTGTCCACGTTGCCCACGGTCCCCTCGCTCGCGCCGGTTGCCCGGTTCCTTGCCATTCCCCACGTCCGGTCAGCCCTGGTAACTTCTGCTGTGCCCACCGGTGCTGACACCTACACAACAGATGAGACGTGTCGGGTGTTCCATTTCGTGAGTCGAAAGTGTCACGAATGCCTGAGTAGTTGCTGAGAGCACGGTCCACGTTTGCTGTCAGCACCCGTCGGGTGGCGCGCCGCTGGGCACCTCGGACGGGTTGGCGGATCGACGGGTCACCGATCGCCCGCACCATAGGCAACACCGCCCGCCGCGCCGGCACAGCGACCCGGGTCACCACCGCGCTGCGATCCTGGTCACTGCCAGATACGCAGCGGTGGACCGGTCGGTTCATCCACGAGGGTGTTATTACCCTCCGACCCGGTGAACAATCCGGAGCCCCATTCGCTTCCCGGATGGGGTGAACTCAGGAGGCGAGCAGGGCGAGGGCGCCGCGTACCTGGTCCGCGGAGCGGGCGAGGGCGGCGCGCGCGGCGGTCACCTCGGCCCCGGAGACCAGGGTGACGAGCGCGGTCTTGAGGTCGCCGTCGGCCTCTCCGAGGGCCCGCCGGGATACCTCCTCGGAACATCCGGTCGCCTCGACCAGGATCGAGATCATTCGGCCCCGGAGCTTGGCGTTGGTGGCAACCATATCGATCATGAGGTTCGAGTAGACCCGACCCAGGCGCACCATGACGGCGGTCGAGAACGCGTTCAGCACCAACTTCTGCGCCGTGCCCGCCTTCATCCGGGTCGACCCGGTGACCACCTCCGGTCCGGTGTCCACCCCGATGAACACGTCGACCGACCGGGCGGCCTCCGCCTCCGGATTGGCGCAGAGCAGCACCGTCGAGGCGCCCGTGGCGCGGGAAGTGGCGAGCGCCCCGAGGACGTACGGGGTGCGTCCGCTGGCCGCCAGACCGACCACGAGGTCACCGGCACGTACACAGCCGGCCGCCTCGATCGCGCCGCCCCGGTCGTCGTCCTCGGCGTCCTCCACGGCGCGCAGCATCGCGTCCGGGCCACCGGCGAGGTGGGCGCAGAACCAGTCCCGGGGCGAGTTGAAGGTGGGCGCCAGTTCGGCCGCGTCGAGCACGCCCAGCCGGCCGGAGGTGCCGGCCCCGAAGTAGTGCACCCGGTGACCGCCGCGCAGCGCCGCGACGGCCAGGTCGACCGTGGCGGCGATCTCGTCGAGTACCGCGGCGACCGCCGCGGGCACCCGTCGGTCGGCGTCGTTGATCACGGTGAGGACGTCCCGGGTGGACATCAGGTCGAGGTCGACGCTGAGCGGGTTACGCCGTTCGGTGGGCGCGGCCACCCGGACCGTCGGGCGGGTGGGTGGTGTTGCCGTGTCCTTGTCCGGCTCGACCGAGCCGGGCGTCATGCCCGCCTCCGGCTCGCGCCCACCCGGTGCGACTGGACCGCCTCGGCGGTCGCCTCGAGGGCCTTGCGGGCCCGGGACCGGTTGCGGGCGGCCACCCCGACGAAGAGGCAGTCGACGACGGTGAGCTGCGCCAGACGGCTGGCCGTGGCGCCCGAACGGTAGGTCGTCTCGCGGGCCGCGGTGGTGAGGACGAAGTCGGCGACCTCGGTGATCGGCGAGCGCGGGAAGTTGGTCAGCGCCACGGTGCTCGCGCCGCGCGTCCGGGCCTGTTCCAGCACCTCGATCACGTCCGAGGTGGTGCCGGTGTGCGAGATGCCGATCGCCACGTCGCCGCGACCGAGCAGGGCGGCCGAGGTCAGCGCGGTGTGCACGTCCGGGAAGTAGAAGGCGATCCGGCCGATGCGGTGCAGCTTCTGCTGGAAGTCCGAGGCAACGAACCCACTGGCCCCGGCGCCGTAGATGTCGATCCGGCCAGCGCCGGCGATCGCCTCGACGACCTGCTCGCAGACGGCCGGGTCGAGCTGTTCGGCGGTCTCCTCGACAGCTCGTGCGTCGTTGAACGCGATGGTGGCGATGATCTGGGCGAGATCGGCGCCGGGCGGGATGTCACCGCCAACGACCCGGGCGTCCGGAGGTTCGACGCGACGGGCGGCCTCGGCGGCGAGCCGGATACGCAGCTGCGGGTAGCCGTCCATCCCGACCGACCGGCAGAACCGGATGACGGTCGCCTCCGATGTCTCCGCCGCGGTGGCGAGGTCGGTGATTGTCCTCCGCGCGGCGGCGGCCGGGTCGGACACGACAAGCCGGGCGACCCGCTGCTCGGCGGGCGACAGCGACGGCAGAAGCCCGCTGATGTGGACGATCAGTCCACCAGGCTCGTGACTCGCAGAAATCTTCGGACTCTTCGCCACGGGTGAAACTTACTTTCACTAAGCGTGAGCGTCAACCATCACCGTACGTGGTGGGAAAGTGTCGACGATGCGGATCACGCCTTTCGCACAGCGTGCCACGTACCCAGGACCGCCGCCTCATCCGCCGGGTCGAGTCCACCCTGCGGTACGTCGCCCGGGTAGGCGCTCATCCAGGAGGCCGTCACCCGAACGGTGTCGGCGAGCGGACGGACGACCAGCCCGGCGGCCAGGGCCGCCGAGACGTCCCGGTCCATCAGGCCGGCGGACTCCGGCAGCCGTACCCACAGTGGCAGCGCCCGCTCCCCCCACCACTCGCGTACGTCGTGCTCGCGCAGGAAGTCCTGGTCGACCCAGGTGAGACGGGGATCCTCCACGCCCAGCCCGGCGGCCACCCCGGCCAGCATCTCCGCCCGGGACATCGTCGGCCCGTTCCCGTCGTACGTGCCGCTGAGCCGGGTGTCGCCGGCGTGCAGCAGCCAGCCGGCCAGATCCTCGACGTCCACGAACTGCACCCGGTCGGTCGGCTCCCCCGGCGCGAGAATTTCGCCGCCCCGGGCCAGCCGTCGCACCCAGTACGGGAAACGGTTGCTCGAATCCTCGGCTCCGACGATCAGCCCGGCCCGACAGATGAACGACCTGTCCACGCCCATCCGCTCGCGTACCAGCTGCTCGATGGCGACCTTGCACTCGCCGTACCAGCGGAAGTCCGGGCCCGGTCCGTCCACGTCCGACGGCGGGGGCGGCAACACCGGCGCGTTCGCCGCGGCGAGACCCGGGGTCGTGTTGTCCGCGTACACCGACATCGTCGACACGAACGACCAGTGACCGACGTGGTCGGCCAGCGCGGCGAGCGCGTGCCGGGCGTGGCTGATCTGGCGCGTCACGTCCACCACCGCGTCGAAACCCTGACCGGCGAGCGGCGTCAGCGCCGCCGGGTCGTCGCGGTCCACCGACACGAACCGCGCCCCCTCCGGTACGGCGCCGGACACGCCCCGCGCCGCGCAGGTCACCTCATCCCCCCGCGCGACGGCGAGCCGAGCCACCGCCCGACCAAGAAACCGCGTACCCCCGAGAACCAAAATCCGCGCCATGCCCCGATCCTGCGCCGCCCCACCCCGAAAAACCCACCCCCTCTGCTCTCAGCAGACACCCCACCCCCACACCCCCACCCCGGCGTGGGGGCGGTGGGGGCGGGTGGCATTCGGGCCGGGTGGGGTTAGCGTTTGGGACATGGTGGGGCGGACTGTGGTGGTGACCGGCGGGGGCGGTGGGTTGGGCGGTGCGGTCGTCGCGTCCTTCGTCGAGGCGGGCTGGCGGGTGGTCGTACCACGAAGGGGTGAGCCCGCCGGGTCGGAGCCGGCGGCGCACGGGCTGGTCTCGCTCGGCGCGGACCTGACCGATCCGGCGGACGTGGCGCGGGTGGTCGAGGCCGCCGCGGCCGATCCGGCGGCGCCGCTGCGGGCGGTGGTGAACCTGGTCGGCGGGTACGCGAGCGGCGGCTTGGTGCACGAGACACCGGTCGAGGAGTTCGAGCGGATGCTCACCGTCAACCTGCGCCCCACGTACCTGGTCACGCAGGCCGCGCTGCCGCACCTGGTGGCGGCCGGAGGCGGCGCGGTGGTGTGCGTCTCCGCCCGCGCGGCGGTCAGCCCGTTCGCCGGGGCGGCCGGTTACGTCACGGCCAAGGCCGCGGTGCTGGCCTTCGCCAACGCCGTCGCGGTGGAGTACCGCTCGCGCGGGGTCCGCTGCAACACCGTGCTGCCCAGCGTCATCGACACCCCGACGAACCGGGCCGCGCAGCCCGACGCCGACCACTCGCGGTGGGTCGGCCCGGCCGAGATCGCGCCGGTGATCCGCTTCCTCGCCTCGCCGGACTCGGCGCCGACCAGCGGAGCCACCGTTCCGGTCTACGGACGCGCCTGAACCAGCAGCGGCACGTCGCCGGGCCCGGCCTGATCCGGTATCGGTGGCGTCCCGGTCGACGGCCGCGCCGGGTCGCGTCGGCGGTCCGACGGCAGCCAGGACGACAGGTGGGCCTGGATCTGCTCGGTAACCTCCTCGGCGGGACGGCCCGCGTCGACGAGGACGAAGCTCGGGTACTCGGGCAGCGTCCGGTAGGCGGTGTCCGCCGCGGTCAGCCAGCCCATCGACTCGTGGTCGGTGCCGCGCTCCTCGATGCGCCGGTAGGCCTCCGCCGGGTCGACGGCGAGCAGGAAGGTCACCTGCGGCGTCGGGAACAGCCGGTAGCCGGCCCGCGCCAGTCGTTCCCAGCGGTGCCCGCCGTGGGCGCGGATGCTGGCGTACTGGCAGGCCGAGTAGCGGTCCATGACGGCTGTCCGGCCGGTGAGCAGGCAACTGAGCAGGGCTGCGGCGATGGCCAGCCAGCGCAGTACGGACTCCACCGCGAGGACGCCGTCGCGCCCGACGAGGCGTTGCGCGTCCGGTAGGCCGAGACGGTGGGCGAGCCGCCCGAGCCAGCGACGCCCGCTGGCGTTGCGGCGGTACGTCGCGGGGCGGCCGGCGGCGTTGAGCGCGTCCGCCAGTCGGTGTGCCTGCGTGGTCTTGCCCGAGCCGTCGATGCCGATCAGAGCGACGGTGCGCAACCGGGCCCTGCGGCGTCGCGTCCCCGATGGTCTGGCCACCCTCGACAGGCTATCCGACCGATGCCCGCCTCCTGCGATCTTTGTTCCCGTTTGCTCCGGTTGACACCCGACCGCGACCAGAGCAGGTGTGGGCGACCGGAATGCCGGGTACGGGGGTTCGAATCCAACCGCCTGTCCACCACGACACGACCGACGGGAGACCCAGATGGCTGAGCGCGGGGACGAGAGTCTGGTGCACACCCTGAAAAAGGTCGCCGCCGTGCTCAAGCAGTCCGAGATTCCGTTCGCCCTGGGCGGCAGCTTCGCCGTCTACGCCCACGGCGGCCACTCCAGCGACCACGACGTCGACTTCCTCATCCGCGAGGCCGACGTCGAACGGTCGCTGGAGGCGCTGGTCGCCGCCGGCTTCCGCGCCGAGCGCCCGCCGGAGGACTGGCTCGTCAAGGTCTTCGACGAGGAGCGGATGGTGGACCTGATCCACCGGCCCATCGAGACGCCGGTGACCGAGGAGACGTTCGCCGACACCGTCGTGCGGCCGGTGGACGCCATCCACATGCCGGTCCTGTCCGCCACCCAGCTCATGGTGCACAAGCTGCTGAGCTTCTCGCAGCACTACTGCGACTTCGCCCGCGGCCTGCCGCTGGCCCGGTCGCTGCGGGAGCAGATCGACTGGGAACGGGTACGCAAGGAGACGCAGCACTCGCCGTACGCCGAGGCGTTCCTGGTGTTGCTGGACCGGCTGGAGGTGGTGCCGGAGCCCGGCACCCCGGCAGGAGAGGAGACACCGTGACGAACGATCAGGCCGGTGGCGCGGCGCCACCCGACGAGTACGTCGAAGCGGAGATCCAACGGTCGCTCACCGAGGATCCGGCCGTCGCCGAACAGGGGATCACCGTCGTCCGACGCGATGACGTCCTCGTGCTCCACGGCGAGGTGGAGAGCCCGCACCGGCGGGAGGAGATCCTGCGTCTCGTGGCGGAGCGTTTCCCGGACGTGCCGATCACCAGCGACATCGGGGTGATCCGCGTCCAGGCGCCCACGGAGATCGAGCAACTGCCCTGAGGGAGGTTTCATGGTGATCCGGATCGCCGCCGTGGGCGACGTGCATCTGGACGAGGACGTGGTCGGCCGGTTCCGCCCGGCGCTGGAGGAGCTGCCGGAGTGCGCCGACGTGCTGCTGCTGGCCGGCGACCTGACCCGGCACGGCACCGAGGCCGAGGCGCGCTGCGTCGCGCAGGAGTTCGGTGGGCTTGCCGTACCGGTGGTCACCGTGCTGGGCAACCACGACCACCAGTGTGATCAGGTGCCACAGGTGGTGAAGGTGCTCGAGGACGCGGGCATCACCGTGCTGGAGGGCAACGGCGTCGTCCTGGACTGTGCGGGCGGCCGGCTCGGCATCGCCGGGGTCAAGGGCTTCGGCGGAGGGTTCGCCGGCCGGTGCGCGAGCGACTTCGGCGAGCCGGAGATGAAGGCGTTCGTCCGGACCACCAACGAGAGCGCGGACCGCCTGGGAGAGGCCCTGCGCTCGCTGGAGTGCGACCTGCTGGTCGCGCTCACGCACTACGCCCCGGTCCCCGACACGCTGGTCGGCGAGCCGCTGGAGATCTACCCGTTCCTGGGGTCGTACCAGTTGGGGCAGGCGATCGACTCGGCGCCGACCGCCCTGGCCCTGCACGGGCACGCGCACGCCGGCACCGAGCGGGGGATGACCCCGGGAGGGGTACGCGTGCGCAACGTGGCGCACCCGGTGATCAAGCAGGCGTACAGCGTCTTTCATGTCGGGGATCAACTCGACACGGACCAGGTTTCCCCGATCGGAGGGTCGGGTATTCAGAGGTCATGGAGCTGATTCTCTGGATTCTCGCAGTCGTACTCGTGGTCGCCGGCATCCTCGCGCTGTTCCGCCGGCAGATCCTGTGGGGCATCGTCCTCATCGTCGTCGGGCTGCTCGTCGGCCCGGGTGGTGTCAGCATCTTCAATTGACGCTCGTACCTCATAACCACATCCGCACGCACACCGGGACCCGTCGGGGTCGCCGCGACCGGAGCTTCGTCCTCCCGACAGAAGCACCGGCCGCAGCGGCCCCGGCGCTTTTTTTGGGTTTGACCGGACGCCGGGCGGAAATATCTCGACGATGGAGATATCTCGCGAGGCAGGGCCGACCTCCCGTCGGCGGTCGCGCTGGGCGCTCGCCGCCTTCGCGGCGGCGGTCTTCGTCGCGGCCGCGATCGGCGGGCTCGGTGTGCGGGGCACCACCGACGAGTACGCGAGCCTGCGCCAGCCGGACTGGGCCCCGCCGTCGTGGCTCTTCGGCCCGGTCTGGACGGTTCTCTACGCGCTGATCGCGGTCGCTGGCTGGCTGGTCTGGCGTCGGGTCGGCTTCTCCCCCGCCCTGTGGGCGTGGTCCGCCCAACTCGTGCTCAACGCCATCTGGACGCCGCTGTTCTTCGGCGCGGGCCAGTACGGGCTCGCGTTCGCCGAGATCGTGGTGATGTGGCTGGCGATCGGCCTCACCGTTGTGCTCTTCGCCCGGGTGTCCCGGGTCGGGGCGGCGCTGCTGCTGCCGTACTGGGCGTGGGTCACCTTCGCCGCCGCGCTGAATCTGTCGATCTGGCGGCTCAACGTCTGACCGCCCGACCGGTCTCCGGCGGGTCACCCCGCCGGAGACCACCAGAGGTCAGCAGCGGGGCACGTTCGGGATGTATCCGTCGTAACCGGTGTAGACGTACGCGTCGGCGATGTAGCGGCCGCTACCGATGCGGTCCCAGATCGAGCTGGTGCCGTAGGTACCGGTGACGGTGGTGCCGCTGGTCTGGCAGGAGATGGTCACCCGGGTGCCGTCGGCGACGGTGCCCACCGAGGCGTACCCGGTGCCGGGGCCGGAGCGGACGGTCAGCGGCGTGCCACTGGTGTCGACCGTGCCGTTACCGCTGCCCGACGAGCAACCGTTGTCGCTGGTGTAGGTCTTGGTCCCCCAGTACAGGCCGAGGGTGCCGTTGAACCGGACCTGCACGTCGTTGCCGTTGAGGCGCTGCTCGTAGTGCAGGTGCGGGCCGGTGGACCCGCCGGTGCTGCCGACCCAGCCGATCACCTTGCCGTACCCGACGGTCTGCCCGACCGAGACGTTGAAGCCGTTGAGGTGGGCGTAGTAGGTCGTGTAACCGCCACCGTGGTCGATCCGGACGTACTTGCCGTAACTGGTGCCGCCGAGGTCGGTGACCCGGTCGACCGTGCCGGGAGCGCTCGCCACCACCGGGTCGCCCAGGTCGTCGGTGCGGTTGAAGTCGACGGCGTACGCCGGGCTGTGGTCCGACCGGGTCTGCCCCGACCAGGCTTGACCGCACGGGAACGGCACCTTGAAGCTCGGCGCGGCCAGGGCCGGGCTCGCCGGCGCGACGGCCCCTCCGACGAGCAGGCCGGTCACCAGCAGGCTGATCCACCGCTTACGCATCCAGCTCCTCCTATGTGCAAAACCTTCGATGAGGTGCCTTCAGCCTGACAGAAATCGCCAGTCACCGGAAGAGGCCGGACCTACGCCCGAGAACGCGCCCAGCCGGCGGACACGAGGTTTCGGGATTGTTACTCGCTCGTGTCTGACAGGGGGTGGACCAGACCTGATGCAAGCGCTTACATGTGTGCACGCCCAATCGGACCGGCGCGGGTCACCAGCGGAGACCACGCCGGCTAGGAAGGAGGACGGCATGGCGGTCTTTACCAGACCACGCCAGGCCTTCGTGATCGCCGGTGTACTCGGGCTGGCGTTCAGCGCCACCGCTTGCGGTACCGGCAATGACAAGAAGAGCGACAAGGCGGGATCCGCCGAATGTGCCCCGTACGAGAAGTACCAGGGCAACGACGGCAAGAAGGTCTCGATCTACGCGTCCATCCGTGACGCCGAGGCCGACCTGCTCGAGCGTTCGTGGTCGCAGTTCACCGACTGCACCGGCATCGAGATCGCCTACGAGGGCAGCGGCGAGTTCGAGGCGCAGCTCCCCGTCCGGGTCGACGGCGGTAACGCCCCCGACATCGCGTTCGTGCCCCAGCCGGGCCTCGTGAAGCGGTTCGCGGACGCCGGCAAGCTGAAGTCCCTCGGCGCCGACACCAAGACCATGGCCGAGCAGAACATGCCGGCCGACTGGCTGAAGTACGGCACCGTCAACGGGACGCTCTACGGCGTGCCGCTCGGCGCGAACGTCAAGTCCTTCGTCTGGTACTCCCCCAAGACCTTCAAGGAGAAGGGCTGGGAGGTTCCGACCACCTGGGACCAGCTCATCGCGCTGAGCGACAAGATCGCCGCGAGCGGCATGAAGCCGTGGTGCGTGGGCGTCGAGTCCGGTGACGCCACCGGCTGGCCGGCCACCGACTGGATCGAGGACGTGATCCTGCGGACGCAGGGCCCCGAGGTCTACGACCAGTGGACCACCCACGCCATCCCGTTCAACGACCCGAGGATCGTCGACGCGGTCGACCGCGCCGGCAGCATCCTCAAGAACGAGAAGTACGTCAACGGCGGCTTCGGCGGCGTCAAGAGCATCACCACCACCGCCTTCCAGGAGGCGGGTCTGCCGGTGACCACCGGCAAGTGCGCGATGCACCGGCAGGCGTCGTTCTACGCCAACCAGTTCCCCGAGGGCACCAAGGTGGACGAGAACGGTGACGCCTTCGCGTTCTACTTCCCGACCATCGACCCGGCCAAGGGCAAGCCGGTCCTGGGCGCTGGCGAGTTCGTCGTCGCGTACGCCGACCGTCCCGAGGTGCAGGCGGTGCAGACCTACCTCGCCTCCGGCGAGTACGTGAACAGCCGCGCGAAGCTCGGCAACTGGGTCACGGCGAACAACAAGCTGGACATCGCCAACGTGGCCAGCCCGATCGACAAGCTGTCCGTCCAGATCCTGCAGGACAAGACGGGCACCTTCCGCTTCGACGGATCCGACCTGATGCCGGCCGCCGTCGGCGCGGGAACGTTCTGGAAGGGCATGGTCGACTGGCTGAACGGCAAGCAGACCGCCCCGGTGCTCCAGGGCATCGAGAGCAGCTGGCCGAAGTGATCACGGCGGTGGCCCGGTTCGCGCACGCGAGCCGGGCCACCGGCCGATCCGGACCCGAGAGGGAGGGTTGATGGAGTTCGACTTCGCCGACGAGCAGCCGAAGCTCCTCATGCTGATGTACGGGCTGGTCGCCTTCGTGGTGGTGGTGGGTGGTCTGCTCCTGCTGCTCGACGTGGTGCCTGCCTGGTTCGCCCGACGGCGGGAGGCCCAGCTCGTCGCCGCCTCCATCAGCGGCACGCCGCTGACCCGGCGACCCAAGCAGCGGGAAGGGCTCTTCGCCCTGTTCTTCCTGCTGCCGACGCTGCTGCTGCTCACCATCGGTCTTGTCGTACCGGCCATCCGCACCATGCTGCTCTCGCTGATGAACGGGGGCAGCACCGAATGGGTGGGGCTGCGCAACTACAGCTGGATGTTCTCCGACAACTCCATGGTCCGGGTTCTGATCAACACCCTGGTCTGGGTGCTGCTGGTCCCGCTGGTGGCCACCGCGTTCGGCCTCATCTACGCCGTACTCGTGGACAAGGCCCGCTTCGAGGCGATCGCCAAGTCACTGATCTTCCTGCCGATGGCCATCTCGTTCGTCGGCGCGAGCATCATCTGGAAGTTCGTCTACGCGTACCGCGGCGACGGCGACCAGATCGGTCTGCTCAACCAGATCGTCGTCAGCCTCGGCGGTGAGCCGAAGCAGTGGCTGCTCGAGTCACCGCTGAACACGCTGCTGCTGATCGTCATCATGGTCTGGATCCAGGCCGGCTTCGCCATGGTGGTGCTCTCCGCCGCGATCAAGGCCATCCCCGGCGACATCGTCGAAGCCGCCCGGCTCGACGGCGTCAGCCCGTGGCAGATGTTCTGGCAGATCACCATGCCGAGCATCCGGCCGGCGCTGATCGTCGTGGCGGTGACGCTCACGATCGCCACGCTCAAGGTCTTCGACATCGTCCGGACCTCGACCAACGGCAACTACGACACCAGCGTGATCGCCAGCGAGATGTACAACCAGGCCTTCCGGTACGGCCAGAACGGGCAGGGCTCCGCGCTCGCGGTCTTCCTCTTCATCCTGGTCATCCCGGTCGTGATCTACCAGATCCGCAACCTCCGTCGTCAGCGGGAGGGCTGAGATGACCACCGCAACGCCCACCGTCGCCGCCGGCGCCCAGAAGACCGCCGACGGGACGTCCAGCACCGCCGGCCGGGTCCGCAAGCGGCTGAACAGCCGTACCGCGACGCTCGTCTCGATCGTCATCGCGGTGGTCTGGACCATCCCGACCTTCGGCCTGCTCGTCTCCTCCCTCCGACCCGAGGACGAGATCAAGACGACCGGCTGGTGGACGGCGTTCACCAACCCGCAGTTCACCTTGGAGAACTACCAACAGGTCCTCTTCGGGCGGTCCGCGTCGTCGGGGCAGCTCGCCAGCTACTTCATCAACTCGCTGGCGATCACCATCCCGTCGGTGCTCTTCCCGCTGGCCTTCGCCTCGCTGGCCGCGTACGCGCTGGCGTGGATCAACTTCCGCGGGCGGGACTGGCTCTACATCGCGATCTTCGCGTTGCAGATCGTCCCGCTGCAGATGGCCCTGGTGCCGCTGCTGAAGTTCTTCTCCACCGGCGTCAGCCTCGGTGGCGTCACCCTGATGCCGGCGTGGGACCTGGTGGACGAGCAGAAGTTCGCCCAGGTGTGGTTCGCGCACACGTGTTTCGCGCTTCCGTTCGCGGTGTTCCTGCTGCACAACTTCATCTCGCAGCTCCCCGGAGACCTGATGGAGGCGGCCCGGGTCGACGGGGCCACGCACCCGAAGATCTTCCGCACCATCGTGCTGCCGCTGATCACTCCGGCGCTGGCCGCGTTCGGCATCTTCCAGTTCCTCTGGGTCTGGAACGACCTGCTGGTCGCGCTGATCTTCGCCGGTGGCGGCAACGAGACCGCGCCGCTCACGGTCCGGTTGGCCGAGATGGCCGGCACCCGGGGTAACGAGTGGCAGCGGCTCACCGCTGGCGCGTTCGTCTCGATCGTCGTACCGCTCGTCGTATTCCTGTCCCTACAGCGCTTCTTCGTGCGAGGTCTACTCGCCGGCAGCGTCAAGGGCTGACCCGCTTGCCCGCCGCCGCCCGGCCCCTGAAGGCGGCGGCGGGCGACGGGTATCGAGCGGGGGAACCGTGACGAGAATTGATGATGTGGCTCGGCTGGCCGGGGTCTCCACGGCCACCGTCTCGCGGGCCCTGCGCGGGCTGCCGACGGTCTCGGCCGCCACCCGACGCCGCGTCCTCGCGGCCGCCGAGCAGCTCGACTACGCGGTATCGCCGAGCGCGTCCCGGCTCGCCGGTGGTCGCACCGGCACGGTCGCGGTGGTCGTACCCCGGATCACCCGCTGGTTCTTCAGCACCGTCGTCGAGGCCGTCGAGGAGCACCTCCACCATTCCGGCTACGACCTGCTGCTCTACAACCTCGGCGGTCGGGAGCAGATCCGCCAGCGGGTGCTGCGTACGGCCAACCTCCACAAGCGGGTGGACGCCATCATGCTGGTCGCCACGCCGCTGCGCCCGGCCGACCTGACCGCCCTGGCCGCCCTGGACCTGCCCGGCGTGACCATCAGCTCGGGGAGCCGGGTCCCCAACTGGCCCTGCGTACGCATCGACGACGTGGCCGCCTCACGGATGGCCACCCGGCACCTGCTCGACCTCGGCCACCGTCGGATCGCGCACATCTCGGGCGACCCCGACGACGAACTGGCCTACACCACCCACCTCGACCGACGCCGGGGCTACCAGACCGAACTGCGGTCCGCCGGCCTGCGACCCGATCCGAGCCTCGACGTCGAGTCGTCGTTCACCATCGACGGTGGCAACCGGGCCGCCGCCGAACTACTGGCCCGCGGTGAGCCACCCACGGCGATCGTCGCGGCGTGCGACGAGATGGCGATGGGCGCGATGACCGCGCTGCGCGATGCCGGTCTGCGCGTACCGCAGGACGTCAGCGTGGTCGGCATCGACGACCACGACCTCGCCGGGGTGCTGGGCCTCAGCACCGTGGCCCAGCCGGCCGCGGAACAGGGCCGGCTGGCCGCCCGGATACTGCTCGACCCGCTCGGGGCCCGCACGCTAGGCCCGGTCGTCGGTCAACGGACCGCCGAGGGCGACTCGCCGGTGATCCTGCCCACTCGGCTGGTCGTCCGGGAGTCCACCGCACCGCCCCGGGCACACTGAAACATCAACCACGGCACGACACGGGAGACGACCCTGAACACCGACCCGACGCAGCAGACCGCCACCGGCTGGTGGACCGAGGCCGCCATCTACCAGATCTACCCGCGTTCGTTCGCCGACTCCAACGGCGACGGAATCGGTGACCTGCCGGGCATCACCGCCCGCCTCGACCACCTGGTCGAGCTGGGGGTGGACGCGGTGTGGCTGTCCCCGTTCTATCCGTCGCCGCAGGCCGACGCGGGCTACGACGTGGCCGACTACCGGGACGTCGACCCGCTGTTCGGCACCCTCGCCGACGCGGACAAGCTGATCGCCGAGGCCCGCTCGCGCGGCCTTCGGGTGATCGTCGACCTGGTGCCCAACCACACCTCCTCGGCGCACCGCTGGTTCCAGGAGGCCCTGGCCGCCGCCCCGGGCAGCGCTCAGCGGTCCCGGTACATCTTCCGGAACGGCCTCGGCCCGGCCGGGGAGCAGCCGCCGAACGACTGGCAGAGCGTCTTCGGCGGTCCGGCGTGGACCCGCACGGTCGACCCGGACGGCCAGCCCGGCCAGTGGTACCTGCACCTGTTCGACACCGGCCAGCCGGACCTCAACTGGGACAACCCGGAGGTACACGAGGAGTTCCTGGACGTCCTGCGGTTCTGGCTGGACCGGGGGGTGGACGGTTTCCGCGTCGACGTGGCGCACGGCCTCATCAAGCAGGCGAACCTGCCCGACTGGCAGGAGCCCCAGGAGATCCTCTCCGGCAACGAGATCGACAAGCCGCGACCGCCGATGTGGGACCAGGAGGGCGTGCACGAGATCTACCGGCAGTGGCGGCAGGTCCTGGACGGCTACCCCGGCGAACGGGTGCTGGTCGCCGAGGCGTGGGTCGAGCCGGCCGAGCGGCTGGCCCGCTACGTCCGCCCGGACGAGATGCACCAGGCGTTCAACTTCGAGTACCTGCTCGCCGCGTGGACCGCGCCGGCCCAGTACGCGGTGATCACCCGGTCCCTGGAAGCGACCGACTCGGTGGGCGCGCCGACGACCTGGGTGCTGTCCAACCACGACGTGGTGCGGCACGCCTCCCGGCTCGGCCTGGCGATCGGTGGCGGCCGGCCCAACGGCATCGGCATCGGTGACCCGCAGCCGGACGCCGCGCTCGGCCTGCGTCGGGCTCGGGCGGCCACCCTGCTGATGCTCGCCCTGCCCGGCTCCGCGTACCTCTTCCAGGGCGAGGAGCTGGGCCTGCCCGAGCACACCACCATGCCGGACGAGGCCCGCCAGGACCCGACCTGGGCGCGCAGCGGGCATACCCAGCGAGGCCGGGACGGCTGCCGGGTGCCGATCCCGTGGGAGGCCGACGCGCCGTCGTACGGCTTCGGGCCCACCGACGCCAGTTGGCTGCCGCAGCCGCCGTCCTGGGCGGAGTACGCGCTGGACCGGCAGCGCGACGTGCCCGGCTCGACGTACGAGCTGTACCGCGCGGCGCTGCGGCTACGCCGCGCCCACGGTCTGGGCCGGGGCACGCTCGAGTGGGTCTCCTCCAATGACGAGACGCTGGTGTTCCGCAACGGCGACCTGACGGTGCTGACCAACTTCGGAGACGCCCCCGTGCCGGTACCGGCCAACGCCGAGGTGCTCGCCGCCAGCGCCCCACTGACCGACCAGGGCGCGGTCCCCACCGACGTGACGGTCTGGCTGCACGGCTGACCCACCCGATCGACCGCTGCACCGCCCCGACCGCCCCACCGCCCCCACCGACCACCGCTTCCAGCGCGCCGGGTCGGTGGGGCGGTCCGGGGGGCGGCGGCGGCGGCGGGGGCGGGGGCGGGGTGAGCATCACGCCCTTTGCTCTGCTTCAACCCAGGCAACACGTAAGGGCGCCAACTGTTGCCGGGGTTGAAGCAGAGCAAAGGAGGCGCTGGCACTACCCGGACCGGGGAGAGGCGGCCCGATGACCGGGTGGTGAGAAGGAGGTCCAAGCCCTCCAGAAGACCAGCCAGCGAGCCGGCGCGGGCACGCGGCGGCGGCGTCAGAGGCGTTCGGCTCGGGTGTGGAGCAGGTTGTGCACGTTGTCGATGTCGGTCGGCGAGCTGCGCGAGGCGAGCCAGTACATGACGCCGGTGGGAATGAAGAAGAGTTGGAACGCGGCCAGGCCGACGGCGAAGTTCAGGGGCGGCGGAAACGCCGTTCGCAGCCCCTGGAAGGCTCCCCAGACCAGCCCGTTGCCGGCCGCCCGGCCGACGCCGTTGACCAGGTTGCCGAGGCTGTAGACGGTCCCCCGGTGCTCCGGCGGGTTCACGTCGGCGATCAGCGCGAACCAGTTCGGCGAGTTGGCCGACGTCAACGCGAGCGCCACCACGGCGGTGAGCAGGCTCAGCCCCACCGACGGCTCGGTGAACACACTGGCCAGCACCGCGCCGACGACCGCGCCGCCGCTCCCGCCGTCCGGCACGTCGATGGTCACCGGCACGAAGAACAACACCAGGTAGAACGGGAGCGCGGCGAGGATGCCGACCGCCGCGACCACTGCCCGGCCCCGGGGGGTACGCCGCTGCGCCGCGTCGCCGACGAGCCCGCCCACGATGGAGAGGACCCCGCCGAGTTGGAAGAGGGTGGCGAAGACGCTGCCGACCACCACGGCGGTCGACTCCGAGTAGCCCTGGGCCTCGGCCCGCTCGGCGAAGAGCCTCGGCAGCCACACCAGTGAGCCGAAGGCGGCCTGCGCGGTCAGGCCCTGCAGGATCAGCCACCGGTTGGTCCGCCGGTCCAGGATGCGCGGCAGGTCGGCCCGGCTGATCCGGTAGTCGTACTCGGCACCGGAGTCCAGGGCGTCCACCAGCTCCGGTTGGCTCTGGCCGCGACGGATGTCGTACGTGAACAGGTACGCCACGGTGGCGGTCAGCCCCACCCCGGTGAGCAGCAGGAACGGCCGCCGCCAGTCGGTGGCGCCGAGGAGCCCACCGACGAGCGTGCCAGCGAGCGTGCCGACGCCCTGGGAGAGCCCCCAGAAGCTCATCACCAACCCGCGGCGGGCCGGTGAGATCAGGTCGGTGACCACCGAGAAGCCGACCGAGCCGACCGCGCCGAGGCCGACCGCCGCGACGAACTGGGCGGCCAGGAACGTGAGGTACCCGCCGGCGAGCGCGCTGCCGCCGGTGCCCGCCGCCCAGAGCAGCGTGCCCACCATGAGCAGCGGCTTACGGTTGCCGCGGTCCCCGACGTACGCCCAGCCGACCGCGGCCACCGCGCTGACCAGGAAGCTGACGGCGGTGACCACGCCCAGCAGCCCGGTCGACACGTCGAACGTGCGGGCGATCGGCCCGTACAGCGGTGGGACCAGTCCGATCGCCACGTTGTCCAACGAGGCGAGCACCACGAACACCACGACGCTGTACAGCCGGTGCGCCGGACCACCGCCCCGGCCGCGCGCGCGTTGCTCCCGCCCGCCACTGGTCACCGTCATGACCCGCAGCCAATCAGACCCGGGCGACCAGGTTGGCACGCGGGTGGGCGTCGATCACCGTTGACCGACGCCCACCCGGTCGACCGACGCTCAGCGCCGGTCGAGCACCAGCCCGCGAGCCGCGGCGTACTGGTCACGGACGGCGGGGACGGGCTCCGCCGCGTACTCCTCGGTGCCCTTGACGTCCCACTGCGGCGGCGTCGCACCGCCCAGGGCGACCCAGGCGGCCTGGCGGGCGGCCCCGTCGGCGACGTACTCCCCGGCGGGTGGGACGACGACCGGGCAGCCGAAGACCTGCGGCGCGATCCGGCGGACCGCGGCCGACCGTGCCCCGCCGCCGACCAGGATGACCCGGCGGACGGTGGCCCCCTGCGCGGTCAGCGCGTCCAGGCCGTCGGCGAGGGCGCAGAGCATGCCCTCCACGGCGGCCCGGGCCAGGTGCGCGGGGGTCGAGGTGCGCAGGGTCAGGCCATGGACCGCACCGGTGGCCAGCGGACGGTTGGGCGTCCGCTCGCCCTCCAGGTAGGGCACCATGACCAGCCCGTCCGCGCCGGCGGGAGCGGAGAGGGCCAGCTCGGCGAGTTCGTCCAGGCTGACGCCGAGCATCGTGGCGGCGGCGTCCAGCACGCGTGCGGCGTTGAGCGTGCACACCAGCGGCAGGAAGCGACCGGACGCGTCGGCGAAGCCGGCCACCGCACCGCTGTCGTCGGCGGCCGGGACGTCGGCCACGCTGAAGACGGTGCCGGAGGTGCCGATCGAGACGACCACGTCGCCGGGACCGGCGCCGACACCGAACGCGGCGGCGGCGTTGTCGCCCGTGCCCGCCCCCAGCAGGGCGTCACCCCACTCCCCGGTCAGGCGACCGGCCGACTCGGCCGGGCCCAGCACCTCGGGCACCACGAGCTGCCGGCCGAACGCCCGTTCCAGCAGGTCCGGACGGTAGGTGCCGGTGGCCGGGGACCAGTAGCCGGTGCCGCTGGCATCCCCCCGGTCGGTTCGCAGCGCGGACAGGCCGGGCGCGCCGGCCAGCCGCCAGGTCAGCCAGTCGTGCGGCAGGCACACGGCGGCCACCCGGGCGGCCTGCTCCGGCTCGTGCCGGGCCAGCCACCGCAGCTTGGTGATGGTGAAGCTCGCCACCGGCACGCTGCCGGTGGCGTCGGCCCAGAAGCGACGCCCCGCCGCGCCGCCGCCGGCCTCCTCGACGAGGTCGGCGGCGGCGTCGGCGGAGCGGGTGTCGTTCCACAGCAGGGCCGGACGGACCACCTGGCCGCCCTCGTCGAGGCAGACCATGCCGTGCTGCTGGCCGGCGACCGAGACCGCCGCGACGTCGGCCAGCCCACCGGCCTCGTCGACGGCGCCGCGAAGCGCCTGCCACCAGGCTTCCGGGTCGACCTCGGTGCCGTCCGGGTGCGGCGCCCGGCCCTGCCGGAGCAGGGCGCCGGTCTCCGCGTCCCGGATGACCACCTTGCAGGACTGTGTGGACGAGTCAACGCCCGCGACCAGCGGCATGGCGGGGCCTCAGCGGGCGCCGAGCAGGTGCTCGACGGCGAGCTGGTTGAGCCGGACGAAGGCGAAGCCCCGGGCGGCCACCGCGTCCACGTCGACGTCCTCGAACGCGGAACGGTCGGCCAGGAACTCCTCGTAGCCCTCGCCGTCGCCCAGCGTCGGCGTGCTCAGCTCGCCCACCTTGCTGGCGGCCAGCGCCTCAACGACCTCCGGGTCGGCGCGGAACGCCGCGGCGCGCTCCTTGAGCAGCAGGTACGTGCTCATGTTGGCCGCCGCCGACGCCCACACCCCGTCCATGTCCTCGGTACGCGACGGCTTGTAGTCGAAGTGCCGGGGACCGTCGTAGGTCGGCCCGCCGTTCGGGCCACCGTTCTCCAGGAGGTCCACCAGGGCGAACGCGTTCATCAGGTCACCGTGACCGAAGACCAGGTCCTGGTCGTACTTGATGCCACGCTGGCCGTTGAGGTCCAGGTGGAACAGCTTGCCCTGCCAGAGCGCCTGGGCGATGCCGTGGGCGTAGTTGAGCCCGGCCATCTGCTCGTGTCCGACCTCGGGGTTGAGGCCGACCAGCTCCGGGTGCTCCAGCTGGGAGATGAAGCCGAGCGCGTGCCCGATGGTGGGCAGCAGGATGTCGCCGCGCGGCTCGTTCGGCTTGGGCTCCAGGGCGAAGCGCAGGTTGTAGCCCTTGTCGATGGAGTACTGGGTGAGCAGGTTGACGGCCTCGCGGTAGCGGTCCAGCGCGGCCTGGACGTCCTTGGCGAGGTCGTACTCGGAGCCCTCGCGGCCACCCCACATGACGAAGGTGCTCGCGCCCAGCTCGGCCGCCAGGTCGACCTGGCGCAGCACCTTGCGCAGCGCGAAACGGCGGACGTCGCGGTCGTTGCTGGTGAAGCCGCCGTCCTTGAAGATCGGGTGGGTGAAGAGGTTGGTGGTGACCATGGGCACCACCAGGCCGGTCTCGTCGAGGGCCTTGCGGAACCGCGCGATGTGCTGGTCGCGGGTCGCGGCGTCCGCGCCGAACGGGATCAGGTCGTCGTCGTGGAAGGTGATGCCGTACGCGCCGAGCTCGGCGAGCCGGTGCACCGCCTCGACGGCGTCCAGCTCGGGGCGGGTCGCGTCGCCGAACGGGTCGCGGGCCTGCCAGCCCACGGTCCAGAGCCCGAAGGAGAACTTGTCGGCGGGGGTGGGACGAGGTGCCATGGGTGACCTCCGGGATGGTGGTGTCAGGTATTTGTTCAGCGATTGAATTATTTGCCCGCCCTATGGCAGTGTCAAGGGGTGAGCCCCACCCACGCCCCGGTCGGCGCGGCCCGTCAGGGCAGCCTGCGCGAACTCAACCTCGCCCTGGTCCTCGGCCGGATCGCCGCCGCCGACCGACCCCCGTCCCGCGCCGACCTGGCCACGGCCACCGGGCTGACCCGGGCCACCGTCTCCGCGGTCGTCGAGGACCTGCTAGCGGGCCAACTGGTCAGCGAGGCCGAGCCAGCGCCCCGGGCCGGCGCCGGCCGCCCGGCACGCGGACTGGTCCTGGCCGACCAGGGCCCGGCCGGGCTCGGGCTCGAAGTCAACGTCGACTATCTGACGGTATGCGTCGTCGACCTCGCCGGCCAGGTCCGCCACCGCACCGTGCACCGCGCCGATCTGCGCCCCGTCGCGCCCGAGGACGCCCTGGCCCGCCTCGTCGACCTGGCCCGGCAGGCCCGCGCCGACGCGGCCCGGCAGGGCCTCACGCTCGCCGGGGCCGCGCTCGCCGTACCCGGCCTGATCGACGACTCCGGGCAGGTCCGGCTCGCGCCGAACCTCGGCTGGCGGGACGTGCCGGTGCCCGAGCTGCTGAGCGCGCACCCACCCCTCACCGATCGGGTACCGGACGTACCGGCCCTAGTGGTGGACAACGAGGCCAACCTCGCCGCGCTCGGCGAGCTGCACTCCCGACCGCCCGGCCCGGCCAGCTTCCTGCACATCTCCGGCGAGGTCGGCATCGGCGCGGGGATCGTCCTGGACGGCGCGCTGTTCCGGGGCGCACGCGGCTGGAGCGGCGAGATCGGGCACCTGCCGGTACACCCGCAGGGGCGGCCCTGCCGCTGCGGGGGGCGCGGCTGCCTGGAGCAGTACGCCGGTCAGGAGGCGATCGTGGCCGCTGCCGGACTGGTACGGGCGGAGCTACCCGCCGACACCGCGACGGCCCGCCTGGCCGAGTTGGCCGAGGCCGGCGAGCCGGCCGCGCTGCGCGCCCTGAACGACGCCGGCACCGCCCTCGGGGTGGCGGTCGCCGGTGTGGTGAACCTGCTGGACCTGGACACCGTGGTACTCGGCGGCGGGTACGCCCCGCTCGCCCCCTGGCTCTGCCCACCGGTGCTCGCCGAGATCAAGGCCCGGGTGCTCACCGCCGCCTGGTCACCGGTCACGGTCCGCCCGTCGACCCTCGGGCCGGAGGCCGCCGCCGTGGGCGCGGCCGGCTCGGTGGTACGGCGGATCGTCGCCCGACCCGCCGGCTGGCTGAACCGCGCCGGCTGATTACCGGCGACGCGTTCTGGGAGTGTGTCGGTGCGGCTCGGTACCCTTGCCGTCGAGCAACGATCGGCAGGCGAGGAGCGCGGGAGCGGTATGCGTACAGGTCGTCGGACGCGGGCCGGCGTCGGGCGGTGACCACGACCCAACGGGGCGGCTCGGCCGGTCCGGTCGGCGGGGACGGGCAGACATCGCGCCGTCCGACCCGCCACCCCGGCACCGGGCTGCCCGCCGACCCGCCGCTGGCCCGCGAGCTGCTCGACGGGCTCGCCGAGGCGGTGCTGACGACCGACGCGGGCGGCCGGGTGACCCTGGTCAACGCCCGGGCGGTCGAGCTGCTCCCGGAGATCGTCGCGGGCATCGAGCTGTCCGGGTGCCCGATGACGGCGCTGGCCCGAGCCGTCCGCGACGGCACCGCCGCGTTCGAGGCCGAGCACCACGGCCGCCACCTGCGTGGCACCCGGCGGCAGCTCGCCGGCGACCGGTACGCCTGGTACGTCCGCGACGTCACCGAGGAGCACGCCCGCACCGACGCCCTGCTGGCCGAACGCTCCCGCACCGCCTTCCTCGCCCGGGCCGGCAGCCGGCTCGGGCTCTCGCTGCACCGGGACCAGACACTCCGCACCACCGTGACCCTCGCCGTGCCGTACCTGGCCGACGCCGCCGTGGCGCTGCTCCGCCCGCCCGCGCCGGCCGAGCCGCATCCCCGCTTCACGCGGTACGCCGACGACGAGCCGGCCCCGGTGACCGGGGTGGCCGATGAGGAGCTGAGCGACCTCGTCCCCGATCTCGGCGCGGCGTTCGACGGCGACCTCGACGATCCGACCCAGTGGCCGGACACCCACGTCGCCGGGCTGACCGCCCTGCTTCCGCCCAGCTTCGGCCGGCCCGGCGCGGCGCTGGTCAGCCCGATACGTGGCCCCGGCGGCCCGGCCGGCGCCCTGCTGCTCGTCCGCCGTGCCGGGCGGGCCGACTTCGACTCCCGCGACCGCGAGCTGGCCCGCGAATTCGCCGCGCGGGCCGGCGCGGCGCTGGCCGCCGCCGAGCTGTACGGCGAGCAGGCCCACCTGGCCCGGGTGTTGCAGACCAGCCTGCTCCCGCCGGAGCTGCCGACGGTGCCCGGCGTACGCATGGCCGGCGGCTACCGGTCCGCGGGCGACACACTTCGCATCGGTGGGGACTTCTACGAGGTGTTCCCGCACCCGCGCGGCGCACTGTTCGCGCTGGGCGACGTGGCCGGCAAGGGTGTCGGCGCGGCTGTGCTGACCGGGCGGGTCCGCCAGTCGCTACAGACGCTACGGCTCGTCGAGCAGCGCCCCCTGGAGCTGATCCACCTGCTCAACCGCACCCTGTTCGACGCGCCCGACGCGGCACGGCGCAGCCAGCTCACCACCCTGCTGCTCGGGTGGATGGAGCACGGACCGACGGGGGTGGATCTCCGGATCGCCGGCGGTGGCCACCCCGCACCGCTGCTGGTCACCGCCGCCGGTTCCGTCACGGGCGTCCCGGTCGGCGGTATGCCGGTCGGCGCGCTGACCGACGCCCGGTTCACCGAGGTACGGGTGCACCTCGATCCGGGCGATCTGCTCCTCGCGTACACCGACGGGGTGACCGAGGCGAGCGGCGGCCCGGCGCACGCGGAGAAGTTCGGCGAACGCCGGCTGCGCGGCGCACTCGCCGCGGCGGCCGGTCTGCCTCCGGCGGTCCTGGTCGACAGGCTGCTCCAGGTGGTCGACGATTGGGTGGGCGGGCAGGCCGCCGACGACATCGCCATGCTGGCGGTGTGCGCGTCGACACCGGGCTGAACCCCGCGGTTCGACCCCTCAGGCGGTCCGCGCCACCGGTGGCTCGCCGGCGGACCAGTCGCGGGGCGCGCCCACCGTCCGCTCCGGTTTGGCCGCCCCGCCCTGCCACACCCCTCGACTGGGCTGGTCCGGGTGCTCCGACGACTTGCGCGCCGGGCCGTCGGGCCGGTCCGGGTCCTGCGGCCATTCGTCCCGCCCGCGCGGGGAGTCCCCGTCGTCCGGCGCTCTCCGCGCGCGCTGCCGGCGGGCGACCTCGTCGAACTCCCGCACCCCGCTCACCAGCGCGGCGCGACCCGCCGGGCTCATCGCGGCCAACACGGCGGCCAGCCGCTCCTGGCGGTCTTTGCGCAGCTCCGCGAGGAGTCGCCGGGCCTCCGGGGTGAGGTGCAGGGAAATTTCCCGCCGGTCGAAGCGCCCCGGCTCGCGCTCGAGCATGCCCGCCGCGACCAACCTGTCACACAGGCGGCTGGCGGAACTCAGCAACATGTCCAGACGGGTGGCGAGCCGGCGTAGGTTGATCCCGTCGTACTGCTCGACCACCATCACCGCCCGTAGTTGGGCACCGGAGACCCGGCTGGCGGTCGCCTCGCGGGCGGAATCCCAGACACCCAGCAGGGCACCCGCCGCCGCGTCCAATGCGGCAGCCATACTCGTCGTAGGGTCCGGCGGACCGTTGTGTTCGGCCATGGTGGCCCGAGACTACTCCGAACCCAGAGGTGGTCGAGCTCGGATGAAAGAGGCCTGATGAGCAAACCGGTCAATCGGGCACGACGCAGCCTGAACGAGACATCCGCCGACCGTCTCGTGGCTGGGGTCCGCGCCGTTCTCAACGAGGCGTACGGGATCTCCGAGGCGGAGCTGTACCAGGTCGACTACCGCCTCGCGGAGCTGCTGCCCCTCACCGAAGGTGACTCTCTCCGGGGCGCCGGCCACCCCGCGTGGCGTGCCTTCGATCACCAGTCCCCCGTCCTGGTCGACGGCGTCGCCTGGCTTCCGGTGAGCATGCGCGGCGAACGCCGGGGCGTCCTGCGCCTGGCGCCGGTGGTCGACGACCCCTCGGTGCTCGCCGCGCTGGCCGACATCGCCACCTCGCTGGCACACGAGGTGGCCGCCGTCACCCCCGGCACCGACGTCTACAGCGTGGCCCGACGCAGCCAGCGGCTCACCCTGGCCGCCGAGATGCAGTGGGACCTGCTGCCCGGCCGGAGCCGGATCCGCCCCTCGTTCAGCCTGGCCGGGCAGCTCGAACCGGCGTACGCCGTGCGTGGTGACAGCTTCGACTGGTCCGACGACGGGGAACGGCTCTGGCTCTCCACGATCAACGGCAGCGGTGAGGGTGTCGCGGCATCGCTGCTCACGTCGCTGGCCACCCACGCGCTGCGCAACGCCCGCCGGGCCGGCCTCGGCCTGGGCGATCAGGCCGCCCTCGCCGACCAGGCCATCTACGACGAGTACCGGGGCAAGCGGCACCTCTCCGCGCTGCTGATGGAGCTGGACCTGCGCTCCGGGACGATGACCGTGGTGGACGCCGGCTCGCCACGGCTCGTCCTCCTGCGCCGGGGTGAGGTCACCGAACAGCCGCTGGAGGCGCAGTTCCCGCTCGGCATGTTCGAGGCGACCGACTACCACGAGCAGACGTTCACGCTGGAACGCGGTGACCGGCTGTTCGTCGTCAGCGACGGCGTCGTGGACGCCACCGGGCAGAGCGTCCGCTACGGCGAGACGGCACTGGACCGGTTCCTGCGGCGGACGGGGCCGATGGAGCCGCTGGACGCCGTCCGGTCGCTCCTCGGCGACCTGCGCGCCTTCGTGGCCGGCGACCTCGTTGACGACGCCGTGGTGGTCTGCCTGGACTGGACCGGCCCGCAGCAGCGGTGAGCGTGGCGGTCAGTAGGCGCCGCGACTGTTCAACACCGCGCCGGCGGTCTTCCAGAGGATGGTGAGGTCGGCGGCGAGCGACCAGTTCTCCACGTAGTAGAGATCGAGTCGGATGCCGTCCTCCCAACTGAGGTCGGACCGGCCACTGACCTGCCACAGCCCGGTCATGCCGGGCTTGACCAGCAGTCGCCGGGCCACGTCGCCGTCGTAGCGGGCCACCTCGGACGGGAGTGGCGGACGCGGACCGACGAGGCTCATCTGGCCCAGCAGGACGTTGACCAGCTGCGGCAGCTCGTCCAACGACCACTTGCGCAGCAGCCGGCCGACCCGGGTCACCCGCGGGTCGTCGCGCATCTTGAACATCAGGCCGTCGGTCTCGTTCCGGGCCGCCAGCTCGGCGAGCAACGCGTCCGCGTTGACCACCATCGTCCGGAACTTGAACACCCCGAACTCCTGCCCGCCCCGCCCCACCCGGACCTGCCGGAACAACACCGGCCCGCGGCTGTCCAGCTTGATGGCAAACGCGATGACCGCGATCAGCGGCAGGAGCAGCGCCAGGGCGACCGACGAGATCGACCGGTCGACGAAACCCTTGACCAACTTGCGCGCGCCGCGGAACTCGGGCGCCTCGACGTGGATCAGGGGCAGCCCGGCGACCGGGCGGGTGTGGATCCGCGGACCCGCCACGTCGGTGAGGGCGGGGGCCACGACGAGGTCGACGCCGGTCCCCTCCAACTGCCAGCCGAGTCGACGCAGTCGGGCCGCGGTCAGCTCACCGGAGGCGGTCACCGCCACGGTGTCCGCGCCGATCGCGGTCACGGCCTCCGGGATGCCCCGGAAGGATCCCACCACCGGTACGTCACCGAGCCGCTGCGCCACCGGCGCCAGCAGCGCGTCGGGGATGCACGCGCCGACCACCTGGTAGCCGGCGTACGGCTCGCGGCGCAGGGTGTGCACCAGTTCCAGGACGTGCGCGGTGTCGCCGACGACGAGCACCCGGCGGGACCAGCCGGCGCCCTTCGAGCGGGCCCGGTGCAGCCGTTTGCGCGCCGCGAACCGGGTCACCTCCAACCCGACCGTGCCGACCGCGAAGGAGATGCCGAGGAAACCCCGGGAGACGCCGACGTCGGCGATGTAGCCGGCGATGGCGATCGCGCCGGCCAGTCGCAGGCTCGCCGAGCTGACCCGCCGGTACTCGTCCGCCCCGTAGCCGACGACCCGGTCGTCGTAGCACCCGAGCGCCTTGAGGGAGATCAGCCAGGCCAGGACCAGGCCGGGGGCCACCAGCACGTACGGGATCTTGGAGCCGACCGGCTCCTCGTCACCGAACCTGCCGACGTATCCGACGAGCAGCGCGATGATGAGGACGGTGGTGTCCAGCACCACCAGGACCCGGATGTAGGAACGTTCGTCGGCACGGGCCACCAGTCCGCTCGGACGGTCCTTCGGCGGCGCCGAGGTGTCGGCGGGGGTCAACAGTGTCGCGGTCGTCACCGGCCCTCCCACTCTGTTCAGGACGGCCCCGGCCGACGGGTCGGGCCGAAGGCGGACCGACATTGCCGGAACACGTCGACATCCTGCCCTGACAACTATGACTGCCGATTGCTTCCGACGTATTGCCGTCACTTTTCTTCAATCCCCTGGCCACACAAGGAACCCGCCGTACCGGCTCACCGGTACGACGGGTTCCTTGTTGCTCAGCGGCGGCTCAGCGCGGGGCTGGGGGACGCCGCGCGATGGCGGTGAGGAAGATGCTGCCGATCTCGCTCGGGTCCTTGGTGACGAAGACGTCCCCGCCGGTCACCTTCGTGATCGACTCCAGTTCGGCCTTGCTGACGCCCTCGCCGATACCGATCATGATGACCTGCACCGGCCGCTCCGGATCGGCGATCTGCTTGAGCTTGGCGAGCAGCTGCTGCTGGTTGATGCCGTTGTCGTCCTCGTTCTTGCCGTCGGTGAACAGCACGATCGAGTTGACCCGGCCGGGCTGCCAGTCCTCCTGCACCGCCTGGTACGCGGCCAGCATCGTGTCGTACAGGCCGGTATCACCGTTGGACGGCTTGACGGTGGCGAGCGCCCCCTCCAACTGGGCCCGCTGGCCGGAGAGCGGTCCGATCGGCACCAGTTCCCGGTAGTCGCGGTTGCCGACCAGCTTCGTGGAGAAGGTCCACAGGCCGATGGACCAGGAGTCGTCGAAGAGCCCGAGACCGCGGCGGGCCGCGTCGACGGTGACCTCCTCCCGGCTGCGGTTGTTGGCGCTGGGCACCTCGTCCTTCATCGAGCCGGAGACGTCGATGACGGCGAGCATCCGGCCGGACTGGGTGGCGATCGACCAACTGGACACGACACGCTGTATCGCGGCCGGGTCCAGGCCGCCCGCCGCGGTGCCGCCGGCCGCCGGGGCGGTCGACGCGCCACCGGCCGGGCTCGGCGCGCCCTGCGGGGCGTTGAAGCCGGCACCCCAGCTGCCGTCCGGCCCACGCAGCGACTGCGCCGCCAGGCGGTCCCGGAACTTCGGCGCGGTGAGCAACTCGTACAGCACCTTCGCCGCGGCCGCCTTGGTCGGCTCGATGCCGGGCAGCACCGCGTACGGGTAGTCCAGCGGCATCGGCGCCGGCTCCATGTAGAGCGCGGCGAGCGGCACCGGAGGCTTCTTGCTGTTGTACGCGATCACGTCTTCCTCGGACAGCGCCGCCGCACCGAGAGCGCTCGCGATCGAGGTCGGGTCCGTGGCGGTCGGGAAGCGGGCGAGGAGGTCGTTGCGGAGCGAGGAGCGACCGGTGGCCAGCGCCCGCAGCGCGCCCACGGTGTTGCGCTGGGCGTCGCCGCCCGCGCCACTGGCGGCCGTGGTCAGCGAGAGCAGACCGGACAGCCCGGCCGCGTCGCGGGTCGGCTCGACGATCCCGGTACGCAGCGGCTTGCTGCTGTTGACCTGCTTGAGCAGATCGGCCCAGGTGAACTTGGCGTTGGGCCAGCCGAGCCGCGTCGCCACCGGCTCGGGCATCGCCACGACGACGGGGCTGCGCGCGATGGAGGCCCCGTTTGTCGGCGCGAACGCCGTGGCGTCCTTCTTGAGACGCAGCAGCCAGGTCGAGGAGTCCGGCACCCAGACGTCCGGGGTCACGGCCGTGCCGCTGGCCTGGCCGACGCCGGCGAGTACGGCACCGTGCTTCGCGGCCACCACGGCGGCCACGTCGACCGGGTCGGATGCCGAGACATCGACGCGGATGCAGGTGGGGCCGACTGCGGCGCCGTCCTTGACCCACTGGGAGGCGGCGGCGTCCACCGCGGGCGCGAGCTCGGTGGCGACGGCCACGGCGAGTCGGATCTCCCCCGAACAGCTTGGCTGGATCAGCTCCTTGTAGCCGAACCAGACGCCGGTCGTGACGACGAGAACCGTCGCCGTCGCGGCGGCGGCTGCTAGATGGAGTTTCGAACGCATTCGATGGCGGCCTGCAGACACGCTGACCATCTTGCGTATTAGGTGCCGTCTCTGCCACATCCGTTCGGACTAAAGTTACGCAGGAGAAACAGTTGATCACCATTTAACAACAGAGAGTGATGAATCGGCCCCACGCCGTTGCCAAACCTGTCCCGCTCTCGCATTTGCTTCCGTCATTCCGTCCGCTCACGGCAGGACGCACGTCGGGCTCGCCAGCGGTACGGGCTCGCCCACCGGAGCCGGTACCCCCGTGCTCGGGTCACGTCGGAACACCCGCACCATGTCCGCCCGCTCGTCGGCGACGTAGAGATGCTCGCCGATCAGCGCGAAGTGTCGCGGCCACTCCCCGCCGGTGTCCACCTCGGACACCAGCGCGGGCAGCTCACCGGTCAGGTCGAAGACGGCGATGGTGCCGATACCGCGGTTCGCGACGTAGAGCAGACGCCCGTCCGGGTCGACAGCGATCTCCGACGGCTGGACGTGGCCGGTCCGCCCGCTGGTGTCGACCCGGCCGCGCTGGTGCAGTGACCCGTCCTCGGACAACTCGTACGCGGTGACCGTGGCGTCCAACTCGCCGACCAGGTAGCAGCGCCGGCCGTCGGGGTGCCGGGCCAGGTGCCGGGGCCCGACGCCCGGCGTCGTACGCATCCGCGGACCGCGTGGCACCAGCCGCCCGCTCGCGTTGTCCAGGTCGTACCGGTAGACCGAGTCGGTGCCCAGGTCCACCGCGAGCAGGGGCTCCCGCTCCCGGCCGGGAGAGACCATGTGGGCGTGCGCCCGCTCCTGGCGTTGCGGGTCGGCGCCGTGGCCCTCGTGGACCACGAGATCGGTCCGTTCGCCGGGCACGCCCTGCTCGTCGAGCGGGAAGACCGCGACGCTTCCGCTGCCATAGTTGGCCGCCACCAGGTGCCCACCGTCGGGCAGCACCGCCAGGTGGCACGGCTCGGCGCCGCCGGTCGAGAAGCTGCCGAGCGCGTCCAGCGCGCCGTCCGAGGAGACCTGCCAGGCGCTGACCAGACCGTCGGTCAACTCGTTGACCGCGTAGAGCACCGGCCGCGTGGGATGCCGCGCGAGGAACGACGGCGACGGCGTGACCGCTACCGTTCCGAGCGGGGTGAGTGCCCCGGTGGCCGGGTCGCGGCGTGCCGCGACGATGCCGTCCGCCCGCCCGCCGCTGTGCGCGGTGTAACCCCCGATGTGGACGATCTCGCCCGGACCAGTCACGCTGCACCCCTTCGCCGACATCCTGGAGTAGATCCAACCAGAGCTGCCCAGGAAGCCGACCGGCTAACCGGCTTTTCGACGCCAGCCCGGTCCGCCGAACACGTGGTGGCGGTTCAGGAGGCCGGCACCGGCTCGCCGCGCTGCCGGGCCACGTGCTCGACCAAGGAGATCAACACCAGCTTGCCGGACTGTCGGTCCCGGGCGTCGCAGAGCACCATCGGCACGTCCGGGTCCAGGTCGAGCGCTCGGCGTACGGTCTCCAGGTCGAAGCGACGGGTGTCCTCGAAACAGTTCACCCCCACCACGAACGGGATGCCACGCTGCTCGAAGTAGTCGATCGACGGGAAGCAGTCGGCCAGCCGCCGGGTGTCGGCGAGCACCACCGCGCCGAGCGCGCCGAAGGCCAGCTCGTCCCAGAGGAACCAGAACCGGTCCTGGCCGGGGGTGCCGAACAGGTACACCTGGAGGTCGTCGTTGATGGTGATCCGGCCGAAGTCCATCGCCACGGTGGTGGTCGTCTTGCCCTCCACCCCCGAGAGGTCGTCGGTGCCGATGCCGGCGTCGGTCAGCACCTCCTCGGTCTGCAACGGCCGGACCTCGCTCAACGCGCTCACCAGCGTCGTCTTGCCGGCGCCGAAGCCCCCCGCGATGAGGATCTTCAGTGCCAGCGGAACGGTGAGGGCTGAGCCCGCATGGTCATAGCGCACGGAGTCCACTGACCACCGCCTTGAGGATGTCGTCGTTGGGAAGATCGCGGCTGGCCGGCGGCTCGTGCACCGCGACCAGGCCCTGCGCGAGGAGGTCGCCCAGCAGCACCCGGATCACACCGACCGCGAGGTCCAGCTCGGCCGCCAGCTCGGCCACCGACACCGGGTGACTGGCCAACGCGACCAACCGCCGGTGCTCCGGCGGCAACTGCGGCTGGGCCGCCGGGTCGAGGTCCGCGGCGGCCAACACGAACGCGACCAGGTCGAAGCCACCGGCGGCGGAGCGCACCCGGCCGCCGGTGAGCGTGTAAGGGCGGACCACCGGGCCCGCGTCGCCGTCCAGCCACTCGTGCTGGGGGCCGGGCGGCTCAGTCCGCATCACCGGCGTCCGCGGACGGTCGGGCCGACGCGGTCATGTTCTCCCCCACGCGGATGACCAGCATCGCCATCTCGTACGCGACCAGGCCGATGTCCGCGTCCGCGTCACTCACCACGGCCAGGCAGGCGCCCTGGCCGGCGGCGGTGACGAAGAGGTACGCCGATTCCATCTCCACCACGGTCTGCCGGACCGGACCGCCGTCCACGTGGTGGCTCGCGCCCCGCGCCAGGCTGGAGAAGCCGGCGGCGAGCGCGCAGAGGTGCTCGGCATCGGCGCGTTCCAACTCGGCCGAGGAGCCGAGCAGTAGGCCGTCGGCGGAGAGCACGACCGCCTCCCGGGCGGCCGGAACCCGCTGCACCAGCTCGTCGAGCAACCAGTCGAGGCTGGCGCTCTGCTTCGTCGTTTCCCGCACTAGGCGTCCCTCTCAGTCGCTGTCGGATCGAAGGCCTTCGGGGGCGCGGAAGATCCCGAATCGGCAGCGGACCCGGTCTCGGGGGCCGCCGCGGATCGCTGAGCCGGGACCGCCGCCGGCGCAGCGGCCGGGATCGCCGGCGCTGCGGAGGGCGGGGGCGTGGGAACGCGGGTCGGGGCCGCCGGGGCGACCACTGTCGCCCGACCCCGGGCGGTGCCGGCCTGCAGGGACGCCATCACCCGGCGTACCTCCTCCGGCGAGCGGGGCGACGGCGTGTCGGCGGCGGTGGGCCGGGGCAGGGCGTTGGGGGTACGTCGCCGTACCCGCCGGGGCAGCCCCTCCAGGTCGTCCGCCGTCCCGTCGGAGGGCGGCTCGTCCGTGGCGGCCGGGAGATCGGACGTCGGCCCCGTGGGCAGGACGAGGGTGGGCGGGTCACTGGTGACGACCGGGGCCGAGGTGGTACGACCGGCACGGGACCGGGGTGCCGTCGTCCGGCGTACGGGTCGGGCCAGTCGCCGGTCACCGGGCGCGGCGGCGGGCGACGCCGGGTCGGGGCCGGCCGGTGGCTCGGCGGTGACCAGGTCGGTGGGGATCACCACCACGGCGGTGACGCCGCCGTCCTCGGGCGACCGCAGTCGCACGCGTACGGAGTGCCGCGCCGCCAGCCGGGCCACCACGAACAGACCGAGGCGGGCGCTCTGCGCCGGATCGAACTCGGGCGAGCTGGTCAGCCGGGTGTTGGCGTTCTCGAGCGCGGTGGCGGACATGCCCAGCCCCTGATCGGTGACCGACAGGACGTACCCGTCAGCGACCTGCTCCCCGGTGATGGTCACCCGCGTGTCCGGCGGGGAGAAGGCGGTGGCGTTCTCGACCAGCTCGGCGAGCAGGTGGATGATGTCGCCCACCGCCCGGCCCAGCACACCGGCCGGCTGCACGACGGTGATGTCCACCCGGTCGTACGCCTCGACCTCGCTGATCGCCCCGCGGACCAGGTCGACCATCGCGACCGGGTTGCGCCACCCCCGGCCCGGCGCGGAGCCGGCCAGGATGACCAGGTCCTCGGCGTGCCGGCGGAGCCGGGTGGCCAGGTGGTCCACCTGGAACAGCTCGGCCAGCTCGTCCGGGTCCTCGGCGCGTCGCTCCATCCGGTCCAGCAGGTGCAACTGCCGGTGCACCAGGCCCTGGCTGCGGCGGGCGATGTTGAGGAACACCTCGTTGAGCCCTCGGCGCAGGGTGACCTCGTCCACGGCTGCCTGGACGGCGGTGCGCTGCACCTCGGTGAAGGCCCGCCCGACCTCGCCGATCTCGTCGTGGCCGTACTCCAGGGGTGGCGCCTCCCGGGCGACGTCGACGTGCTCGCCGCGACGCAGCCGCGCGACCACGTCGGGCAGCCGGTGCTCGGCCAGTTCGAGGGCGGCGGTACGGACTCCGCTGAGCCGCCGGACCAGGGTGCGGCCGACCCGCAGCGCCACCAGCACCGAGACCACCACGGCGACGAGACCGAGCACCCCGGCGGCGGCGAGCCGGACCAGGATCCCGACCGCCATCGGCACCGAGCGGTCGGTGAGGTTGTCGGCCTCGGCCAGCTCGAAGTCGCGCAACTCCTGCTGCACGGCGTCGTGGCTGGCCTGCCACACGGCGGCGTCCACCGGTGGACGACCGGACCGGTTGGCGCCGATCAGCGCGTCCTGCATGGCCCGCAGGCTGGTGAAGTCGGGACTCTCGGTGAGCCGCTGGTACGCGGCGCGCCCGGTCTCGGGCAGGTCGGCCACCGCGCTCTCGGTGAGCCACCGTTGGTTGCCGATGGTCTGCACGAGCAGCGCGTGCTCCCCATTGGCGAACTTCCCCGCGGTCAGCACACCGGCCAGCATCGCGTCGGTCTGGCCCAGCAGCTCGCGGGATCGGCCCAGCGTGGTGAGGGCCAGCGCCTGCCGGTTGATGGCGGGGTCGCTGAGGTTCGCCATGGCGGAGAACGCCTGGAAGGCCGCCGAGACCATGCCGCTGTAGAGGCCGATCGCGCCCGCGCGGTCCATCATCCCGTCGTCGATGAAGTCCCGTCCGGTCGGCAGCGCCGCCAGGGCGGTGACCAGCCGGTCGACGCGGTCCTCCAGCAGGTCGTCGGCGGCGGAGCGCAACGCCTCCCCGTCGACCCGGCGACGCAGCTCGGCGACCGCCCGGTCGGTACGCAGGCGCTGCTCGGCCAACGCGGGCAGTTCGGTGTCGCCGGCGAGCTGCACCACCGAGAGGCGACGCTCGCGTTGCAGCTCGGTGACCACCGCCTCGCCGGGGCGGCCCAGGTCGTAGAGGAGGGTACGCGCGGAGAGCAGGTTCAGGGCGGGCCCGAAGGTCAACGTCGTCGCGAAGATCCACAACGCGAGGAGCGCGGTCACCGGCGCGACGACCAACGCGGTCAGCTTCGAGCGGATAGGCCAGTCGCGGGTTTTCATCAGACCTCGCCCGTCAAGGGTGGCAGGAGGGGCGCCGGCACCGCCGGGCAGCGCGCTCGCCGGTCGCGTACCCGGTCGTCGGGCCGGGCACCGGCGCGCGCGCCTTGGGCAGGATACGTAATCACGCCCGGTTGCACTACCGCCGTCGGACGGCGTCCGGGCTGCGGAGCGCGCCCCCGCGAGTACGGCGAGCGCCCCGCTGTCGCGCTCGCCGGGGCGCTGGCGCTGGGCGGGAAAGGATCAGACGTTGCCGGCGGTGCCGTACGACGGGGGCCAGTCCACCCACGCGGACTATCTGGAATGAGTCAGGTTTCTGTCATCTACCGCCACGCCGGAGCGCGATCGGCGAGGAAAGTACCCCGGATCGGGATTGGCGATCACTACGCGGAGGGAATACCAGATGACGAAGGAGGAGCCCATGTCGCCCACGCAGATAGTCGTCATCGTGCTCGTCGTGCTGGTGGTCATCGCGGCGATCGCCGTGGCCGTCCGGACGATCGGTCGTCGCCGCGCGCTGCAGAGCCGGTTCGGACCGGAGTACGACCGGGTGGTGCAGGAGCAGGAGAGCCGGTCCGCCGCGGAGCGTGAGCTACGCGACCGGGAGCGCCGGCACGCCGAGCTCACGCTCACCCCGCTCAGCCCGGAGTCGCGAGCGCGGTACGCCGCCGCCTGGGAGGAGCTCCAGATCCGCTTCATCGACTCGCCGGGTGAGACCGTGGGCGACGCGGACGAACTGGTCACCCGGCTCATCGAGGAGCAGGGCTACCCGACCGGTGACTTCTCCGACCAGATCGCCCATCTCTCCGTCGAGCACGCCCGCACCCTGACCAACTACCGGGACGCGCACGAGATCCACCTGCGCAACTCGCGGGGTGAGGCGACCACCGAGGAGCTGCGTCAGGCGGTCGTGCACTACCGGGCCCTCTTCGCCGACCTGCTCGGCGAGGAGCCCGTCGGTCAGCGCACGCCCGAACAGCGTTCCCACCCGGACACTCCGCACGACGCCACGAGCCGCTGAGGAGGCCACCGATGCGCCACGAAGAGCAGCAGGTGAGCAACGACCATCCGGAGGCCGTCCGGTCCGCGCCGGTGCCGGTCCCGCCGACCGGTGACCGGGCCGCCCACTCGGACGTACCCGAAGATGCCCTGGACGACCGGGGCACCTTCGACGATCCGACCGTCGGCGCCGAACGGGACGCCGACGACGCGCCGACCACCGACCACGAGCGGATCAACGGCACCGACCCGGACGTCCCGTACGACCGGCTCGACGACGACCGGCTCGACGACGACCGGCTCGACGACGACCGAGTCGACGACGACCGAGTCGACGACGACCGGCGGAACCGGGCCGACGACGAGGGTGGCTTCCACGAGCCGGGCCCGTTGCCGACTACGTTCGGAGCGACCACGGTCGCCGACGCGGTGGCCGCGTCCGCTCTGGCCAGCCCGCGTCCGCAGGACCAGCCCGACCCGCGGGCCGAGCGGACCGCCGCGCCGGGCGACGGCGCCGAGGACGGCGAGCGGGAGGGCCTGCGCGCCGACCCCACCGCCGAACTGCACCGCCGCGACGACTTCGCGGAGACCGACGAGGACACGACGCCGGACGCCGACGAGGCTGCCGACCCGGATCTCGACGACCGACGTGACCGTACCGACACCGCGCGAACCGTCGTCGTGCCGGGAAGCACCGAAGGCGCCCCGGAGCGCCGGAGCGACCTGACCGACTGGGCCGGCGATCCGGACGCGGCGGCGGCCGGCGCGGCCGGCTACGGCAGCGCCTCCCCGGAGATGGTGGACCCGGACGCCGAACCGGTCCCCGCCGAGGGCGTCGGCACCTCGTTGGAGTCTGCCGGCACGTCGCGGCCCGCCGGTTCGACCGTCGCCTCGGACGCGGCCACGCTCCTGGACGGGGACACCGCACAGGGCTTCCGGGACCGCTGGCGGGACGTGCAACTGCGGTTCGTCGACGATCCTTCCGCCGCGGCGGGCGAGGCGCAGGCCCTGGTCGAGGAGGCCATCCAGGCACTCGCCTCGGCGCTCGCGGCGCAGAAGAACACGCTGGGCGGCTGGCAGGACGCCGGCTCGGCGGACACCGAGCAACTGCGCATGGCGGTCCGTAACTACCGGGACTTCCTGGACCGCGTCCTGGGTCGCTGACCTACCCGGACCACCGCGGGACGCTCGGCCGACACCGGCCGGGCGTCCCTTTTCGCGCCTGCACCGGCCCGCACCGGCCGGGCGCGGGCCAACGCCGGGCCGCGCCGGCGCCGGGCCGCCGGCCGGTAGCCGGCTACCGGTCTGGCCCCTTTGCTCTGCTTCACCATAGGCAACACCCGGTGTCCGGATACCGGACGCCCGCTGTTTCCTCCGCTGAAGCAGAGCAAAGGGACCAGGCCACCCACCGCAGGGCGCCCATCCCCGCAGCGTCGCCGCGACGCCGCCGCTGCGGCAGCCGGGGCAACCCGCGGGGTACGCCACGAAAGACCTCGGGAGCGCCGGAACCACACGGATCAGACAGGCAGGCGTGAAACCTCGCGCAGCGGGTAATAGGGCGCGCGCATCGAATGCGGTGCCCACGTCGGACGAGGGGTGACGAGATGGACGGCGGCGGCCTCCGGCTCAACATGAACGGGCTGGACTACCTGATCCTCGCGCTGTACTTCGTCACCGTCCTCGGGGTCGGCTTCGCCGCCCGCCGGGCGATCCGGACCAGCGTCGACTTCTTCCTCTCCGGCCGTTCCCTGCCGGCCTGGGTGACCGGCCTCGCCTTCGTCTCGGCGAACCTCGGGGCACTGGAGATCATCGGCATGGCGGCCAACGGCGCCCAGTACGGCGTCATGACGGTCCACTACTACTGGATCGGCGCGGTGCCGGCGATGGTCTTCCTGGGCATCGTGATGATGCCCTTCTACTACGGCTCCAAGGTCCGCAGCGTCCCCGAGTACCTGCGGTTGCGCTTCAACCGACCGACGCACCTGCTGAACGCGCTCAGCTTCGCCGTCGCCCAGGTGCTGATCGCCGGTGTGAACCTCTACGCGCTGGCCCTGGTCATGCAGGCGCTGCTCGGCTGGCCGCTCTGGACGGCGATCGTGGTGGGCGCGGCGATCGTGCTGGCGTACATCACCATCGGTGGCCTGTCCGGGGCCATCTACAACGAGGTCCTCCAGTTCTTCGTCATCCTGGCCGGCCTCATCCCGGTCACCGTGATCGGTCTGGTCAAGGTCGGGGGCGTGAGTGGGCTGATGGACGCGGTCCGCGACTCGAAACTCGGCGAGGCGGGTCTGCACGCCTGGCAGGACACCGGCAGCACCGACAACCCCCTCGGCGCGCAGTGGATCGGCATCGTCTTCGGCCTCGGTTTCGTGCTCTCGTTCGGCTACTGGACGACGAACTTCGCCGAGGTGCAGCGGGCCCTGTCGGCCAAGAACATGAGCGCCGCCCGGCGTACGCCGATCATCGCCGCGTACCCGAAGCTCTTCATCCCGCTGGTCACGATCATCCCGGGCCTGGTCGCCCTGGTGACGGTCAAGGGCCTCGGCGCGGAGAGCGGCGACCTGCAGTACAACAACGCCATCCCGCTGCTGATGCGGGACCTGCTGCCCAACGGCGTGCTCGGTGTGGCGGTCACCGGCCTGCTCGCGTCGTTCATGGCCGGCATGGCGGCCAACGTGAGCGGCTTCAACACCGTCTTCACCTACGACATCTGGCAGTCGTACGTCCGGCGCGGCCGGTCCGACGAGTACTACCTGCGGATCGGCCGGTGGGCGACCGTCGCGGCCGTGGTGATCGGCATCGGGACCGCGTTCATCGCCTCCGGGTTCAGCAACATCATGAACTACATCCAGGCACTCTTCTCCCTGTTCAACGCACCGCTGTTCGCCACCTTCATCATCGGCATGTTCTGGAAGCGGATGAGCGCCCTCGCGGGCTTCTGGTCGCTGCTGCTCGGCACCCTGGCGTCGCTGGCGACGTACCTGCTCTACAAGGGCGGCGTCATCGGCTTCAACTCCGACCTGGAGGAGAGCTTCTGGGGCGCCGGAATCGCGTTCGTCACCGTGGCGGTGGTCGCCGCCATCCTCACCCCGCTCACCGCGCCCAAGCGCGACGAGGATCTGCGCGGACTGGTCTACGGGATGGGCGGCGTCGACCTGAAGGGCGACGTGCTCGCCGGGGACGCCGTCTGGTACCGCTCCCCCGTGCTGCTCGGCCTGGTCGCGGTCGCGCTGGCCGCACTCTTCTACATCCCGGTCTTCTAGGAAAGGAGTCGGCAGATGAGCAACGACGGCCAGCCGGCGCAGGACCCGCTGATCGACGAGACGCAGTCGGAGGAGCGCCGCTCCGCCGCCGCCCGTCTGTTCGACATCCGTCGCGTGATCGGTGGGCTCTTCGTGGCGTACGGAATCATCGTGACGCTGATCGGCATCTTCGACAGTCGAGCCGAGATCGACAAGGCCGAGGGTGTCCGCATCAACCTGTGGGCCGGCCTGGTGATGCTCGCCTTCGGGCTGGTCATGCTGCTCTGGCAGTGGCTGCGGCCGGCGGAGGCACCGTCCGCGAACGAGTCGCAGTCCGACCGCTGAACCCCGCTCCGCCGCCGGCGCCGTCCACCGGGACGGCGCCGGCGCCGCGCATGGGCACCCGCGCACGGGGTACGCGGCGGGGATCAGGCACCGTGTCGGACACAGGAGGCAGCACCATGACCGATCGCGACCGCCGACCGCTGGAGGAGAGCCCGCAAACGGCCGCCGCGGTGGACGACGACAGCACCGTCCCGGAGCTGCGGACCGGGGGTGGCCCCGACCGCGACACGCCGACCTTCACCGAACCCCGCGAGCGGCAGCCGGACCTTGCCCCGGACTCCGACGACCTGATCGGCGACCCGTACGGCGCCGGGACCGGCGCGACCGGGACGGGCACCGGCGCGGGCGGCGACAACATCCGTACCGGCGCCGAGCAGCCCTGGGAACCGGAGGACCTGGTGAAGGCCCGTGGGCAGGACCTCACCCCGGAGAACCTGGAGAAGGCCCGTCGCGACCTGGCCGAACACGGCCGCGCGGCGATCGAACGCACCGTGCCCTGACCTGGGACAGACGCGGAAAGGGGGGTCCCCGGCCCGACCGTGATGGTCGGACCGGGGACCCCGGGGAAACCTGCCCCCGGCAGTGCCTCACCTACTGCCGGAGGCGGGTTGGCGCGTGAGCTACCCGATCAGAGCGCCGGGTAGGCGTTCTGCATCAGCTCGCGGAACTGAGCCGAGAACCACGCTCCGGAGATCGGCGCGTTCCCCAGCGCCCCGGTGGGGTTGTTGCCGTTGCGGGCGTTACCGCCGTACGTCGGGTCGCACATCCGGTCGAAGCCCTTGCCCTCGTTGTTCGGGATCTCCGAGCTGGAGCCGTCCGACTCGCCCGGAGGCTTCACCCAGACGTAGGCGTCGATGCCCGTCGCCGGGTTCGCCCGCGGCCGCTCGCCGAGACCCGCGCCGGCCTGGTTGCACCAGTTACCGGCGTGCGCCCGACGGTCGACCCGGCCACCGTTGACGTACGTGTCGACGCTGGTCGTCGCGCCCGGGCCGGTGGGCCGGTTGGCGCCGCCCCAGCCGTTGCGGGACGTGTCGATCAGCATGCCGATGTTGGAGTTGAAGCCCAACGACACCAGCTTGGTCCGGAACGCCTGGGCGAAGGACAGCTCGTCGACGTAGTAGTTCCAGTCGATCCACTTGGACTGCCGCACCGTCTGGCCGTTCACGTTGTCGGTGACCTTGAAGTACGGCTCCGTGAGCGCCGAGTAGTTGGCGGTGTTGGTGATGAAGCCGTGCACGTTGTTGACCGTGCTGCCGGAGGCGACAGCGGCGGTCTTCAGGATCTCGGCGGACGGGTTGAAGTTGCTGTCCCAACCGAGCCAGCCGTGGTGCCCGGCGTCGATGTAGTTGTAGACGTTGCCGATCGCGCCCAGCTTGGCGAGGGCGTAGCCGACACCGTTGACGTACGCGCCGTTGGCCTTGACCGTGTCACACATGACCGTGCCACCGGCCTGGCCGGACGTGTTGGTCACCAGGTTCGGCAACGAGTCGATCTCGATGATGTTGATGATCCGGATGTTCCGGTACTTCGAGTCGCCCTGGATCGCGGCGATCGGGTCGATGTACTCGGACTTGTACCGGGGCAGCTCGTTCGGCCCCAGCTCACCGTTGGAGGCGAGCGCCGAGCAGTCGCGGCCGGGGAGGTTGTAGATGACGAACTGGATGTAGCCGGCGCCCTGGCGCAGCGCCTCGTCCAGGTGGTCCTTCACCCCGAAGGCGCCGTTGGAGCTGCTGTTCGGCGTGCCGTTGATCGCGGCGATCCGGTCCAGCCACACGGCGGTGGGGTTGTTCGAGACGCGGCTACCGCCGGGCTCGGCGTCCGCCTTGGCCTTCCACTCCGGGTTCACGTACCCGGGCACACCGGCGTACGGGTTGTCGACCTTCACACCGGGGGGCGGGGTGGTCGGCGGCGGCCCCGTCGTGGGCGGCGGGGTCGTGGGGGGAGGCGTGGTGGGCGGAGGCGTGGTCGGCGGGGGCGTGGTGGGCGGCGGGGTGGTCGGGTTGCCGGTGCCACCGTTGCAGACCACACCGTTCAGGGTGAACGAGGTCGGCTTCGGGTTGCTGCCGCTCCACGCTCCGTTGAACCCGAGGGTCGTCGAGGCGCCGGTCGCGAGGGTGCCGTTGTAGGACATGCTGCGGGCGGTGACCTGGCTGCCGGACTGGGTGTACGTGGCCGACCAGCCCTGCTGCACGCGCTGGCTGGAGTTGGGGAAGGTCCAGCCCAGCGTCCAGCCGTTGACCGGGTCGCCGAGGTTCTTGATGGTGATGTTGGCGGTGAAGCCACCCTGCCAGTCGTTGGTCGTGTACGCGATGTCGCACTGCGTCGCGGCCTGCGCCGCGGTGACCGGGATCGTCACCAGCCCGCCGGCGACCAGAACGCCCGCGCCGGCGAGCGCGAGGGTCCGGCGGGGGCCGGACAGCCTTCTCCACACATTCATGCCACTGATCTCCTTGGGCGAGACCGGGCCCGCGTACGGCCCGGCGAGACGGCCCGGCGGGCGTCCTGCACGGACGGCCTCCGGCGCCACGGGATTCTTTGGGGTGCCCGACCCGGACGGGCGGTGGTGGTGGTTGGTGGTGATTGGCCGGCGCGTGGCCGACCGATCGGCGGCCGGTTGTCGTCCGGTGAACCGGATGCCCTCGACGCCCCGCCTGCGCGGTGTGGCTCCCCCGAACCGCGTGCGCCGATTCTTGCATGGGAGCGCTTCCATGGCAATGGCTCGATGCGTCGTCGCCCTCGACTCGGACGATACCTCCGAGGTGACGCGGGTGGCACCAGCCTTCCGTTACCGGTCGAGGGCAGCCGCTAGTTCCCGGAAGGCCACGACCAACCCGACCGGGCGGTGAGCGCCCGGCGTGGCATGGCGGGCAAAGAAAGCCGCGTATCACTCCTTCGCCGCTTACCACCAGCAAAGGTCAAAACGCGAATCTTTCACTTCATAGGTCATGAAAAGGTCTAACGTCGGTCTTAGCTCGGTTGTCGCCGGGCTCAGGACAACAGGGATGGAGTGACGCAGGTCATGGCTAAGAAGATGCTCGGGAAGGTCGTTGCGGGCGCTGCCCTCGGTGGCGCGTCCCTCCTGGTGTTTGCGCCGGGGATCGCGTTCGCTGACGGTCACCACGACGAGGACGGCAAGGTCTACGCCAAGCCGCACATCGTGAAGGCCGGCGACGAGGTCAAGCTCCTCGAGATCTGCCCGGATCGCCAGGAGCACGCCTACGTGTGGTCCAAGGTCACCGGCAAGGTCAAGCTCAAGCCCGCGCGCGACGACCGGGGCGAGGACCGCGGCGAGTGGAGCGAGGAGGACGACTCCTACGACCACGACGACAAGGGCAAGGACGAGCACGGCAAGGACGAGGACAAGGGCAAGGGCAAGGACGAGCACGGCAAGGACGACAAGGGCAAGGACCACGAAGGCAAGGGCGACAAGGGCAAGGACGACGAGGGCAAGGGTGAGCACGGCGACGCCCAGCCCGGCGGCCAGGGCGGTGGCGCTGCCGCCGACGCCTATGAGGACGAGGACAGCAAGGACTGGAAGGGCGAGGAGCACGGCCAGGACGCCCAGGACGACGAGGGCAAGAAGGACTGGGAGTCCAAGGACGAAGGCAAGAAGGACTGGGAGTCCGAGGACAAGGACAGCAAGGACTGGGAGTCCAAGGACAAGGACAGCAAGGACTGGGAGTCCAAGGACGAGGACTACGGCTCGGACGACGAATACGGCTCCGACAAGGGCTGGGAGTCCAAGGGCCACGAGTCCGAGGGCCACGAATACGGCTCCGACGACGAATACGGCTCCGACAAGGGCTGGGAGTCCAAGGGCCACGAGTCCGAGGGCCACGAATACGGCTCCGACGACGAATACGGCTCCGACAAG
>NZ_JBEXUR010000016.1:0-11402 GCF_040614415.1 Micromonospora sp. NPDC005979 | reverse complement strand
AGGGCTGGGACAAGGGCGGCCGCGACGACGAGCGTGAGTTCGTCTACTACGGCGAGGCCAAGGTCGACAAGGACGCCAAGCCGGGTCGCTACGAGCTCAAGGGCTCGTGCGGCGAGGGCGAACTGGTCGTCCTGCCCCACGGCGGGGTCGACGGTGGTGACGGCGGCGTCAGCACCGGCACCGACCGTGGCCTGGCCACCGGCGGCGCGAGCCTGCTCGGCGCTGCCGCGCTCGGCGGGATCGTGCTGATGCGTCGTCGGCGGACCGATGGTTCGCTCGCCTGACGTGACGGCGACACCGGCCGGCGGCCGTCACGGGAGACCGTGGCGTGCCGCCGGCGCGGCCGTCGTCGTCACCCTCGCCATGATCGGCGCCGGCATGATCGGCGCCTCGTTGCAGACCACGCCCGCTCCCCGACCCCCACAGCCGCTGGCCCAGGCCGGCCCCGAGGTCACCGGGTCGGCGGTCCCCGACAGCGACATCCCACCCGTCGACGGCGGAGCCGCGCCGACCGCTCTGACCCGGTCCGCTCCGACCACCATCGAGATCCCCCGGATCGGCGTCGACGCGACGATCATGTCGCTGGGCACCAACCCGGACGGCACCGTCCAGGTCCCCCCGCTGGAGCAGGCCGACCAGGCCGGTTGGTACGAGCCGGGCGCCAGCCCCGGTGAGATCGGTAACGCGGTCATCGTCGGGCACGTGGACTCGGCGAAGCTCGGCCCGGCCGTCTTCTTCGACCTCGGCGCGCTCGTGCCCGGTGACATGATCACCGTGCGGCGGGCGGATGGTCAGCCGGCGACGTTCCGGGTCGACTCGGTGAAGTCGTACCCGAAGACGGCCTTCCCCACCGAGTTGGTGTACGGGCCGAACGACCGGCCTGGCCTGCGGGTGGTGACGTGCGGCGGTCAGTTCGACGAGACCGTGCGCAGCTACCCCGACAACGTGGTCGTCTTCGCCACCCTGGCGGCATGACCAACCCGTACACGAAGCGGTCCGGCCGGTCGGGGTGACCCGACCGGCCGGACCGCGTCCGGCGTAGCGACTCAGGCGGCGGCGGAGGTCCGCACCAGGGTGCGGATCTGGCGCAGCAGCACGGACAGGGCAGCGAGATCGGCCCGCGACTCGTCGAACTCCCCCATCGCCTGGCGGGCCCGGTGGATCGACGTGGCGTTCGACTGCTCCCACTGCTGCACCCGCTCGTGCGGCGGCAACTCGTCCCCGGTGGAGTCGAGAACCTCGGCGGTGAGCGCGGCCAACGCGGCGTACAGGTCGTAGCGCAGCGCCATCCGCGCGAGGGTCTGCCAGCGGTCCTCCCGTGGCAGCAGGGAGATCTTCGACAGCAGCGAATCCACCCGGAACAGGTCGGAGAGCACGAAGTAGACCGAGGCCACCTCGCCGACGTCCCGTCGGGTGCGGGTCGCCGTCTCCACCACGTCCAGCAGGCCGAAGCTGTACATCAGCCTGGTCGCCTGCTCCGCCAGGTCGCGGGGCAGCCCACGCTCGGTCATCGAGTCGATGTGCGCCGCGATGGCCTGCCGCTCGCCGCCGTAGAACAGCTCCTCCAGACCCGGCAGGAGCCGGGCCACCCCGTCGCGCAGCCGGGCGATCTCGGTGGGCACGTCGATCGGCGAGCGCCGGTTGGTGACCAGCCAGCGCACGGCCCGGTCGAGCAACCGACGGGTGTCCAGGTACACGCTGGTCTGCAACTCCGGCGAGACCTTGTTGTCCAGCGCCTCCACCGCGTCCCAGAGGTCACGCAGCCCGAACACCTCACGGACCACCACGTACGCCCGGATCACGTCGGCGGCGCTGGCGGCGGTCTCCTCGACGACCCGGAAAACGAACGAGATACCGCCCCGGTTGATCGCCTCGTTGACCAGCACGGTGGTGACGATGTCGCGCCGCAGACGGTGCCGGCCCATCCGGTCGGCGAACCGCTCACGCATCGGCGTCGGGAAGTAGTTGACCAGAACCTCGGACGTCCACTCCTCGTCGGCCAACCCGTCGGTGAGGATCTCCCGCTCAAGGACGATCTTCACGTACGCGAGCAGCACGGCGAACTCCGGCGCGGTCAGCCCGGACTCGCTGCGTACCGCCAGCTCCTCGTCCGGCGGCAACGCCTCCAGCGACCGGTCCAACGCGCCGGACCGCTCCAACTCGTTGATCATCCGACGGTGCACCGGGAGCAGCGACGCCGCCTGCGCCTGGGCGTTGTTGATCGCCCGAGCCTGGTCGTAGTTGTCGCGCAGCACCAGCTCGGCGACCTCGTCGGTCATCCCGGCCAACAGCTCGTCCCGCTCGGCGGTGGTCAGCTCGCCGTCGGCCACCGCGGTGTTCAGCAGGATCTTGATGTTCACCTCGTGGTCGGAGGTGTCCACACCGGCCGCGTTGTCGATGAAGTCGGTGTAGATCCGACCACCGGTCAACGCGTACTCGATCCGACCGAGCTGGGTCCAGCCCAGGTTGCCGCCCTCGCCCGCCACCCGGCAGCGCAGGCTCCGCCCGTCCACCCGGATCGCGTCGTTGGACTTGTCGCCCACCTCGGCGTTGGTCTGGGTGGAGGCCTTGACGTACGTGCCGATGCCGCCGTTCCAGAACAGGTCCACCGGGGCGGTGACGATCGCCTTCATCAGGTCCTGCGGCGAGATCTGCGTGACGTCGTCGTCGAGGCCGATCGCCGCCCGGACCTGCGGCGTGATCGGAATCGACTTCGCGGTACGCGGGAAGATGCCGCCCCCGGCCGAGATCAGCTCCGGGTTGTAGTCCTCCCAGGAGGAGCGGGGCAGGTCGAAGATCCGTCGCCGCTCCGCGTACGAGGTGGCGGCGTCCGGGTCGGGGTCCAGGAAGATGTGCCGGTGGTCGAACGCGGCCACCAGCCGGATGTGCTCGGAGAGCAGCATCCCGTTACCGAACACGTCGCCGGACATGTCGCCGACGCCCACCACCGTGAAGTCCTGGGTCTGGGTGTCCAGGCCCAGCTCGCGGAAGTGCCGCTTCACGGACTCCCAGGCGCCACGGGCGGTGATGCCCATCTTCTTGTGGTCATACCCGGCCGAACCGCCGGAGGCGAACGCGTCGCCCATCCAGAAGTTGTGCGCCAGCGAGATCTCGTTGGCGATGTCCGAGAACGTCGCCGTGCCCTTGTCCGCCGCGACCACCAGGTACGGGTCGTCGCCGTCGTGCCGGACCACGTCGTCGGGCGGCACGATCTGCCCACTGACGATGTTGTCGGTGACGTCGAGCATCGCGCCGACGAACTCCTGGTAGCAGGCGACCGCCTCGTCCCGGTCTCCCGGCTTCTGCTTCAGCACGAAGCCGCCCTTGGCGCCCACCGGCACGATCACCGTGTTCTTCACCATCTGCGCCTTGACCAGGCCCAGCACCTCGGTCCGGAAGTCCTCCCGACGGTCGGACCAGCGCAACCCGCCCCGGGCCACCGGCCCGAACCGCAGATGCACGCCCTCGAACCGGGGCGAGTACACGAAGATCTCGAACTTCGGTCGGGGCGCCGGCAGGTCCGGGATGGCCTGCGGATCCAGCTTGAACGCCACGTACGCCTTCGGCCGCCCCCCGACCGGCTTCTGGTAGAAGCTGGTCCGCAGGGTCGCCTCGATCAGCGTCAGGTACGAGCGCAGGATCCGGTCCTGGTCGAGGCTCGCCACGTCGTCGAGCGCGCCCCGGATCGTCTCCACCAGCTCGCCGCTGCGCTGCTGCCGCTGCTCGGCGCTCAGGTCACCCGGCGCGAACCGGGTCTCGAACAGCTCCACCAACAGGCTGGCGAGCTTCGGGTACGCGATGAAGGTCTGCTCCATGTAGTCCTGCGAGAAGACCGTGCCGGCCTGCCGCAGGTACTTGGCGTACGCCCGCAGCACCACCACCTGCCGCCAGGTCAGTCCGGCGCGCAGCACCAGCTCGTTGAACCGGTCCACCTCGGCCTCGCCGCGCCAGGCCGCCGCGAACGCGTTCTCCACGTGCGGACGGACCTCGGCCAGCTCGTGGTGCCCCTCGGGCAGCATCAGGCCGAAGTCGTACAGGTAGACCCGACCGTCGATCCGGTCCACCTCGTACGGGTGCTCGTCGACCACCCGTACGCCGAGCGAGTGCAGCACGGGCAGCACGGCGGAGAGCATCATCGGCTCCCCGTACCGGTAGACCTTGAACCGCACGTTCATGTCGTCGGGCAGATCGGCGCCCGGCACGCGGGTGCCCGGCCGGGGCGCGAGCTGCTTGCGGAACAGGTGCATCTCGAGCTGGCCGGGCTCCTCCAGCAGCTCCAGCTTGGCCAGGTCCTTCATCGCCTCGTACGGCGTGTGCCCGTCCTTGTAGCCCTCCGGGAACGCGTCGGCGTACCGGGCGAACAGGTGCTTGGCCTGCTCGTCGCCGAGCTTGCGCTCCAGCACCAGCCGGTAGTCGTCGTCCCAGAGCCGGGTCGCGTCGGCCAACTCCTCGGCCAACAGGTCGGCGTCGATCTCGCCGGGCGGCCGGGTCGGATCGGTACGGACGATGAAGTGGATCCGGGCAAGCATCGACTCGGTGACCCGGGTCGTGTAGTCCACCCCGACACCGTTCAGCTCGCGCAGCAGGATGTCCTGCATGCGCAGCCGGTTCTGCGTCGTGAACCGGTCGCGGGGCAGGTAGATCAGACAGGAGATGAACCGCCCGTACGCGTCGCGGCGCAGGAACACCCGCAACTGCCGGCGACCCGCCATCCGCAGCACGCCGATCACCGCGTGGTACAGGTCGTCGGTCTTGATCTGGAACAGCTCGTCGCGCGGGTAGGTCTCCAGGATCTGGAGCAGGTCCTTGCCCGAGTGGCTGCGCCGGCTCAGGCCGGAACGGTCGAGCACCTCGGCGACCTTGCGTCGCACCACGGGCAGCTCCCGGACGCTGGTCCGGTACGCGGCGGTGGAAAACAGCCCCAGGAAACGCCGCTCGCCGATGACCTCGCCGGCCTCGTTGAAGATCTTGAAGCCGATGTAGTCCAGGTACGCCGAGCGGTGCACGGTGGCCCGCGAGTTGGCCTTGGTGATGATGAGGAGGCGCTTCTCCAGCACCTTCTCGTGTGCCTCGGGCGTCATCGAGGCCAGCGACCGGGCATCCGGGGAGTCCGAGCGCAGGATGCCCAGCCCGGTGCCGAGCACCGCTTCGAGGGCCTTGCCGTCCACCGGGTCCGCGGGGTTTCCGTCGGGGGCGTCGACCAGGCGGTACTCGCGGTAGCCGAGGAACGTGAAGTGGTCGTGCGCGAGCCAGCGCAGCAGCTCCACCGAGTCGGTGATGTCCTTCTCCGGCACGGGCGGGCGGTTGTCCGAGGTACGGGCCGAGGCCAGCTCGTCGGCGAGCGCGAGGGCCCGCTGACGCATCTTCGGCCAGTCCTCCACGGCCTCCCGTACGTCGGTGAGCACCCGTTGCAGCTCGCGCCGCAACCGGTCCCGCTCGGCCGCGTCCCGGACCGGGTCGATCTCGATCCGCATCCAGCTCTCGACGATGTCACCGGCGATCGCGTCGTCCGGCTCCACGTCCGCCGAAACCTCGGTGAGCTGGCCCAGCGGCTCACGTCGGACCACCACCAGCGGGTGCACCAGCAGGTGTACGTCCAGGTGGTACGAGTTGAGCAGCGCGGTCACCGAGTCGACCAGGAACGGCATGTCGTCGGTGACGATCTCGACGACGGTGTGGTGCTGGTCGGCGTGCGGCTCGTGGATCCGCAACTTCAACTCGCCGGGCACCCGCTGCTGCGCGAGGTCCCGGTGCGCCCGGGCCGCGTCGAGCATCTCCTCCGCCGTGAAGCCGACCAGCTCCTCGTCCGGGGCGAACCGCCAGAAACGGCCGACCAGGGTCGCCGCGTCATGGTCGTCCCCGGCGAGCGCGACGGCCTGGGCCACCAGCCGCTCCGCGTTGGGTACGGGTTCGTCGAGCTCCGCGTCCTCCACGTCGTCGGTCAACGCCTCGGTCGGCAGACCCAGATCGTAGATGGTGTCGATGCTCGACCCGGTCAGCCCTGTGACGCCGGTGTCGAGCCGGCCGTAGCCGTCCCCGTCGGTCGCCGAATCGAAGCTGTCCTCGTCCCGCCCGGAGTCATCCGGTCGGAGGTCGGGTTCCGGTTTGATCGCCGGACGCCGGTCCATCGGTGCCACTCCCCTCGACCCACCGCGTTGTGGGTCACTCTGCCGCCCAGCCTAGGCCTGCCGTTTGCCGCCATCGTCGGCGGACCACTGGCGGGACGTCCGGATCGGGACTTCGTCCTTTCACCCGTTGCGGGTCCGAGGTTGGCCGGTTGCGGGATACCCCGCCGCGCGATGTTCATCACACCGGCTCGGTCCGTCTTTCCGCACGTCGAGGACTTCCCGGGACGTTGGGCACAGCGCTCGCGTACTACCGTGCAGGGCAGCACGAGATCGGAAGGACCGCTTCATGACCTTGTCCTACCCCCGCCCAAACCGGTCGAACCGCGCCCGCCGGGTGGCCGCGCTCACCGCGTCCCTGCTCACCGCCGGTGTGCTGGCGGCGTGCTCGGGAGACGACGGCCCGGAGCGCAGCGCCGACGCCTTCCTCGCCGGTTGGCGCAGCGGCGACCTGCAGGCGGTCGCCATGGTCGACTCGACCGGCGCGAAGACACCGGCGGCCGAGGTGAGCAAGGAGATCAAGGAGCTGTCCGGCGAGCTGGCGACGACCCCGCCCACGCTGACCCGGCAGGGCGAGCCGAAGATCACCAAGAACATCGCGACCACCACCATCCGGGTGGACTGGACGCTGCCGGGCCAGACCCACTGGACGTACGACCGGGAGCTGCGGCTCATCCAGGGCGACGACGACCAGTGGCGGGTGATGTGGGAGCCGCGGGTCCTGCACGAGCAGCTCACCAGGGGCGACCGGCTGGCGCTGCGCCGCGATGCCGGCCCGCGTGCCGGCGTACTGGACGCGGCGGGCACGCCGATCGTGTCACCGCGCCCGATCGTGCGGGTGGGCGTGCAGCCCAACCAGGTCACCGACATCAAGAAGCTGGTCAAGGATCTCGACGCCGCCTTCAAGGCGATCCGTCCGGCTCTGGTCCCCGGCGTCGACCTGGCCGACCTGCCCAAGCGGGTCGCCGAGGCCGACCCGGGAGCGTTCGTCGAGGTGGTGACGCTGCGCGAGGACGCGTACAAGCAGATCAAACCTCGCATCTACGACCTGCCCGGCACCAAGTTCATCTCCGACAAGCTCGACCTCGCACCCACCCGGGAGTTCGCCCGCGCGCTGCTCGGCAGTGTCGACCAGGCGCAGGCCGACGACCTCACCGCCCACCCCGACAGGTACGTCGCTGGCGACCTCGTCGGACACGGTGGCCTGCAGGGCCGCTACGACGAGCGGTTGCGCGGCGCCCCCGGGCTGACCGTCCTGGTCGAGCGGCCCACCGAGGATGGCAAGCTCGCGCCCACCGGCACCGAGTTGTTCCGCCGCGAACCCCAGCCGGGCCAGGCGCTGAAGACCACCCTGGACGTGGCCACCCAGAACGCGGCCGACGGGGCACTGCGCGCGGAGCCGCGCCGCTCCGCGCTGGTCGCGGTACGGGTCAGCGACGGCGCGGTACTCGCCGCCGCGAACGGTCCCGGCCCGGCCGGCGAGAACCTGGCGTTCAGCGCACAGGTGCCGCCGGGCTCCACCTTCAAGATGGTGAGTGCGCTGGGCCTGCTGGACCGGGGCGCGGTCACTCTGGACGGCCCGGTGGAGTGCAAGAAGACCTTCACCGTCGACGGCCGCTCCTTCAAGAACTCGGACAACTTCGAGTTGGGCTCGGTGCCCTTCCGCACCGACTTCGCGAAGTCCTGCAACACTGCCTTCGCCTCGCTGGCGCCGAAGCTCGGCGGCGACGGGCTGGCCGCCGCCGGCCGGTCCCTGGGGCTGGAGGGGCAGTGGGACCTCGGCGTCGATGCCTTCACCGGCAAGGTCTCCACCGGCGGCAGCCCCGCCGAGCAGGCCGCCGCGTCGTTCGGCCAGGGCACCACGCTGGTCAGCCCCCTGGCCATGGCCGGTGCCACCGCAGCCGTCGCCCGGGGCCGCTTCGAGCAGCCGAAACTGCTGGTCGACCCCGCGCCGGCCAAGCCGGCCCCGCCCGGCGAGCAGCTCAAGCCCGAGTCCGTCACGGCGCTGCGCACGATGATGCGCGAGGTGGTCACCGCCGGCACCGCCAGCGCGCTCAAGGACGTTCCGGGCGGCGAGGTGTACGGCAAGACCGGCACCGCCGAGTTCGACGACAACCCGGCCCACACGCACGCCTGGTTTGTGGGTTGGCGGGGTGACGTCGCGTTCGCCGTGTTCGTGGAGAAGGGCGGCGCCAGCACCGCCTCGGCCGTCCCGATCGCCGAACGCTTCCTCCGCGCCCTGCCCACCTCCTGAACCACCCGGTCCGGGCCTTGATCCACTCGGTTTCGCTGAAACCGGGGCGTCCAAGCCGTCCGGACACCCCGGTTTCGCTGACACCGAGTGGATCACGGGTCGGGTGGCCGCGAGCGGGTCAGGCGGTGTCGGCCTGGGGCCCTTCGGGTGCGTTCTGGGCCGGCGGGGAGGGCCGCCGCAGCAGACCCGGGCCGGCCGACGCCGGCGGACCGACCGGCTCGCGCTCGCCCGTGCCCGCGATCTGCGCCGCGAGGCCCGACGGCTCGACCGTGCCCGCGATCTGCGCCGCGAGACCCGACGACTCGCCCGTGCCCGCGATCTGCGCCGCAAGACCCGACGGCTCGACCGAGGCCGCGATCTGCGCCGCGAGGCCCGACGGCTCGACGGAGGCCGCGGGACCCGGCGGCTCAATCCTGGCCGCGATCTGCGCCGCGAGACCCGACGACTCGCCCGTGCCCGCGATCTGCGCCGCGAGACCCGACGGCTCGGACGGGGACCGGTCGCGGATCACGGATGGCTCGGCCTCCGCCGGGACCTTGTCGGCCGCCTCACTCCTCGACAGCGGAATGCGGGAGGAGCCGAGGCCGGGAGAGGCCGCGCCGAGGGTGTCGTCCTCGTCGAGGCCCTCGCCGTCGAACTCATCGAACCGGGCAGCGCCCGCGACGGTGCCCGCACCGCGATCAGGGCCGGCAGATTCCGGGACCCGTGCGGCATGATCAAGCCCGGCCGACCCGCCATTGCGCTCGGCACGGTCGGACCGGCCGGCGGCCGTCCGCTCGGTGGCACGACGCGCGGCGGGCGTGGGCCGGGGCGACAGCAGCCGCGGCGGCATCGCCTCCGGGGCGCTGACGGGCGCCAGACCGGCGACCACGGTGTTGACGATCTCGGCGGCGTACGAGCCGTCCGGGTCGTAGTCGGGGTCGAAGACGGTCAGTTCGACGCCGAGGCAGTGTGGCGTGTCGACCAGGCCGGCGAGCAGGATCTCCAGCTCGGCGAAGGCGATGCCGCCGGGGTCGGGGGCGTCGACGGCCGGCATCACCGCCGGATCGAGGACGTCGACGTCGATGTGTACCCAGTAGCCCGCGCAGTCGGCGAGCTGCTCGTGTGCCCACTGGGCCGTCCGGGCGGCGCCCTCGGCGCGCAGCGCGGGGACCGGGCGGGTGGTGATGCCGGCGGCCTGGAGGTCGAGGCGGTACTCGTCCTGCGCACGGATGCCCAACACCACCACGTCGATGTCGCGGAAGTAGGGCCGGCGACCCTCCAACGCGGCCAGGTCGGCCTGCCCGCGCCCGGTGACCAGGGCCAGGTCCTCCCCGGCGGCCGCGCCGACGTAGGAGGCGTTGCCGGGGTGCCGGAAGTCGGAGTGCCCGTCGACGAAGACCAGTCCGATCCGCCCGCCGACCGCCTCACCGAGGCGGTGCATGGCGAGCGCGGAACCGAGCAGCACCGAACAGTCGCCACCCAGCACCACCGGGAACTCGCCCCGGTCGATGATCGAGCCGATCCGCTCGGCGAGCGCGAGCGAGTAGTCGGCGATCTCCCGGGCGTGGCACACACCGTCCCCGGGCCGCCAGTCACCGGGGTCGTACCGGGGTGCGGTGAGGCACCCGGCGTCGCGGGCCCGCAGCCGGGCCAGCAGGTCGTGGTCGCGCAGCGCGCCGGGCGCCTTGGCGCAGCCCGGCACGGAGGTGGACGTCGGCGGTCGCAGGCCGAGGTTTGTCGGCGCGTCGAGGACGGCGATCCGGCGCATCATGAGCTCCCGTCCCCGGTGGTCGGGCGGGCCGGCGAACGCCGGCCCGCGCTGGCGTACTACGCATGCACAGTCGTGCTGCGAACTCAGAACAGGGCGCTGGCCAGTGCCCTGCGGGCCGAGGCGACCGCCGGATCGTCCGGGCCGGCGATGGAGAAGAGCGACACCAGGTGCTGGCGGACCGTCTCGCGGTCCTCGCCGGCGGTGCGCCGGACCAGACCGACGAGGCGGGCGTACGCCTGCTCGGCCAGCCCGCTGAGCACCTCGATGTCGGCGGCCAGCAGTTGGGCCGCGACGTCGTCGGGGGCGCTCTCGGCGGCGGCCAGGGCGGCGGCCGGGTCGGCGCCCGCCACCCGGCGTGCCACGCCGACCTGGGCGAGGCCCGCCGTGGCCGCGGCGTCCGCGGGGGCGTCGGCGAGGATCTTGCGGTACGCCTGCTCGGCGGCGTCTAGGTCGCCGCTCATGAGCGCGTCGTCCGCCTCGTCGAGGCGCGGGTCCTCCGGCTCGGCGACGGTCACGCCGCCGGCCTTGAGAACGGCCTGGATCCACTGGCGGAGCTGGGCCTCGGGCACCACACCGGAGAAGGCGTCGATCGGCTGGCCGCCGACGACCGCGTAGACCGTCGGGACGCCCTGGACCCGGAACATCTGGGCGATCCGCGGGTTCTCCTGCACGTCGACCCGGGCCAGCAACCAGGTGCCGCCGCCCTCGGCGGCCAGCCGCTCGAGCACCGGGGCGAACTCGTCGCTCTCCGGGAAGCCGGCCGCGCCGAAGAAGACGATGACGGGCATGGCCATCGACTGCTCGAGCACCGCGGACTGGATGGTCGCTTCGGTGACGTCGACGATGGAGGCGTTGTCGGCGGTCGGTGCACCCGGCGTGCCGGCGGACGGGCCGCCCTGCGGGGGTGCGCCGGGGCGGGTACCGGCTGGTGCGGGGCCACGCAGCGTGCTGAGGTCGACCGCGCCGCGGGTGAAGATCGACGAGGTGATCCGTGGGTCGCTCATGGTTACCTAGTCTCGCACGTGGGCCCGCGTTCCCGGCTCACCCACAACTCCAACGTCGCAACTCTCACGCCTATCGGACAACGCGAAACGGCCCCCCGTTCCCAGCCCCGCCGATCTTGCATTTTCGGTTGGCGCTACGTCACTTTTGCGGCTTATGCCGCGACAGAAACCGCAAGACGCTTCTATGTCTGTGGTGATCGGTTCGGCTGGTTGCCGTTAGGTTCGGCGTCGATGATCGCTTGGGTGACTCATTGTCGATCCGGCCG